>CACLAF010000004.1 GCA_902604855.1 uncultured SAR86 cluster bacterium | reverse complement strand
AAAAGTATTTCCGGAGTAAAGGGTTATGTTTCTGGTCAAAGTTTTATCTTCGAAATAAGTTTGTCTTTCAATAATTTCTCCATTTTTTGATACAAAAGCAGTAATTCCGCTGTTTGTAGACCTAATTAATGGTTTTTTATGTTCTAAAGCTCTATTTTGGGCTATTTCTAGATGCTGAATAGGGCCAATTGACCTGCCAAACCAGGTATCGTTACTCACTGTCAGCAAAATGTTACTATCTTTTGCAGTTTTCCTTATGAGTTCGTCAAAAGCTATTTCGTAACATATGCTAGGTGAGATCCTTAATTCTCTAGTTTTTATTGATTTAACGCCTTCTCCAGGTAATGTATTTGTTAAATTTAAGCCAATAATATCTAATAAACTTCCCAAATACTTTTCTAGAGGTATGAATTCGCCAAATGGTACTAGTTTTATCTTGTCGTAGAAGTCTTCCATAGCTCCAAGTGTTTGTAACCTATTTCTAATTTTATAATCATCCTCTCTTTCAATGATTCCAGTTATTAGTGTTATATTCTTTTCAAAACTTTTGCTTCTAATAAGATTCATAAAAGCTTTGTTATCATTTTCAGATAATATCAATGCTGTCTCTGGAAATACTATGAGATCACCTTCATTTGCATCTTCTATAGCTTTTTCCATCATTCCTTGAGATTTGATGATTCCGTACTGACTCCACTTATCCTCTAAGGTTAAATTAGGTTGATAAAGAGTTATATGAATCTCATTTTCAGCTGAAGTCCACTCAACTGATTTGAGAAAATAAGAGGGCATGAGAATCAATAAAACAAATAGAGAAAAGAGTAGGGGAGGTCTATTTTCTGTTATATTTTCATAAAGTTTATTAATCGAAACGGAGAGGAGTATAAGAAAGAAGCTATTACCTTGAGCACCAATAATTGGTGTGTAACCATCTATAAAAGTATCCGCCAACATTGTGCCAGATATCAACCATGGAAAGCCGGTGAATAGGTAAGATCTGAGGAACTCCATTAGAGTCCATGCAACTGGTAGAGTAAGAAAGATTATTATTTTTGGACTTAAAGATTTAAATACATTATTGAGAAGAAACAGAAAACCTGAGTATAAAGATAAAATAGAAATGAAAAGAAGAACGATTAATGATGAACCTATGATTCCAACATTTCCATGATAGTGAATACTTACATACAACCAGGAAATTCCAGATAACCACATACCAAATCCAAATGCATATCCGACAAGAAATGCTTCTTTATTTGAAGATTTATCTAATAATCCAATGAGTACTGCAACTGAAAGAACAGATAGTAGCCAGAGATCAAATGGTGCAAAACCAAATGAAAAAATTACTCCACAAATAAGGGCAAGAAATCTCTTCTTGAGCATCATCAATATTTTAATACAGAGAAATTTTTACTAAAGAAGATTTATGTTATTTTGGAAACTTTAATTCTCTTGATCCTTCTTCTTTCCAGTGAATTTATTACAAAGCGCCAGCCTTCTATATTGATAGCGTCGTTTGGTTTTGGAAATCTCGCAAAATGATGCATTACTATACCGCCTAAAGTATCAAAATCTTTGTCACTTAAAGAAGAACCAAAATTTTCATTAAAAACATCTATTGGAGTGAGTGCAGATACAAGATATTCATCTTGAGCAATTTCTTTTATTAAAGTGCCGGCATCTTTATCATGTTCATCTTCTATCTCACCAACAATTTCTTCTAAAACATCTTCGATTGTTACAATTCCGGTAATATCACCATATTCGTCAAGCACGATGGCCATATGATTTCTTCCTGCTCTTAATTCATCGAGTAATATATTCAATTTTTTGCTCTCAGGGATCAATATTGCAGGCCTGATAAGCTTGGTAAGTTCAAAGTTATCTAAATTTTCAGAAGATAAGAAGGGCAGGAGGTCTTTTGCTAATAAAATACCTTCAATTTTGTCATTCTCTGAGTTTATAACTGGAAATCTAGAATGACTTGATTTAATAACTCTAGGCAAGAAGTCTTGCGGCTTCTCATTTCTTTCAACAAAAACCACTTGTGGCCTTGGAATCATTACATCCCTTACTTGGTCTGTAGAGACTCTAAGTGCTCCTTCAATCATATTCAGAGTACCTTTCTCAAGCACGCCTCTCTCGCTTGAATCTCTTATGGATCCTGCAAGTTCTTGTTTATTTTGGGGTTTATAGGAGAAATTTTGATAAATTTCTTTTAGTTTGTCTTTTATTCTTTTCCTAAGGCCGAGCTCACTAGACTCAGCTAAAATACTTGGGGGCTCGTCGTTCATCAACGCCTCACTTCATAAACACACACACATCTTAATTTGTTTCAATAGGGATTCGCAATACCTATTTTTTTTAAAGCTTCTACTTCAATATTTTCCATAATCTCAGCCGAGCTATCATCGGAGTGGTCGTGTCCTGTTAGATGAAGTAAAGAGTGAAGGATGATATGGAATAAATGACTTTGTTTTTCTTTATTTTGATCATTAGCTTCACTTTTTATAATTTCAGGACATATGGCAATGTCTCCTAGTAATTCATCATCGAGAGTAGTTTCTTGAGGAGGGAAGGATAGAACATTTGTTGGCCTGTCCTTATTAAGAAATCTAAAATTCAATTCCTTGATCTCAGATTTGGATATGAATCTAATATTTACAGATTTTTTTAAAAATAAACTTTCTAAGCTTGGTTCTGTGCCGATTAAAAGTTGAATTAAACTTGATATATCTTCTTTTGTGCAAGACAGTCCCTCAAGATCCCCAGAAATAAAAATATTAGAACTGGAAGATATCACTTAATTAACAAACTTAGCATAAGCCTCAACAATTTTTTGAACCAGACCATGACGTACAACATCTTTTGATTCAAATTCTACTAATCCAATATCATCAACAGATTTTAATACTTCTAAAGAATGGACTAAACCAGAGAGTGTGTTTTTAGGTAAGTCTATTTGAGTTATGTCTCCTGTGATAACGACTTTCGAACCAAAACCAAATCTAGTAAGAAACATTTTCATTTGCTCTACTGTTGCGTTTTGACTTTCATCAAGAATGATGAACGAATTGTTTAATGTTCTACCTCTCATGAAAGCTAAAGGTACAACTTCAATTATGTTTCGCTCTATAAGCTGAGTAGTTTCTTTGTAGCCCAACATCTGAAATAACGCATCGTAAAGAGGTCTCAAGTAAGGATCAACTTTTTGGCTTAAGTCACCGGGTAAAAAACCAAGCTTTTCTCCAGCCTCCACTGCAGGACGCACTAACAAGATCTTTTCAACTTCTCCTCTTGTAAACTGCTCCACGGCTAGAGCTACGGCTAAAAATGTTTTTCCCGTACCAGCCGGTCCTATTCCAAAAGTTAAGACCTTTTTTCTAATGGTCTCAACATAATGCTCTTGACTGCCATAATTAGCTGCAACTATCAGGTTAGGTGTTTTAATTATCTGTCTAGCTGAAGTTTCTTTTTTAATATTTTTTAAATCATTCATTCCTTTTCTTAAATATAAGTGAACTTCTTCTGAACTAATAGTTTTATTCTCTTCAAGATCATCATAAATTCTTAGGATAATATTTTTAGCTATCTGCGCGCTTGAGGTTTCTCCTTTAATTCTAAAGCTTGCACCTCTATTTAAGATTTTTATTCCCAGTTCTTCTTCTATTTGCTTAAGAATTGAATTAGTAGGCCCACATAAGTCACTTATTTTTTCGTGATTTACAGGCTCTAAGTGAAATTTCATTAAATAATTTAATTGAGCTATGCAGCTACACCTCGTAAAGATTTATTTTTGGCTTCTACAATTTCTATATCGACTATTTTACCAATCATTGATTGGTCTGAGCATGAAAAGATAACCACTTTATTATTTTCAGTTCGAGCCTGAAACTCTCCAGGATTCTTCTTGGAAACTCCCGTGACGAGACATTTTCTCGTCTCACCAACCATTTTTCTACTTATATTTAATGCTGAGTTTTCTAATTTATGCTGAAGAACTGAAAGCCTATTCTTCTTTTCTTCAAGAGGTACATCATCCTCCAAATCTTTTGCTGTTGTGTTAGGACGTGGGCTATAAATAAAACTAAAAGATTCATCATAACCTACCCGATCAACTAGATCCAAGGTGTCCAAGAAGTCATCTTCAGTTTCTCCAGGAAATCCAACTATGAAGTCAGAAGATATGCTAATGCCTTCTCTTACGGTTTTTAATTTTTCAATTATCTCAAGGTATTCGTCTCTGGTATGTCTGCGTCTCATCTTCTCTAAAATAGAATTCGAACCACTCTGGACTGGCAGATGAACATAACTAATTAGCTCTGGCACTTCTAAATATATGTCAATTAGATCTTGACCGAACTCAAAAGGATGAGAGGTTGTAAATTGAATTCTTTGAATACCTTCTATTTGAGCTGAGGCTCTTATCAAATTTGTTAATCCAAGTCCTTTTGTCTTTAGCTTTGAATCTCGATACGAATTAACATTTTGGCCAAGCAAGTTTATTTCTTTTACACCTTGCAAGGACAATCCTTTAATTTCTTTGAGGATGTCATCTATAGGTCTGCTTATTTCATGACCTCTTGTGTGAGGTACTACACAAAATGAGCAATACTTATTGCAACCTTCCATGATTGAAACAAATGCAGTTGGCCCATCAATATTTTGTTCTGGAAGATAATCAAATTTTTCTGTCTTTGGAAAGGTTATATCCACAGAAGCAGGCTTAGCTTCAGAAATATTTTTATAAAGATCAGGAACTCTATGGATTGTTTGAGGACCGAAAACTAAATCAACTTGAGGCGCCCTCTTTATTATATTCTCTCCTTCCTGACTTGCTACGCAACCTCCAACTCCTATTTTTAAATTAGGATTTTTTTCTTTTAATTTTTTCCATCTGCCTAACTGATGAAAAACTTTTTCTTGGGCTTTTTCACGAATTGAACAAGTATTTAAAAGTATCAGGTCTGCTTCATCCTCATTTTGTGTAGTTTCAAACCCATGACTATCACCAAGTAAGTCTTGCATCCTTGCGGAGTCATATTCGTTCATTTGACATCCGTGGGTCTTGATAAAAAGTTTCTTGGCCATATATATTTAATATCTTTAAAGAGTACTATAGTTTAAATCTATAAAAGGCAGGGATTGTAATGGCAAAAAAAGGAATCTACAAAGTAGTATTTGTTCAATTGGGTGAAGTCTATGAGGTTTATGCTGAGGCCATTTACCAAAGTGACATGTATGGATTTATAGAAGTCGAGGAATATATATTCGATCAAAAGTCGCAAATAGTTGTGGATACAAGTGAAGAAAAACTAAAAAACGAATTCAAAGGTGTTCAAAGAAGTTATATACCCATAAATTGCATAATGAGAATTGATGAAGTAGATAAGAAGGGTACAGCAAAAATAACTTCGAGTGATTCGGCAAAAATTATGCCTATTTCCAATCCTGCTTTTCAAGGACCTGATAAATAAATTTATTGAACAAAAAATTTATCTCGGTAAAACCTCAACTCTTGAATGGACTCAAGCACATCTTCCATAGCTCTATGTCCACCACTTTTTTTAAAACCATCAAGCAGCTCGGGATTCCATCTCTTAATGAGTTCTTTTATTGAGCTAACGTCAACGTTTCTGTAATGAAAAAAAGCATCTAGCTCTGGCATATATCTTCTTAGAAAACGCCTATCATGAGAAATAGAGTTACCACATAATGGTGATCTTCCTTTCTCGGCATGCATAGACAAAAATTCAAGTGTTTGTTTCTGTGCCTCTTCGATAGTTATATTTGTGACTTTTAAGCTTTCAACTAGTCCAGATTTTGTATGCTGATTAGTGTTCCAGTCATCCATATTGTCAATGAACTCCATTGGTTGCTGAATCACGAGGTTTGGTCCTTCAATTATTTCTGATAGGTCATGATTAGTAATCGCTGTGGCAATTTCAATGACTCTTTCCGAATCTGGGTCTAAACCCGTCATTTCTAAATCTAGCCAAACTAGGGTAGGATATTTCTTTTTATCTGACATTTCCGACAGAATTTTAACTGCAATTTACAATAACCCCTAGTGATGGTTCGAAATATTTATAAGTTTTGTTTACTTTCCCTAATGACCTTTTCAATGAGTTCATGCTCAATTGCAGGATCATGGGTCTACGAGAGATTAGATAATTATTTGGCTGATTATTTCAAGGAATTTGCTAATTTCTCACAAGAGCAAGATGAAGAAATAGAAATTATTTCAACAGAATTTATAAATTGGTTCAGTGAAAATGAACTTAGCAAAGTAAAAGTTATTCTAGAAAAATTAAAAAATATAAACTTACAAAATCCTGAGAAAGAAATTAACTCTATTTATAAGGATGCAGAGAGAATTTTTACAAGATCAAATTTCTTTTTCAAGTCACCCATAATAAGCTTCACTAAGGAAATAAATGAAGTGCAAATAGACGAAATAGGATCTCATTTCAGAGAGCTTAGAGAGAAAAGAAAAAAAGAGAGATTAGAGAATGGTTATAGCTTAATAGATAACTATATTTCTGGATTTGATCGAGTAGGTGTCAAACTTAGAGATGATCAGATTGATGAAATAAACTTGAAATTAGAGAATCACATTGAAGTAAGAGAAGAATGGTCTAATCTTCAAGAACAATGGATAGAGAAGTTTATTCAACTTCTAAAAAATAATAAGTCTTCGGATTACAAAGCAAAAATGTCGGCATACCTAGATTCTCTTGAAGAACTAGGAGAAGAAAAGTTTAGAGAAAAGATTGATAAGAATGAATTACTTGCACAAGAAATCATTAGCTTTGTCTTTAAATCAAACAATGAAAAACAAATAGATAGTTTCAATAGAAGCTTAGATGTTTATTTAAAGTCTATAAACAGAATATTATCTAGGAGACAGGTTAATTAGTTCGGCATGAGATAAAATGCACAAGCATTTTTATGAAAGAAAAGAATAAAAATAAAACGAGCTTTGGTTTTAAAGAAGTAGATTCTGATAAGAAGGCAGATCTTGTAGGCAGTGTCTTTGATACGGTTTCAAAGAATTATGACCTAATGAATGATCTTATGTCCTTTGGGATACACAGACTTTGGAAGAAAGTAACTATTGAGACATCTGGAATTAAAGATGACTTTATAGTGCTAGATCTTGCAGGCGGTACGGGGGATATGGTTAAGCTAATGCGAGATAAGATTTCTGAGAAAGGGACTTTAATTCTCAGTGATATCAATGCTTCAATGTTAAATGAAGGAAGAAACCGATTAATCGATGAAGGTATAGAAGATGTACATGCAGCACAAATAGATGCTCAATTTCTTCCTTTTAAAGACAATACATTTGATCTAATCACAATAGCATTTGGGCTTAGAAATGTTACTGACAAAGAAACTGCTCTTGGATCTATTTACAAAGCATTAAAACCGGGTGGGAAACTAATTATCTTAGAATTCTCAAAACCACAAAATGAAGTTTTTAGAGAAATATACGATCTTTTCTCTTTCGAAGTTATACCAAAGATTGGAGAGATTATTGCACAAACTGAAGAAAGCTATAGATATCTAGCCGAGTCAATAAGGATGCATCCTACTCAAGAAGAATTAAAAAAAATGTTAGAAGATACAGGCTTTTCAAAATGTAGATATGAAAATTTAACTAATGGCATAGTGGCAATTCATTCTGGCCAAAAAGGAATGCTGGATGTTTAGAGATTCTCTCAGACTCTTTAAAATCATTCATACTTTGTTAAAAGCTCGCCTAGACAAGGAAGTTGATACATTCTCAAAGCCAAAAATCGTTTCACTTCTTCTTTTTATATCTCCATGGCGTCTCTATCAATCGAAAAAAGGGCCCGGAGAAAGACTTCGTTTTGCATTAGAAGATTTAGGCCCTATCTTTATAAAGTTTGGTCAACTTTTATCTACAAGGCCAGATGTAGTTCCAGGAGAAATTGCTAAAAGTCTAAAAGTTCTTCAAGACGATCTGCCTCACTTCTCTGATAAGCAGGCCATTGAGATTATTGAAAAAGAGATAAATTGTGAAATTATTTCAATCTTTAAAGACTTTAACCCCACACCTTTAGCAGCTGCATCGATTGCACAGGTTTATTCGGCAACACTTAAAGAAAATAACAAAGAAGTTGTGATTAAGGTTGTTAGACCGGGTATAAAAAAAATTATCCAGACAGATGTATCTCTTATGAAAAGAATTGCGGCATTTTCAGAGCGGCGATTTAAAGATGCGAAAAGATTACAACTTTCAAGATTAGTGGACGAGTACGAAGCTGTAATTCTAGCAGAGCTAGACATGAGATTAGAGTCATCGAATATTAAACAAACCAGAAGAAACTTTGAGGGCAATAATCTCCTTTATGTGCCTGAAGTGTATCTTGATTACTGTACTGAAAATTTACTGGTCATGGAAAAAATTGAGGGTATTCCAGTTGATCGCATAGAGAACCTTAATGATCTTGGAGTAGATTTAAGATTAGTAGCAGAAAGAGGTGTTGAGATTTTTCTAAAACAAGTGTTTATTGATAATTTTTTCCATGCTGATATGCATCCTGGCAATATATTCATTGACGCCAAAAATCCGTCCGACCCCGCATATGTTGCTGTTGACTACGCAATTGTTGGTTCACTAAGCGAAGAAGAGCAATATCAGATAGGTAGAATGTTAGTTGCTGTTATAGCAAGAGATTTTAAAGAAGTTGCAAACATATTAATTGAGTCAAAATGGGTGAATCCAGACACAAGGTTAAGTGACCTAGAAAACACTATCAGGGCAGCATGTGAACCTATCTTTGATCAGCCGATGGAAAAAATAAACTTTGGTGAGATGCTTCTATTTATATTTGATTCAGCCAGAAGATTTGATTTAAGGATGCAACCATCCTTGATGCTTCTCCAGAAAACATTAGTGAATATTGAAGGTTTAGGTAAACAACTTTATCCAGCCTTAGATTTCTGGTCTATAGCTAATCCTTTCTTAAAAAATTGGATTTCAGAGAGGTATAACCCTAAAAAATTAACTGAGTGGGCTAAGAGAAATTCCTTAAGTTGGTTTGAAAAGGCTAGGAAATTTCCCGAAATAGCAGATACAGCTATAGAACAGGTTTCAAGGTTAGAAGAATATCAAAATGCAAATGAAGAACGACATAATCAGCTTATGCAAAAAATCTATATACAAGGAAGAAATAATGGCATTATCCTCATTGTTTTAATCATTTGTTTATTCTTATTTATATCTATCTAAAATGGCCGAACAAGACTTGCTGAAAAAGCTCTTTAATTTAATGGAGAAAAGGGTTGGCTCAATATCTAAAGACTCGTATGTAAAATCTCTTTTGGATCAGGGAAAGGTAAAAATTAATGAGAAAATACTCGAAGAGGCGCTCGAGCTACTAGAAGCAACAAATGATGTGTCGGTCGATAAGAATAAAAAAATTATTCATGAAACTGCAGATTTATGGTTTCATACTATGGTCTTACTTTTGAATGAAGGTATTCATATAGACGATGTTCTAGAGGAACTAAATAATAGGCTCGGCATATCAGGGCACAAAGAAAAGAGTTCCAGAAAGAAAAAATAAGGAGAAATAAATGGGTATAGGCGGAATTAGCATATGGCAAATACTGATAATTTTAGTGATTGTGTTGCTTCTGTTTGGAGGCACTAAAAGGATTAAAAACTTAGGTACAGACCTAGCCAATACAATTAAAAGCTTTAGGAAAACTCTTGATGAAGAAGACGACAAAAAATAATGTTCGACGTTGGTTTTTTTGAAATTTTAATAATTTTCGTTGTTGGAATTATTCTAATAGGTCCAGAAAAATTACCCGAAGTCTTAAAATATATATTTGTTACAGTAAGAAAGATAAAAGATCAATTCAACGAAGCTAAGGAAGAAGTATCAAAGACGCTTAACCTTGAAGAAGCCCTTCTTGATGAAAAAAATAAAGAAATATTAGAAGATCTTAAAGAAAGATAATCTTATGGAAGAAGCCTCTCTTGTTGATCATCTAACAGAACTAAGAGTCAGACTTGTTAAATCAATAGTAGTTATAGCTAGTTGTTTTATTCTACTCATTTATTTTTCTAATGACATTTATCAGTTCTTGGCAGAGCCTTTGCAAAAATTCTTACCTTCTAATTCATCCATGATTGCAACTGAAGTAGCCTCTCCATTCCTTGCGCCTCTAAAATTAACTTTATTTGTCTCACTTATGATTTCCATGCCTTATTTTTTTTCTCAAATATGGGGGTTCGTAGCACCAGCTTTGTACAAACAAGAAAAGAATCTGAGCTTCTCTTTATTATTTTCAAGTGTTGTACTTTTCTATTTAGGTATTGTCTTTACCTATTTTTTAATTTTACCAATTGTTTTTAGCTTCTTTACTTCGTCAGCTCCAGAAGGTGTTTTGGTTATGACAGATATTAATAGTTACCTAGGTTTCGTGCTTGGAATGATGTTTGCTTTTGCCATTGCATTCGAAATCCCTATTTTAATATTTCTCTTAATTTGGAGTGGAGTTTCCACATCAGCAAGCTTATCTAAAAAAAGACCTTACATAATAGTAGGATGCTTTGTAGTTGGTATGCTAATAACTCCTCCAGACGTAATTTCTCAAACTTTGCTTGCGGTGCCGGCTTGGCTTCTTTTTGAATTAGGCCTGTTAATTTCTAAATTAATTCTAGAAAGCAGAACAGTAACAGAAGATAAGAAAGAAGGAGAATAGATTGCAAAATAGCCTCATAAAAGGTCATTCTTTTCGAGAAAGTACTCTTATGACCCTTAATGTTTCATATGAAGTCAGATATATGGCATACGGATTGCATAAAATTATGCGTGTTTGGAGCAACTTTTGGAAATTTTTGGATTACTAGTTTTACTTATAACTGCCGGTGCCGTAGCTGGACTCACAGCAGGCCTTTTTGGAAATGGCGGCGGATTTGCAGTGGTCCCTGCTCTTGTTTTACTTTTTTCGATACTAGATATCGAATCTGAAAACCTAATATTCGTGGCTGTTGGGACTTCTCTTGCTTGTATTATATTTTCATCGGCAAGAGCACTAATGTCGCATAATAAAAAAGGTGCTGTTGATTTTTTAGTTTTAAAGGCGTGGGCACCATGGTTAGTAATAGGGGTCATTATTGGAATTTTTATTGCTTCATACTCTCAAGCTGAAGAGTTATATCTCATATTTGCTTGGGGTGTATTGTTCTATGGAATCTACTTCCTCTTCCCAAAAATATTGGACCAAACTGCTATGAAACAAAGAGATATGCCTGTTGGTTTCGCCCGTGCCGGTCTAGTATCATTCCTTGGAGGTTTTTCTGCACTACTTGGAATTGCTGGCGGCACAATAACCGTCATAACAATGTCTGTATGTAAAAGACCAATTTATCAGGCAGTTGCAACTGCATCGGGTGTAGGTTTGATAATTGGCCTAGTTGGTGCTTTAGGTTTTCTTATTTTAGGCTTCAATAAAACAGACCTCCCTTTTGGATCACTTGGATTTATTAATATTCCAGCTGTATTGATAATAAGTTTAGTGTCTATTTTAACTGCACCAATAGGAGTCGAATGGGCTCATAATCTTGAAGAGAATAAATTGAAAAGGCTTTTTGGTCTTTATTTACTTTTAGTCTCGTCAGGAATGTTTTGGAAAGCAAGTCTTTCCTCGTCAATAATTTAATAGGAGAAAATATGAAAAACAATGCAATATCAAGAAGAACATTATTGAAAGGAGCCTTGTTTACAGCTGGCTCAGTTATAGCTGCACCAGTAATAGGTCAGAGTTCAAAAACGAATAGTGTAATAGGCAGTATTCCAAGGATCGTTCCAAGTAATGCACAAAATATTAGTTATGGTCCGGCATTTGGAGTAGCTAAATTGAATGCTAATGAGAATCCATATGGTCCAAGTCCTTTAGCTCTAAGAGCTATGGAAGAGGCCATAAAAATGGGGTCTTACTATGTGCAAGAAGTGCCAAGACTTAAGCAAATGATCGCCGAAAGAAATAATGTTACACCAGAGCATATAATTATTGGTTCTGGTTCTAGTGCCCCTTTGCAATGGCTAGCAACAAAAGTTACTCAAGAAGGACATATTTTAGGTCCCGACCTTTTTTGGGACACAACATCAAAAATGGGGAGCATGAATAGTGAGTATGGGATTGAAAGATTAGATAAAACAGCTGATTTAGCAATAGACCTCGATAAAATGTATAACAAAATTACTTCAACTACTGGGATGGTACAGGTTACGAATCCAAATAATCCTACGGGTCTTCCCCTCTCTCCCAAAGCACTTAAGTCTTTCTGTAAAAAAGCATCAAAGAAAACGATTGTATTAATTGATGAGGCTTATAACGAGTTAACAGATGATCCTGATGCAAATACTATGATTCCTTTGATAAAAGAAGGTTACAACGTAGTAGTTGCAAGAACTTTCTCTAAAATCTATGGACTTGCCGGAATGAGGGTAGGTTATTTGATTGCAGATCCAGAAATGATAGAGAAGATATCCTCCTTCGGTTTAGGTGATTACTCCTTAAATCAGGCGGGAGTAGCTGCCGCTATAGCTTCATATAATGACGAGAAATTTTTAAAATACTCAAAGGAAAAAATCGTCGAAGCGAGAGATATGCTGCAAGATGCTGTTAAAGAAAATGGCCTCAAACCCCTATCAACAAGCACCAATTTCATGTACGTAGATCTTGGATCTTTGAACGCAGAAGAATTTAGAAAAGAAATGGAAAAGGAAAGAGTGCTTATTAGAGGAATATATCAAGACTATGTAAATTGGTCTCGAGTAAGTACTGGCAAAATAGCAGATGTAAAACAATACATTAGAGCACTACCGAGAGTACTTGATAGAATGAGTTAATAATTGGAATTAATTTTCAAACCAAAATGTAACTGGTCCGTCATTTACTAACCGTACTGACATGTCTGAACCAAAGCTACCTATCTCACATTCAATTTTCTTTCTTCTTATTATCTCAATAAACTCTTGAAAGAAATGAAAGCTTCTTTTGGGGTCTGCTGCTTTTGAAAAACTAGGTTTGCTTCCCTTATTTGTTGCAACAGACAAAGTTACTTGAGGAACAACTAATAACTGATGATTTGTCTCTAAGATACTTCTAGATATTTTTCCATTATGATCATTGAAGATTTTAAAATTTAATAGCTTCTCGGCCATAGATACTAAACTCTCCGTGTTATCGTGTTTATCAAAACCTACAAGTGCCATAACTCCTTGCTGAATTGAACTGACAATTTTATTATCAACTTCAACTGATGCAGTTGAAACTCTTTGAATGAGAAGTTTCAATTAGTTTTCTAGAGAAATATCCCACTTGCCTTCAGAAGCAAGCTTATTCATCAACGCTCTGTGAGATAGAGCCTGTTGAGCCAGAATTGCATTTTCTTTCTTACCCATCCAGGCCTTTAGTGCAGATTGCTGAAGTGCCCTTCCATAAGAGAAACTTAATTTCCAATTAAATCCTCCAATCTTGTTCATTGCATCCAAGTGGGCGGTGGCGTCTATATCAGACTGTCCACCTGATAAAAATGTAACGCCTGGTAAGTCATCAGGTACGTAAGCCTTCAGACAATCAATAGTCTTTTGTGCAACCTCCTCAACATTGGCCTGATCAGAATTATTAGATCCAGATGTAACCATATTAGGTTTTAAAATAGTTCCTTCTATATCTACTTCTTTATCCAAAAGGCAAGCAAATAAAGTATCTAAGCAACGGGAAGTGGCCTCAAAACAATCATCTATTGAATGGTTTCCATCCATCAATACTTCAGGCTCTACCATTGGAACCATATTATTGTTTTGAACAATTTTTGCATATTCAGCAAGAGCTTCCATATTAGCCGAAATAGCCCCAGAGGAGGGCATGCCTTCTCCAATATTAATAACTGCTCTCCACTTAGTAAACTTAGCACCAATTTCATAGTATTCTTTTAGTCTTTCATCAAGACCCTCTAGTCCCTGTGTAAGACTCTCCTCGGTATCACCTATTTGTTGCAGACCTTTATCAACCTTGATACCTGGTACGGAACCTTGGCTAGTTATAATATCTACCAATGAAGTACCATCAGCGGCATTTTGACGAATAGTCTCATCAAATAATATTACTCCTCCTATATTTCCTTTCATGCCCTCAGATCTAAAAAGTAACTCCCTATAGTCTCTTCTATTATCCTCTGTGGACTCTACTCCTATTGAATCAAATCGTTTGGTGCACGTAGGATTGCTTTCATCAGCAGCAAGTATTCCTTTTCCATCTGAAACTATGTAACTTGCCATTTCACTTAAACTATTAAAATTCATTTTTCTCTCCACTTATAAGTTTAATTTACTTTATCTATCAAAGCCTCAACTCCAGGAAGTTTTTTTCCTTCCATAAATTCTAAGAATGCCCCACCTGCTGTAGAAACATAATCCAGTTTGCTCAAGACTCCAGCCTTTTGTGCAGCAGCGATGGTATCGCCTCCTCCGGCAACTGAAAAGCCCTTTGAGGAACAAATCATTTTAGCTATTTTTATAGTACCCTTATCAAAATTTTCCTTTTCAAAGAATCCAAGCGGGCCATTCCACAGAATAGTTCCCGCATTCACTAAAATTGTCTCCAAATCGGCATACGATTCAGGTGAAACATCAAAAATTGCTTCGTTTTTTTCTATAGAATCTATAGAGGTAAGTCTGCCAGGTTTGTCAGGATTATCCGAAACTATAACGAGATGAGGAACTATTATTTTAGGATTTCCTAACAGTTTTGCTGCTTCTGGTAGCATGGACTCTTCAACTAAAGACTTGCCAACTTCATTGCCCTTTGCTGCTATGAGGGTGTTAGCTATTCCTCCTCCTAATATAATCTTATCCATGGATTTAGATAGGGAATCTATAAGAGTAAGTTTGGTAGATATTTTTGCACCGCCAAGAATTGCTACTGAATTTTTCGAGTTTTCTTTTACTTTCGATAAAGCATTTAATTCCTCATCTAACAATAAACCTGCACATGCATCATTAGAAAAAGTTATTACACCCGCTGTAGAGGCATGAGCTCTATGTGAAGTGGCAAATGCATCCATTACAATTAAATCTCCTAATCCGGCCAATCTCTTTGATAAATCTATATCATTAGACTTCTCACCAATACAAAATCGAGTATTTTCAATAACTGAAATTTTCGGGATTTTATCTAATTTTTCGAACTCACCTAAGTTATAAAACATAATTTTTTTGTTTAATAAGTTCTCCATTTCATTAACGACCGGTAATAGAGAAAATTCCTCTTGAAATTTGTCATTCTCTTCTGGCCTGCCTAAATGACTCATGATTACTAATCTAGCACCAGCATCAATAATAAAATTTAGGGTCGGTAGTGATCTGAGGATCCGTTCATTATTAGTAACTAAACCATTCTCAATGGGAGTATTAAGATCTGATCGTAATAAAACAGTCTTGTTGCGTAAGTCTACCTCATTAAGACTTTTATATTGCATTTCTACAGACCGAGTTTTGAAATAATTTGTTCTTTCGTAAATCCAAAATGCTCAAAAAGTATATTTCCTGGAGCTGATTCACCGAAGGAATCCATTCCTATGACATCCCCTTCAAGTCCAACATATTTTCTCCACCAATCAGATTGTGAAGCCTCAATAGTAACTCTTTTAATCCCTTTACCAAGAATAGATTCTTTGTAATCTTCCGATTGAGAATCGAATCTTTCTGTGCAGGGCATCGAAACAACCCTAACTGAAGTCCTGTCTCTCACTTCCTTAGCCACCGACATTGCAAGCTCTACTTCTGAACCAGTAGCGATGAAAATTAGTTCAGGTTCTACTTCAGGCTCCCAAATTATGTAAGCACCTTTCTTAATAGAATCAATCTGATCTTTACTTCTTTCGAAGTTTGGAAGCCCTTGTCTAGATAATATTAGTGCCGTGGGTTTATCTGTATTTTCTAGAGCAGCTAACCACGAAATAGCTGTCTCAGAAGTATCGCAAGGCCTCCATGTCTCTAGATTAGGAGTAGTCCTTAAGCTTGTTAAATGTTCAACAGGTTGATGAGTAGGGCCATCTTCTCCAACTCCTATTGAATCATGAGAATAAACAAGTATTGTCTGTATCTTCATTAAAGCAGCCATTCTTACTGCGTTTCTAGCATAATCTAAGAATGTTAAAAAAGTTCCCCCGTAGGCTCTTACACCACCATGCAAAACTAAACCATTCATAATACCAGTCATTCCGAACTCTCTGACACCATAGTTAATATAGTTTCCAGAAAAGTCATTTGCTCTTATTTCTTTAGTTCCCTCCCAATTTGTATTATTCGAGCCTGTAAGGTCTGCTGATCCACCTAATAATTCTGGTATTAGAGGGCCCAAAATATTTAAAACTTTTTGAGAAGAAACTCTTGTAGCCATCTTGGGTAGATCTTTTTGAACTTCTCCAATGAAGGTGTAAATAGTATCCTCGATTCGATCTGGTAAATCACCTGCAATCAATCTTTTTAATTCACTTGATAATTCTGGATTTTCGGAAGCATATTCTTCAACTATTTTATTCCAGTCTTCCTCTTTCTGATTTCCTGTATTTCTTGCATCCCAGTCCTCATAAACTTCTTGCGGTATATCAAAAGGATCATTGGGCCAATTTAATTCTTTTCTAATTAATACGATCTCATCAGGATCTAAAATGGCTCCATGGGCAGCCGCTGTTCCTGACATATTTGGTGATCCTTTTCCAATTACCGTCTTACAACATATCAGAGTAGGTTTATCATCATTAGATTTTGCTTGAATGATAGCCTGATCTATTTCTTCGAAATTATGTCCGTTTATATTCGGTATAACTTTCCATCCATAGGATTCAAACCTTTTTGGTATATCCTCAGTGAACCATCCTTCTACATTACCATCTATAGAAATATCATTATCGTCATATAAAATTACTAAGTTTCCAAGACCGAGCGTTCCAGCCAAAGAACAAGCTTCATGAGATATACCTTCCATTAAACAACCATCTCCAGTAAATACATAAGTCATATGGTCAATGATTTTATGTTTTTCAGTATTGAATTTAGATGCCAGAGTTTTTTCAGCTATGGCCATTCCTACTGCATTAGCAATACCTTGTCCTAATGGTCCAGTAGTAGTTTCTACACCTGGTGTTATTCCAAATTCCGGGTGGCCAGCAGTTTTTGAATGCAACTGTCTAAAATCTTTTAAGTCTTGGATAGATAAATCATAACCTGTGAGATGCAAAAGTCCGTATATAAGCATAGACCCATGGCCATTCGACAACACAAATCTGTCTCTATTAAACCAGTTAGGATTTCCAGGATTATGTATTAAATGATTCTGCCAAAGCACTTCAGCGATATCTGCCATACCCATGGGCATACCGGAATGGCCAGAATTCGCCTGTTTCACAGAGTCTAATGCCAAAATTCTTAGGGCATTTGCTGATTGGGAGCTTGAAATTTTACTCATTTTTTTGGGCAACTTATTGTCGCCGAAATGTTTTTTTATGTATATAGAAATACTAATAAAAAGACAGTTTTTTTCTTTAAAAATAATAGTTTTGTGTAAAATACGCGCTCCTTGGTAATGGAGACAATATGTCTGAATATAAAATATTTACTTCTGAATCTGTTTCAGAAGGACATCCAGATAAAATGGCAGATCAAATTTCTGATGCTGTACTTGATGCAATGCTCAAAGATGATCCTGAATCAAGAGTTGCCTGCGAAACCCTAGTAAAAGATAACTTAGTTGTTCTCGCTGGGGAAATAACAAGTGGATCTGAACCAGACTTAGAAGCCCTCACAAGAAAAGTTATTCTCGATATAGGCTATGACAGTATTGATGTTGGTTGTGATGGGAATACATGTAAAGTAGTTAATGCCATTGGTAAGCAATCTCAAGACATTGCTCAAGGTGTTAATGAAGGTGAAGGTGAGGATTTAGAACAAGGTGCTGGAGACCAAGGCTTAATGTTTGGCTATGCAACAAATGAAACAGAGGTATTAATGCCAGCTCCAATTACTTACTCTCACAGACTTGTTGAGCAACAAGCTTTTAGTAGAAAAAGTAATAAATTATCCTGGCTAAGACCAGATGCTAAAAGCCAAGTAAGTTTCGTTTACGGGGAGGATGGCAAACCTCAATCTATTTCTGCTGTTGTATTATCAACTCAACATGATCCTGACGTTTCTCAAAAAGACCTAAAGGAAGGTATCATGGAAGAAATTATCAAACCTATTCTTCCTTCTAATTGGTTAAATGAAGATACAAAATATTTCATCAATCCGACAGGAAGGTTTGAAATAGGCGGTCCAGTTGGAGACTGTGGACTCACTGGTAGAAAAATCATCGTTGATACCTATGGTGGTATGGCAAGACATGGAGGAGGTGCTTTTTCAGGAAAGGATCCTTCTAAAGTAGATAGATCTGCTGCTTATGCCGGAAGATACGTAGCAAAAAATATCGTAGCTGCTGGATTGGCTGATAGATGCGAGATTCAGGTATCCTATGCAATCGGCGTTGCCGAACCAACTTCAATAAGTGTTAATACATTTGGAACATCTAAAATTGATGAAAAAAAAATCTCTGATCTGATCAGAGAACATTTTGACCTGAGGCCTATGCAATTGATCAATATGCTTGATCTTAAAAGGCCGATTTATCAATCTACCGCGGCCTATGGTCACTTTGGAAGAGAAGAAGCAGCATTTACTTGGGAAAAAACAGATAAAGTCGAAGCATTAAAAGGATAAATATTATGAGTAATAAAGATTACAAAGTAGCTGATATGGAATTAGCAGATTGGGGAAGAAAGGAAATAGTTATAGCCCAATCTGAGATGCCTGCCTTAATGAAATTAAGAGAAAGATATGGAAAAGAACAACCTCTTAAGGGAGCTAAGATTTTAGGTTGTATACATATGACTATACAAACGGCAGTTTTGATAGAAACTTTAACCGCATTAGGTGCAGAAGTCAGATGGTCTGGATGCAACATTTTTTCTACTCAAGATCATGCGGCGGCAGCGATAGCTGAATCAGGTGTGCCAGTATTTGCTTGGAAAGGTCAAACCGAAGAAGAGTTTAACTGGTGTATAGAGCAAACAATTTTATCTGATGGAAAACCTTGGGATGCAAACATGATTCTTGATGATGGAGGTGACCTTACTTCCATGGCACATGATAAATATCCTGAAATTCTCGAAAATATCCATGGCATAACCGAAGAGACAACTACTGGGGTTTTAAGACTTAATGAGATGATCGAAAAAGGCGAGCTGAAAGTTCCGGCAATCAATGTGAATGACTCAGTAACTAAATCAAAGGCTGACAATAAATATGGAACAAGGCATAGCTTAAATGATGGTATAAAAAGAGGAACAGATATGTTTCTCGCTGGTAGAAAAGCCCTGGTAATTGGATATGGAGATGTAGGTAAGGGATCTGCACAAAGTCTTAAACAGGAAGGAATGGTGGTTAGAGTCACTGAAATAGATCCGATTTGTGCCATGCAAGCTTGTATGGATGGTTATGAGGTTGTTTCACCTTATATAGATGGAATTAATAAAGACTCTGAAGATTCAATGAATAAGCCTCTAATGGAGGATACCGATCTAATTGTCACAACAACTGGTAACTACAAAGTTTGTGATAAATATATGCTTAAAGCTTTGAAAAATGGAGCAGTGGTTTGCAATATTGGTCATTTTGATACAGAGATAGATACACAGTACATGCGTGATGAATGGCAGTGGGAAGAGGTAAAACCGCAAGTTCATAAGATCTTTAGAGACACTAAAGCTGGAGAAACACCCGATATGGATAGCGAAGATTACATTATTCTTCTCTCAGAAGGACGACTTGTTAACCTTGGCAATGCAACAGGTCACCCGTCAAGGATCATGGATGGTTCTTTTGCAAATCAAGTACTTGCTCAAATGTATCTATACGAGAAGAAATTTGCTCAAATTAATGATGAAGATAAGAAACAAGAGCTTATCCGGGTTGAAGTATTACCTAAGAAATTAGATGAAGAAGTAGCTTCTTATATGGTAGAAGGATTTGGCGGAGTCATGACTAAACTATCTTCTGATCAAGCCGAATACATCAATGTACCCGAAGAGGGGCCTTTCAAGTCAGAAATATATAAATACTAATCTGATTATTCAAAGATAAATCTCCAAAATGTTTAGTTTTGGAGTTTTCTCCGCTTTATACTAAGCATTGCATATAGTTGATGCACAGTTAGTAAACTGAAAAAATAATGTTATGGCAAAAAAAGAAAAAGAAATAAATCCTCTATGGGGAGGTAGATTTGAATCTGGGACTGACGATCTCGCTCAGTCATTTTCTGCATCTATTGATATAGATAAAAGACTCTTTGAAGTCGATATCCAAGGTTCAATTGCATATGCCGAGATACTAAATGTGGCGAATTTAATAAATTCCTCTGAACTAAAAAAAATAAAAAAAGGTCTCAATAAGATTTTAGATGAGATAAAGCATGATAAATTTAATTGGGATCCAAGCCTAGAGGATGTTCATATGAATATTGAGGCAAGGCTTGTAAAAATTGCTGGTACAGCCGCAAAAAAAATTCATACTGGCAGATCTAGAAATGATCAAGTAGCAACAGATTTAAGGCTATTTCTGAAGAACCAAATAGACGAGATTCTAAACTTAACTATCTTGCTTCAAAAATCTTTATTAAAAAAAGCTGACGAAAATACCGATACTATAATGCCCGGTCTAACTCATCTTCAAATTGCACAGCCTGTGACTTTTGGGCATCACCTAATGGCCTGGTTCGAAATGCTGTCTAGAGATTATTCGAGGTTAGAAGATGTAAAAAAAAGAATGGATGTCATGCCATTAGGTTCAGCAGCAATATCTGGAACAAGATTCAATATAGATAGGAAATTTCTTGCTAAGAAGCTGGGCTTTGAAAAGATAAGTAGAAATTCTATGGATGCAGTGAGTGACAGAGACTTTGTTCTGGAGTTAGCTTCTTCTTTATCAATACTAGGAATCCATCTTTCAAGAATTTGTGAGGAGATAATAATTTGGTCTTCAAGCCAATTTAGTTATATCCATTTATCTGATGAAGTGTGTACGGGCTCTTCGATAATGCCTCAAAAAAAGAATCCTGATATGGCAGAACTAATTAGAGGAGGTGCCTCCAAAACAATCGCTAATCTTATGGGGCTTCTGTCATTGATGAAAAATCTTCCATTAACTTATAACAGGGATTTGCAAGACGATAAGGAATACATTTTTAGTAGTTTAGATTTCACTAAAGATAGTCTTGAATTACTGTCACTAATAATTGAAGGGATGGAACCTAATATTGAAAAAATGAAGAGTGATTGTTTTACTGGTCAAATAACTGCTACCGATTTAGCAGACTATTTAGTTGAAAAAGGTATTGCATTTAGGAAGGCGCATGAAATAGTGGGTAAGATTGTTGCACATGCAGAAAAGAAGAAGGTTCAAATCTTTGAATTGGAAATTTCTGAGTTAAGAAAATTTTCTAAAATAATAAACGAGGACATTACAAATTACCTGAATCCTCAGAAAACAATATTATCCAGACAACAAGTAGGTGGTACGGCGCCCTCGCAAGTTAAAAAAGAAATAAAAATAGCCAAGAAAGAATTAATCAGGAAGCAATCATGAATATTTGCATGAGAATCTTACTATTGTCGTTTATTTTTAACTTGTCTTCCTGTGGCAATAAAGTTCCTTTAAGGTTGCCAGACAATCCTGAAACTTTTTTTTCATACTATGAAAGATATTGAAGGACAACTTTGTATTGAAAATATTCCTGTTATTAATTTAGCAAGAGAATATGGCTCTCCCTTATTTATCTATTCTGCAGAGCAAATTAAAAATAACTTTGAGAAGTACAAAAATGAACTAGGCAACAATGATCTGATTTGTTATGCAGTAAAAGCGAATTCTAATCTTCACATTCTAAAATTATTATCTGAACTTGGTTCTGGATTTGATGTAGTTTCTGGAAATGAGCTCAAACGTTGTCTGACGGCCGGTGCAGATAAGAACAAAATTGTTTTTTCTGGCGTAGCGAAGTCATATGAGGAAATAAAATTAGCAATAGAAAACGATATCCTCTCTATTAATATAGAGTCATATGGTGAATTCGAGAGAATAGCAAAAATTTCTGAACAACTTAATAAATCTGTAAATTGTGCTTTAAGAGTTAACCCCGATATAGCCATTGGCTCTCATAAATATATTGAAACAGGATCAAGAACTTCAAAATTTGGTTTAGATAGTGAAGCAGTCAATAAAATATCAGACGAAGCGAGAGAGAATAAACTCGTAAATATAACTTCTGTCGCTTGTCACATAGGCTCTCAGATTTCTGATGAAAATCTAATTCTGAAAAGTTTAGATGTAATAAGTGAAATTGCGAATAATCTTTCATTAAATGGGCATACCATTAAATTTTTAGATATTGGTGGTGGCCTTGGTATCCGATACAAAGACGAAGAAGAAGGAGATCCAGGAATTTTAATGGCAGGAGTAAAAAATAGATTAGAAGGTAAGGAGTATAAGTTAATACTAGAACCTGGTAGATCTATAATTGGTTCATCTGGTATTCTTGTCACAAGGATAGAGTACATAAAAAATGCAGGTGGGAAAAAATTTGCAATTATTGATGCTGGTATGAATGATTTGATTAGGCCCTCTTTATATGAAGCCTGGCATGAGGTAAAAGAATTAGAAAATAAAGAAATATCATCTGATACTTACGATTTAGCAGGTCCAGTTTGTGAGACTGGCGATATACTAGCCAAAGACCGGAATCTGAAAATTTTACCAAATGACTTTGTTGCTTTCATGGATGTAGGTGCCTATGGTTCTGTTATGAGTTCAAACTATAACTCTAGACTTAAGCCTATGGAGTTACTTGTCATGGATGGTGAAATTGAAGTGATAAGAAGAAAAGAAACATTTGAAGATCTCATAGCTTTAGAATCATAATCAGTCATGCCAATAGACTTATACATTTACTCAGGACTTGGGAATATCATTGCCATTATTGATTCTTTAAGAAATGATATTTCTATCAACTCAGAAGATGTACTTAAGATATATCAAAAACACAAAATAGATTTTGATCAACTGATAATGGTATTGCCTCCAAAAGAGCCTAAAAATGATTTCGATGCAAAAATATTTAACAATGATGGTTCTATTGCGTCAAATTGCATCAATGGCGCAAGGTGTGTTTCTAAATTTATAGAAGATTACTCTTTATGTGCTTCAAAAAAAGTCAAAGTTAATACTGATGGAGGTATCTGGTACCTAGAGTCATTGAGTGAAGATAAATTTTCGGCTTCTTTCGAGTTTTTAGAAGAAATCAATCAGGTTACATTAGATATTGGAGGGCAAGAGTTATTTCTAGACTGTATAGAACTTGGCAATCCTCACGGAGTAACATTTGAAGATAGAGGTTCTAAAATAGATATCACTGTTATGGGTGAAAAGCTACAGACTAATAAATTATTTCCCGATGGGGTTAACTTTGGTTTAGCAAATAAAGTTAATGATAATGAGATCAATCTAAAAGTTTACGAAAGAGGTGTTGGAGAGACCTTGGCATGCGGCAGCGGGGCTTGCGCCGCTGCTGTAATAGGCATATTAAATAAAGCGATGTCATCTCCGGTAAAGGTAAACTTCAAACAAGGAAGCATTTTGGTAGACTACAAGATAGGATCAAGAAAAATATATGCTGAAGGTTCTGCAACTTTTTTAGAAGAAATAGAAATCAAAATTTAATGTCAAAAAAATCCATTGATGCAAAACAAGTAGAAGAATTTCTAGTCCTAAACCCTGATTTCCTTTCGAGCAATTCCCATATATTAGATTCAATAGAGATAGTTCATAAAACTGGCGGAGCAGTTTCTTTGATTCAAAAACAAGTTGAAGTTCTTAGAAAGAACTACGAATCAACCTCTGGAAACTTACTTGAATTGCTTGAAATAGCTAAAGCAAATGAAGGTATTTTCGAAAAAACTAAAGAACTTATCTTAGATTTAATTGTGTGCAAAAACTTAACAGATGTAATCGCAACAACGGAAAATTCTTTCTCAAAAAAATTTCAAGCTGACGCCTGTAAAGTCGTTTTCTTTAAAGAAAATCCTAACTTACCTAGAGGCAGAGTTCTTGATGCCAAACAAGCACATAAACAAATAGGAAAAAAATATAATGCTTCGGACATATATTGTGGTACCTTGGATAAAAAAGAATCGGACTATATTTTTGAAAAAAAAACAAAAATTAAAGATTGTGTTTTAGTGCCCATTAAAAATACTGATTGCCCTGGAATGCTTGCATTGGGTTCTAAAAATGAAGATACATATTCAAAAGAAAATGATTCTTTATTTCTAGAGTTTGTTGCAGAAACCCTATCCAAACTTATCGATAGAAACAATTTTTAAATGCTTGTTGCTGAAATAAAAGTTTTTCTATCATACTTAGAATCGGTAAAACAATATTCACCGCACACCCTTAAAGGTTATCAAAGAGATTTAGAAAAGCTATCTGAATATCTTTCCACTAATGACAGACAAGATTGGAAAAATGTAAATGAACATGACATAAGAACTTTTATCAATAGCGAAAGGCGAAGAGGTTTAAGCCCTAGGAGCATTCAAAGATTATTGTCTTCATGTAGAACTTTTCATGAACATTTGCTTACTGAAGGAAAAATTAAGTTGAATCCTGCAAAAAATATCGTTTCACCTAAATCGGCTCAGCTTCTTCCTAAGGCAATGGATGCTGATTTAGTTCAGAGACTTTTAGACTTTAAACCAAAAGGAATGATAGAAATAAGAGATAAAGCAATCGCAGAGCTTTTATATTCTTCTGGATTACGGTTGTCGGAAATATGTAAGTTAGACCTTGAAGAAGTTGATCTTAAGGAAAGAACATGTGTGGTAACTGGAAAAGGAAATAAAACTCGTATGGTTCCAGTTGGAACAAAAGCTATTCAGTCATTAAGAGATTGGATTATTTATAGAAATGAATTATTAGAATCTAAAGAGACTCAGACGAATGCATTATTTCTAAATAATAAGGGAAGCCGTATTTCTGCAAGGTCTATTCAACTTAGACTTGAAAAATTATGTCTTCAAAGGGGTCTTCCAGGAATTAATCCTCACATGTTAAGACATTCTTTTGCAAGTCATGTACTCGAATCAAGTGGAGACTTGAGGGCAGTTCAAGAAATGCTCGGCCATTCAGATATCGGTACTACACAAATATATACAAAATTGGACTTTCAACATCTCTCTAAGGTTTATGACAAAGCCCACCCACGAGCAAAAAAAGGAGCTAAGAATGACAATTAAATCAATATCTTTTGATCTAGATGATACTTTTTGGCCTCTTATGCCGACTATTATGGAGGCTGAAAAAAATTCTAGGAATTGGATTAAGGATAATTATCCAGGGGTCCTAAACTCCCTAACTAAAGAAGTGAGTATAGAGATAAGAGATAAACTTTTAAGAACTGATCCGAGTTTAATTAATAGATTATCTGAACTTAGACTCAAGATATTCTATGATGCCAGCATAAGATCTGGATATAACAATGATGAATCGCAAAGCATGGCTGAAGGAGCATTCAAAATATTCTTTGAAGGACGAAATAATGTAACTTTCTATGATCATGTGATCTCAACTCTGGATATATTAAAAGATGACTACTCTCTAGGAGTCATAACAAATGGAAATGCTGACCTTGATATGATCGGGATATCAGATTATTTTGACTACATCCTTTCTCCGGCAGAGCTAAATACTCATAAACCCAATCCAGAAATGTTTGAAGCAGCACTAGAAGCTACAGGTCTGGAAGCTAAAGAAATATGCCATATTGGAGACCATCCAATCAATGATGTGCAGGCTAGTTACGATTTTGGCTGCAAGCCTATATGGTTCAATGAAAATGAAGGAGAGTTAGAATTAGATATTCAGGTGCCTAGTTTTTCTGATTGGAGAGAATTACCTACCTTGCTGAAAACTATCTAAAGCTGAGAAAGATATTGCTCTAGTCTCGTACCATTCATAATAAAAGTTGCTTTTTGATTGGAAGCCGCCTCTTTTACTTCTGCCATGTTAACAGCTTCACCAACTTGTATAACACCGACCATAGCCATCATTACGTGAGGATCGCACTGGTACACATAAATTCCTTCTTCATTTAGTTTCACTGAAATATCCTGACTCAGAGCGCCAGCCCAACTATCAGCTCCAGTAGGAATCATCCCAGACATAGAAGCAGAGTTATGAGAAAGATCAGTAGCTTTAAAGTGAATTGTGTCGCCTACAGAGACTTTGATCACAGCAGGTTCAAAAACCATAGTTCCATCGACACCTGAATTTAACATTTTGATAATATGTTCTGATCCTTCAGATAGCTCAATTTTGGGCAAATCATTTACAGGAGCCATTGCTTGAGAAGCTGCAGGAGCAGCCGAGCCGCAGTCCTGTCCTTCTAAGCAAATAGATCCTACAGGAGCAATCCTCATTTCAATTGCCTTTTTTGCTTCTGAGGCACTAAGGCTCAACACAAAACCGATTGTAAGTATCAAGAAGAATTTTGAATATTTCATATATTATAGATTTCTGAAGATCGAGCGGGCTGCATTATAAAACAATAAAACTTGGTAGTCTTGAAAAATAGGACTAAAACGCAGGTATATCTGTTTGTGTGCGTCCCAAGATTAAGGCGTGTATATCGCTAGTTCCCTCGTAAGTATTTACAACTTCTAAATTTACCATATGCCTCATAATTGGATACTCATCTGATATTCCATTTCCTCCAAGCATATCTCTAGATTTTCTAGCTATCTCAAGTGCTTTGCCGGTTGAGTTCCGTTTAATAAGTGAAATTAATTCAGGAGAGATATTGTTGTCATTCATTAACTGGCCTGCGCGATAGCATCCTTGTAATCCAATACTTATGTCAGTCTGCATATCAGCTAACTTTAATTGAATAATTTGATTAGAGCCAAGAGGCCTATCAAATTGTTTTCTATCCATTACGTAATCCCGAGCAGTATACCAGCAGGTTTCGGCTGCACCTAGAGCTCCCCAAGCGATTCCGTATCTTGCATTATTTAAGCAACTGAATGGTCCTTTGAGACCTTCAATGTTTGGAAGCATCTGACTCTCTTCAACAAATACTTCATCCATAACTATCTGACCGGTAACAGAGGCCCTCAATGCTAATTTTCCTTCTATCTTTGGGGCACTAAGTCCTTCCATTCCTTTTTCAAGAATAAATCCTTTTATTTTTCCCTCATCATTCTTGGCCCAAACAACAAAAACGTCTGCTATAGGACTATTTGATATCCACATTTTTGCACCACTTAATGAGTATCCACCATCGACACTCTTTGCTCTTGTTATTAAACCGCCAGCATCTGATCCATAGTCTGGTTCTGTCAAACCAAAGCAACCAATCTTTTCACCTTTGGCTAAGGATGGTAGATATATCTCTCTTTGTTCTTCAGAGCCAAAAGCATAAATTGGATACATAACTAAAGAGGATTGAACGCTCATCATAGATCTATAGCCAGAATCAACTCTTTCGATCTCCCTCGCAATTAGCCCATAACTCATATAATCAACACCCGGGCAATCATAGCCTTGTATAGTTGAACCCAATAAGCCTACAGAGCCCATTTCTTTAAATATTCCAGGATCAGTTTCCTCGCTTCTAAAAGCATCTCTCACTCTTGGCAAAAGTTTTTCTTGAGCGAACTGATTTGCAGTATCTCTCACCATTCTTTGGTCATCAGAGAGCTGCTGCTCAAGCAAAAAAGGGTCCTTCCAATTAATTGATTGCCAAGAATTACTTGCCATATTTACTCCACGACTAAAAGAAGGGGCATAATATCAGGGCTGGTGTATTAATAAAATAGATATTGAGATAGATATATAATCTATTTTGGGCTAGTAGCTCAGCTAGGATAGAGCGTCTGCCTCCGGAGCAGAAGGTCACAGGTTCAAATCCTGTCTAGCCCATTCATTATGATGATTAACTTTTTAAAAAAGTTAGTTTTTTACCCTTTTTTTTGCTGGAGTGAGTTTACTTTCTTTGTATATACTACGTTTTGAAGGGGTAAATTATGCAACATGATCTAATAATAAAAAATGGAAATATCATAGATGGAACTGGCTCAGATGCTTATTCTGGAGACATCGCAATCAAAGATGGACTTATAACTGAAATTGGGGAAGTAAATGGAGAGGCAGCTGAGATTATTGATGCTGAAGGTATGACAGTTTCCCCTGGCTTTGTTGATATCCATACTCACCTGGATGCCCAAATTGGCTGGGATCCTCAAATGACTCCTATTTGTTGGCATGGTGTTACCACGGCTTTGATTGGAAACTGTGGACTCACTTTTGCTCCTTGTAAACCTGATGATGTAGAAATTCTTGCTGGTATGATGGAAACGGTAGAGGATATTCCTAAGCAAGCCATTCTCTCCGGACTTCCTTGGAATTGGGAGCACTATGGTCAATACCTCGATATGTTGGAAGAACTTAAACCTTCTCTGAATGTTGCAGGTCTCGTTGGTCATTGTGCTGTTCGCTATTACGTCATGGGCGATCGATCGTTTGATGAGCAAGCAACTGAAGCTGAAAAGCAACAGATGGCTGACATTGTAGAAAAGGCAATAGAAGATGGTGCCGTTGGATTTTCAACTAATCGTTACGAACCGCACAAAGCTCCGGATGGCCGTTCAATTCCAGGAACCTTTGCAGAATGTTCTGAGCTTGTTGAAATTGCAAAGGTTGTCGGACCTCGAGATGGCTTAATGCAGCTTGTTGGTGCAGATGCTGAAGTAATGAAGTCAGTGGCTGAGACCGAAGGTAGTAGAGTCTTATTTAGCTATGGTTGTTCAGGAGAAGAAGGATCGGGAACTAAGGCTGCAATGAATCTTGATGAAATGAATACAGAGGGGCGCAGTATCACCGGTACCAGTCATACACGTGGATCTGGTTATATGTTCGGTCTCCAAGCTGGGCTGCCTATTCAAGGACTAACATGGGATGTGTTACGAGAAAAAGACTTTGAGGGTAGATTAAAAGCCATCAATGATGAAACCTTTTGTGAGGCATTAGTAGCAGAAGCTCGGGAACCGAAATCTTGCCAGATTCCTTTACAAAAAGTCTATTTCCTTGGCTCAGAAGATATACCCGATCACAACTCTGCACAAAATCTGATCGAATTATCAAAATCTGCTTCTGAGCACTGGTCTGAAACTTTTTTACGGCTAACAAGAGATAGTCAAGGTCGTGGTCTTTTCAACTGGCGCATGTTTGGTACCAATCTCAAAGAGCAAGGAGATCTCTTCTCTAGTGAAAATCTAATACCTGGACTTGGTGATGTAGGAGCGCATGTTTCTCAAATTATGGATGGTGGATGGGCAAGTTTCATACTTTCTCATTATGTTCGCAAGACTGGTGTATTTACACTTCCACAAGCCATCAAGAGAATGACAGCTGATCCGGCTGCAGTGATTGGCCTGAAAGATCGAGGTACTCTAAAAGCAGGGATGAAAGCAGATATTAATGTCTTTAGGCCAGAAGAGGTGACAGAGTTACAACCTGTATTAGTGAATGATTTCCCTGGAGAAGCACCAAGATACATTCAGAAGTCTCGGGGCTTCAAGGCAACGATTGTAAATGGCCAAGTTAATGTCCTTGATGGAGAACCAACTAGCGCTCGTGCAGGTCAGGTGCTCAGACATTCAGCTTAGTAGACTATTTATTTAAAAAATTAGCCCGAGTATCTATTGGTCTCCTGTTAGTTCTTAATTCATTTATAGATTCTGTGGTATTTAAAACCTATAGCATTGCAACAAAAAAGCATTTCATCTTCTGGTACTGCTAGTAAATCTTGTTCATTCTATTGATTAAGTGACCAAACTTCTTAATTACAGGAAAATTTATAATTAAATTGATTATTTGAGTTCAAGTCCTTTGAGGCTTCCTTCACTTCTCCACTCTTCCATAAGATCAAAAAATTCTATAGGACCCCCACCATAAGTATTATTTTGTGGTAATTGGTTGACAGCACCCTCTAAATTGTAATACCCAGGCGTACATTGTTCTTGGAATTCCTTAGAAATACGTGCTTTCTCAATTATTGTTCGGACCCATTCGTCTATAGATTCTTGGTTCGGTTCTATTGTTACTGCTCCCCTTTCTTCCGCCTTTTTTAATATATAAGCTAAGTGAATTGCCTGTTCGTCTAGAGCGTATGTATAGGTAGAGGAGAAACCTGTTTGTCCAATTCCAAAAAAGAATGCATTAGGGAATTCTTTTGCGTGCAAACCAAACAGTGACTCATAGCCTTTTGTCATACTGAATTTATCTTCTATCGGCAGCCCATCTCTACCAAAAATATCGTAGCCTGCCCTTCGCGTGTAATCAGTACCCACTTCGAAGCCAGTAGCAAAAACAATACAATCAACTTTATATTCAATTCCATTTGCAACTATTCCTTTTGGGGTGATCTCATCTACTCCCTTACCATTTGTATCTACTAGATGAGCGTTGGGTAAATTATATGTTTTTAAGTAGTCATCATTGAAACAAGGTCTTTTACAAAGCCATCTATAGTAAGGTTTTAGATTTTCAGCTGTTTCTTGATCTTCCAACAGATCGGAAGCAAGCTTTCTTATTTTTTCCATCTTCTTTAGATCTGCAATTTCCATAGCCTTGCCTATACCATCAGCACCTGATTTCAAAAGTTCACTATCTTGCATAAATGCAAATAGATCTTTGAAAGCTTCTGTCCATCCATCATCTACAAGATCCTCTTCTACAGGTAAACCACTAATAATCGATTCATAATTTCTTCTTCTCTTTGCTTGCCATCCCGGTTCCTGATTTTGAAGCCAGTTAACATCGGTCAAACTATTGTTTCTTATATCCACTGCTGAAGGAGTTCGCTGAAATACATAGAGTTCTTTAGCTGAGGAACCAATATGAGGTATACATTGAATGGCTGTTGCACCAGTTCCAATTACTGCTACGCATTTATCTTTTAGATTAGATAGGTCGCCTGAATGGCTTCCTCCAGTGTATTCATAATCCCATCTGCTTGTGTGAAATGTATGACCACGAAAATCATTTATGCCCTTAATTCCCGGAAGTTTAGGTCTATTTAAAGGACCATTGGAATGGACAACATACTGTGCTGAAATTTTATCTTGCCTATCTGTTTCTACTAACCATTCTTTCGTCTCTTCTTTCCATTGATTTGAAACAACTTCTGTTTGGAAAATTGTTTTTTCAAACAATCCATATTTTCTAGCTAAGATATTGCAATATTCCAGACATTCTGTCGCATTTGTGTATTTCTCTTTTGGAATAAAGCCCGTCTCCTCAAGCATAGGCAAATATACATATGATTCGACATCACAATAAGCTCCAGGATATCGATTCCAATACCAAGTTCCACCAAAACCTCCTGCTTTCTCAATAATTAAAATATCATCAAAACCTGCCTCAATAAGCCTGGCAGCTGCCAACATGCCGCCAAACCCAGCTCCTATTATTACAACTTGGTGCTTTTTATTGAAAGCATCTCTAGATTCTTTGTGCTCTACGTAGGGATCTTCTACAAAATAAGAAAAATCACCTGATGTTTCATGCCATTGTTGATTAGCATCTGGTCTCAGTCGTTTATCTCTTTCCTCGAGATATTTCCTTCTTACCTCTTTAAGTTTTTCTTCGGTATAAACTTGATTGCCCATGTCCTTTAATTAGGATTTAAACCTTCGTATAAGGCATATCCGAGATTATTCGCACGTTTATCGCCTAACATTTGGCCAGACATTCGATTCATGACATATGAAAAACACAGTTTAGCTTCTATATCAATGACGACTGAGGATCCCCCATTACCACCCCAATGGATAGTAGTCTTTGGATCTCCAAAAACACCGAAAGGTTCATCTCTTTGAGCATAGCCCATGCAATAAGTCATAGGAATACCAATCAATTCATCTATACCAGAAATTTGTACTTCATTTGCTCTTTTGCAAGTTTCCTCTGAAATAAGTTGTACTCCAAAAGCTTTACCTTTATTTGCTATAGCTGTTTGAGCTCTAACTACTCCACGAGCATTACTCATTCCATTACCTGCTGGAATTTCCGCCTTCCACCATTCTGGTGTGGCCATGATTGCTTGATGGTCCTCTTCAAAGTCATAATTTTCCATTACCCTCATATTTACAGAGCCAGGGGTAAAATCTAAATGATGATTCAACTCTTCGATGGATTCCATTTCGCCTGCATGCGGTGGAATCATGTTCCCTACTCTATGATGATGCTCTTCAGGAGTTCCTATATAGAATTCAGCATCTAGTTTTGAAGAAACTTCGTCATTGAAATAAGCTCCCACAGTCTTTCCAGATACTCTTCTGATAACCTCTCCTATAAGAAAACCCGAAGTCATAGTGTGATAGCCGCATTTTTCTCCAGCATTCCACCACAACTTCTGACTGGCTAAATCAGAACACATCAAATCCCAATCCATCATCTCTTTTAATTTATACTGTTTGCTCAGGCCTGGTAAGCCTGCTGAATGGCATAAAAAATGTTTCACTAAGACATGTTCTTTGCCATTGACCGCGAATTCAGGCCAATAATCTATTACTGGTGCATCAAGGTCCAACTCACCCTTATCAGCTAATATTAAAGCACTTATGGCTGCCATAGTTTTTGTAATAGACGCAGTCGAGACTATTGTGTCTGAATTCCAGGGATTAATTTTTTCTCTTTCAAGATGACCGGCCCATATATCCACAACCATCTCTCCTTCTACAGATGCAGCAAAAGAAGCGCCAACTTCATCGTGATTTTTAAAATTGTCTTCAAAAACTTTTATAACTGAAGAAAAATTTTCGTCACAGTGTCCGTTTATTTCCATATTTTTATCTGTAAAAAATCTAAAGCGCAATAAATAGCTTTTTATTATTAACGCTTAGCGTTATTGAATGTAGGAATCATCTGTGTATATCCAAACCCTTCAGATTCAAAAAGTGCGTCTTCCTTGCCCAACAATTGCGCCATTCTGCCTCCATGTCTTTCAATTAACATATCAGCTTCATTCGAGTAATCCTCTACGGGTCGCATTGCTAGACGGCTATAACTCATGTGCGCTACTACTCTTGCGCCAGGGGTATCTCGATCATAAGCAGCATGCCAAATATTACCGTCCCAAAGTGCAATCGACCCTGCTGAACACTCTATTGCAACAGAACCTCCAAGATCATTAGATTCTTCTTCATTAGGATGTCTTTTGAGAATTTGCGTACCAGGGATGACGGAAGTTGCTCCATTCTCTTTGTTGAAATCATCACAAGCCCAACAAAAAGTCGTTATCATATTATGCTCAGGAAACGGGGCAGGTAGCCAATTATTATCACAGTGCAATGCTATTCCTTTTGCTCCCTGACACTTCACAGAAGTTGTCATTTGACTAAAGAGGAAGCCTCTGCCAACTGAAAATTCAGCAACAGCTAAGATTTTTGGATTGAGAGCCGCTTCACCAAATACTGGATCTTCTCGAAGATTCATATTTTTCCCAGCAGCCTTAGCTGGAGATGCCGCTACAGTATCTAGTCCGTCCACAGAGTCTATAATTGCATTCCTAAGACGTTCGTTAAATTCTGGCGAAGCAGCATCTTCAATAACAGCCCATCCTTCTTTAGCAAGCTTATGGCAAACATCAACTAAACCAAGATCTTCAAGCACCGGCCTCAATTCATCTGAAATAACTTCAGGAGGATTGGTGTCATAAAGTAGATTATCTATAGGCGGAACCACTATCGGCTCTCTCTTATCCATCTTTTTTGTAGCTTCCGACATAAAATATAATTATCTAAAAATTATAACCGAACTCAAGACCAATTTGTTTTGGATTAAACCAGTAGAGATTCCCAAGAGTATCCTTTCCTCTTTGTATCTCTTTACCGGCCATATTTGTTGAGAACATAGCAACCCTCCACTTCTGGTCTGGGCTACGAAGAGTAACTCTTCCATTTAATAAATTATATTTCGGGATAATCACTGTGTTAGCTACATCTCCATATTGCTCTGCAACCTCGGAGAAATCTAGATGCATATCAACTGACCAAGAATTATCTGTGGGGAAAGAATAATCCATGGAGACATAAAAACTTTCATCTGGAGCATAAACTAATTCGGTAACGGATGTTCCATCAGCTGATAAAACTTCAGAATCATTATAGTCAGCAGCCAATCTCATAGTCAGACGATCAGTAACATAGGCTGTTATATCCAGTTCAGCGCCATCTATTTCAGCTCCACCACTATTATCATTATAGAACTGACCAGGATTTAAGGGATTGGCCACTAATTGAATCATATCATTCCAATCCATTTGATAAACTGAAGCTTGAATCATAACCATTCCATCCATCAAAGTAGTTTTAACTCCTAGCTCGACATTTTCAAGTTCATCACCTTCAAAAAGTAAGGACTGCCTCAAAGCATCAGTTGTCGGTCCAGTGCCGGCAAAGCCTTCGTATTGCTGAATTGAATTTAGCAGTCCATTATCAAAGTTTCCTATTCTGAAACCACTTGCGTAACTTCCGTAAATCAACAAATCATCAGAAGCTGTCCAAGATAGTACAAACTTTTCTGAAGTTGGAGAATCATCTGTACCCACTGTCGATGTTGTAAAAGATTGCTCTAGATCAGAAGTCCTAAACCCTACTGTTGCCTCCAGGTTTTCTATAATGTTGTAACTCAATTCACCAAAAAAGGCTGTTTCTTCTAAGGAGTCAACATGAGTATTTGCTGGAACCACCCATAAAGGGTCCATTAAAGGCTTGACTACAGCTTCTCTATCAGGGTAGTAAGCTGCCTTTTGTTGCGATTTGATATCTTCTTCACTATCTTTCCAGAAAGCACCTACTGTCCATCTCAAGCGTTCATCAGCAGGGGAAACTAGTCTAAATTCTTGAGTTTTTCTTTCACTTATATAGTCGTTGTAACTATTGGCAGCTTGCAGATTATATCCATCACCTATCGTTGTCCCTGCTCCTAAAGTAAGATTATAAAGTCCTGGAAACCCTGGGCATAGGCCAAAAGCAGCTCCTGCAGCACAGTAAGGATGATCTGAAGTTCCAGGTTCTCCTGACCCGTTATAATAAAAATCAAATACTGCAAGAGTTGATGCAGGTCCTTCTTGGATTTCATTTAGTTCACGATCTGTATAAGATGAAATTGATGTAAATTCTGCCCAACCTAAATCTTTTTCTATCACTAAACTAAAAATATCAGTTGCATCTTCAGACATTGGTGTGACACCAGGATATCTAACGGCATTAGAAACAAACGCCTCAGTTGTACTCTCAGCTCCATCAGATTCTTGTGAAGAATGGTGATAAGTCGCAGTTAATGACAAAGTTTCATCTACCTCATAAAGTAGTGTAGCTCTTAATCCATTTGATTCTGCAGAATTTATATCATCCTCAACAGGATTAAAATTATCGATGAATCCTGGCGTTGCCGAAGACCAACCAACTAAGCGAATTGCGGAATTATCATTTAAAGGCATATTAACCATAAAATCAATTCTTGCGGCCAGATCATCAGCCTCATCCATTGAAGCAATAGATGTATTATAAGCATAATCAAGTCCAGATAAATCAGGCTGATTATAGATAAATCTTATAGTTCCTCCTTGAGATCCTTCTCCAAATAGAGTTCCCTGCGGCCCTTTAAGAACCTCTACTCTATTAATATCAAAAAGCACTCCGTTAGATTGCCTATTTGGTCCCATTGCTGAAGTAACAGGCACATTATCAATATACACGCCTACAGATGCTCCAGTTAATTGATATACATTCTCTCCAGATTGAGATGAAATCCCTCTTATAGAATATCTATTTGTGCCATTTGAGCTACCAGTCATTGTTAAACCTGGAACTGCTGTATGGAGGCCTTCCATACTTTGAGCGCCCATATTCTCAGCCAGATCATCGGAAATGACGGTCATAGATACAGCAGTATCCATAAGATTCGTTTCTCTATAGGTTGCTGTTACTATAACTTCATCAATTGATTCTTCTGCAGATTCTTCATTAGATTCATCTGCCTGAAAAAAGCTTACTGTTGTTCCTAATAACAACATGTAAAAGATTTTGATTACTTTATTCATTTTTTTTCCCCAGTGTTAAAAATTAGAAACAGAGTTTATGTTAATTATTTTTGCTAATAGTATATGATATATTAATATAGTTTCTATACCTAATAGTTAAGTTTATAAAGATGACACAAATCGTTAATACAAAAAAAATTTATCCTCTCAGAGAAAAGAGAAGAAATAATACCAGAGCGGTATTAGTAAAAACTTGTAATAGACTTCTCAACGAAAATGGCTACAGAAACCTAACAATGCAGAATGTCGCCGATGAAGCTGGAATCCATGTTCAAACTCTCTATAAACACTTTCCAACAAAATTCTCTCTGGCCTCCTCTGCCTCTTGTGAAGCTTTGAGGGAATTAATGAAAAATCGCAAAATTGATACCTTTGAAATCTGGAAATCATACGTCTTAGAAAAAGCAGAAGAAATATCTAGTTTCGAACAAGGTGAGTTTTTTCTTGAAACGGTTGACAGTCTTTCCCAAAGCGAACAACTTACACAACTTCAACTTGCTATTGGAAATGAATACATTGAAATCTTGAAGTTCAACATCGCATTGGACCTATCAATGGATAAAGAGAAAGACTTAATGCCCAAGTTAATTGCCAATTTAATTTATACCACTAATACCCACAATACAGAGGCATGGATAAGATCCGGTGGAAGATTTAATTTAGTTGAGTCTTCTCAAAAAATGCTAAGTCAAACGTTTAAATTAATAAATTTAGTTCAATCTAGTAACTAGAATCAATGAAGATCAAAAGTTTTGAAACACTGCATGCAGATGCAACAGGTCAGGGATTCCAATCAATATCCTTTTTAAAAATAGAAACAGATTCAAATATCGTTGGATGGTCTGAATTTGTGGGTTTTGAGCTTAATAAAAGAATGGGGCTTGATTCCTTAATACATGCAATGATGAAGAGCTTGATCGGAAATGATCCTAGAGAGATAGAGAAAATAAATAATGACTTAATTACAGGCATTAGACAATCACAAGCAGGTTTAAACCATCAGGCTATTGGTGCAATTCAGAATTGTCTTGTTGATATAACCGCAAAAGATCTCGGGGTTCCTGTTTATAGCCTTTTTGGAGGTCCAATAAGGACTAAAATACCATTGTATTGGTCCCACTTTGGTAGCAATCGCTTTCCGCCTTATTCCAAAATAGTAGATGAACCAGTAATAAGTTCTCAAAAGGATTATACAAATCATGCAATAGAAGTTAGGGAGGCTGGATATAAAGCTTTAAAGACAAAAATTATTTATTTTGATGACGAGGGAGGTAAATCTTTCTATCCTGCTTATGGAGTTCATCCTGGGGGTCCTGAGCTTAATCTTGAGCCTAAGATGTTAAATTATATTGTTGACCAAATGAGTTCCTTACGAGATGCAGTGGGTAATGAATTTGATCTAATTTTAGATTTGAATTCAAATTTCAAGGCTAATGGAGTAACTAGAATCGCTGAAGCTCTTGGAGAGTTAAATTTAAGGTGGCTCGAAATTGACTTATTCGATCCAGTTGTTATGAGCGAAATAAGAAAAAAATCACCAACCACCATAGGGGGCAGTGAGTTCATATGCACAGCTAAAAATTATAAACATTTCTTTATGAATAATTCACTGGATATTCCGCTGGTGGATGTTGCATGGAATGGATTCTCAGAAGCTTTGAAAATTGCATCACTTGCTGATGTATTTGATTTAAATGTTTCTCCTCATAACTATACGTCGCATCTTTGTACGATGATGCATGGACATTTTTCGGCAGTTATTCCAAACCTTCAATTGATGGAAATAGATATTGATGAGGTTCCATGGATGTCAGAATTCTTTACTGAGCCATTATGTATTGAAAATGGTGAACTCGTTTTAAATCAGAAGCCAGGATGGGGGATGGATGTAAATGAAGAAGCAGTGAGAGCACGTCCACCTAAGATCAAAATTTAAAAAATAATACAAATGACGAAAGTAGTTTTCTTGAGCAAAGAATGGATAAAAAAAGCTGACTCTGTTTTAAAAGATATAGTAGGTAAAAATGGAGAAGAAGGTAAAAGATTTAGCGTCTCTGAAGCTTTAGCAGAATCTCCCACAGAAATCTCGGATGAGAATGGTTTTGTTTACTACCATATTTTGATTGATGGAAAATCAGCTCAAGTAAATCTAGGTCAGTATGAAAGTGCTGATGTGAAAATTCAGGCAAGTTATGCTTCTGCATTGAAAAGTGCCTACATTTTTTATACGCCTGAATTAATCAAAGAATACTCAGAAAATCCACCAAAAAGAGATCCTGATCCATATGAAAAGGTAGAAGGTGATTTGGCATCTAGTCCAAGTTATATAACTGAATTTCATAATCGAATGGTTGCTTTTACTTTATAAAATGAAAAGTAGCGACCAAAATTACCCAGATTATATAATTGTTGGAGCAGGCAGTGCAGGTTGTGTATTGGCAAACAGACTTACAGAAAACACAAAAAATAATGTTTTATTAATGGAGAGTGGTGGCAAAGATAAAAGTCTATTTATAAATATGCCTTCAGGTTACTCGCAGCTAGTTTCAGGAGCAAATAAGTATAACTATGCATACGAAACGCAAGCACAGGAAGGATTGTCTAATAGGAAAATGTATTGGCCTAGGGGCAAAGGATGGGGAGGCTCATCATCGATCAATGGAATGATATATATTAGAGGTCATGCATTTGATTATAATCTTTGGGGGCAGTTAGGTAATTCTGGTTGGTCTTACGAGGATGTACTGCCATATTTTAAAAAATCAGAATCTTTTCAAGGTGAAAATTCCTCCGAATATCATGGTTTTGATGGACCTCTTTCGGTTACGAGGGCAAAAAGAACGGATGATTTACTGCTAGATAAGTTCATTGAGGCGGGCCAACAAGCAGGCCATCCTTTTACGGAAGATTTTAATGGAAAATACCAAGAAGGGGTTTCACGATATGAACATACTATGTTAGGAGCAAGCCGATGCAGTGCCTCAAAAGCCTATCTTCATCCAGCCCTCAAAAGAAAAAATCTGGAAACGCAACTAAATGTGACTGTGGATAAAGTCATAATGGATGGTAAGAAGGCTATAGGAATTGAATTTCAAAAAAAAGGGAAGAATTTTACCGCTTTTGCAAACAAAGAAATTATCTTATGTAGTGGAGCTCTTTGCTCCCCTATGATACTGATGAGAAGCGGAATAGGAGACACTAGCGAGCTCTCAAATCTTGGAATAAAAACTTTATGTAATCTCGAAGGTGTTGGTAAAAATTTACAAGATCATATTGCTGTTTCTACACAATTTGAATCAATTAAACCAGTTACACTCCATAGATCGGCATCTAGAGTAAGAATGGCATTGGCAGGACTACAATATCTATTTTTTCGAAAAGGTGACGCTGCCAATCCACCTTGTGGAGCAGGAGCTTTTCTTAAATCAAGTCCGGAAAAAGATATTCCTGATCTACAGTTATTTTATGTATCTGTCGCTTTAGACGATGATCATGGCAGAGAAGGTATTCCAAAAGATCATAGATTTGCAGTAGGTCTTTACACCTTAAGACCACAAAGCAGAGGCTACGTTACTCTGAGAAGTAAAGATCCAGAAGATCCCCCATTAATTTATCCTAATTATTTCTCCGAACAACAGGACCTTGTAGACACTAGAAATGGATTAAGAGTGGCACACGAGATTTTCATGCAAGAAGCGTTTGATGAATATCGTGGTGTGAGAATCCGGCCAAAAGAAAATCTTGATATTACAGATGATAATTCTTTAGATGAATATATTAGAAATACTGCAGAAACTCTTTATCACCCGGTCGGCACTTGCAAAATGGGAATGGATGAAATGGCTGTGACTAATGAATATGGACAAGTAAGAAAAGTAAATGGCTTGAGAGTTGTTGATGCTTCACTCATGCCTACCCTAATAGGGGGAAACACAGATGCCCCGACCATGATGATCGCGGAAAAAATCTCTGATCATATACATGCAATCAATTAAGGATATATAGATGAATACGCAGCTTACAAAAATGTTTGATATTGAATTCCCTTTATTTGCATTTACACATTGCAGAGATGTGGTTGTGGCTGTTTCAAAAGCAGGTGGATTTGGTGTTTACGCGGCAGGAGGTCTCTCGGTTGAGCAGTTTGAAATAGATCTCAAATGGATTGATGACCAAATAAGTGGAAAGCCTTATGGGGTTGATCTGCTTATACCAAATAAATCACTTGCACAGGATGAAGATTTTGATTCAGAAAAACTTAAGGCAATGATTCCAAAAGAATATGGCGATTTTAGAGCTGACATACTAGATAAGCATGGTATAGATGGCTCAGATTTTAGGTCTTTTGAACATGATGACGAAAGGGGGATGGGTTTAGCGAAAAATACTAAGGAAGAAGGCTCCAAGAATATAGTTGATATTGCTCTGACACATCCTATTTCATTAATAGTGAATGCTTTAGGTGTACCTCCCTTTTGGCTTCTAGAATTAGCTAAGGAGAAAGGAATTAAAGTTGGTGCCATGATTGGATCTTCAAAGCATGCCGTAAAACAAGCAGAAGCGGGGGTTGATCTTCTAATTGCCTCTGGAACAGAAGCAGGTGGACACACAGGAGATGTAAGTACAATGGTTCTCGTTCCAGAAATTTTCGAAGCTGTAAAGCCATATGGTGACATTCCGATACTAGCGGCTGGAGGAATAATGAATGGTCAGCAAATGGCTGCTGCAATGGCCATGGGTGCTGCTGGTGCATGGTGTGGATCGGTTTGGCTCACAACAATAGAATCAGAATTACCACTTGTCTTAAAGGAAAAAATGATTGCAGCGAACTCTAACCAAACAATAAGATCTAAAAGCAGAACAGGAAAACATTCAAGACAATTAGTGTCTTCTTGGACAGAGGCCTGGGAAGCTCCAGATGCTCTTGAACCATTACCTATGCCACTTCAAACTATGGTTACTGACCCTCCACTAATAAAAGCTTTTAAGCTTGCTGAAGGTGGACATGAAGGGGCCAAGGAACTTGTCACCTACTGGGTTGGTCAAGGAGTAGGTCTCTTAAAACACAGTATTTCAGCCAGCGATGTGGTTCAAGAATTTAAAAAAGATTTCATTGAAGGATATGAGAGGTTGCATGAATTTATGCAAGAATAAATCTCAAGATTAAAAAATTCGTGATGTCTGAAAAGGAATCTAAACTAAAGAAGACTCAATTATTCTTTTACTCGTCAATTAATTTTCCTTTAGCTGTAGTTGGCCTGCCTCTGGTGCTTTTTATACCTCCGCTTTATGGAGAATTAGGATTAAGCCTTGCAAGTATGGGCTTTATTCTTATGCTAGCAAGATTATCTGATGTCTTCACAGATCCCTTGATTGGCCTAATATCCGATAGAACAAAAATAAGCCTTGGTAGAAGAAAACCCTGGATATTGGTAGGTTCTCCTCTTCTTGCAATCTCTACATACTTTTTATTCATCCCTCCCAATCAACCAGACTTGGTGTATTTTCTGCTTAGTATAATGGGTATATACCTTGCCTTTACGATCATCCAAATTCCTTTTGCTTCTTGGGGAGCAGAATTATCGAGCGACTATAATGAACGCTCAAAAATCACTGCTTTGAGGGAACAGGTTGGTTATATAGGGACAATTGTTGCAGTATCTCTTCCAATATTGCTTTCATATTTTGATATAGTTGAAATGAAATCAATACTTACCTTTGAGGCAATAGTAGTTATTTCTTCGATTCCAATAGTTATATTTGGGGCGTTTTGGTTTGTTCCAGATGACCCTCCGCAAAGTCTTCGTAAGAAGGCGATAACTCTCAGGGAATATTTTAGAAGCCTTAAATTTGTTCTTAAGAATGGCCCATACGTCAGAATCCTTATTGGCTTTACTGGGAGTGTTTTGGGTATTTCTATGGACGGTGCACTATCGTTCTTTTTTGTTAAGCATGTAGTAAACGCTGAATCTTATTATTCTATCGCGATATTATTATCAATTGCCACATCTGTAATATGTATACCAATTTGGAAAAGAATAGCCGCTAAAGTTGGTAAGCATAAAGCTTTAGTCTACTCTATACTTTGGTTTTCTGGATGGGCATTCTGCATGCCCCTACTCTACTTTGTACCTGAACAAGCCTTATTCTTTTTCTTAACCCTTCAAGTTTTAAAAGGTATGGCTTCTGGAGCTTTGGTGTTCCTGGCGACTTCAATGGCAGCTGATGTGATAGATATAGATACCATCAGAAGTGGTCAAGAAAGGTCAGGATTGTACTTTTCAGCTTGGGGAATTGTTCAAAAAGGAGCTGCAGCAATTGCTCTATTTATTGCCCTTACAGTCATAGATTTGTTTGGATTTGATCCTACTGCAGACCCATCTCTGAGAGAAACAATTAATGGAAATAGCAATATAGCAATTTTAGGTTTAGCGATAATGTACTCAGTTGTGCCAAGTTTATTTAAGATATCTACTCTTCCTTTTATTTGGAAATACCCTCTAACTGAAGAAAGACAAATAAAAATTAGGGGTTACATAGACAGAAAAGTAAAAAGGATGGCTAGTAAATCATAAATTTATAAAAATTAAGGAATTAAAAAGAATGAAATACGAAACAATTATTACGGAAACAATTGACACTGTACAAGTTTTAAAAATGAATAGACCGGAAAAGTTAAATGCTTGGAATCCTTTAATGGGAAGAGAATTAACAGATGCAATAGTGCAAGCAAATAATGATGAGGATATTACAGCAATAGTAATTTCTGGAGAAGGAAGAGGATTCTGTGCGGGTGCTGATATAGAAGGTTTCTTCAAAAAAAAATCTGAAGGAAAGGAGGTTGAAAATAGTAACATCATGAGTAATTGGGTAAAACTAATTAGAAAGTCAAAACCTACTGTAGCTGCAGTTAATGGTGCAGCCATTGGAGTTGGGCTAACCAAGATTCTTCCTATGGATTTTCTACTAGCCTCTGATGAAGCAAAGCTTAGCATGAGGTTTTCTAAAATGGGTCTTGTACCAGAACTGGCGAGTTCCCATTTTCTCCAAACAAGAGTAGGTTTTGGCAATGCCAGTGAAATTATGCTCTCAGGAAGGACCTTGCTTGCAAAGGAAGCTAAAGAATTGGGTCTGATTGACAGGGTTACAAATAAAGAGAATTTGATGAATGAAGCAATTTCCTATGCAAAGGCAATGGGCGAAAACCCGCAAATTTCAATAAAACATATTAAAGAACTTCTAAGTATTAATGGAAGTGAAACCGATATCGAGCTTATTCAAAAAAGAGAGCAAGAAGCATTGCAAGAATGCTACACGACTGAAGAGCACAAAGAGGCCATAAGTTCTTTCATTGAAAAAAGAGAGCCTGATTTCAAGTCAGCTAGATTAAAAAATAAATAAAAAATGGTTATTGATTACATAAGTGGTGATTTCTTAGAGCCAAAACAACTTCTTCATGACCAAAAGTATGATGGTCATAAATCATTGCATGACGAAGATATGGCTGAAAGTCTTGGATTCTCTGGAGCACCAATAGAAGGCTGCACTCATCTAAGTCAGTTTGTTCCATTATTAAAGAAAATCTTTAAAGATGAGTGGTTTATTAGTGGATGCATAAGCGTACATTATAAAAATATGGTATTCGAAGGTGAGAGAGTTAAAGCATTTGTTAAATTACCAAAAAAAGATTCAAAAATCACTGACATCTGGATGGAAAAAGAAGATGGAACTTATGTTCTTTCGGGAACGGCAGGAATAGGGCCAAAGCATGAAACTAGTGCGCTCGATTCCTTGATGTCTAAATTAGATAAGCCAGAAAAATTAGTTATCCTTTCAGATATTAAGGAAGGACTAAAGAGTAATAAAAGAGTAAAAGTGAAGATGGGATTTGATCAACACATGGGTGATCTCTATCCCTTTACTTTGAATGATAAGCTGGCGGTTATTACGGAACTTGATGAATGGTATACGGAAGAAAATGGAAACAAATCCCCCTGGAAAAAACCTATTATTCCAATTGAAATGATAAGTGTCTTAACAAACTTTTCAGGAAATCCGTCCAATTTTTCAGTCAAAGGTCCAGTTATTGGTTTATTTGCTAATCAAGAAATTAAACTCTTCAATGGTCCTCTTTTCGTGGATGAGGAATATCAAATTAAAAAGGAGATTATTGCACTCAGTCAAAGTAAAAGAGTTGAAACTTACTGGTGTATGACTTCCGTTTACGATAATGAGAATATTCTTGTTGCAGAATGCTTACTCAACCAAGCTTTCTTAAAAGATAGTTATAAAAACTATGAACAAGAACTTAAAGATATTTCTGGATAAGAATAGTCTAGAATGATTAATTAAATATCGAACGAAACTACCATGAATGCTGCCGATGCCTTATTAAAAACTCTTATCAAAAACGGTCTAGAAGTTGTTTTTGCAAATCCTGGGACATCTGAAATGCATCTTGTAGCTGCAATTGATCACCATCCTGAAGTTAGACCAATTCTTGGTTTGTTTGAGGGAGTTGTTTCTGGCGCTGCAGATGGTTACTCCAGAGTATCAGGAAAAGCGGCTGCCAATCTTTTACACCTTGGCCCAGGGCTTGGTAATGCTATCCCAAACATTCATAACGCAAAAAAAGCAGTTACACCTATGTTAAATATTGTCGGTGATCATGCTACCTATCATTTACAACATAACGCACCATTGACATCTGATTTAGACGGTCTTGCCAAAGCCAGTTCTGATTGGGTAGGAAGAAGCGAAAGTCCTAATGATCTTTGTCTAGTTGGGGCTGAAGGATGGAGACAAGCTCATAAATTTCCAGGTCAGATCTCAACCATTATTGTTCCTGCTGACTGCGCATGGGGTGAAACAGATAGCGAAGGTCCGCTAGTGCAAGCTGAAGGTCCTGAGAAGGTGGATGATCAAAAAATTGAAGAGGCATTTAAAGCTTTAAGTTCCAACAAGCAGTCAATGCTCTTTCTAGGTGGTGATTTTTTAGATGAAGAGTCCCTTACCTTGGCAGGAAAAATAGCTACAGCAACTAACTGCAGGCTAGCTACTGATACTCTAACAAAAAAACATAGAAGAGGCTGTGGGCTGACTAAAGTGCAAAATATACCTTATTTCGCTGAAATGGCAGAGGAGTATTTATCCGGGATAGAAAATATAGTTTTTGTAGGTACAAGACCTCCCGTATCGTTTTTTGCATACCCTGGGAAAAAAAGCTTTCTTTCACCTGACGGAGCAAAACTTATAGAAGTCGCAAATGTCTATCAAGATGGTAAGTATGCTCTTAATTGTCTAAATGATTTATGCAAAGGTAAAAAAATTGATAAGAGATTCATACCTTCTGGAGCCATTGATGTTCCTCAAAGTGGAGATTTGTCAGTAGATAATTTGGGTCCATTAATGGCAAGTTTACTTCCTGAAGATACCATAGTATCAAATGAAGCAGGAACTTCGGGTTTCATCTTTGCTTCTCATGTTTGGGATGCCAAACCTTGTGATTGGCTCTCGATAACAGGTGGCTCAATTGGACAAGGCATTCCAGTAGCAACTGGAGCTGCAGTTGCTGCACCAGATAGGCCAGTAGTATGTCTTCAAGGGGACGGGGGAGCCATGTACACCATTCAGTCTCTATGGACTCAAGCTAGAGAAAGTTTGAATGTGACGAATGTTATTTTTTCCAACAAATCTTATGCGATTTTACAGGTTGAATTGGAGAGAGTTGGTGCCCTTAAGACAGGAGATAGGGCAAAATCCATGCTATCAATGGACAATCCTGAGATTGACTGGGTTTCATTATCAAAATCTTTAGGGGTACCGGCTAAAAGAACTCTAACAGTTGATGAATTTAAAAAATCCTTTCAAGAAGGTCTTAACACAGATGGGCCAAGCTTGATTGAAATAGTCGTCTAAATATCAATCAACAAAGGTCGCCCAATCTTTAAACGGTCTACGCTCTGTTCTTAATTCATTTATTTTAGCGTTCTTATCTCTATATCCGATTGCCATTCCACAAAATAGCATAAGTTCGTCAGGTGCTTTCACGAATGAAGTTACACTTTCCTGTTTAATTGCCCAAGCCTCTTGAGGACATGTATCTAGGCCTGCTTCTAGGGCTAAGAGCATAAAAGTTTGAAGAAACATTCCAAGATCTGACCATTGTGGCCTCCCCATCTGTCTATCAACAAAACAAAAGAAAGCAGAGGGCGCACCAAAAAATTTAAAGTTTTCTAACATTTGTTTAAATCTTCCCTCTTTATCCTCCCTGCCTATTTCAAGGATAGAATACATTTGTGCACCTACTTCATATCTTGAAGTCTTATAGGGTTCGGTAAGGTTTTCTGGATAAATGTCATAAGCAGGTGTCTCGGGATCAGTCCATTCCTCCTGAAACTTCAAAAATTTCGACATAGTCGAATTATTGATGATGAATATTTTCCAAGGCTGGAGATTTCCTCCCGATGCAGCTCTCGATGATTTTTCTAATAGTTCTTGAATTAAGCTATCAGGAACTTCTTGATCAGTAAAAGCTCTGATTGATTGTCTTGAATATACTGCTTCAGATACTTTCATTATCTAGTCTTGTCCTAGTTCTTTTTCTGCAGTTTCTTTAGCCCATTTATAGTTAGCCTTTCCATTAGGTGCTCTCATGACTTCCGCTACAAATAATACTTGTTTTGGCAATTTGTATCCTGCCAAATATTCTCTAGTGGACGAAATGAGATCTTGCTCCTCTATTTCTTGACCTTCAATAAATGATGCTAAGGCGACGACTTTCTGACCAAACCTATCGTCCGCTAAGCCAACAACAAGACAGTCATATATAGAGTCATTTCGTTTTATTGCCTCCTCAACCTCTTCGGGATAGACTTTTTCTCCCGCGGTATTAATGCAGTTACTTCCTCTTCCTAATAAAGTTATAGAGCCATCCTCCTCAACGGTAGCATAATCTCCAGGGAAGCTATATCTCTTTCCTTCAAAATCTTTAAAAGTTTCGGCAGATTTTTTTGGATCCTTATAATAACCCTCTGGGACAAGTCCACTTGTGCCTATTTTTCCAATAACTCCTGATCCTGGTAACACATGCTCTCCTTCATCTGTAATCACGATTACTCCTGGATTAAGCTGAAATTTTGCCGTTTCAGGTGAGGAATCTCTAGAAGTCCTTGAAGATCCCATGCCTCCTTCAGTTGATCCCATTGCATCAACCAGATCAAACGCATGATGCTTAAGTAGTCCTTGTTTAACCTCAGAACTCCACATAACTCCGCTGGAAACAATTGAGTTAATAGTGTCTAGTTTATAAGGTCTTCCCTCATCTAAAGCATGATCTAAAGCATCCACCATAGGCTTTGCAAAAGCATCTCCAACTATAACCAAATTTGTTGCTTTGGTTCGTTCTGCTTCTCTAAAAAAATGATTAGGATCGAAACCTAGTTGAGATATTGTCACTGCACATCCACCCACTAAATGTGGGATTAAAGCACCAAGCCACATTCCTGTTCCATGCATAAGAGGGCATCCCGGAATATTAACTGTTAAGTTATCCTCTTCAGATAATTTTAAGACTTCTTTGTGTATATCTTCTATTTCTAAAGGCTTATCAACTGGCACGAGCCCCCATGCACCTGCTGTGTTAAGTAAAGACCTCACATGCCCTCCATGGGTATACATTACACCTTTAGGCATTCCAGTAGTTCCACCAGTGTAAAGCATATAGATGTTATCTTCAGATCTTTCGTAACGTTCCATTGGCTCATGATTTTGTATTACTCCATCGTAATTTTCAGCAAAATCAAGCTGATCATTTCCATCTTGTATTTGGATATATACCTTGACCTTGGGAAGCTTATCTTTGATTTTAGATATTTGTTCTTTATAGCATCCTTGAAAAAAAACAGCTTCAGAGTCAGAGTTATCTAATAAATAAATAAGCTCTTCCTCTTTGTATCTGTAATTTACATTTATAGGTACTCCAGAAATCTTAAATGAAGCGTAATGAGCTTCAAGATATTCATTGGAATTATGAAGATATAGTCCAACTTTCGAATCAGGACCTAGACCATGGCTTGTGAGCATGCTGGCTAACCTCGCAGCCCTATCATCATATTCCTTCCATGTTATTACATCATCACCGCAAATTAAAGCTGGTCTATCGGGTATGACATCCGCGTTTTTCTCAAATATTGTTGCGTAGTGCGCTTCCAAAATAACCTCCTAACTTAACTTTGAATCCAACTTCCGTGCGCTCCATAGGGAACTCTCTGAGGAATCATAACCTCAGCTACTGGCTCTTGATCAAATGCTTCTGCATCAATCACCACGAGCTTTGATTGTCTAGTTTCTCTTTCATGAACTAGCGATAAAATCCAGCCTTCATCTTCTTTGGGAGATCCGGGTTTAGGTGCAAAAACCGGTTCTCCTCCAGCAACATTTTTACCTAAATGATGATCAGTTCTTTTACCAGAGTCTAAATGATATTTATATAAATTCTCTCCAAAAGTTAAGTCTTCAACATCTGTTTTTAACTGCATACAATAACCAAATTCAGAAGAGAGCCCTATTCTATTATCATTAATTCTAGGAAAATCGCACGCACCATCATCTAATTGCTCTTCTGAAACTTTCCCTTTTTCCAAGTCTATTACCCAACGCCATAACCTTGCAACAGTGGTTTCTCCTCCATAAATATCCTTAAATCCTCCTACCATGGCTTCTTGTTGTCTTGATACGTACAAGATTATTTTATTGCCCACTTCAAATGAATTGAAGCTGTGAAAAACGAAACAAGGGTCTATGTCAAACCATCTAATATCCGAGTTATTTCCAGCTCTGGGCATTACTCCTAATCGTGCTCCACACTCCGGTTTAAAGCCAAATGGAGAGCCGGTTGTGGCAGCTAAATCCATATCTGAAACTATTGGTAAATCCATGAAAACAACATAGTTTCTGGTAATATTCCAATCATGCATCATCACGGGTCTGGGCAGTTCTATGGCCTCAGATTGAACTAAAATACCCTCTTTACTAACTCTGTAATAATTTAAATAAGGCTCACTAAACATAGAATAACCAAAGAAAAGCATCTCTCCTGTTTCAGGACATACCCTTGGATGAGCTGTCATAGCCGTATCTAATTTTCCATTGAAATCTTCTACACCTATGGTGTCTAAATCTTTATTAAGCTTCCAAGGTAAAGATGTTTCCTCTAAAGCAAGTAATTTTCCGGCATGGTTAACAATGTGTGTATTTGCTGGAGAAGCGGCAAGGTCTCCAAATGATGACATCACATTTAGATCATCTTCGTAATAAGGAGTTCTAACATATCTATTCCTGTAGGAGGCTCTGCCATTTTCAAGATAAACTCCATGAAGCATGCCATTCCCGAAGAACCAATGATCACTATATCCTGATACAGGATTAAAACCGTTTCTTACAAATAAACCTGAAAGATCTTTTGGAATTTCGCCTTTTACTTGAAGCTCAGACTCAGTTAGTTCTTTTTCAACAGGTGCCCAATTACCTTGCAGATGCCAATGTAATTTTTTTTCTGTACTTGAAATATCACCCATAACTTTTCCCCTATAAGTTGAAGATAGTTATAGCAAAAAAAAGGAGTTTATTATAGGGATTTCTTTTTATATATTTCCGCAAAAATTGGGAAAACATGAGAGTCTTACAATATAAAGTTAGTAGTCAATTTTGTCTTCTACGGCTTTTCCATCTTTTGGAATAAGGGCTGATCTTATAAATGAAGCGACTTCGATTCCATCTTGATTTTTACCAATTGTTTTAACAGTAACTATTCCTTCATCTGGTCTTGATTTAGACTCTCTTTTTTCAATTACTTCAGATTCAGCATAAAGTGTATCGCCCACATAAAGAGGATGAGTCATTTTAATATCTGTCCAGCCTAAGTTAGCTACTGTTTTTTGACTGACATCACTCACGCTCATTCCCACCATCAATGCAACTGTAAAAGGGCTAACTACCAAAGTCTTGCCAAACTCTGTACCCTTTCCATACTCATCATCAATGTGTAAAGGATGTTGATTCATTGTTAAAAGAGTAAACCAAATATTATCTGATTGGGTAATTGTTCTGCCGGGTCTATGTTCATAAATATCCCCAACAACAAATTCTTCATAATATCTACCAAACGATTCTCTATAGCGGCCAGGTGATATTTCTTTCATTTTTTTTACCATAATATTTTTAGTCTATATTCTTTGGATCAATGCCTACAAGTCTTAATCTTTTTTCCATAGATAATATTATAGGTTGATCAATCATCCTGCCATTAAAAGCCATGACAGCGGATGAAGATTTTTTAAAGGCTTTTATGATTTCCTTAGCTTCATTTATTTCTTCCTCATCCGGTAGAAAAGAACTCTTGATAATATCAAGTTGATTGGGGTGTATGGCTGCTTTTCCATTGAAGCCTAGTGCTTTGGCTTTTTTACTTTCTTCCTGCAACTTATCCAAGTTATCTATATCCATAAATGGACTATCAATGGAAAAAAGGTTGTTGATTGCTGATTCTAGTACTATCTTTGATCTTGCATACAAAAGAGAGTCCCAGTCCATAGTAGAACCAAGGCTAGCACTTAGATCAGCACCACCTAATGCCAAACCTTTAACTTTCTTATCTCTAGCTATTAGAGAAATATTATTTATTGCATTTGGGGTTTCTAATAATGCAATAATGTTGATCTCTGGCAGATTATCAATCAAAGAGCAGTCTTCAATTTTTGGAAGCATAAAGGCACTCACCGAAAGATCAGTGCTTGAAAGTAATTTTATATCCTCTTGACCAAACTTATCATCAACTGGGTTAACTCTTATTATTAATTCGCCATCATGACTATTTTTTTTAAGGTGAGAATATAGATCTTCTCTAGCCTGATCTTTCTGATTCTCTGAAATGGAATCCTCTAGATCGATAATTATGCTATCGGTACCTTTTTGAAAGGTTTTCTCGATCCAATCAAGTTTGTTAGCAGGAATAAAGAGCGGAGAAATAGGGAATTTGTTCAATTTTAGAGGGAGAGATTTTAATTTCTCTCCTTTTCAATGAGAAAATCTACAACATCAAACAACTCGTCTGTACGAACAGACCTAGATGCAGCAACTTTATATTTTCCATTTACCACAAGTGACGGCACCCCCGTTACCTTCCAATCTTTCATTTTTTTATCTGCCTGATCAACCGCATTCCTTACCCCAAAAGAGGTAGAAACTGCTTTGTATCGATCTTTCTCCACATCGAATCCTCTAAAGTAATACTCAAGCTCAGTATTTCCTGTAAGCATTTTTCCTTCATTTTGAATAGTATTGAAGGCAGCTGGAACAAACTGCTGTTCAATGCCGAGAGCTTTAGCAGTGTAATAAATTCTTGCATGAGTTTTCAGCATGTCATTCCAAGTAGCTGGAGATTTTATGAAAGTTACATCAAGAGGAATATCTCTTTTCCATCTTGCTATGTAGGGCTCGAGAGCATAACAATGATTACATCCAAACCAGAATACTTCTGTTACTTCTATTTTGGATGGATCCCGAACTTTTGTAGGATTATCTAATAGTTCATAATGCACTCCTGCTCTAAACCTCTCTCCATTGCCAGATTCGAAAGTTGTTTGATCATCATTAGAGCAACTAAGTAAAGCAATTAAGAGGGAAAAAAGAAGAAACTGGTTACGGAACATTTTATTAGTATAAACCATGCACAAAACTAGATAAGGCGTCAATCTCATCATCATCTAATTTATAAGCAATCGCAGCCATAATTTTTGAAGGATCTTGATTAATTCTTGCTCCTGATCTGTAATCTTTTAATGCCTTTGCAACATACTCAGGCTGTTGCCCGCTTAGTAAAGGGTATGCAGCAGGACCATTTCCTAATCCTTTAGGTGAATGGCAGGCTGAACAAGCGGGGACACCCTTTTCAAGATTACCTGCGTAATATAATTTTCTTCCTAGCTCTACCTTATCCTCGTCTACTGTGCCCACAGTATTAACATTAGATTCATAAAAGGCGGCAATGTCTTGAAGATCAGAATCATCTAGGTTATCCAATAGACCAATCATAGAAGCAATTTCTCTTTCACCTGTCTTTACTAATCTAAGCTGCTTTAAAAGATAATTTTGATTCTGCCCTGCTAAAGAAGGCCAGATGCCGACAAGGCTATTGCCATCTAGTCCATGACAACCTGCACAGACTGCAACTTTATCCTTTCCAGCGTTAGGGTCTCCAGCTCCTAAGAGCAGAATTGCTGCAGTTGTGATTATTAAATTCGTTAATCTCATTTAAGAATTTATCTTTAAATATGATGTGGCGCGCCGACATTATATACTAAGGAATCTGGCGATACTAAATTAAAAACTCCTATGGATAAGACATATTTTAACAACGCAAAATTCATTGGCAGTTATCCAAGTACAAAAGATCTTCCAGTAGATCAAGGGTCCGAAATTGCATTTTGTGGACGGTCTAATTGTGGGAAGTCCAGCATACTAAATGCACTTACCAACAATAAAAAACTGGCAAAAACTAGTAAAACACCTGGAAGGACTCAGTCAATAAATGTTTTTGAGATTAAATCAAACTCTGAATTTAAGATTATCGATTTACCTGGTTACGGATATGCAAAAGTCTCAAAAAAAATGAGGGCTTCTTGGGGTCAAGAAATAGAAAGATATCTGATGACCAGACAATGTCTCAATGCACTATGCATCATAATGGATATAAGACATCCACTTAAAGAAGATGATGAAAGCCTTATAGATTGGTGCGAAAGTAAAGACCTCCCGATGATCTTACTTCTAAATAAAGCAGATAAGTTGTCAAAGAGTCAGATTGCCCAGACTGTATTAAAAGCTACTAAAGAGTTAAATAAATTATCAACCAAACATTTTATAATTCCAGTTTCTGCAACCAAGAAGACAGGAATAAACCTTGTTCTTGAAAAGATTAATGAGATGAATTAAAAAAGCTCCGAACATTTGGGGTTGCTCGAAGCTTTATGGAAGTCAGGATTATTTTTTCCAATATCTTTGAGACATGCAAAATTTATTAAAGTTCAAATTTTTTAATTTTTTTTTTAACTTTTTTGTAGGTAAAATTAGAAAAAGGAAATTGATATCAGCAAAACAAGATCACAAATCGTTAAAAAGTTTAGTTCTCTCCTAACGCTGGGTGCAAACAAGAGAACTAAAATAAAAACTAATGCAAGACTTGTAGAGTCCTTCAAGGAGACTCAAGAAATTATCACTGATCGAGGTGTCTTGAAGTTTAGAGTTGACTCACCAGGATCAGTGCCACAAGACCCCGCATCTAATAGAAGTGAGCCTGAAACATTTGAGTGGATTAGAACTACATTAAAAGATCAAGAAGTTTTATGGGATATAGGAGCTAATATAGGCGTTTTCAGTCTTTATGCCGCTTTAGAGAAAAGAAATAAAGTCTTGTCCCTCGAACCCTCTGCAGAGTCATATGCTACTTTGAATGCCAATATAAGATTGAATGGATTAGATGAATACATACAAGCACTTTGCTTTGCAGGTAGTAACAAAACTAATTTACTGAATCTATTCATGAAAGATACAAGTGCAGGTGCATCGCACAATAGTATTGGATCAAGTTCAAATCAATTTGGAGAGTTTGATGTAAATGGATTCCAATCTGTAATTGCAATTAAACTAGACGATCTTAATCAAATTGAAGGAGTTCCTTCCCCAAATCATATAAAACTTGATGTTGATGGCAAGGAACTTGAAATACTGGAAGGCGCTTCGAATATTTTGTCTGAAGTTGATAGTATCCTAGTTGAAATGGAAGGCATCAATCTTGATGAAAATCTTGAGAAGATAGAAAATATTATTTCTATGGCGGGACTTGAAGAAGAATTAAGTTGGAGAAATAAGGGCTCTAGAAGAAACAGACTTTACTTGAGAAAATATTCTAATGAGTGAAGAGAAAGATCCAATAATCCTTGTAGATGGCTCTTCATATTTATATCGAGCTTATCACGCACTGCCACCTCTAACGACAAGTAAGAATCAACCCACTGGAGCGATTAAAGGTGTTATAAGCATGATAAAAAGAGTGCTTATTGATCATCCTGATAGTCCATTAGCAGTGGTATTTGATGCAAAAGGAAAAACCTTTAGGCATGACATGTATTCTGAATACAAAGCAAATAGGCCTCCTATGCCGGAGGATTTAGTCCAACAAATTGAACCAATTCATCGCATCATTTCGTTGATGGGCATAAAGCTTATTATGATTCCTGGGGTAGAGGCTGATGATGTCATTGGAACACTTGCCGAACAAGCAAGACAAAAAAAATTGAATACTGTGATCTCTACTGGTGACAAAGATATGACCCAACTGGTCTGTGACAATGTAAGCGTTGTAAACACAATGTCAGGAGAGTTGCTTGATGAAAATGGAGTAATGAATAAATTTGGAGTTGGACCGGAGCTCATAACTGACTACTTAGCACTTATAGGGGATAAGTCTGATAATGTTCCTGGAGTTGACAAGGTTGGACCAAAAACAGCGGTTAAGTGGCTTAATGAATATAAGAATATTGAAGGTATAAAAAAGAACGCTGAATCTATAGGCGGTAAGGTTGGAGAGAACCTCAGATCTTCTATAGAGACCCTTGATCTGGCTCACGAGCTGGTAAAAATAAAAACAGATGTTCCTTTAGAAATAGGTATAGAGGATCTAGCAGTTTCAGAATCCGATGCAGAAAAGCTTTTTGAAGTTTATAAAGAGTTAGAATTTAATTCTTGGCTACAAGAAGTCCCTGAAAAAAAAATAGTTAAACCAGAGGTCAATTCTTCTTATGTTTGTATCTCAACTGAGAAAGCTTTAAAAGAATTAATAAAAAAAGCTTCGAAAGCTAAAACTATTGCTCTTGATACAGAAACCACTGGATTAGACTATATGGATACGGAGTTAGTTGGTATCTCTTTAAGTTACCAAGCAGGTGAAGCTTACTATATACCACTAAAGCATGATGATGATTCAGTAGATCAACTAGATTTGGATATTGTTCTTAAAGAGCTTAGACCTCTTCTTGAAGGTTCTTCAAATAAGATCATAGGTCAAAATATAAAGTTCGACAGGAACGTTTTAGCAAAGTATGGAGTTGATATTGCTTCGATAAAAAATGACACCATGATGATGAGTTATGTCTTGGACGCTTCAGCAACCCGACACAATCTAGATGCTTTGTCTTCCTATTATCTAAATTACAAAACCTCTACTTTTGAAGATGTAGCTGGTAAAGGTGTTAAGCAGATTACCTTCGATAAGGTCCCTATTGAGGCAGCTACAAATTATGCGGCAGAGGATGCAGATATTACTCTGCGACTATATGAAGAATTAAATCCTAGATTAGAAGGTGAAGACTCTCTAAATAAACTCAATGATGAAATTGAAATTCCGTTGATAGAAGTATTATCCGAAATGGAACAAAACGGCGCTATATTAAATTCCAAGATTCTTAACTCTCAATCTAAGGATCTAGAAAGTAGAATAAAGAATTTAGAAGAAAAGGCTTACCAACTTGCAGGTGAGGAATTCAATCTCGGCTCCACTAAACAACTTAGGGAAATATTCTTTGAAAAATTAAAGTACAGAATCATAAAGAAAACACCGGGAGGTCAACCATCAACAGATGAAAAGGTGCTTGCTGAACTCGCAGAGGAGTATGAATTGCCCAAAGTTCTCTTGGAGCACAGAACATTAAGCAAACTTAAATCAACTTATACTGATAAGCTACCTAATCAGGTATCTCAATCTACTGGTAAAGTGCATACTTCATTTCATCAAGCAGTAACTACAACTGGGAGACTATCTTCTTCGGATCCTAATTTACAGAATATTCCAATAAGAACAGAAGATGGGAGACGAATTAGGCAGGCCTTTGAACCTTCTAAAGGAAATAAGTTTATATCAGCTGACTATTCTCAAATAGAGCTTCGTGTAATGGCTCACATGTCGAAAGATGCAGGACTTCTAGAAGCCTTCCGAGAAGGAGAGGATGTTCATAGCAAGACTGCAAGTGAAGTATTTGATGTCAGTATTAAAGACGTAACGTCAGATCTTCGCAGAAATGCTAAAGCAATTAATTTTGGTTTAATCTATGGGATATCTGCTTTTGGTCTTGGAAAACAGCTGGGTATTTCTAGAAATTTAGCCGCTGAATATATGGCCATGTACTTTGAAAAATATCCAGATGTTAAGAAATATATGGAATCCACCAAAGAATTTGCCAGTCAGAATGGTTATGTAGAAACATTGTTTGGTAGAAGACTTTATCTAAGAGATATTAATGCAACCAATGCAATGAGACGGCAAGCTTCAGAACGAGCAGCGATAAATGCACCCGTACAAGGAACTGCTGCAGACATAATGAAAATAGCTATGATAAATATGCATAAAGCTATAAAAATGGAAAAAAGTGAGGCAAAACTAATTCTTCAAGTTCATGATGAACTAATATTAGACACTCCAAAAGATGAAATAGATAAGATCGTAAGTCTAATAACGGATTCTATGATGGGAGCAGCAAATCTGGATGTCCCGCTAGAAATAGATATTGGAATTGGAGATAACTGGGATCAGGCGCATTGATAGAACTAATTACCAAAAATCCAAGAAGAACATTCTTACTTTTTTTAATCGCATCTACAGGAATGATTCTTGTAGCCTTATATATGGAGCATTATCTGGGATTAAAGCCCTGCATACTTTGTTATATGCAAAGAGGTTCTGTGATTATATTTGGCATCCTTGCCGGCTTGGGGATGATAATTAACCCCAAGAAAATCTTGACCTATAAAATCATCCTTTCTTCAATTTTTGTATCCATTCTTAGTGGCGCTTTTCTCTCAATAAGACAGCTTTACTTGCAAAGCCTTCCAGCAGATTTAGTCCCGAGCTGCGCACCCGATATGGAATACCTTTTTTCTACGTTGCCCTTTTTAGAAATATTAATCTTAGCTTTTACTGGTGATGGAAATTGTGCTGAAATTTTATGGACTTTTATGGGTATTAGTATTCCTGGTTGGGTATTAATTTCGCTCAGTTTTTTATTGATTTACTGTGCATTTATCTTTAAAAAGGTAAATGAAATTCATTCTCATAATTAAAATATAATCTATATAATACCCCGCTATTTAAAAAGGATTCTTAATGTCATCAATTCACGAAAATCTAACCGTCGAAGAACTTATTAATGCCGCTCTTGAAAGAGGTGAAGGCGAAATAGCTTCTAATGGTGCGCTGCTTGTAAAAACTGGCCATAGAACCGGAAGAAGTCCGCTTGATAGATTTATAGTTAAGGATGATATAACGATCAATTCTGTTGATTGGGGACAGGTCAACAAACCATTCGACAGCGAAGCATTTATAAATATTTGGAATAAAGTTGAAGAATACATGAACCAAAAAGATACATTTGTTAGCTCTTTGCATGTCGGAGAGCATCCTGATTACTATGTACCAGTAAAAATCAGAACAGAATGGGCTTGGCATAATCTTTTTGGTAAGCAAATGTTCATAAGACCTGATGAATTTAACCCTGGAGGTAAAGACAACTGGGAGATTATGAGTGCACCTTTATTTGAATGCGATCCAGAAAGAGATGGCACCAATAGTGATGGCGTCGTTTTATTAGACTTCACAAGAAAGAAGGTCTTGTTAGCGGGAATGCCTTATGCAGGAGAGATGAAAAAATCTATGTTTGCTGTTCAAAATTTCTTACTACCTGAAAAAGACGTTCTTCCAATGCACTGTGCTTCTAATGTTGGATCTAGCGGAGAAGTTTGCTTATTCTTTGGTTTATCGGGTACCGGCAAGACAACTCTTTCAGCGGATCCAGAAAGAGACTTAATAGGTGATGACGAACATGGATGGGGTCCAGGTACAGTATTCAATTTTGAAGGAGGTTGCTATGCAAAATGTATTAACCTCACCAAAAAAAATGAACCTGTCATTTGGGATGCCATAAAAAGAGGTAGCGTAATGGAAAATGTGGTCATCGATTCGGAATCAAAAGATCCAGATTTTTCTGATTCCTCCCTAACTGAAAATACTCGAGTTGTTTATCCAAGAGAACACATAGAAAAAAGAGCAGATGAAAATTCAGGTGGAGAACCTAATGCAGTTATATTCCTTACCTGTGATTTATCTGGAGTAATACCTCCCGTATCAATTTTAAGCAAAGAGGCTGCTGCTTATCACTTTTTAAGCGGATATACTGCTGCGATTGGTTCAACAGAAGTTGGTTCTACAGAAGCATTCAAGACCACTTTCTCAACTTGCTATGGAGCTCCCTTTTTTCCAAGAGCTGCAGGTGTTTACGCTGACCTTTTGATGAAAAGAATAGAAGAATTTGATAGTAAAGTATATTTAGTCAATACAGGATGGACGGGAGGGCCCTACGGAATAGGTAACCGGTTCGATATACCCGTAACTCGATCAATTATCTCTGCAATTCAGTCGGGTGATTTAGTCGGTGCTGATACTGAAACCATAGAAGGAATGAATCTAGATGTCCCATTGAGTGTTGAAGGAGTGGATAGCAAGCTTCTCAATCCCATAAAAAATTGGAAAGATCCATCATCTTATGCGGAATATGAAAATAAACTAGTGAATCAATTTAAAGAAAACTTTAAGAAGTTTGACGTATCACAATCTATAGTTGACGCTGGACCAAGGTAAGATCAAATGATCAGATTTTCTTTAGATGAGATAAAGAAATCAAAAGTATCCTCAGAACTCAATTTCATAAATAGGGGCATAGAGAGGGAGAGCCTTAGAGTCGATACATCTGGAAAAATCTCACAAACACCTCATCCATTAGGATTAGGATCAGCTTTAACTAACCCATATATAACTACTGATTTTTCAGAAGCTTTGCTGGAATTAGTGACCCCGACTTTCAATAGTGCTTCAGAATGTTTGAAATTTCTAAGTGATTTACATATTTTTGTGAATCAAAATCTAGAAGGTGAATCCCTTTGGCCTCTAAGCATGCCTTGTTTCATAGATTCTGAGGACGATATACCTATTGGAAACTACGGGACTTCTAATCAAGGTATGATGAAAACCATATACAGAAGAGGTTTATCTCATAGATATGGAAGTATGATGCAGGCTATAGCGGGAATTCATTATAACTTCTCATTTTCAGATAAATTTTTGCAAATTTTTGCTGATATCAATTCTGTTGATTTAAAAAAATTCAAAAATGAGGTTTATTTAGGTATTGCGAGGAACTTCCGAAGATATGGCTGGCTATATCTTCTGTTATTTGGATCTTCTCCTATAGCAAACAAGTCTTTTGCAGAAAATAGGAGTCATAATATGGATGATCTTAATACTGAGGATCTTTTCAAGCCCTATGCCACTTCATTAAGAATGGGAGACCTAGGCTATATAAGTCATGCTCAGGATAGCCTTAACATTTCGTACAACTCTATAGATCAATATACCTTAGATTTAAAAAATGCTTTGAAAACATCCTACAAAGATTATAAAAAACTAGGCGAGTTTAAGGACAACCAAAGAATTCAATTGAATGATTCTATTATTCAAATTGAAAATGAATATTACAGTACGATTAGGCCAAAAAGAGTTTGCCCAACTGGAGAAAGGCCTATAAATGTTTTAAACAATGAAGGAATAGATTATCTTGAACTAAGATGCATAGACCTCAACCCAAAAGCCTTTGTTGGTATATCTGAAGAACAAATATATTTCTTAGATCTATTAATATTGTTTTGCTTACTTTCTGATAGCCCAGACATAACAGAATCTGAGTCGAATGAACTATTTAAGACCCACAAAACAATCGTAAATGAAGGAAGAAGTTCTGAGGCATCTATCACAACACTTGAAGGTAAAATAAGCATCAGAGAAGAGGCTGCGAGAATACTCGATGGAATGCAAGATATCGCTGAATTCATGCGTAAGGAAGTATCTCAAGGTGATAGTAAGTGGACTGACACTCTTGCTAATCAAAAAGAAGTCATAAATAACCTTGATAAATCTTTAAGTGGATCCTTGTTAGAAGAGGTCCAAACCAATGATATGACCTTACAAGAATATGGAATGAAGATGTCACTTCTTCATAAAGAACATATGGATAGTCTTGCAACAGATGATGAGTATTTTTTCACAACAACCTCTCAAGATTCTCTTGAAGCAGCAAAAGAAATTGAAGAAAGTAATCAGGAAAACTTCGAAGGTTATTTAAAAGATTTTTTAAATAAGATTTCTTGACGTTTTTTATTTTAGCGTTAATTTAATCACTTAGATATTTAATAAGGACCATTTTATGAAAGCATTTCTATGTAAAGAGTTCGGACCAGTGGACTCACATCAAGTTGAAGAGATTGATGATCCGATTGCGGGCCCTGGACAGGTGGTTGTTGACATTAAAGCAACAGGAATAAGCTTTCCTGATGTACTTATAGTTCAAGGTTTGTACCAGTTTAAACCCCCTTTTCCCTTTAGCCCAGGAAGTGAAATTTCAGGTGTTGTATCTGCCGTTGGCGAAGGCGTAACCATGCACAAGGAAGGAGACAGAGTAATGGGCAGCATAGGATCAGGAGGTTTACGAGAAAAAGGGGTTTATCTCGAACAACAATTGATGCCTTTACCAGAAACAATGGACTTCAATACGGCGGCTGGGTTTCCACTTAATTATGGAACTACTTACCATGCTTTCAAACAAAGAGGTGAGCTTAAAGCCGGACAATCAGTTTTAGTTCTTGGAGCCGGTGGCGGTCTTGGCATTACTGCAATTCATATTGCAAAAGCAATGGGCGCAAAAGTTATTGCCGCAGCTTCTTCTCAAGAGAAAATTGATCTCTGCAAAAAAGAAGGTGCAGATGAAGGAATCATTTATGAAAGGGAAATGGACAGAGATCTTCAAAAAAAATTCTCTGATCAAATCAAAGAAGTAACTGGTGGTGGAGTAGATATGATTTATGATCTTGTAGGTGGAGATTATGCTGAGCCTGCATTGAGAGCGATTGCAAGACATGGAAAATATCTTGTTATAGGTTTCACGGCTGGTATTCCAAAAATGCCTTTAAATCTTACTTTGTTAAAAGAGTGTCAAATAGTTGGTGTTTTCTGGGGTCAGTTTGCGGGAGTAGAATATGCTGAGAACCAACAAAACTTCAAAGAACTATTTGACCTTCATGCGGAGGGGAAAATTAAACCCTTTGTCACAGAGACCTATGCACTTGATGAATCAGCAACAGCTATAAAAACTTTGGAAGATAGGAAAGTTCTAGGAAAAGTTGTCGTGTGCATGGAATAAAGGCTTTTGTTAAAAAAAGGGCACTCTAAAAAAACAATTTTTTTTCTATTAGCTTTCTTTTGTCTTCAACTAATAGCAGTAAGTGATAAAGATGATTTTGTTTATGACCTTTCACTTGCAACTCAAGGAATTTCTGTTTCCCAGTACAACACAGGTGTAAATTACGCAATTGGAAGAGGCATAAATAAGGACGTTGAAAAAGCAGTGTATTGGTACCAGCGTGCTAATGAACAAGGTCATTCTAAAGCTCCATTCAATATAGCAATATTTTATGTTGATGGTATCAATACCGATCCCAATCCTGGGCTTGCATTAGAGTATTTTCTAGTTGCAGAAGAACGAGGTAATAAGCATGCAAAGGAATTTTTAGATAAGCTAAGAAAAGCTGATAATCTCGATCTAAAAGAGGCTCTTGTAAAATTTTGCTGTCCAGAGCCTTTGAGTCATTCAATGATCTCAAAAAACTAATAGAAGATTCTATATAAAAGCTTATAATCGCGGCTTTCCTAAAGCGATGTCGACTCAAAAACTCAGAAATGTAGCCATTATTGCCCATGTAGATCATGGGAAAACTACTATTGTTGATAAATTACTTCAGCAGTCAGGAACTCTTGATAGAAAAAATATGGATTCTGAAAGAATTATGGATTCCGATGATCAAGAAAAAGAGAGGGGAATTACTATTCTTGCAAAAAATACTGCTATAGAGTGGAAAGATCACAGAATAAATATAGTTGATACTCCAGGTCATGCTGACTTTGGAGGTGAAGTTGAAAGAGTTCTTTCAATGGTTGATTCTGTTTTGCTACTTGTTGACGCAGTGGATGGACCAATGCCTCAAACACGATTTGTGACTCAGAAAGCTTTTGACCAGGGGCTTAACCCTATTTTAGTTATAAATAAAGTAGACAGACCAGGAGCCAGACCAGATTGGGTCTTAGATCAAGTATTTGATCTATTTGATAGACTGGGCGGCAATGATGATCAGTTAGATTTTCCAGTTATTTATGCCTCAGCCCTTAATGGGGTTGCTAGCTTAGATGAAGAAAAGATGTCTGAAGATATGTCTCCTTTGATGGATCTGATTATAGAGAAAGTCAATCCTCCAGAGGTAAATGATGATGGCCCTCTTCAAATGCAGATTAGTGCTCTTGATTACAGCAGCTACGTTGGTGTGATTGGAATTGGCAGAATAAAAAGAGGGAAAATCAAACCTAACGAACAGGTTGCTGTAATAGATTCTAATAATTCGGAGCGAAGAGGTAAAGTTTTACAAGTTATGGGCTATAACGGACTTGAAAGAGTTGAAGTGCCTGAAGCGCAAGCAGGCGATATTATTTGTATTACAGGAATAGATAAACTCAATATTTCTGACACTATATGTAGCCCAGAAAAAATTGAGGCTTTGCCACCTCTTAGTGTTGACGAACCTACGGTGAGTATGACCTTTCAAGTAAATAATTCTCCTTTTGCAGGGAGGGAGGGGAAATATATTTCCTCAAGAAACTTGAAAGAACGACTTGAGCAAGAGTTAATTCATAATGTTGCTTTAAGAGTAGAGCAAGGCGATTCTCCAGATAAATTTAAAGTTTCTGGACGTGGTGAACTGCATCTATCAGTCTTGATAGAAAATATGCGACGCGAAGATTATGAATTAGGTGTTTCCAAGCCAGAAGTTATTCAAAAGGAAGTGAACGGTGAAATACACGAACCTTATGAGCAAATAGTAATTGATATAGAAGATCAGCACCAAGGTGCTGTAATGGAAGAAATGGGGCAAAGGAAAGCTGATTTACAAAATATGGAACCTGATGGAAAAGGAAGAATTAAGTTAGAATTCTTGGCCCCATCAAGGGGAATGATCGGTTTTAGATCAAGTTTTTTAACAATGACCAGTGGCACTGGAATTATGACTAGTGTTTTTGATCATTATGGGAAAGCAAAGGATGGAGAATTGGCCAAAAGACAAAATGGGGTGCTGGTCTCTATGGCAGCTGGCAAAACGCTTGCTTATTCACTGTTCAATTTGCAAGAGAGAGGCAGGATGTTTCTTGGTCATGGAACCGAAGTTTACATTGGTCAAATAGTAGGCCTTCATTCAAGAGATAACGACTTGCCAGTTAATCCGACTAAAGCCAAGCAATTAACAAATATTCGAGCTGCAGGGACTGATGAAAACCTCATACTGACGCCTCATATCGAGCATACATTAGAGCAAGCATTAGAATTCGTAGAAGATGATGAGCTTGTAGAAGTTACGCCAAAATCCATTAGATTAAGGAAAAAAGATATTAGATAATATCTGTTATGTCTAAGTCATTTTATTTCTCTCTATTTCTAGTTTTTTCGATAAATATTTCTGCTGAACCTATGAATCATAAGGATCATATGGATCATATGAAAAATCATAGCGCTAAGATGCATGGGCCAATAGGGTTAATGGGAGATCATTTTCATCGCAAGGGTGAATCAATGATATCTATTAGGTATATGAAAATGTATATGAACCATAATTATCTTGGTACTAATAAATTAATGGATCTGCATATTTTGGAGCTTCCCAACCCTACTGGTATGCCTAAAAATCTAAGCGTTGTGCCACAGGATATGGATATGGATATGATTATGCTTGGTGGGATGTATGCCCCTTCTGATTACATTACCTTAATGGGCATGATCATGCTAGAACAGAAATCTATGGATCTAAGGACTTATAAACCAATGATGGCAAGAGATGTAGTTGGAGATTTCTCAACGAGATCTTCTGGATTGTCTTCTGTTAGTTTGTCACTACTCTTCAAAATCTTAGATAGAGATGGATCTAAATTTCATGCTCAACTTGGTTTGGAAAATAGTAGTGGTAAAAATGATCTGAGAGATAATGTGCTTACACCAATGGGAGCTATTAATGAGATGATACTTCCTTACGGGATGCAATTAGGAGATAAGTCGTACACCCTCCTGAGTGCACTTACTTATTCAAAAACTTACGAGATATGGAAATTTGGAAGTCAAATAAAATCTAGAATTAACATTAGGAATGATCAATGGAATTTTGGCGATTCTTATGAAACTAACCTCTGGTTACAAAGAGATCTAAATCAGATTACTGCTTGGTCATTAAGATTGAAATTTCAAGATATTGAATCAATAAAAGGGAACAATAAAAATATAAACGCTCCTGTCCAAACCGCTAACCCTTTAAACTATGGTGGTAAAATTTTAACTTCTGGGATAGGTTTAAATATTATGTTGCCGAAAGGCAGTGTTGGATTAGAATTATATAAACCTATCTCGCAAGATTTACATGGTCCTCAAATGGGAATGAACTGGGGATTGCAGGCAGGATACCATGTTTCTTTTTAGGTTTATGTTATTCGTGGCTAAAGGTCTGATAACATAAGAAGCTTAATTAAAAGGAGATCAATATGACAGTTAGTGTCTTGTTAGAAGGAACCCTCAAAGAAGGTGAAAAGGATAACTTTACCGGTATTTGCACTGAAGCCTTTAAGGTAACTAGAGCCTATGATGGGTGCCAGGGAATTGACCTTACCTACAATACAGAAAATCCAAACAACTGGGTCTTTACTGAAGTATGGGATAGTAAAGAACATTATGATAAATATCTTCAATTTAGAACAGATGATGGTACTTTAGATGCTGTTACGGCTCTTTGTGAAGCAGCACCGTCAATTAGAATATTTGACATCATCAAAACATAAAATAAATTCGTGAAGGTATTAGCTCTTGGTGGAAGTGGCGGAATGGGTAGATTTGCCGTCGCAACCTGTATGGCCTTTGATAATGTTAGTGAGGTAATTGTTGCTGACATCAATGCTGATGCTGCAATAGCATTTGCGACATCTATGAACGAAAAAGTTTCAGGTATTGGTTTGGATGTAACGGATACTAATGCACTAAAGTCGGAAATGGAAAAAGTAGATGTGGTTATAAACACCGTAGGCCCCTTCTATAAATATGGACCTCCTATTTTAGAAGCTGCTATTGATAAATCCTGCCACTACCTTGATATAAATGACGACTGGGAGCCGACCCTAGAAATGCTTGCGTTACACGAAAAGGCAGAAAGTAACTCAATAACAGCGATTCTTGGAATGGGTGCAAGTCCAGGTCTTACAAATATGCTTGGAGCTACTGCGATACAAGAATTAGATGAAACTGAGACACTTTATACTGGCTGGACTATGGATGGTGCTGCGCCAGAGGAAGAATCATCCCAATCTGGACTGAATGCCGCCATGATTCATGCCGTTCAGCAAATGACTGGAAAGGTCAGAATACAAGATAAAGGTGAGGCAAAGATGGTCAAGCCATTGAAAGAAATTGAAGTCGATTTACCTGGTTTTAATAACTTTAAACCTCGTATTTTTGGACATCCAGAAGCGATTACTTTTCCTCATCACTTTGATTCGATCAAAAATAGCATTAATTTAGCTCACGGCAGTGGCTTCGGTTTACTCAAATGGATTATGAAACTTGTCGATTGGAAAATTATCTCTGTAGAAAAAGCTGCAAGTATTGTCCAGAATCTATCTTCAGATAAAAGGAAAGAACTAGAGGAGTCGGGAATAGAAAATGGTATTGATCTAAGTAGTGCAAATTCTGAAGATCCTCCTCCTCTGTATGCGGTAGCCTCAGGAAAGAAAGATGGTCAACAGGCAGCATGCACAGCAACATTCAAATCCTCTGGCCTGATAAGTATGGGTGAAGCTACGGGTATTCCCCTGGCTTGTGGCTTAAAACTTTTAATAGATGGAAAAATTCAAAGAAAAGGAGTTTTTGCTCCTGAGGGAGCCATAAATCCTTATGATTTTTTTAAAGAACTTAATGGTATGAGTGATGCCCTGGATTACGATGAAGATATCAATACAAATGGTCCAGAAATGGTTAATATATTTAGAAGTTGGTAATTAAATTTATTGAATGTAGAGTAAACAAATGGAAAAAATAAATAACTTTTTTGACGGAATCGCAGCGCCTTTAAGTGGCATTGCTGATTGGCTTTTAAGGCTAGGCCTTGGTATAGCTTTCTTTTTACATGGATATGGAAAATTACCTATTTCTGATGGTTTTATAGGTTATCTAGACTCTAAGGGAGTTCCTCTTGCAGAGGCATCTGCATACTTAGTTGCATGGGGAGAAATATTGGCTGGATTAGGAATAATAGTAGGTGGAATTTTGGCTAAGCCAATGGTCCAGCTAGGCCACCTAGTAACTAGAGTATCTGGTGGAGCAATAGGGGTGATAATGATATTCGCTTTGTTAATAGCCCACTCGGATTGGGGAATATTTTTCGGAGAGAGAGGATCTGTTCTCTTTGCCAGCGAGCAATTATTTCTTTTGCTATTGGGAACTTTCTACGCTATCAGGGGCAATAACTAAAATTTTTAAGATTGCAGCTTAAGCTGAGTATTCCTCATTTAGTTCTTGTAAGGCCTCAAAATTCATCATCTGAACAACTTCCATATTTTCGTCCAAAAGTTCATAAATTGGATCGGTAGTTGTATAAGGACGTAAACTGAAATAAACAATAACATCTTCATCTCCACCACCTTCCGTGTGAGGTTCTCCAGGAGTGCCTGCCTTAAATACTCCTGCAGGACGAATACTTTTCAAGCTTCCGTCAGGGTAGTAAGTTTTTAACTCGCCTTGAACAGTAAAAGTACTGTAGTTAGAGCAATGTCTATGCATTTGTATTTTTTCGTTAGCAGAGAATTTGAATAAGAGATCAACTATTTTGGCGTTCTCATCTACATTCAAAAAGGACAAGGATACATGATCCAAGGGTTCTCCATCTGGTCCGGGTGCAGGTTTCCAGTCTATTTCAGACTCATTGAATTGAATTAAATTTTCCATAGTTTTCTCCTAATATATTCCTTTAAATCATTATATTATTTTTTAAAAAAAAGGGTCAAGATTCGTATCTTGACCCTTTTTACTGTAATGCCTTTAGTACAAGCTAGCCTTATAAAAGCTCTTCTAACTAAAACTTGTAGTTAAATTTAGCACCATAATTTCTTCCAGCTAGAGGCACTTCATTCTTAACAAATGATGAATGATTTCTTGCAACTTCATCCTGCAAATTGCTACCAAAGATAGAAACTTTTAATTCAGCTGAACCAGGTAAATCATAGGTTTTTGTTAATCTAGCATTTAGCAATTGATAGGATTCAGTAACAGTCTCTCCCTCACCTATTTCGTCTTGCTCATCAACATCTTTCAAGCTCATTTTGAAAACCCAATCGTTTTCAACATAAGTCAAAGAATAGATATTTCTTGCGGGATTTATTCTAGGTACATTATGTCCATCAGAAAATTCTGCAGTGACATCATCTCTTCCAAAAGAGAATGTTAAATCACCGGATCCTAAGCTCACAGTTGTTCCGATCTCAAATTCATAACCTTTGAATTCTGCGTCTTCTTGAATGTAATTAGCGTGAATCAAATTAGCATGTGCTGCATGATCATCATGATCATCTCCGTGATCATCATCGCCATGATCATCGTGATCATCATCGCCATGGTCGTCATCTCCGTGTTCGTCATGATCATCGAGCTCGTCTTGCAGTGTTATGTAATTATCTACGTCATTTATGTAGTAACTTGCTGATGCGTAAAAATTACCATTATCAAAGTTTAATGTTATATCAAAATTATCCGAAGTTTCGCTTTGAAGGTTTGGATTACCAGTCTCAAGTCTTCCAGTTGCCATATGTGGACCATTCATGAAAAGCTCAATTACTGAAGGCAATCTTTCAACACTAGCAAAACCTACGCTTATATCCAGACTGTCATTTATATCTCTGCCGAGAGTAAGAGCGAAACTATTAGTGTCATCATCTACCTTATAGTAGTCGATGTCTCCATGATCTTCATCAGTGACACTTCCAGTCCTCTCTATTTGATCAAGTCTAAAGCCTGCATCAAGATAAAATAGGTCAAAGTCTGTACTGACGAAATAACCAATAGTGAACTCTTCACTATTAGCAGGGTTCATAAAAGCTTCTTCACCAACAATTGAGGAATCTTCATCAACAAAATTTAATGCTACTTTTTGAGTAAATGAGTCTGAAGATAGATCAAAGATAGCGCCGTACTCGGTTGCATCATTTGTAAAGACAGTTGGTGCATGTTCTTCATGCTCTTCTTCTTCATGATCATCATGACCTTCTTCTTCTGCATGAGCTTCTGTCAAAGAGTACTCTGTGTCTCTCCAGTTATAGCTTATAGAATTAATTAAGCCTCCGTTAATATTGTATAAGCCGGCTAAGTTATAGCTCGTTTGGTCAGTAGTAGAGAAAATTCTCTCTCCCTCATGCTCATCTCCGTGCTCATCGTCATCGTGATCATCGTCTCCGTGCTCGTCATCATGATCATCATCTCCGTGCTCGTCTCCGTGCTCGTCTCCGTGCTCGTCTCCGTGAAAAGGTATTCCATATAAGCTCTCTAAATTTTCATAACTCATTCCGAAATATCCCCATTCTCCTGTTCTCGAAACACCGAATTGCTTTGCTTCAGAAGCAAAATCAGAGTTTTCAACATAAGAAAGAGCTTCTTCTTCATGTTCATCGTGATCATCATCGCCATGATCTTCTTCTTCGTGAACTACAGCTCCATCAGGTATATCAAAATTGCCTAATTCGGTGTTTTTATAGCCCAGACTAAAATTAAGCCATCCGCCTAAGAGATTTTTATAATTGAACTCTTGAATATCACCATCATTTGCGGATTGAGTTTCCAATCCTGCATTAACTTCTTGACCGTCAAAATCCTCCCTAGCAATGGTATTATTTACAACATTGATAATTCCACCAATGGTTCCATTGGCATAAAGTAAAGAGGATGGTCCTTTGATGATTTCAATTTGTTCGATGTCATGTAAATCAACATCATTTAAATGGTCTACACCAAGTCCTGAGACATCTCTATTGACCATTCCATTTTTTAGAATTTTCACTCGAGGTCCAGACATACCTCTGATGATTGGCTGACCAACTGCAGCACCATAATCGGCAATTGAAACACCTAAGTAACTATCAACTGCTTCACCTAGTGAGGTAGTTGCGTCATCTTTTATTTCATCTCCATCGATAACATATAGAGGATTTAATATCCTACTTGTATTAAGAATTGAAGAAGTAACTACAACTTCGTCTACTTTTTCTGTATCAAGAGGTGTCGGTTCATCAGCATTTATTTGCGTTACTATTAAGCTCATCGCCATGAGCATATAAAAGGAAACTTTCATGTTTTCTCCTAAATTTAAATTAAAAAATATTTTTTAAATAAACTTAAGAGTTTGGTGGTGCCCTAGCACTGAAATTACCAGAATAAAGTAAAAATTGATCATCTACGGAGCTAATTGAAATGTTCGTTACTAAGACGTATTCCTCATTAACTTTCGGATCTTGCGCTTTAAATGACTCTGTTTCACAAACTTGACAATCAGCAGACGGATGAACCTCATGGTGATGTTCATCTTCTTCTTCAAAAGAGTGTATGATTGGATCGGCTGAAATACCAACCACAAAAAGCAACCCTAAGAAGAGTGCAAGTTTTCGTTTCAAGATCATAATAGATAGCGCAATATAAGTTTAATTTATCGCGGAAGCAAGGGCTTTTATTATCTTATCTGTGTCATGCGGAGCTCTAAAAAAACCTGCATATTCACCTTCAGGATTTATCAAAACTAGGCTTCCAGAATGGTCTACAGTGTAATTAGGTTCAGTATTGTTAACTACAGGAAAAAAAGGCGCATTTACTTGAGTTGAAAACCTATAAATCTGATCAATTTCGCCAGTAAGGCCAATGAATTCGCTATCAAAGTTATCAAGATAAACTCTTAAATTCTCAGGTTTATCTCTATCTGGGTCCACCGAGACAAGAAAGATTCTTATTTTCTGTGCAATATCACCTAATGATTCTTTCACGTCAGACATTTGTTTCATGGTTAAAGGGCAAATATCAGGGCAGTATGTGAAACCAAAAAATAGAATATTCCATTTGTTCTTGAATTGCTCTGGAAGAAAAGTTAGTCCCTTATCGTCGATTAACTGGAATTCGGAAAGTTGTCTTGGTGGATCTATAAAATATGCCCCCAGCATTTTGTATTCATCTTGGGTTAGTTCTCTTGGTGTATAAAATCTAGATAAGAATAAAGCTAATATTAATGCTATCAATCCTAGACAGCTAGCAACGGTTATAAATATTCCTCTACTCACAGGTAAATAAAATGATCGATTAGCATCGCTGCGAATAAAGCAGCAAGATAAAATATGGAATAAGCAAAGGTAGGCATTGCAAGAGCATTAGTGTCGTCTCTGTATAGCCTGAAAGAATAAACTAAAAAAATTAACCCCAGTATAAGTGCTGAAATCAAATAGATTTCACCAAACATCTGAACAGTATATGGAAGCATAGTGGCGACGATAAGGAGTACTGTATAAAGAAGTATATGTTGTTTTGTGAAAGGAACTCCTTTTTGTACAGGCAACATAGGAACCTCTGCATCAGCATAATCATCAACTCTATAAACAGCCAAGGCCCAGAAATGAGGAGGAGTCCAAACCATTATTATAAGAACAAGTAGTAAAGCATTTGGTTCTATCGTATTGGAGATTGCCGTCCATCCGAGTAATGGTGGCATCGCACCGGCAAGACCTCCTATAACAATGTTTTGGCTTGTCATGAATTTAAGGTATTTTGTATAAATAAACCCATAAAATATAAAAGTCAGAGTTGTCAGAATCCATGTGAGGAAATTGGTGAAATACAAAAGCATTAATGCACCAACTACATATAAAAGGACAGAAAAACTTATGGCTGCCTTATCTGTAATATCACCCATCACTAATGGTCTTTCAGAGGTTCGAATCATCTTCGAATCAATTTGCTTATCAAAAAAATGATTTATTACGGCGGATGATGCGGCTAAGAAGCTTATTCCAATCAATCCAAAAAAGAATACTTCTATTGGAGGATTAAAATCCGATCCAATGAGCATCCCACTTGCACAAGATACAAACAAAAGTGCTTGTACTCCTGGCTTGGTCAGCTCTAGATAGCCTCTCCAATTTGATAAAACTCCCGTCATAAATTATGTTTCTCTAAGTCGTAGGACTCCCAGATAAGTAATCAATAATAACCCACCTAAGTTATGACCTACAGCTATTAATAGTGGCAATGCAAAAATAACATTTGAAATTCCAAGCAATACTTGAAGAGTTAAAAAGCTTATAAGCCCAACCGATAGAAGAGCGAACCTCCTTACATACAAGTGATAGCTCAGAAATAAGAGGAAAGCTGTAACTATGACTGCTCCAAATCTATGTGTAATGTGAATTGCTACTCTAGACTCGTGATCTAGTTGTCCTCCAAGATAATTTGGGCCGATGCTTTGAAAAAAATTAAATCCTTCTTTGAAATTTGATTCAGGCAGTACTTGTCCTTGACATAAAGGGAAGTCTACACATGAATAAGAGGCATAATTTGTGCTAGTCCAAGCTCCTAAAAATATCTGAATTGCCACTAATACGATAGAGACATTGAATAACTTCTTTGTGGTTGCCCCAAAATTCCATGTCGTTCTATTTTGTAAACGATCCTTTGTTTTGAAATAAAGTAACCATAGAAGTCCGGTAGTTAAGAAGCCTGACATAAGATGAGTTGTTACAACTTGTGGCCATAACTTTAGACTAACTGTCCAGTAACCAAAAGTTCCCTGCATGATTACCCAAGCGATTAAAAAGAAGCTTAGTTTTCTTACATCTGAAGGTAAGTCCTTGTAACGAAAAGCTAGAAAGGCTATGCAAAGAATCATAAAGCCAAGTGCTGCTGCAAAATATCTATGGACTACTTCAGGAATAGCTTTAGCTACCTCATAAGGAGTGTCTGGAAATTTGGCATTAGCTATGTCAATCTCTTCAGGACTAACCGGGATTGTTACGAAACCATAACAGCCTGGCCAGTCAGGACATCCTAATCCAGCATCAGCAAGCCTAGTCCAAGCTCCAAGTGCAACTACGACAAAACCGAGAATACCCGACCATAGTGAAAGTGTTTTTATTCGTTCCATTGTTATCCTATTTTTGAGTTTTGAAGGACTTTCTTAATATCTTCTAATAATTCGCCACTGGGCAAAGTGGAGTCATAAATTAATATCCCATTCCCTAAAGGATCAAATAAGACATAAGGAGAGTCTTGTAATTTTTCTGAAACCGACAAAGGCAATAGCTCTGACTGAATTGTTCCGATAAACAGTGAAGGATATTCTTCAGAAATCTTTTCAATAGATTGGCTGGATAAATTATTGGTACCTATATTTATAAGATATCTGACAACTCTATCGCTATTCTTAGCAAGTCTTATGTTAATTTGTCTCGAAGAATACAGCGTATCCCAACATTTTTCTAAACAGTCTCCTGAAACAAATTGTACGATTGACCATTTCCCCGGAAACTCATCTTTCAAAGGTCCTGAATCAACATCAAGCTTTAACTCACTTAACTGAATGGGATCATCAAGTAGTGTACCTTTATTGATTGTGCCTTGAGGAGAATATCCACTGTAGAACAAAGCTGAACTGGCAAAAAGAACAATAATAGGTGTAAGAAAAATTAAAGATGCAACTATTCTTCCAGAATTTTGTTTGCTAATTATCATATTTAGTCCTTCTTATATCCATAATAAAAATATGAACATATTAAAACCAATGCCAAACCAAACCATTGCAGGGCATATCCAAAGTGTCTGGATGGTTTTAAATCAACCGGCTTCCAGATTGGCTCAAAGGCGCCGATTGATGCAGCAGACAATTGAATAACTGATTTATTTATAGAATCACTTATTTCATTTTTTGTAGTTTCATAATCCACCTGCTGGACTAACTTGGGCCAGTCCTCAAGGTATGTTTGATTAACTAAATTCAATCCAAATCTCTTGAATGGAGAAAGAACTCCTTGAATAGACACCTTTTCTTGATATGTCTCGGTTCCTTCCTCGTAATTGAAATCTTCTTTTGAAACCCATCCTCTGTTCACAAGAAAAAGATTGTTTTCAGATGTTTCAAAAGCTGTAAAAATCTCATAACCTGCTTCTTGCCTGTAAAGCCTGTTATCCAATATATAAGACTCTGGTTGATATTCTCCTTCAAGACTCACTGATCTATAAATAAGGTTTCCAGAATTCAATGTAGTCATTTCTTGTTCGCTGATAACTGGTAAAGATTTATTTTCATAATGTTGACTAACTATGTCTTTTTTTTCTAGCCCTCTCATTACTTGCCATGAGCCCAAGTAGATTAAGATAGGGAAAAAAAACACTACAAAGGCAGTCATTAATTTTCCTGGACTAAATTTACTCATATTTTTTTTGTCATCCTAAGTGTATAATTCACGTCCTTTCAGATGATCAAATACTTTATATTATTCCTAATCGTAGCTATGTTTATTAGTCTATTTAGAGGTGCCTTCTTTCTAATAAAAGATGGAGGGTCTTCCAAAAGAACCGTTCATAGCTTGGGCGTCAGAGTTTCTATTGCTGTAGTTTTATTTATAACTCTAGTTTATGGTTTTATTACTGGGCAAATTGGGCCTGGTGTTTAACGTTTTACATTACGTATACAAAAGCGACTAGGCAAACCCAAACAACGTCTACAAAGTGCCAGTACCATGATCCGGCCTCAAAACCGAAATGATCATCAGAAGAAAAGTGTCCTTTCAAACTCCTAAAAAGCATTATAGTCAAAATTATAGCGCCAAGACATACGTGAAAACCATGAAAGCCTGTGAGCATGAAGAACGTGGTTCCATAAATACCAGTGTTAAGTGTTAATCCGTAATGGGTATATGCCTCATAATACTCAATGCCTTGTACTACTACGAAAGCATAGCCAAGAACTAAAGTTGCACCGAGCCAAAGATTAAATTGTTTCCTATTTCCGTTTTTAAGTCCTAAATGGGCTATATGAACTGTCAGACTTGAAGTTAATAAAAGTACTGTATTCCATAATGGTAACCATCCTAAAACACCCCCTAAACCGCCTGAGGCGTATGCAGTAGCGAGAGACATATCCTTCTCAGGCCCAGCAAATACTGCCTGATCAGGGGTTATCATCAAAGGCCAACTTGCTTCAAATCCTGGCCATAACATGTTCGCAAGACCCTTTTCTCCTTCGCCTCCCAACCATGGAACGGCAAAATTTCTTATGTAAGCCAAAGCAAAGAAGAAAGCAAAGAAGAACATTACTTCTGAAAAAATAAACCAAGCCATTCCATATACATATGAATCCTTGAGCATAGGATTATTTAACCCAGCTTGATTTTCAATAATCGTCTGTTTAAACCAAAAATACATCGTTACCCATATCATCGCGAATGAAAGAAGCAGTATCATGTAGGAGTTGGATTCAGTTCCAGCATCTATAACTGTCTTCGCTGCACCAATGATGAAAACAAGCAGGCTTATAGCCATCGCAAAAGGTAGCTTGCTAGATTCAGGTACGTAATAAGCTTGTTGTGACATAATCTCCCCTTTTTATAATTTAGCTATTTCTTTTTCCGGTTGTACTCTGTCTGTTATATCAAATAGTGTGTAGCCAAGACTTAAAGATCCAATTTCTTCAGGCAGGGCAGGATCGATTATAAACCTTACGGGCAGTTCGATTCTTTCTCCTGCAGCTAAAACCTGTCTCTCAAAACAAAAACATTCAGTCTTATGGAAATATTCCGCACCTCTTCCCGGTGAAACACTAGGAATTACCTGTCCAACCATCTCTTTTGCTGTTGTGTTGTGGAAGACAAAAGTAGCTTCATATTGATTTCCAGTAATGACCCTCATCTGAGATTTTTCTGAATCAAAAAACCAAGGCATTGATTCATTATTATGCGTCATAAACTGAACCAGGAGTTCTCTCTGCTCAGTGATTGCAAGTGATTCTTGACTCAAAGAACTCGGGCCAGTTACCTTGCCGTTCAATCCAGTGATCTCACAAAATACGTCATACATAGGGACAAGCAGCCAACCGAAGGCAAACATACCTACGACGATACCTATTAGATTACGTAATGTTTTTGTTGCTTCCAAACTATTTTACTTGCGGTTGAACTGTAAATGAGTGATAAGGAGGAGGTGAAGTTAACGTCCATTCCAAACCTAGATCTCCTGCACCTTCCCAAACCTCCGGCTTAGCTTGTTTACCTGATCTTATTGTTTTAATAACAATAAATAAGAATAAAAGCTGAGTTAAACCAAACATAAAGGCACCAACGCTTATTAGAGCGTTGAAGTCGGCAAACTGAAGTGCATAATCAGGATATCGTCTAGGCATTCCAGCTAATCCGACAAAATGCATTGGGAAGAAAGTAACGTTTACAGATATAAATGTTAGCCAGAAATGTAATTTTCCAAGTGTCTCGTCGTACATATTTCCTGTCCACTTTGGTAGCCAATAGTATGCAGCAGCTATTATTCCAAATAGTGCGCCCGGCACTAGAACATAGTGAAAATGTGCAACTACAAAGTAAGTATCATGATACTGGAAGTCTGCAGGTACTATTGCAAGCATTAATCCTGAAAATCCACCAATTGTAAATAACGCCACAAAAGCAATGGAAAATAACATTGGAGTTTCGAACGTAATTGAACCTCTAAACATTGTTGCAACCCAATTGAAAACCTTCACTCCGGTAGGAATAGCAATAAGCATTGTTGAGTACATGAAGAATAACTCTCCTGCTAAAGGCATACCGACTGTAAACATATGGTGAGCCCAGACAACGAAAGATAAAATTGCTATTGAAGCCATAGCGTAAACCATAGAAGAATATCCAAAAATTGGCTTTCTGGAGAATGTCTCAATGATATGAGAAACAATACCGAAAGCTGGTAAGATCATGATATAGACTTCAGGATGACCGAAGAACCAAAAGACATGTTGAAACAAAACTGGATCTCCACCACCGGCAGCATTGAAGAAACTTGTACCAAAATTTATGTCCATCAACATCATGGTTACAACACCTGCTAAAACAGGCATAACCGCAATAAGCAAATAAGCTGTTATTAACCAACTCCAAACAAAAAGAGGCATTTTCATTAAAGTCATTCCAGGCGCTCTCATATTAAAGATAGTAGTAATGATGTTTATCGAACCCAATATCGATGACACACCCATTATGTGAACTGAAAAAATGAAAAAATTAACAGTAGAGGGAGCATAGGTTGTTGACAGGGGTGCATAGAAGGTCCATCCAAAGTTTGGTCCACCTTCAGGCATAAACAAGGTTGAAATTAATATACCAAAAGCCATGGGTAGCAACCAAAAACTCAAGTTGTTTAATCTTGGTAAAGCCATATCAGGTGCTCCTATCTGCATAGGCAACATCCAGTTAGCAAGACCTACAAAAGCTGGCATGATTACTCCAAAAACCATTATCAAACCATGGTTAGTGGTCATCTGATTAAAGAATTCAGGTTGAACTATCTGAAGTCCTGGTTGAAAAAGCTCAGCTCTTATTACCATTGCCATGGCTCCGCCGATAAAAAGCATGATAAAGCTAAACCATAAATACAAAGTACCTATATCTTTATGATTTGTTGTAAAAAGCCATCTAGAAAGGCCTTTTGCCGGACCGTGATGTCCGTGGTCGTGTGATTCTACTACTGTACTCATAATTTATTTCCTTTATAAATCAATTCTATTTTTATATGCGACGATATCTTGTGGAGTAACAATGACACCATCTCCTTTTTCACCATTAGACCAAGCTTGTCTTGTATAAGTTATTACAGAGGCTATATCTACTTCACTATAGGATTCGCCAAAGGCTGCCATTGCTGACCCTTGTACTCCTTCCATTAATATTTCTATATGTTTGTTGCTGTCAAACATGGTAATTTGGCTTCCTACCAAAGAAGGGAATACTGGCGGTATCCCTTGTCCGTTGGCTTGATGGCAGGCTGCGCAGTTCGTGGCATAAAAACTTTCACCTCTTGCCATTAGCTCGTCCTTAGTCCAAACCTTTGAGGTAAGCATCCTCTCTTCTTCAGCTAAGGCCACTTTCTCAGCTATAAATGCATCGAATTCTTCTCTTTCTACAGCCCTTACTACTACAGGCATGAAAGCATGTTTAATACCACAGAGTTCTGTGCAAGCCCCTCTAAAAATTCCTGGTTCAGGCACATTTGTCCAAGCTGTATTTATAAAACCAGGTATTGCGTCTTGTTTTACTGCAAAGTCAGGTACCCACCATGAATGGATAACATCATTTCCGGTAATTAAAAATCTAACTCTCGTATTTGTTGGAATGACTAAAGGTTCATCAACCTCTCTTAAGTAAAACTCTCCCTTTGGCACTTCACCATCTATTTGCTCTTGGCTAGTAGATAAGTTACTGAAAAAACCAACCTCGTCTTCTAGGTATTCATAATGCCATTTCCACTGATGACCCGTAATAAGTATGTTTATTTCACCTTCAGCATCATCATACGCTTCAACCATTACCTGAGTAGATGGAACAGCCATCCAGACAAGAACTAAGGTTGCAGCTACAGTCCAACCTATCTCCAACCAAAAATTATCGTCAAAATCTGCAGCAACTGCTCCTTTAGATTTTCTATACTTCCATAAGGACCAGAACATTATCGAGAAAACTATTACTCCAATAACAACGCATATCCAAAATATGAGCATGTGGAGACCAAAGATACTCTCACTAACTTCAGTCACACCAATCGGCATGTTGTAATCTGAACTTTCGGAAGAAATAAGCGATGAAAATATGAGAGGCAATACAAGGATAAACCCTGTGAAAACTTTTCTAATATAAGCCATTAAATTTTATATATTTATTTTTGTAGGTGGGCGTACCGAACAGCGAGCGTATTCTAAACCAATCAGATACCTCAAACAATAGTTAAAAGCTAAACTTATTTAAAGTTTATAAACAACAAAAATGCTACAAAAGCTCGTCTTTACTTATACTAGAATTAGGTACTTGTCCGGTCCAGATTTTGAAACTCAGGGCCGCTTGATGAATTAACATCCCTATTCCATCATGATAATTTTCTATGCCCTTAGACTTCGCTAACTTTAGAAAAGGAGTATCTTCAAAAGAGTAAGAAAGGTCATAAATACACATGTCTTTTGTCAGTATATCCTCAGGTAATTCAAGACTTTGATTCTTTATGCCCGCAGAAGTACTGTTAATGAGAATTTCAGGCTTAAAATTTAAATTATCGGTCATTTGAAAAAGATTCATTTTATCTCTGAACGAGGAAAAGCTCTCTAAGAGCTCCTCAGCTTTTGAAATCGTTCTGTTACCAATACTTATTCTTTGTGGATCTTCTTTAAGCAAGCTTGGAATAATCGCTTTTGCGGATCCACCAGCTCCCAAAATGACTATCTCCTTATTTTTTAGATTTATTTTCTTTTCTTGAAGGTCTCTGATCAGGCCTTTTCCGTCTGTACTATCACCGTAAATAATGCCCTCTTCTTTCCAAAGGGTATTGACCGATCCAGACAAATTAGAGTCATCACTTAATTCATCGGCAAGTTTAAAAGCCAATTCTTTTAAGGGTAAAGTAACATTCAGTCCTGCGTACCCCTTTTCAAAAAGTCTAGTAACAGAAGAATCGAAATGCTGCGGTTCAACATTGATTGCTTCGTAAGTAATTTCTATACCTAATTCTTTTGCAAAAATTAAATGTATCTTGGGAGAAAGGGAATGATCGATCGGACTGCCTATTACTGCAAACTTTTTTAATTCTGTCATAACTACCTCAGAATTATATCCGTGACTACATCTTGAATGGTAGAAGGTTTTTCAAGGCCGCCTAGTCTGCCATTTAACACCTTAACTTCAGGAAAATATTCTAAAATCTCATCTGGTCCACTTAAAGTAGGTTGCCCTTCTTTATTGGCCGAAGTCGAAACAACTGGGCCACCAAAAGCATCGCATAAATTACATACGATCTGATGATTGCTTAGTCTTAAAGCAACCTTATCGTTATTTCCCCTAATAAGGGGGCACAAGTTTGATTTTGAGGGCACTAACCAGGTATGGGGTCCTGGCCATTTAGATAATAGTTTATCCTTGTAATCTTCTACATAAGAAAAGTTGAGGAAATGCTCAAATTTTGAACCAATCAAAATTAATCCCTTTTCATGAGAACGTGCCTTGAGTCTTAATAGGTTTTCAATTGCATCCTGGTTTTCAGGGTCGCATCCTAAGCCCCAAACTCCTTCGGTCGGATAAGCTATAGGTTTTCCGGACTTTAAGTGTTGAAGAACAGAGCCAAGAGAGCTCATCTTTCTAAGAATTTTCTAGCTTCTTATTTGATTCTTTTATTGCTTCAATTCCGTCTTGTCTTACTTTTAACAATGCTGCTTGTATTTCAGAAGACTCTATACCCAACATTTGTGCTGCCAAGTATGCGGAGTTAATTGCTCCGGCAGAACCTATTGCAACCGTTGCCACCGGAATACCTTTTGGCATTTGTACGGTAGACAAAAGAGCATCCATGCCGCTTAAAGGACCCCCGTCGCCGGGAACTCCTATAACAGGAAGAACTGTTTTAGAGGCTACAGCACCTGCTAAGTGCGCCGCCAATCCAGCCATCGCAATAAAAACTTTAGTACCGCCTGCTTCACATTCTCTTATATGACTTTCAAGAAGGGTTGGGGTTCTATGAGCCGAAAGAACTTGAATTGAATTTGAAATTGAAAGTGAATCCAGAGTTTCAGAACACTTATTTGCTAAGTCCAAATCTGATTCAGACCCTATTAGTATTGATACGGTTACAGTCACAATTTTCTCCAAAACAAAAATTGTATACTAATATATCGAAATTAAATAATGGCATTATTAAAAATACTTATATTCCCTGACCCGCGTCTACGCACAGTTGCAAAAACTGTAGAGTTAGTTGACGATTCCATTAAGAAACTGGCCCAAGATATGTTAGAGACTATGTATCAAGGATCGGGTATAGGTTTAGCAGCTACTCAAGTAAATGTTCACAAAAGAGTTATTGTCTTGGATATAAGTGAGTCTAAAGATGAGCCCTTGATATTAATAAATCCCGAAATAAAAAAAATTATTGATCCAAATAAAAAAATATTTTCTGAAGGGTGCCTCTCCGTTCCTGGATTTTATGAAGAACTTAAAAGGCCTGGTTCAGTTGAAATTTCATATCTCGACATTGACGGAGAGAGAAAATTACTTTCGGCAAATGACCTTTTGGCAGTAGTAATTCAACATGAAATGGATCACCTTGATGGAAAGATGATGGTTGATTTTATCTCTAATATCAAAAGAGAAATGATTAGAAAAAAACTCTTAAAAGCAAAAGGAGGGTAGCTCATGAAAATTATTTTTGCAGGAACTCCTGACTTTGCTGCCAAACATTTAGAGATTGTCTTGCACTCTAAGCATGAGGTCTTGAGCGTACTAACACAACCAGATAGAGAATCTGGTCGAGGGAAAAAGATCAATCTGAGTCCAGTAAAGCAAACTGCATTAGACAATGACATAGATGTGTACCAACCAGAATCTCTTAAAACAAAAGAGGTATTTGATAAATTAAAAAATACAGATCCGGATCTGATACTAGTAGTTGCATATGGACTTCTCCTTCCAAAGGATATACTAGAGCTGCCCAAATTTGGGTGTGTCAATATTCATGCTTCCCTACTGCCTAGATGGAGAGGCGCATCACCAATGGAGCATGCAATCATGTCAGGAGACAAAAACATTGGGATAAGTTATATGGAAATGTCACAAGGTTTAGATGAAGGTCCGGTTTATGAAATGCATGAATGTCCACTTGAACAAAATGATACTCTATCTAGAGTTGAAGAGAAGTTTATTCAGCTCAGTGAAAAAAAATTAGTTTCCTTTTTGGATAACCTCGAATCTGGGACTATCAATCATCAAGCTCAGGACGAAACTAAAGCAACATTTTCGCCGAAAATTGATAAAAAATTATTACAGATCGATTGGCAAGGTAATTCTTCCACAGAAATAATTAGAAAAATAAATGCTTTAAGCTCAAAATATGGTACGCATACTTTTTTAGGAGGGAAAAGGATTAAGATACATAGAGCCCAAAACTTTGAATCAGATGTCAATCTTGATCCAGGTTACATCAGCATTAAAGACGATCAGTTGGTTGTTTTTTGTAAGGATGCTTCAGCGATATTGATAGAGCAAGTACAAATGGAAGGAAAAAATAAAGTCTCCGGTAAAGATTTTATTGCTGGCTATATTGACCTCATAAGAGAAAATGAAAATTTCGATCTTACTATCCAATAATTATTCTCTATTGAAAAAATAGGATTATAATCAATTAAAAGTTGTCTTAAATAAACTTGTGAAAATAGTCATTTTGGGGGCCGGAGCTGTAGGAAGCACGCTAGCGAACCTATTGTCTGAGGAAAATGATTTAACCATTGTAGACAATGATCCTGTCAAACTGCATAAATTAGAAGAAGAAGCTGACATAAGAACGGTACTTGGCAGCGCATCTTATCCAAATATTCAGGTTACAGCTGGCATCAAAGAGGCAGACATGGTTGTAGCTGTAACAGGAAGTGATGAGATTAACATAGTGTCTTGCATGATATCTAAAGTATTAAATGATTCTGTGAAAACCATTGCCAGGGTCAGGGAAATTTCTTATCTAAAAGGTAAAACAAAAGAAGCAATGGAATCAGGACAAATTCCAGTGGATATTCACATAAGCCCAGAGCAACTTATCACAGATCATATTGAGGGACTGATTGAAGTTCCTGGATCCTTACAGGTTATGGAATTTGGTCAAGGTCAGCTCAATCTAGTAGCCGTAAAGGCTGTAGATGGAGGTCCTATGATAGGACACGAAATAGGAGATCTAAAAAAACATATGCCCAAAGTTGATTCTCGCGTAGCGGCTATTTTTAGAGACGGTCAATCAATTGTGCCAACAGGCCAAACAACTATAAGTGCTGGCGATGAAGTATTTTTCATATCAAAAAAAGGGGAAGCTTCTAAAGTTGTAAATGAAATGCGTAAAAAAGAGGAACCCTATAAAAACGTAATAATAGCTGGCGGAGGCAAGATAGGAAGTAGATTGGCGAAAAGAATTGAAAAAAATCACAGAGTAAAAATCATAGACTCTGATCACAACAGGGCGAAAAGATTATCGGAAAAGTTGGAACAATCCATAGTACTGGAAGGCAATGTTTGCGATAAGCATTTGCTTCATGAAGAAAATATTGAAGGGACTGACGTATTTGCTGCCGTAACAAATGATGATGAGGCAAATGTAATGTCATGTCTGCTAGCAAAAGACATGGGAGCTCATAAAGTAGTGGCACTAATTAATAATCCAGCTTATGTAGATCTTGTTCAAGATAAAGGTATAGATATAGCTATTGCGCCCTCCCAAATAACGATTGGAACTTTTATAGCAGAAATAGAGGGAAAGGATGTAGTAAAAGTGCATTCATTAAGAAGAGGTGCGGCAGAGGCAATCGAAGCTATTGCAAAAGAATCACCCTCTGGAAAGAAAAGTAGTATTGGTAAAGAGTTAGGTGAGATATCTTTGCCAGATGGAGCTACCATTGGTGCTCTAATAAGAGACAATAAAGGGAAGATAGCGCATGATCACGTTCATTTAAGGGAGAACGACCATGTTATAGTATTTTTAACAGACAAAGGTGTTATAAAGCAAGTCAAAGAAACCTTCTCTCCCGAATAGAAATGAAGTTTCCCTATACAACCAGCATACTAGGCGCACTTTTGATGTTATTCAGTGGAGTAGGACTTTTTTTACCAGCGTTTCTGGCTTACTTCATGCAAGAAACTGGATTTATTTATAACTTTGGTTTAACTGGCTTTATAACTTTCATTATAGGGTGTTTTCTTTATTTTTTATCTTCAGAAAAGGATGGAGATCTAAGGACAAAAGATGGTTTTATAATAACTATTTATTTCTGGACAGTTCTTGGATTTTTTGGGTCAATTCCATTCTTTTTAGCGGATTTAGAAGGAGTTTCTTACATTGACTCACTATTTGAGTCGATCTCAGGTTTAACGACTACGGGCGCAACAGTTTTGGTAGGTTTAGATGAAATGCCTAGGTCCTTGCTTTTCTACCGCCATTTACTGCAGTGGCTGGGAGGTATGGGTATTATTGTCCTTGCTGTGGCAGTTCTTCCTTTATTGGGAGTTGGAGGCATGCAGCTATACAAAGCAGAAACTCCTGGACCTCTTAAAGACTCCAAGCTAACACCCAGAATCACTCAGACCGCAAAGGCTTTGTGGTTTGTTTATGTATTGATGACAATATCCTGTTCATTTTTATACAAGTATTTTGGAATGAGCTGGTTTGATGCAATAAGTCATGCATTTTCAACTATATCTATCGGAGGCTTTTCAACTCATGATGAGAACTTTGCTTATTTTGAGAATAGCAGCTTAAGATGGACTGCAATTGTATTTATGGTTATTTCAGGTGTAAATTTTGCACTCCATTACTTGGCTTGGACTAAAAAAAGGTTGTTTCACTATTTTTATGATTCTGAAGTAAAGCTTTACCTGTCATTATTAGCAAGCACAGCTTTCATAACTTATCTTACTCTCTACTTTAGCAATAATATATATGATGAAATAATAGTAGACAGTGTGTTTCAAGCAGTCTCTATTGGAACAACTACTGGTTTTCTAACTTCAAACTATTCAAGTTGGCCCTTATTTGTTCCAATTATGCTTCTCATAGCAGCTTTTATAGGAGCTTGTGCTGGTTCTACTGGTGGTGGAATCAAGGTCATAAGAGCCCTTATTCTCATAAGACAGGGATCCAGCGAAATAACCAAGCTTATTCATCCTAATGCAGTTGTGACAATAAAGTTTGGTAAAAAATCATTAGATCCAAGAGTTTCAGAATCTGTGTGGGGATTCTTTGCAGTCTATGTGGCCACTTTTCTAATTATATTAATGTTTCTCTTGTCTCAAAACATAGATTTTCTAAGCGCATTCTCGGCAGTAGGAGCTACTTTGAATAATCTAGGTCCTGGACTAGGAATTGTTGCCGAGAATTATAAGGATATTTCCGATGGCTCAAAACTTGCACTTTGTATGGCAATGTTGCTAGGGAGATTAGAAATATTCACACTGCTTTTGATATTTACTCCAGCCTTTTGGAGAAATTAAGTGACATATGTTGCGTTATGACGTGTTATATATATTAATCATTAAAAGCTTAGAAGCAATTCCTTATAAAGGGCTATTCTATATAGGGAAAGTTTTAGCCCTTCTGCTATTTACACTGCCAAATAAGCATAGAAGAGTTTCTGAAGCTAATCTTAAATTAGTCTTTCCTCACAAAACTTCCTTGCAAATTAATTCCATATTAAGAGATAGCTTGTTTCACAGCATAATGAATTTGCTTGAAGCAGGACTTGTTTGGGGCAAGAAGGATTATAAAAAAAAACAGGGGTTTATCGATGTTGAAAATTTTTCTGAAATTAAAAGTTCATTGTCATCCGATAAAGGTGTTCTACTTTTTACTCCCCACATCGGTAATATAGAAATTATCATAAATTTTCTTGGCCAACATACAGATTGCACAATTCCATATACGCAACCAAAAAATAAAGACTTGGATAATATTATCACTAATTCAAGAAATAAATCTGGTGTAAAAATGGTCGATATAAATGTAAGCGGAATAAAAGATATGCTTTCCGCTTTAAAGAATAAAAAGTTGGTAGCTGTAGCATCTGACCAGGTCCCAAAGAAAGGAGCTGGCATAATCTCAAAGTTTTTCAATAGTGAAATCTATTCCATGTCTCTTTTACCGAAATTACAACAAAGAACTGGATGCGTTGCTCACTTGATGTATTGTGAGAGAAAAGAAAACGGCAAAGGTTTTGTTATTCATTTCGATAGCAAAATTGATCTATCTTCTGATATTCAAGAAGGAGTAGATAAAATGAATAACGAGTTTGAAAAATGTATAATGAAGTTACCTGGACAGTATTCTTGGGAATATAAGAAATTTAAGAGAACAGAGCTAGATTCCATATATAAATAACAATTAAAACATAGTAAGTACTCACTAACATTATGAAAAATACCTCCATGGAAGACTTAGTATCTTTATGTAAAAGGCGAGGTTTCATATTTCAATCTAATGAAATTTATGGGGGTCTTCAGGGGCTTTATGATTACGGCCCTCTAGGTGTTGAACTCAAAAATAATCTCAAAAAATCATGGTGGAAATCCATGATATATGAAAGAGATGATATAGAAGGAATAGACTCATCCATTTTAACCAATCCGCTGGTTCTAAAATATTCTGGACATGAGAATACCTTTACTGATCCCTTGGTAGACTGTAAAAGTTGTGGTGAAAGGTTTAGAGCAGATCAGGTACCAGATTATTGTAAAAAAGAAGATTTAACAGAACCAAGACAGTTCAACCTAATGTTCAAAACAAATGTTGGACCGATTGAGGATGGTAATTCATTTGCTTACTTAAGACCTGAGACAGCACAAAATATTTTTACCAATTTTAAAAATGTTTTAGATTCTAATCCTCACCCTCTTCCGTTTGGTATCGCTCAGATGGGTAAAGCGTTTAGAAATGAAATTACGCCTAGAAACTTTATTTTCAGAGTGCGCGAATTTGAACAAATGGAACTGGAATTTTTTGTAAAACCTGGTGAAGATGAGGAATGGCATAAAAAGTGGACTAATTTAAGATTGCAGTGGTGGGAAGATCAAGGAGTAAGCAAAGATAGTTTAGAGCTTTATCATGTTCCTAGTGATGAGTTAGCACATTACTCTAAAGCCACTGTGGACATTATGTATAATTTTCCGCATGGCCTAGAGGAACTCGAAGGAATAGCCAATAGGACTGATTTTGATCTAGGATCGCATACTAGGGGTCAAAAGGAACTTAACATAGATGCAACTGTTGCAGAAAATACTCAATCCAATGCAAAACTAGCTGTTCAAGACCTAGAAACTAAGAAATGGGTTGTTCCATACGTAATTGAACCTTCTGCTGGGGTTGATAGGGGCTTCTTAGCTATTCTCAACGAAGCATATAAGGTTGAGAGTCTTGAAAACAATAAAGAAAGGACCGTTTTATCTCTAAAACCACACCTTTCACCTATAAAAATAGCAGTTATTCCTCTTAAAAGGAATGAAAATTCTATAGTAAAGACATCAATAGATTTAAAAAATGATTTACAGCGCACAATTGAAGGGCGAGTTCTTCTAGAAAATACTGGTAACATCGGTAAAAACTACAGAAAACATGATGAAATTGGTACACCTGCTTGTATCACCGTCGATTTCCAAACTCTTGAAGACAATAGTGTTACTATAAGAGATAGAGATTCAATGGATCAAAAAAGGTTGAAAATAGACGAAATTAGAAATTTTTTGACACAAAATTATAATATTTAGAAACTAATGGACGACGTTTTGGTCTTAGACAGGGACGGGGTTATTAATGTTGACCTCATGACTTATGTGACTAGACCTGAAGATTTTGAGCCTATTAAAGGTAGCTTAGAGGCTATTGCACTTCTAAACAGATATGGCTTTAAGGTTGCGATTGCCACAAATCAGGCTTGTATTGAAAAAAAAATTATTACAGACGCTGATTTATTAAAAATTCATGACTATATGAAAGAACTGCTCAAAGAAGTAGGAGGGGAAATTTCTTATATCGCTTACTGTCCTCATGCACCTGAAACTAAATGTAAATGTAGAAAGCCTGAGACTGGCCTTCTGGAAGATATTGAGAAGACTATGAATGTTGATCTCAAAGGAAAATATTTTATAGGAGACAAAGAGTCAGACATTTTGGCAGGGAGAAGACATGGTTGTGTTCCTATGCTCATTAAAACTGGCGGTTATGGAGATAAGGTGTATGGTACGGATATAAGTCCTCCTGACGAGCATTGTTTTAATAGCCTGCTTGAAGCTGCAGAATATATTTTAAAGATCCAAAAGTGATTGTTATAAGATCTACTATTTTTTACCTTGGCTATTTAAGCTCAGGAATAATAGCTAGTTTCTTAGCCTGTGTAATCGGGCCCTTTTTAGGACTGGAAGATAGACTAAAGCTTTTTTCACAATGGCCAAAATTTGCTAATTGGTTTTTACATATATCTTGCGGGATTAAAGTTGAGGTTATTGGAAAAGAGAATTTACCAACTGAACCATGTGTCATTGTTTCTAATCATCAAGGTCAATGGGAAACCTATTCGATGCAATACCTTTTTCATCCCATGTGTACCTTACTGAAAAAAGAATTGTTGTACATCCCTCTTTGGGGCTGGGCAATGAAAATGTTAAATCCAATTGCAATTAATAGAAACAAACCAAAAGAAGCTATTTTACAAACACTTGAAGAAGGCTCGGATAGATTGAAGAAGGGTATGTATGTTTTATTATTCCCAGAAGGAACAAGGGTCAAAGCTGGTAGGGTTGGAAAATATGCAAGGAGTAGTTTTGAGTTGGCCAAAAGAAATGGCGTTATGGTGTTGCCATTATGTCACAACTCGGGAGATTGCTGGCCAGCACATAAATTTATTAAAAAACCTGGAATAATTACTTTAATTATTGGGGAGCCTTTTTATGTTGAAGACTCAAAGCAATCAGCAAGCGATGTACAAGAGTGGGTAGAAAAAAAACTAAATTCTTAGTTCAAACTAAACATCAAGATTAACAACGAGTTTTGCGTTTTCATCAATGAACTCTTTACGTGGTTGAACTTCATCACCCATTAATGCCTCAAAAAGTGAACTAGCAGTTGCAGCATCATCTATTGTGACTTGACCAAGAATTCTCATGTCAGGATTCATGGTGGTGTCCCATAGTTGTTCGGCATTCATTTCACCCAGCCCTTTATATCTTGATTTTGTGAAAGATCTTTCAGAAATTTGTAAAACCTCTTCTAGAGCATGTTCAAAGTTATCAATGAATATCTGTTTGCCATTAATTTCAAAATGAGCATCTTTACTGAACATATCTGTCATATCTGCCCCATGACTGGAAATATCTTTATATGCCCTGGATTTAAAGAAACTTTTATTCAGCAGCCACTCCGACTCCGTACCATGTTTTGTTAAAGAGACTCTAGGTTCCATTTCGTCTGAGCCTTCTCGGGAGATAGCTTCAACTTTCCAAGCTGATCCTTGTTCCGCTTTTTCGTTTAAGTATTCTTCAATACTTGATGTCCATTTTTTTAATGCCTTTTTATCATCTAATCCCTTAAGTTGGACTGTATGCTTAACGCCTTCTAGTAACTCTACAGGATATATATGAGTTAAACCCCTCAGAGTGCTTTGTATCTTTTCGTGTTGCGAAATAAATTTACCAAGAGCCTGGCCTGTAATTGATTCTCCTTTCTTGTTTAAGACAAGCTTTGCATCATCCAAGATTTCAGCAACCAGGAGTTCTCTTAATTCCGAATCATCCTTGACATAAGTCTCTTGTTTGCCTTTTTTAAGTTTATATAGAGGTGGCTGGGCTATATAGATATAGCCTTTTTCTATAAGTTCAGGCATTTGTCGATAAAATAAAGTCAATATCAAAGTCCTAATGTGAGATCCATCAACATCAGCATCAGTCATAATTATTATTCTATGGTATCTCAATTTCTCTTCTTGCCAGTCTTCTCCTTTTATCCCGCAACCTAAGGCAGAAATCAAAATAATAATTTCTTCTGACGATAGAACCTTATCTAGTCTTGCTTTTTCTACATTGAGAATTTTTCCTTTCAAAGGAAGAATAGCTTGAAAATGTCTATCACGTCCTTGCTTTGCAGAACCTCCTGCCGATTCTCCCTCAACCAAATAGATCTCACTTTTTGCAGGATCTTTTTCTTGGCAATCAGAAAGTTTTCCAGGAAGACCGCCACCCTCAAATACACCTTTCCTCCTAGTCAGTTCTCTTGCTTTTCTAGCAGCCTCTCTAGCCCTGGCCGCTTCAATTATTTTTGTAGCGATTAGCTTTGCCTCTCCAGGATTCTCCAACAGATATTCCGTTAAGGCTTTATAAGTTTCTTGCTCAACTACTGGTCTTACCTCGGAAGAGACTAACTTATCTTTGGTTTGCGAGGAAAACTTTGGATCTGGGACTTTAACAGAAACAACAGCAACTAAACCTTCTCTGGCATCATCACCTGAGGTAGACACCTTCTCTTTGTTCATCCCCTCTTTTTCCATGTAGTTGTTCAGTGTCCTTGTTAAGGCTGTCCTGAAACCTACCAAGTGAGTTCCACCGTCTCTTTGTTTAATGTTATTTGTATAACATTGAATGTTTTCTTGATACCCATCATTCCACTGAAGGGATACTTCAATGGTTATGCCGTCTGATGCTTCTTTTACAAAATGAAATACAGAATTAACAGTTGTTCTTTTTGTATTCAAAAATGATACGAATTCTGCCAAACCACCTTTGTGAAAAAATTCCTTTTTCTTAGAGTTTCTCTCATCAATTAAGATAATTTTAAGACCTGCATTGAGGTAGGATAGTTCCCTAAGTTTTGTTTCTAAAACATCATACTGAAAAATAATATCTGAAAAAGTAGTAGGCGATGGCACGAACGTAACTTCAGTTCCTGTTTTATCAGTTTTTCCTGTTATCTTTAGTTTTCCTTTTGGAGCACCATCTGTATATTCTTGTTCATGTATTTTGCCGCCTCTATAAATAGTTAGTTTTAAGTCCTCAGATAAAGCATTAACAACCGAGACACCAACCCCATGCAAACCTCCTGAGACCTTATAGGAGTTGTCATCAAACTTTCCACCTGCATGCAGCTTCGTCATGATAACCTCTGCTGCGGACATGCCTTCCTCGTGCATATCAGTTGGAATACCCCTTCCATTATCAGAGACAGAGACGCAATCATCTGACAAGATTTTTACGGTTATTTCATCACAATGACCAGCTAATGCCTCATCAATTGAATTATCAACTATCTCATAAACCATATGATGTAAACCAGTTCCATCATCGGTATCTCCAATGTACATTCCTGGCCTTTTTTTGACTGCCTCTAATCCCTTCAGGACCGTAATGCTGGAGGAATCATAAGACTCGGCTTCAGTTTTTTTTGTAGCTTTTTTTTGTGGCTTTTTGGTGGCTTTGGGTGATTTTGATGCAGAAGATTTTTTCTTGGTTGGCATGTATGTATTTTAATACATAATTAGATATTAATCTGTGTAAAGTTTGTCATTTTTTTTAAAGATTTATGCATCTCTTCACCCTCAATCCCTGTTAAGATTATTTGATTCTCAGATTCAAGAATCTTCATTACTATAGATGTGAGGTTGCTCAAATCTAGTTCAGACCCAAGATCATCTATCATAAGAAGAATTTCTGTATCCATTAAGTCTCTCAAAAGATTTATACTTGATAAAAAAACTAATAAAATCAATATTTTAATCTGACCTCGGGAAAGGTTAGAGGAAGCTTTTTTATTTTCAACAGTAAATGTAAAGTCCATTCTATGAGGCCCTTTTGATGTATAGCCCAATGCCATATCCCTCTCAAGATTTTCCAACAAAGACTCTTCTAGTTTTTTTGAGCGTTCCCACCCTTTTGAAAAAGTTACACCTAATTTATCAAGGTAATTAAAAGAGCCATTAGATATATTTTTTTCCATTGATTCTAATGTATGGGCTTTAAAAACCTTAAAAAAATTATATTGCTCAAGGCTAAGTTTTAAACCCAATTCTGACAGCTCTTTACTCCACAAGGAAACTTCTGAACTAGAAAGCTTTTTCTTTAGCGACCTATTCCTTTGTTTAAGTGCTTTAAGGTAGGAATGATATAATTTTTTTATCTCAGGTTTCACGTGGAACATAAGATCATTAAAAAACTCCCTTCTGATTTCTGGTTCTCCATCTATCATTTTAAGATTTTTAGCGAGTACAACTTGCAAAAAATATAACTCTCCCTTTTTTACAGATATTTCTCCTAGCATTCTTTTTGAAAATAGTCTCTTGTAGTGACTATTTTCGACAAAAAGAGTAAGGTTTTTGTCTTTAATAGTACCTTTTGCAGATACATTATAAAATTCTTTATCGGAATGAATACATTCTCTGGTTTCCTTTGCTCTAAAAGAATTTCCAGTTAACAGGACATTTAATGACTCTAAAACTGTTGTTTTTCCTGAACCATTTTCACCTAATATGAGATTTATTCCATCAGAGAAGACGAAGACTTTATCTAGAAAAAGCCTAAAGTTCTTTAGGTGAAGCCTCCTGAGAGGCATTACAGCCTCATTGGCATGATGACATACACGTCATCTTCAGAATTTTGTTCTTTGATAATGCAACTAGAATCTTCGCCATAGAATTCAAAAGAAACAGTTTCACTTTCTATGGAGTTAAGAACATCTAGTAAATATCCTATATTAAACCCAACTTCGAGATCAGTACCTTTATAAATGACATCTACTTCTTCTTCGGCTGATTCTTGTTCTGGATTGTTAGCAGTAAGCTTAAGCTTATTCTCAGATAACTGAAATCTGACACCTCTATACTTTTCATTTGATAAAACAGAGGCTCTAGAGAGGGCTGATTGAAGAATTTCTTTACTTATTTCTAAAGGCAGAGGCTCACCGGTTGGAAAAACTTTATTATAGTCTGGATACTTTCCATCTATTAATTTGCTTGAAAAACTTAGGTTTTCAGACCGTACATCAACATAAGAGGCACCCAGGAGGAGCTCTACAACTCCCTCTTTAGGTGAAAGAAGTTTTGAAAGTTCTAGAACTGCTTTTCTTGGAAGAATATTTTTTACATCTAAATCTGAAGCATTAGTTGTTGCTGATGAAAATGCCAATCTGTGCCCATCAGTTGCAACTCCATTTATCTTATTGCCTTCTATCTCTAAAAGCATACCATTTAAATAATATCTCACATCTTGTGAAGCCATAGAAAATGAAGTTTTAGATAATAACCTTTTTAGAACACTGGACTCAACAGTAATTGGTGTCTGCTCTTCACTGATTTCTATTTCAGGGAAGTCATCTGGAGAAATTGTTGCAAAATCAGCATGAAAATTACTGGAGCTGACAGTTAATTTTCCATTTGATAGAGAAAAGTTAACATTTTCACCTTCCGGCAATGACCTACATAATTCTGACATTTTTCTTGCAGAAACTGTGGTTTCACCCTCTTCTTGAATTTCAATTAAATCAGAATAAGTTTTTATTTGTATTTCTAAATCAGTTGCAGTAACTTCCAATTTTCCGTTAACTGTTTTTAACCTTAAGTTTGCTAAGATGGGTATTGTTTGGCGTCTTTCAGCCACAGCTGCAGCATTTTGAAGAGAGTCAACTATTTGTGCTTTTTCCGTGATGAACTTCATTCTTACATTATATAGTTAAAACTCTTAAAAGCTTTCTATAATCTTCTTCTATATCAAGGTTAAAAGACCTAAGTTCGTTTATTTTTTTACAAGCATGTATAACTGTTGTGTGGTCCCTTCCACCAAAAGACTCGCCTATTTCAGGCAAACTGTAATTTGTTAGCTCTTTAGACAAAAACATCGCCATCTGTCTTGGTCTGGCCACGGACCTGCTTCTTCTTTTGGAGAGGATATCACTCATTTTTATGTTGTAATACTCAGCTGTAGTTTTTTGAATATTTTCTACACTTACCTGTCTTGCCTGAATAGCTAAAAGGTCTTTTAAAGAGTCTTTGATTAAGTCAACAGATATTGGTCTTCCAGTAAAATTCGAGTTCGCAATAACTCTTTTTAAAGCGCCCTCAAGCTCTCTTACATTCGATCTTACTTTTTGGGCTATAAAAAAAGCTGATTCTTCATCAAGCTCATGATTCAAACTTATCGCCTTGCTTAAAAGTATTGCAACTCGTGTTTCTAACTCGGGTGGCTCTATGACAACAGGCAGTCCCCATCCCAATCTCGACTTTAGTCTATCCTCTAATCCATCAATTTCTTTAGGATATTTATCACAAGTTAGAATCATCTGACTTCCTCTTTCCAGTAAAGAATTGAAAGTGTGAAATAATTCTTCTTGCGACTGCTCCTTTTTTGCAAAAAACTGAATATCATCAATCAATAGCGCATCTAAAGATCTATAGTGTTGCTTAAATTCATTAATTGCTCCTAATTGTAGTGATTTCACCATATCACTCACAAACTTCTCTGAATGAACATAAGCTATTTTCTTGTTGGGGTCTTGTTTCAAAATCTCATTTCCCACAGCATGCATCAGGTGAGTTTTGCCCAGTCCTACTCCGCCATATATAAAAAGAGGGTTATATGAATTTCTAAGGCCATCGCCTATCTGCCTGGAAGCAGCCAATGCAATGTGGTTAGACTTGCCCTCTACAAAAGTTTCAAAAGTAAAATTATCTATTAGGTTGCTCTTTTTAGAAACCTCCGCGGGCTGGGCCTCTCTTGTTGCAGTTGCAGGTGTATTACTATCACTTCCTGGATCTCCGTCAGAGCGTTTGTCATGGTAGTCTACAAATATTTCAAAATTAAGATTTAGGTCTCTCATGCTAGTAATAGCACTTAATCTCTCTTTAATGGTTATTCCGTAATTGTCTTCTACCCAATCAGATATAAACTTGTTTGGAGCTAAAACGCTGTAAGAAAGGGGGTTTGAGCCATTATTTTGTTCTAGAGTTAGTGGTGCAATCCATGTAGAATACTCCTCTACAGGCAAATCTCTTTCTAAAGTTTTCTTACATTCTCCCCAAAAGTGCAATTCGGTCATAAACTTTGATTATATATAGATTAATAAAGTTATCCACAGTATAAACACAGATATTTAATGTGGATAACTTGTTGATATATTGTTTTAATTATTTTACTTGTCTTAGATCAACAAAAACTCTATCATTCGGATCCCAATTACCTTTTAAGCACTATGAAAAGAACATATCAGCCGAGTAAAATCAAACGAGCCAGAACCCATGGTTTCCGCTCTAGAAACTCTACACTCGGAGGTAAAAAGGTGCTAAGCAACAGAAGGAAAAAGGGGAGGCTCTCCCTCACTGTCTAAATGAGCCCTAAGCGCTCCATATCATCTAAAGAAGGTTTTGGTGATATTTTCGATAGACCTGATCAAAAACATTCCACCAAAAACATATTGCTTCTTTCAAAAGATAATTCGTTGGGCTTTTCAAGAATAGGGGTAGCCATAAGGAAGAAGGACAATAGGCTTGCTGTTGACAGAAATAATATAAAGAGAAAAATAAAAGGAAGTTTTCTTGCAAAGGTTTTAGAATTGCCCCATAAAGACTTTATTGTGTATGTAAAAAAAAATTTAAAAGGAAAAGAAGAGGAGCTTAAAAAAGACTTAGATAAAATCTGGGAAAAGTTTACTAGCAATAATGATTAACAAAACGCTTATAAGGATTATAAAATTTTACCAAAGGTTTTTGAGCCCAATGTTAGGCCAAAACTGTAGGTTCCATCCAACCTGCTCTCAGTACGCGCTGGAAGCTTTGAAAGTTCATGGGACTTATCGAGGCTCTGTCCTCGCCGTAAAAAGAATCATTAGGTGTAATCCTTGGGGCGGTAGTGGAATAGATAATGTGCCTGGAGAATCAAAGCATGGACGTGATTAAAACATCCTTGATAGTAGGAATTGGCCTTACCCTTTATTACCTTCTTTTGCAGTGGCCGATAGACAACGACATCCATGATAGTTCTTCCCAAGAACAAATAGAAATCATTACTTTTAGTGATAGTGAGCGTTCACTTTCAGAGCCTCTTGCTCCCCTTTCAGAAGCAAGTAAAAGGCCGGTTGAGGTTGCCGCTCAAGAACTTAATTATTTTGAAATACAAAATAACGATTTGTCTTTATTGGTTGAATCGAGAACAGGAAGATTTGAGGTTTCGAGTTTAAAAAACATATCGGAAGAGAAGGGCTCGGAGGAGAGGTTCAATATATTTGGAAAAACCTATGATGCCAACTCTGGAAGAGAAAATGTATATTTTGCAAACAGTGGTTTTTACACTCGAACTCAAGGATATTTGAATCCACAATTTGAAAAAATAACAGAGCAATCTGGCGAGGGAAGTTTAAAAGTTTATATTCTTGAAGGCACATCTGGTGGGTTAAATTTTTCGAGAAAAATAGAAATCGAAAATACAGGTTATTCATTAAAAATTGATGACAAGGTGAGCTCAGTTTTGGGTGAAGATATTTCAGTCACACCTTATGTGGTTATTGAAAGAGACGGCTCGGCAGTAGAAGAGGGTGGTTTGATGTATACCTATCTTGGTCCTGTCTTTTCATCTACAAAAGATACTTATGAAAAATATGATTTTGATGACATAAGGGAGTCTTCATATCAGAACAAGTCCGCAGGGGGTTGGGTTGCTTTAATACAACACTACTTCTTGTCTGCGTGGATTCCAGATCAAAACAAAGAATATCTCTACCAGGGAAGGTATGGAGAAAATTCTGGAAGATACTCTTTAGGTTACACCTCTAGAGATTCTGTTCTTTCCTATGGAGAGACAGTATCTACACAAAACACACTTTATGTAGGCCCTAAACTACCTAAGCAGCTTGTTGAAATTGAAGAAAACCTTGATCTAACCGTAGATTACGGTTTTTTATGGTGGTTAGGTAAGCCTATGTATTGGTTTTTAGACCTCGGATACAGTCTTTTCAATAACTGGGGCTTGGCAATTATCTTTCTTACTGTTGCCTTGAAGCTTTTAACTTGGCCTCTTTCAGCAAAAGCCTATGTATCAATGGGCAAGATGAGAGAATTGGCACCCAAAATGCAGCTTTTACAAGAGAAACACGGAGATAACAGACAGGCTATGAGCCAAGAATTGATGGAGGTGTATAAAAAGGAGGGGGTAAATCCGCTTGGGGGCTGCTTACCGATGTTAGCTCAAATGCCCTTTTTCCTGGCTTTTTATTGGGTTTTACTTGAAACCGTTGAATTAAGGCATTCTCCCTTCTTTTTATGGATAGATGACTTATCAGCCATGGATCCTTACTTTATTCTTCCTATTCTTAATGGGGCTGGCATGTACCTTTCTCAAAAACTTACACCTACTCCACCTAATGCGGACCCAATGCAAGCCCAGATGATGAAGTTCTTTCCTCTTATTTTTGCTGTTATTTTTGCTTGGTTCCCGTCAGGCTTAGTTTTGTATTGGCTTGTGAATATGATTATTCAAATATTTCAGCAGTGGTGGTATTCGAGAGGTGCCAAGCATGGAACTGGGTCTGTTGGCTCTGGCTGATGAGCTTTATCAGCTTTGAGTAAAAATAGAACTATTATTGCTCCTGCAACTGTTCCAGGAAGGGGTGGTGTTTCAATAATTAGAATGTCTGGAGAGCTCTCTAAGAGCATAGCCGAAGGTATGTGCGGGCAACTCGCGGAGGCCTGGCGCTTTAAGCGTTGTTCTATAAAGTCACTTGGAGGATTTAAAATAGATGATGGTATGGTTGTTTTTTTTAAGTCTCCTAACTCTTACACTGGAGACGACGTGGTTGAGTTCCATTGTCATGGAAATCCAACTATAGTGAATTTAGTGGTTGAAGAGGCCGTTAATCGTGGTGCAGTAGTCGCTGAGCCAGGAGAATTTACAAAAACCGCATTTCTAAACGAAAAAATTGACCTGGTTCAGGCTGAATCTGTGGCTGATTTAATAAATGCTCAAAGCGAAACGGCTGTTGTGGCAGCCAACTCGTCACTCTCGGGGCAATTTTCTGAACAAATAAATTTGTTGCTTGATGGAATTGTTAAAGCAAGAGTTGTTGTTGAGGCAAATATAGATTTTCCAGAAGAGGAGATTGACGGTTCTGTTCTTGAGTCTGTCAAAAAGGAGCTCCAGGGCTATCACGTCGAGATAAATGAATTGCTGTCTCGTGTAAAAGAAGGAGTGAAGTTAAGAGATGGTTATTCGGTTGCTATTGTGGGGCCTCCGAACGCCGGAAAGTCTTCTTTATTGAACCTCTTGGCTCGCGAAGACCTGGCAATTACTTCTGAAGCCCCTGGAACTACGCGCGACTTAGTAAAAACATCTTTGAATATCGGGGGCACTCTCATAGAATTTATTGATACAGCTGGGGTTAGGTCTAACCCTGAAGGACCTGTTGAAGAAGAGGGTATAAAGAGATCAAAAGAAATTATTAAAAAGTCAAACTTAAGCCTCTTAGTGCAAGACGCAACAGCCGTTCAAGAATTTCAGGGGGGCTTGGGTGATTCTTTGACTGTGTTGAATAAGTCTGACTTACTTGAAGGTGAGTTCTCCAATAAAAACAACACTTTCTACTTATCGTGCTCTACTGGTAAGGGGGTTGAGGAGTTGCTTAAAGCATTAATTGCAAGATTAGGGATAGACGAGGGAGAAGAAACTGTGTTTCTGTCCAGACAAAGACATGCGATTTCTTTAAGAAGTGGGGGTCTTTTTTTGGAGGAGGCCCTAACGTCTTTAGCTGAAGGAGAAGTATTAGAGTTGGTTGCAGAAAACTTGAGGTCTGCACATGCGGCCCTTGGTGACATCTTAAGACCTATGAGTGCGGACGACCTTCTGGGTGAAATTTTTTCAGAGTTTTGTATAGGTAAATAGCTGTTCAAACGCTGTTGAAAAATATTATTTAATTTGTGTCTATTTTTTTTTATTAACCAAATATACAAATTAATAGAGAGTATATAATTTGGTTTTCTACAGCTTTCTTGTCTGGGACATATCAATAAAAAGAAAGGATCGTGCTAGTTTTCCACAGGTATTGAGGTCCCTAATAATAACGAACTAAGTTAAAATATAATTAACAAACAAAATAAATTCGATTTTTTTAAACTGTGGATAAGTTCGATGTAATAGTCATAGGTGGGGGGCACGCAGGTGTTGAGGCCGCAGAAGCATGTTCCAGGTTCGGCGTAAAAACCTTACTTATTACTCATGATAAATCAAAGATAGGTGAAATGTCGTGCAACCCTGCAATTGGAGGCATAGGCAAAAGTCACCTGGCCAAGGAAGTAGACGCCCTTGGGGGTTTGATGGCTCGAGCGACTGATAAAGCAGGCATACATTACCGCGTTCTTAATTCTACAAAAGGGCAAGCCGTAAGGGCCACTAGAGTGCAAACCGACAGAGAGCTTTACAAGGCTGCAATACAAAACTTTCTATCTTCTTCTGTCAACCTCACAATTATGGAAGGCTCAGTTGTTGACCTGAATATTATAAATTCAACCATTAAGTCTGTAATAACCGAAAAAGGGGAGAAAATATCTTCCAATTCAGTAATTTTAACAACAGGAACCTTTCTTGGGGGAGTAATGCATACCGGTCTGGAACAATCTCCGGGCGGGCGAATAGGGGACCCCTCTAGCGACAAACTGGCTCAAAAACTTAGAGGTCTAAATTTAAAAGTTGGCAGATTAAAAACGGGAACACCCCCCAGACTGAATAAACACACAATAGACTGGTCTCTTCTTTCACCACAACCAGGCGATACTCCAACACCACTTCTTTCTTATACTTCCCAAGCCAGCGAAAGACCTGAGCAGTTAAATTGCTACATGACACGCACCAACCAAACAACACACCAGGTAATATTAAACCATCTTGACGAATCACCCATGTATTCAGGTGTGATCGAGGGTGTAGGACCAAGGTATTGCCCCTCTATTGAAGATAAAGTTATGAGATTTTCAGAAAGAGACTCTCATCAGATATTCGCTGAGCCGGAAGGACTCAATTCAGATCTTATTTATCCAAATGGCATTTCAACAAGCCTACCTTTGAAAGCTCAAAAACAGCTCATAAAATCTATTAAAGGCTTTGAAAACGCAAAAATAGTAAGACCCGGGTATGCAATAGAGTACGATTTCTTTGATCCCACAGGCTTAAAACACTCTCTAGAAACAAAGACAATCTCGGGTTTATTTTTCGCGGGTCAAATTAATGGAACCACAGGATACGAAGAGGCAGCAGCTCAAGGCGTAATGGCAGGAATAAATGCATCACTTAGAGCAACCAACCAAGACGCATTCGAACTACAAAGAGACGAGGCCTATATAGGGGTTTTGATAGATGATTTGGTTAGCCTTGGTACAAAAGAACCTTATAGAATGTTTACTAGTAGAGCAGAATATAGACTGATACTTAGAGAAGACAATGCAGACATGCGGCTAACAGAAAAGGGCAGAAAGCTCGGCATAGTTTCAGACTTGTTATGGCAAAAATATCAAGAAAAAAGACACACTACAACCCAGGAAATCCTAAGATTAAAAAAAGACAAACTTAAACCAAACACACCAGAAGCCAAAAAAATAAAAGAACAAACAGGTGAGAGCGTTTCAAACAACATTAGCCTCTTAGACATGTTAAAACGCCCCAAAGTGCTTCATTCACACTTGCCCCAAGGAGGAACAACACTGGCCCCGAACGCGGTTGATGAAATAGAAGCTTCTGTTAAATACGAGGGTTACATAAAAAGGCAAAAAATCGACATAGAGAGATTGCAAAGAAACGAAAACACCCCAATCCCAGAACACATAAACTACGAGAAAGTGGTTGGGCTATCTAATGAAGTAAAACAAAAACTATCTGAAGCAAGGCCGAGGAGCCTGGCCCGAGCCTCAAGACTCCCAGGCGTCACTCCTGCAGCAATTTCTTTACTAATGATCTACTTGAAAAAGGAAAGACAGGCCCTTGGGTAAAGACCAAACCAACCTGCTCGCAGAATATAAAGCCCACTTGGTTGCCTGGAACAAAACCCACAATCTGATATCTAAAAAACAAGCCCAAAAAATCGACGATCACATAGCAGACTCTTTGATAATTTCCCCCTTGTTAAAAAAAAACATAGTTGATCTTGGAAGTGGGGGCGGGCTTCCGGGCATACCGCTTGCTATTATCAACCCCAATAAAGAATTTTATTTAATAGAAAGCAACACCAAGAAATCATCATTTCTATTACACACCACCTCGCGCCTGGGCCTGCAAAACACAAGAGTCATAAACCAAAGGATCGAAAGAGCAGAAACTAAAACTTTTCCCGAATCATTTGACATAGTCTGCAGGGCAGTAGGCTCTACGGAGTTTATCATTAGCTTAACAGCGCCCTTACTCCAAAAAAAAGGAGTCGAGCTTAAGCTCATGAAGACTCTAGAGCAGTTTGATCAGGAAAGAATACCACCTGGTTACCTTCTAAAAAAAATTGATAAATTTCCTTCAAAAGCGAAAGACAAGACGCGTATCTTGGTTACAATAGAAGCAGAACAAAACAATGGTTAATACATTAGTTATAGCAAACCAGAAAGGCGGCGTTGGAAAAACAACTACTGCTGTAAATCTAGCAGCTTCTCTGAGCGCAATGAAAAGAGCTGTCCTATTGGTGGACCTGGACCCACAGGCAAATGCAACCACCGGATCTGGTATAAAAAAGTGTGATCAAACTAAAGGGTCTGCGGCAGCTTTAATGGGAACACAAGGGGAAGTTGTTTTTGGAACAGAGATGGGTTATGACATTATGCCATCTGGCCCGGAGCTTATAGCCGCAGAATCTTTCTTAAGAGGAGGTGGGGGCCAAGAAAGGGCCCTTTTAAACTACCTAAATGACATCAATGAAAAGTACGACTATATCATAATCGACTGCCCGCCTTCTTTAAATTTATTAACCCTCAATGGATTAAGAGCTGCCAAAGACTTGCTTGTTCCAATGCAGTGTGAATATTTTGCCCTTGAAGGCCTGGCCGGACTTTTAGAGACCGTGGGACAATTAAATGACAGCACAGGTCACAACCTACAATTGAAGGCAGTCGTAAGGACCATGTTTGACCCTCGTAATAAACTCGGCCAACAGGTAACAGGAGAGTTGCAAAAACATTTTTCCAGCGAACTCTACTCAACAGTCATTCCTAGAAATATAAAATTAGCAGAAGCCCCTAGTTTTGGTAAGTCCGTTCTGTCTTATGAGCCCAACGCCAAAGGCTCTTTAGCTTATCTTGCTCTGGCCGGTGAATTAATAGGCAAGATGGAAGAACAGTATAGCGATAACGTTAATGAACAAAGACAAATCTAGCCTAGGTACTGGACTAGACTCTCTTTTGGGAGATAGGTCCAAGCCCGAGGGAGTTGCGGTTACCCAGATTCCCTTAGATGACTTGGCCCCGGGACAGTATCAACCCAGAACAAAAATGCACAAGTCTACTCTTGAGGAGCTCTCGCAAAGCATAAAAGAACAAGGAATTCTCCAACCTTTGGTTGTGAGAAGGCTGGCTTCAGGAAGGTTCGAGATAGTGGTTGGCGAGAGAAGGTGGAGAGCGGCGCAACTCGCTGGAATTAATTCAGTTCCAGCGATTATTAGAGACTGGAACAATGAAGAAACAGCCAAAATAGCCTTAATAGAAAACCTTCAAAGAGAAGATCTCAACGCCCTTGATCAGGCAAAGGGTCTTTTCAGGCTTCAAAGAGAGTTTAATTTGTCACAAGAACAGTTGGGCGTCTCAGTAGGAAAGTCCAGATCCACCATAACAAACCTCCTTAGACTTTTATCGCTCTCAACAGAAGTCCAGGAATTACTTCAAGAAGGCAAGATTGAAATGGGTCACGCACGAGCGCTTTTAACTTTAAACGATAATGACCAACTTGATTGTGCTACCAGAGTGGTTTCTGAATCACTGTCGGTAAGAGAATGTGAGGCAATTGCCAACAAACTCTCTGGTAACAAAAAAAACCAAAGCAAATCAGAATCAACCAAGGACCCAAACACAGTTTCTCTCGAGAAAGAATTAACTGAGGTTTTGGGTTCGACGGTAGAAATAAAACACAATAAAAAAGGAAAAGGAAGATTGATTATCAGCTATAAAAGCCTTGCGGCGCTTCAGGGAATTATCGAAAAAATTAAATAAACAATAAACACGAATATGGAGATTGAAGAACACCACATAGAGACTGATAGGCACAAAACATTTTATTTAGCATGTGGCCCAAAAGATGGCGACCTAATAATTATGACTCATGGATGGCCAGAATTATCTTTAAGCTGGCGTCATCAACTTGAGTATTTTGGAAAAAGGGGATACAGGGCAATTGCCCCAGATATGAGAGGCTACGGCCGCTCAACGGTTTATTGCGATAAGGGCGCATACTGTCAGGAAGAAATTATTCAAGACATGGTTGAGTTATTGCAATCCACAAAAAAGGAAAGCGCTATATGGATAGGTCATGATTGGGGCTCTCCCGTTGCCTGGAATATGGCACTTCATCATCCGAACCTAACAACAGCCGTTGCAAGCCTCTGCGTTCCATATGGTTTCGGAGCCCACCCAAAAAACATGTTAGATAAGGTCAATAGAGAGATTTACCCTGAAAAAGAGTACCCAGCCGCTCAATGGGATTATATGTTTTTCTATTACGAAAATTTCGAAAAGGCCCAGGAAGAGATGGATGAAAACCCTGATAGTTTTGTGAGGTTGTGTTTTAGGAAAGGAGATCCTTCTGGGGTGGGGCTTCCCTCTTTTAATGCCTCAATACGAAAAAATGATGGGTGGTTCGAGTTAATGGGCGGAATACCAGATGTTTCTCTTGTACCAATTGATACCGATTTAATTTCTGAAGAAGAGGCCTCTGTTTATGCCAAATACCTTAAAAAGAATACTTTTTTTGGGCCAAATTCTTGGTATGTCAATGGGGACTCTAACGAAGCATTTGACCAAACCATAACCAATAAAAAATTAACCATGCCCTCTTTGTTTGTTCACGCATCTTATGATTATGTTTGTGACACTCTATCCACTTCTTGGCCAGATTTTATGAGGGAAAATTGCACAAAACTTACCGAAAAGACAATTGATTCTGGTCACTGGATGTCGCAAGAAAAACCTGAAGAGTTGAACAGAGTAATCGAATCGTGGATCTCATCCTTCTAAAAATTTTTATTAAAAAAATATATTAGTGCTTGGAGACTCAGAGCAGGGTCTTTATAATCACGCCCGAAATAAATGGCAAGCAAAGAACTCAACTCGACGGACTATATAGAACATCATCTTACCAACTTAACGTATGGTAAATGCCCTGATGGAACCTGGAGCTTTGCTGAAGTTCACGGAAAAAGCCAAGTTGCCGGGACGGAAGCTAGCTGCAACATCAGTGAAATGGGTTTTTGGGCATTTCAAGTAGACACTCTTTTTATGTCGGTTCTTTTGGGCATGGGAATGATATTTTTTATGCGAAGGGTAGCAAAAAATGCCAGCTCTTCTAAGCCCAGCAGGGTACAAAACGCAGTAGAATATTTAGTTACCTTAGTGAGGGATCAGGTACAGGACAATTTTACTGCCGATAAAAATCCTCTAATGGGGCCTTTAGCTCTTACGATATTTGTGTGGGTATTTCTAATGAATTTAATGGACCTTATACCGATTGATCTCGTCCCTTGGATTGTAAATGGATTTGCTGCACCCAATGCTGAGGGCGGAGCAATACATTACTTCAAAGTACTACCGGTGGCTGATATCAACGCCCCAATGGGCATGGCTCTAGGAGTCTTGATACTTATCCACTACTACAGCATAAAGAATAAAGGTCTTGGAGGTTTTTTGGCTGAATTAACATTCCAGCCTTACGGAAAATGGATGGCCCCTATCAATGTCATATTTGAGATTCCTGGTTTTTATGCGAAACAATTAGCCTTAGGACTAAGACTTTACGGAAACCTTTTTGCTGGTGAGATGATATTTATACTCATAGCATTGTTCTTTGGAGGCTTCTTTAGTTCAGTGACAGGAGTCTTGGCAGGAGTGGCTGGCCTGGCCTTAAATTTTATTTGGGCAGTTTTTCACATCCTTGTCGTCATATTACAAGCATTTTTGTTTATGGTTTTAACGCTCGTTTACCTTCAACAGGCACACGAGCATCATTAATTTTTATCTAAGGAGAATAAAATGGAAGAAGCAGAAGCTATAAGAAGGGTCGCAGGAGCCCTACTAACAGGTGGAGGCGCTATAGGCGTAGGAATCGGTGTTGGTCTAATTACTGCAAAATACCTTGAAGGAATTGCCAGACAGCCTGAACTTCAACCTTACCTATTCACTCAATTATTGATTGGCATGGGATTAGTGGATGCAATACCCATAGTTTCATTAGCTATCGGTCTTTTATTTCTATTTACATAAACAACTAAGCCCGGAGTTTTTGAATGAATTTTAACGCCACATTATTCGGCCAGCTTTTGGCTTTTGTTTTTTTTGTGTGGTTTACCATGCAGTATGTATGGCCATATATCCTTGAGGCTCTAGAAGAAAGAGAGAAAGAAATTTCTGATGGATTAGAGGCGGCAAGCAGAGGTAAGCGAGAGCTAGATGAAGCCCACCTAAAAAAAGCAGAGATTTTAGAGGCAGCAAAAAAAGAGGCTGCTGACTTAGTAAACCAGGCAAATGCTAGAGCCAATCAACTTGTTGAAGATGCTAAATCAAGTGCTCACGAGGAAGCTGAAAGAATAAAGGTTTCCGCACAAAGTGATCTCGACCAGGCGGCTAAGAGGACTAAAGAAGAACTCAGATCAGAAGTTGCTGCTTTAGCTGTCGCCGGAGCAGAGAAATTACTTGGTTCAGAGATAGACAAAGATAAGAACTCACAAATTATTGATCAAATAGCTCAGGAGTTATAATTTTGAATTTTGAAACCATAGCAAGACCCTACGCACAAGCCATATATGATCACTCAGACGGGTGGGAAGTTGATCTTGAGCAATTAGAGCTTGCACTTGAGACCCCTGAGGTACAGATGCTTATCGATTCTCCTAAGCTGGCCTATAAAGAAAAAACAGAAGTATTTTTGTCTTTGTTTGAAGGTCAAATTGAGAGTAAAACAAGCAATTTAGTTAAGGTTTTGGGGAAATCAAAAAGAATATCCTTGATTCCTCATATAAGCAAAGAATACAGAAAGCTACTCTCTGGTACGAAAAGTTCAAGCGAAGTTGTAATAACTTCCGCTTTTGAGCTATCGCCGGAACAACTAGAAAAGGTTACTGATTCGCTGAAGGGTCGATATGGAGACTCTTTAATGGTAGAACAGGTTATCGACAGCAGTCTAATAGGTGGTTTTTCTATCAAATGCGGTGATGAAGTTACTGATTACAGCATTAAAGGAAAACTTGAAAAATTAAGAAATCAAATCAAATAATACAATGGAAGAATTAAACCCATCAGAAATTAGTCAGGTTATCAAACAGAAGATTGATGCACTTGATACTGCCTCCACCCCGAGCAATGAAGGCACAATCGTTTTCTTGGCCGACGGTATTGCAAGAATACATGGCTTAGGTGAAGTTATGAACGGAGAGCTTATCGAATTTGAGCACGGAGTTATGGGTATGGCCCTTAACCTTGAAGTTGATTCTGTAGGCGCTGTAATTTTGGGAGACTACAAGCTTCTTGCGGAGGGAGGATCAGCTAAATGTACCGGTAGAATTTTAGAGGTACCAGTAGGTGAGGCCCTTATGGGAAGGGTTGTAGATTCTTTAGGAGAACCAATAGATGGTAAGGGCGAAATCCAAACTGATATCACTGCCCCGGTCGAAAAGGTTGCTCCGGGTGTGATCTCTAGAAAATCAGTTGACCAGCCTGTACAGCTTGGAATAAAGGCTGTTGATAGCATGGTCCCCATTGGTAGAGGTCAGCGTGAGTTGATTATTGGCGATAGACAAACTGGCAAGACGGCAATTGCTATCGACGCAATCATTAATCAAAAAGATACTGGCGTAAAATGTATCTATGTAGCTATTGGCCAAAAACAATCCTCAATTGCACAAGTGGTCAGAACGCTTGAGCAGTATGGAGCAATGGAAAACACTATTGTTGTTGTGGCCGGTGCAGCAGACCCAGCTCCTATGCAGTACATTGCACCTTTTGCTGCTTGCTCTATGGGTGAGTATTTCAGAGACAAAGGTGAAGATGCCTTAATAATTTATGATGACCTGTCTAAACAAGCTGTCGCTTATAGACAAATGTCATTACTACTTAGAAGACCGCCAGGAAGGGAAGCTTATCCGGGTGATGTTTTCTATTTACACTCAAGACTTCTAGAAAGAGCAGCGCGAGTAAACGAAGAATATGTAGAAAAACATACCAACGGTGAAGTTAAAGGTAAAACAGGATCTTTGACAGCTCTTCCAATAATTGAAACACAAGCCGGCGACGTATCCGCGTTTGTACCAACTAACGTAATTTCCATTACTGATGGTCAAATTTTCTTAGAGTCTTCTTTGTTTAGTTCGGGATTGAAACCAGCTATGGATCCAGGTATTTCTGTCTCTAGGGTTGGCGGTGCGGCTCAGGTACCCATCATTAAAAAACTTGGTGGCGGTATTAAAACTGCCCTAGCTCAGTACAGAGAGTTAGAAGCGTTTGCTCAGTTTGCCTCAGATCTAGACGAGGCTTCCAAAGAGCAGCTTGAGCACGGAGTTAGGGTCACAGAACTCACAAAACAAGATCAATTTTCACCTATGTCTGTAGCCGAAATGGGATTGATGCTATTCACGGCAAATGAAGGCTACCTTAGGAAGGTAGAAGTTGAAAAAATTAGAGACTTTGAAAAAAGTTTACTGGCGTATATGAACTCTGAACATAAAGAGCTTATGGACAAAGTGTCCGAGACAGGAGAGTACGGTGATGACATCCAAAGTGCCTTTAAAGAAGCTCTAGATAAGTTTATGGAGACTCAAACCTGGTAATTTTTTATGGCTAACAGCAAGGAAATAAAAGTACAAATCGCAAGCATAGGTAATACTCAAAAGATTACCAGTGCAATGGAGAAAGTTGCCGTTAGTAAAATGAAAAAAACTCAAGACAAGATGTTGAAAGGTAGGCCTTACAGAGATCGTATGTTGAGTGTTATCAGTCACCTTGCCAAAGGGCAACCTGAATACAAGCCTAAGTATATGGAAGAACGAGAGGTTAAGAAGATCGCAATAATAGTGATTAGTTCAGACAAAGGCCTCTGTGGTGGTCTCAATGCTAACTTATTAAGAGATGTTACTCGCTTTGCCTCAGAGCAGGCATCTTCTGGTAAAGAAATTAGCTACTCTCTCATTGGAACAAAAGCGCAATCTTTTTTCAGATCTTTTGGAGGTAATGTGATCTCTGTTACAGAAAAGCTTGGAGATGACCCTTCTATAGAACAGCTCGTTGGGTCCATGAAAATCCTTTTAGATGCTTTTTCTGAAGGAGATATTGATAAGGTTTATCTTGCTAGTAATAGCTTCGTTAATACCATGACCCAACAACCAGAAATTAATCAGCTTTTACCACTTAACAAGATAGATGATGAAGATCAAGAAGACTTGGGTAAAGATTCACCGAGATGGGACTATATATATGAACCCGATGATTCAAGGGTTTTACTGGATGGTTTAATGGAGAGATATATCGAATCTCTTCTCTATCAGTCTGTGATAGAAAATATAGCGTGTGAGCAAGCTGCTAAGATGGTGGCAATGAAGAGCGCTACCGATAATGCAGGATCTCTTATAGAGGAACTACAACTTGTTTATAACAATGCTAGGCAGGCAGCAATTACTCAGGAAATATCTGAGATTGTTGCTGGAGCTGAAGCGATTTAATACTGGAAATAAATATGAGTAATGGAACAGTAATACAAATAATTGGAGCCGTAATTGATGTCGAGTTTCCAAAAGAAAACTTGCCGAAGATTTATGATGCATTAACGGTTGATGAGACCGGCCTTGTACTAGAAGTTCAGCAACAGCTTGGCGATGGTGTAGTAAGAACTATTGCTATGGGCGCTTCAGAAGGTTTAAAAAGAGGTGTATCAGTAACTAATACAGAGAATCCAATATCTGTTCCTGTTGGCGAAGCAACTCTTGGCAGAATTATGAATGTTCTCGGAGAGCCAATCGATGAGAAAGGTGCTGTTGAAGCTAAGGCAACCATGCCAATTCACAGAAATCCTCCCTCTTATGAAGATCAAGCTGAGACGGCTGAACTGTTGGAGACTGGAATTAAGGTGATTGACTTGATCTGCCCCTTTGCAAAAGGTGGAAAGGTAGGTTTATTTGGTGGAGCTGGTGTAGGAAAAACAGTAAATATTCAAGAGCTCATAAGAAATATCGCATACGAGCATAGTGGTTATTCAGTTTTTGCAGGTGTTGGAGAAAGAACACGTGAAGGAAACGACATGTACCATGAAATGATTGAGGGTGGCGTTTTGGACAAGGTTGCTCTCGTGTACGGACAAATGAATGAGCCTCCTGGAAACAGGCTGAGAGTTGCCCTTTCTGGGCTTACAATGGCAGAAAACTTTAGAGATGAAGGTCGAGATGTTCTGTTGTTCGTAGACAATATCTATCGATACACTTTGGCCGGAACAGAATGTTCAGCCTTATTAGGAAGGATGCCATCTGCGGTTGGATATCAACCTACTCTCGCAGAAGAAATGGGAGTTCTTCAGGAAAGAATTGCGTCTACTAAAACAGGATCAATCACATCTGTTCAGGCGGTTTACGTTCCTGCAGACGATTTAACTGATCCTTCACCAGCAACAACATTCGCTCACTTAGATGCGAACGTGGTTTTATCAAGGCAAATAGCTTCTTTAGGCATCTACCCTGCTGTTGATCCTCTGGACTCAAACAGCAGACAATTGGAGCCCGCAATCGTAGGTCAAGAGCACTATGACGTTGCCAATGCCGTAAAACAACAGCTAAATAGATATAAAGAATTAAAAGACATCATTGCCATTCTAGGTATGGACGAGTTGTCTGAAGATGATAAATTAGTTGTTGCAAGAGCAAGGAAAATAGAGAGATTCCTGTCTCAACCCTTCTTTGTGGCAGAAGTATTCACCAATGCCCCAGGAAAATACGTGCCACTAAGTGAAACTATTCGAGGCTTTAAAGGAATTGTTAATGGAGATTATGACGATATACCTGAGCAAGCTTTTTACATGACCGGTAATATTGATGAGGTTGTTGAAAAGGCTAAAATTGAGGCAGCTTAATCAATGTCAACTATCCAGTGCAATATAGTTAGTCCAGAAGGAGAGCTTTTTTCTGGACCTGTCGAGCTACTGAGCGCTGAAGGTGGTGCTGGTGAAATTGCTATTACACCGAGACATGCTCCGCTTCTTACCAACCTAAAGCCTGGTCCAGTCAAGCTGGTGTTGGAGGGAGGAGAAGAAGAGATATTTTTTGCTTCAGGTGGATTCCTAGAAGTGCAGCCTGGAGAGGTAACCCTCTTAACGGATGTTGCCGAGAGAGCTGATGACATAGACTCAGCAGCCGCTGAAAGAGCAAAAGAATTAGCAGAAAGAGAACTAGAAGATCAAAAATCAGAAATGGATTATTCTCTAGCATCAGCACAACTAGCTGAGGCAGCTGCCAGGTTAAAAGCCTTGCAGAAACTGCGTAAGAAGTAGTTAAATAAGAAAAACCACTTGGGGCGAATGCGCCATTGTTCCAATGAATATAGATTTTATAATTTTAGCTGCCGGTAAAGGCACAAGGATGGGAGGAGATTCTCCCAAAGTGCTTGCGAATTTGGCAGGTAAGCCCATGATCCAGCATCTTATTGATACGGTCGATTCATTTCGGAGTTCTAAAACCTCAATTGTGGTTGGTTATAAATCTAAAGAGGTTGAAAGAGGTCTTGTTTCTCAAAAAAAACTACGCTTTGTAAAACAAAAAAAACAGCTAGGAACAGCTCATGCCGTTAAGCAAGCACTACCTAATATTAGAAAGAATTCTGTAGCTGTAATCCTTTACGGCGATGTTCCTTTGGTAAAGAAGAATACATTAAATAGGCTAATAAAATCAGCATCAAAAGGAAAACTTTCGTTATTGACCTTCATAAAAGATGACCCCACAGGTTATGGCAGAATTATCCGTGGTTCTAGGAAAAATGTTCAAAAAATTACTGAACACAAAGATGCATCATCAACTGAAAAAGAAATAAGAGAAGTTAATTCTGGCATCTTAGCGATCAAAACCAGCCTGCTTCAACAATTTATTTCTAAAATCAAAAACAACAACGCAGCCAAAGAATATTATCTGACCGATCTGGTTGAAATTTCCAATAACTATTCAGTAGATGTTGTGTCCACTTTATGCGACCCTTTTGAAGTTGGTGGTGCCAACGACAAAAAGGAGTTGCATGAGCTTGAAAGGGCTTATCAAAAAAAATTAGCAGAAGATTTGCTCAAAAATGGCGTAACTATTGCCGATACTTCAAGGATAGACATCAGAGGAAATATCAACATTGGTCAAGACTCTTTTGTAGATATCAATAATATTTTTGATGGTAACAATGTCTTAGGAAAGAATGTTCATGTAGGACCTAATTGCTACATTTCTAATTGTAGTGTTAAGGACAACACCACTATTTATGCCAATACTGTATTAGAAGATAGCGTAATTGGAAAAAACTGCAAGATTGGACCCTTTGCGAGAATCAGAGGAGGTAGTGAGCTAACTGAAGGTGCTGAGCTTGGTAATTTTGTTGAAGCTAATAGAAGCAATATTGGTAAAAACTCCAAGGCCAAACACCTTACTTATTTGGGCGATGCAAGACTAGGAACTAAAGTGAATGTCGGTGCTGGAACTATAACCTGTAACTATGATGGAAAAAATAAGCATAAAACCATAATTGCAGATGGAACATTTATAGGCTCTAATAGCTCACTTGTTGCGCCATTAGTTCTTGGAGAAAACTCATATACAGGAGCCGGATCAGTTATAACCAAGGACGTTCCTAAGGGTAAACTTGCTGTAGCAAGAGGCAAACAAGTTAATCTGAACAAGAAGAAATAAATTATGTGTGGAATAATCGGAGTAGCTTCCAGCAAACCTTCAGTAGATAAACTGCTAATAGGTCTTTTACGTCAGGAATATAGAGGATATGACTCAGCAGGCCTTGCTATCTTCGATGAAACAGAACAAATAAAGGTATTTAAAAGCACTGGTAAGGTAGCTGAGCTGCAAAATTCAATTGATGAAAATCCTGTGAACGGTAATACGGGTATTGCTCATACCAGATGGGCAACTCACGGCCTTCCAACCAAGACAAACGCACATCCTCATCATTCTAATAATAATATTTTCGTTATTCATAATGGAATAATTGAAAATCATCAAGAAATTAGAACCACGCTTAAAGCTTTAGGATATGTTTTTGAGTCAGAAACAGATACAGAAGTCATAGCTCATTTGATTCATGCAAAAATGAATGAAAATAAAATATCCCTGATCGAAGCTTTGAGAGCTGCTGTTAAAGATCTTAGAGGGGCTTATGCAATAGGTGCAGTTTGTGAGAGCGAACCAGGCATTTTGGCTTCAGCCAGAAAAGGAAGTCCTTTGGTTATCGGTATCGGCAATGGTGAAAATTTTATAGCTTCAGATCAACTTGCTTTGGCAGATTTTGCTGAGAATTTCGTATTTCTTGAAGAGGGTGATCTTGCTGAAATCACATCTGAAGAAATTCGCTACTGGGATCTAGATGATACTGAAGTTGAAAGACCTGTTGTAGTTGCTAAATCTCTAGGAGAGACCGTTGATAAAGGTCAATATAGGCACTTCATGCTAAAAGAAATTAATGAGCAGCCGTCAAAAATTAAAGGCCTGTTAGAAGGACAACTGACTGATTCTGGTGTTCAGGAAGAAATCTTCGGTCCAATTGCTCCAGATATTTTCAAAAAAGTAGAAGCTGTCCAGATTGTAGCTTGTGGAACTAGCTTCCATGCCGGAACAGTAGCTAAATATTGGTTAGAAGGTCTTGCTGGTTTGCCCTGCAGCGTAGAAGTGGCAAGTGAATTTAGATATAGAAATAAAGTAGTGGCACCAAATACCCTGTTTATAACGATTTCTCAGTCTGGTGAAACAGCAGATACGCTTGCTTGCTTAAGTGCTGCCAAAGATTCAGGCTACTTAGCCCGCCTTGGTATATGCAATGTTCCTTCTAGCTCTTTAGCGAGAGAATCTGATTTAGTATTTCTAACAAAAGCAGGCCCTGAAATTGGTGTTGCTTCAACAAAAGCCTTTACTACTCAGCTCGTTGGTTTATTGATGTTAACTTTAATTCTTGGAAGGCATCATGGTCTATCGTCAGCCGCAGAAAATGCCATAAATAATTCACTCAGAGCGCTTCCTGATTCTTTGGATTCAGTGATGTTGCTTGAAGATCAAATTATTGAAATGGCAGAGGATTTTGATCAAAAGGAACATGCTCTATTTTTGGGTAGAGGCATTCATTATCCAGTAGCTATGGAAGGTGCATTAAAGCTTAAAGAAATTTCCTACATACATGCAGAAGCATATCCTGCAGGAGAACTAAAGCATGGACCATTGGCTCTCGTTGATTCAGAAATGCCTGTTGTTGCAGTGGCTCCTAATGACGATTTGCTTGCAAAACTTCAATCAAACTTAGAAGAAGTTAGGGCGCGTGGAGGAAAGCTATATGTATTTGGACACTCTGCTGCTCATCAGGAAGATGAATCAATAACTAAGTTTATTGAACTGCCAGAAGTCCCTGAGCTGATTGCTCCTCTAATTTACTCGATCCCATTACAGCTACTTGCTTATCATGTTGCCATCCTTAAAGGCACCGATATTGATCAGCCACGAAACCTCGCTAAGTCTGTGACGGTGGAGTAAGTTTGAACAGAGAATTAGAGTACAAAGTTAAATAGATGGGCAAATATATAACTACTCTATGCTTAATTGTTGGAGGAATAGTTCCAATAATAGTTGATATAGGTTCAAGCCACTTATTTAACCCTGACTGGGATGAACACGCGCGAGTCCATGAAGTATGGAGACTTTCAACTAATTTCCTTATCTTTTGTTTAGGCATATATTTGTTATGGGTGAAAAAAAACAAGTTATTGCCTGCATTTCTTAGTCTTTGTATACATTTAGGCTTTGTTTTTTCAGCTGCAACTATGTCACTTTATGGAGGAGCTGCAACCGGTGAGGGCGTACCTGAACCTTTGATAATTGGGATCCCACTTAATGTCTTTATGTTTTCTACAATGTTTTTAATTCAAAGTGCTGTTTTAATATTTACTCTAAAACAATCAGTAACTGAGGAATAGTTCACTTTTACCAATACCAGTTATTTCAGTATAAATAATGATAATTTGTCATTATTTATATAGAATTCAGGCCGGAATTTTTTTTGGTGGGGTTGTTTTGAAAATAAGGGTGAATTTAACAAGATCCTTTTACAAAGGTGCATTTCTATTATTTGTTGGATTGTTGTCTATACAAGTCCATGCAGATGGTATTGCAAGCACTAATTCCTATGTAGAAATCAACAGTAGCGCCACAGATTTTAGGGCTCGAAAACAAAGCATGGATGGTCAAAGATCATCTTCGGGATTTGACTTTATCATCACTCCTGAAAGAACAGCAATCTGTCAGCAAGGCCAGAGTAGCTCCATATGCACCAATACTTATAACTTTAGTGGCCTTGGCTATGTTCCTACTGGAAGTGCGACTTCAATTGTATTTGGGAATACTCCTGCCAATTCTTACCTAGTTTTTATTAATGACCAGCATAGCAATAAATCTGATCGAACCTCAATGATTGGTGAAATAGTATTTGATTATGAAATATTAGGATACTGGACAGACCCCTCAATGACTGTTGATTTCGATTATGTAGATAAATTAAGTGCAACCTATCCAACCTCAAGTAATAGTGGTTTCAGTGCAAGGCAGACCGAAGATCATGTTCATTATGGTAGCAGCACAACAAGCTCAACTCAGTCTGGTGACTGGGTATCAATTGGATCTGACAAAAGAACATTAAGATTTGGCTCGAAAAATGGTAAGCCAGGTGACTATATTCGAGTTATAACTAGAGCTGCGAACCCAACTGTTGATTTTAATATCACCAGTTCCAACGGAGCAGAATCTGTTTCCTCTACTGTCTTAACTGTAGACTTATCATTCGCTTCAACACAGAACGTAACGGTTGACTATGCAGTTACAGGAACTGCGACTGGATCAGGCACTGATTACACTCTAGCCAATGGAACGCTAACCATAAGTGCTGGTGCAACATCTGGTACCATCACCATTGGCAGTATCGTCGATGACTCTCTCGATGAAGCTAATGAGACTGTAATTGTTACTCTTTCAAACCCAAGCAACGCAACTTTAGGAAGTAATAATGCTCATACTTATACCATTACTGATAATGATAACGCGCCAGTAGTTGATTTTAATACCACTAACTCGAATCAAGCTGAATCAGCATCTTCTCAGGCCATCACGGTAGATTTGTCTGCAGCCTCTGCACAAAATGTAACAGTTGACTATGCAGTTACAGGAACCGCAACAGGCTCCGGTACAGACTATACCTTAGCTAATGGCACTTTAACTATCAATGCGGGAGCAACCTCTGGAACTATTACAATAGCGGGGATTGTTGATGATAGCCTAGATGAAGCCAATGAGACAGTCGTCGTCACCTTGTCAAGTCCCAGTAATGCATCTTTGGGTAGTGATAGCGTTCACACTTACACCATTACTGATAATGATAACGCGCCAGTAGTTGATTTTAATACTACTAGTTCAAGTGATGCTGAATCAGTATCTTCTCAGGCCATCACGGTAGATTTATCTGCGTCATCAACCCAAAATGTGACTGTAGATTATGCTGTTACAGGAACTGCAACAGGATCAGGCACTGATTACACACTTGCTAACGGAACACTCACTATAAGTGCTGGTGCAACATCTGGGACTATTACAATAGCAGGAATTGTCGATGATGGTTTAGATGAGCCCAATGAGACAGTAATCATTACTCTATCAAGTCCCAGTAATGCAACTCTAGGAAGTGATGATGCTCATACTTATACCATTACTGATAATGATAACGCCCCAGTAGTTGATTTTAATACCACCAGCTCAACTGATGCTGAATCAGAATCTTCTGCAGCATTGACTGTAGATTTATCGGCTGCATCGAGTCAAAACGTAACGGTTGACTATGCTGTTACGGGAACTGCAACTGGATCTGGTACTGATTATACTTTAGCCAATGGAACGCTAACTATAGTTGCTGGGTCGACATCTGGCACGATTACCATTGCTAGCATTGTAGACGACACTCTAGATGAAGCAAACGAGACAGTCATAGTTACGTTGTCTAACCCCAGCAATGCAACTCTAGGAAGTGATGATGCTCACACTTACACCATTACTGATAATGATAACGCGCCAGTGGTTCAATTCAATTCCACCAGCTCAAATGGGGCGGAATCCGTATCTGCCAAAGCCATCACGTTAGATTTATCTGCGGCGTCTGGTCAAAATGTTACTGTTAATTATGCAGTTACCGGTACTGCGACTGGATCAGGCACAGACTACACGCTAGCTAATGGAACACTCACCATAAGCGCCGGCTCTTCATCTGGAGCCATCACCATTGCTAGCATTGTTAACGACACTCTAGATGAAGCCAATGAGACAGTTATCGTTACTTTATCTAGCCCAACCAATGCAACTCTAGGAAGCAATGATGCTCACACTTATACGATCAACGATAATGACAGCGCCCCAGTGGTTGATTTTAATACCACTAGCTCGAATCAAGCTGAATCTGTGTCTTCACAACCCATCACGGTAGATTTATCGGCTGCATCGAGTCAAAACGTAACGGTTGATTATGCAGTTACCGGAACTGCAACAGGCTCTGGTACAGATTACACTTTAGCCAACGGAACACTCACTATAAGTGCTGGTGCAACTTCCGGAATCATTACCATTGGAAGCATTGTTGATGATTCGTTGGATGAAGCAAACGAGACAGTCATCGTTACGTTGTCTAACCCCAGTAATGCAACTCTAGGAAGTGATGATGCACATACTTATACCATTACTGATAATGATAACGCCCCAGTAGTTGATTTTGAATTGACTAGTTCTAGCGGGTTAGAATCTGTATCTACCAAAGCTGTCACAGTCGATCTATCAGCAGTCTCAGGACAAAATGTGACAGTAAATTATGCAGTTACCGGTACTGCGACTGGATCAGGTACAGACTATACGCTAGCTAATGGAACACTCACCATAAGTGCAGGATCAACAACAGGAACTATCACAATAGCTGGGATTGTTAACGATGGAGTCACTGATCCAAATGAAACCGTCATTCTTACTTTATCAAGTCCAAGTAATGCAACTTTAGGTAGTGATAATGTCCATACATTCACAATTCAGGAGCCAGAAGGAGACAGAGATATATCTTTTGCCGATGCTACTTCAAGCGGAGCTGAATCATCATCTTCTAAATCCATCACAGTCAATATAACGTCAACCTCGGCAGAAGATGTGACAGTTAATTATGCGGTGACTGGAACTGCAACTGGATCGGGTACTGATTACACCCTGGCTAATGGTACTGCAACTATTGCGGCAGGTTCAACATCAACGACAATTACTATTGCTGGAATTGTTGATGACTCTTTGGATGAGGTGAATGAAACAGTCATTATCACATTATCTAATCCGTCAAACGCAGATCCAGGCACCATTCTTGTTCATACTTATACCATCACCGATAATGATAACGCGCCAGTGGTTGATTTTAGTGGCACCAGCTCAAGTGATGCGGAATCAGTTTCTTCTACAGCATTGACTGTAGATTTATCTGCAGTTTCAGCACAAGACGTAACGGTTGATTATGCGGTGACTGGAACTGCAACAGGATCAGGCACTGATTACACGCTAGCTAATGGCACCTTAACTATCAATGCGGGCGCATCAAGTGGGACTATAAATATATCAAGTATTATCGATGACTCAATTGATGAGGCTAATGAGACAGTCATAGTTACGTTATCGAACCCCAGTAATGCAACCTTGGGTAGTGATGATGCTCACACATATACAATTAATGATAATGATGATGCACCAGTAGTTGACTTCAATGCCACAAGCTCAAGTGATGCCGAGTCAGTTTCTTCAGCAGGCTTGACTGTAGATTTATCAGCAGTCTCAGGACAAAACGTAACAGTTGATTATGCTCTTACAGGAACTGCAACTGGATCTGGCACTGATTACACCTTAGCCAATGGAACTCTAACCATCAATGCCGGTGAAACAAGCGGGACTATTACAATCGGTAGCATTGTTAATGACTCATTAGACGAAGCAAATGAAACCGTCATCGTGACCTTGTCGAACCCCAGTAATGCAACCTTGGGCAGTGATGACGCTCATACTTACACCATTACTGATAATGATGATCCACCAGCTGTTGATTTTAATACCACCAGTTCAAGTGGTGCGGAATCAGTATCTTCAAAAGCCATTACTGTGGATTTATCAGCAGTTTCAGCACAAGACGTAACAGTTGATTATGCGGTGACTGGAACTGCAACTGGATCTGGCACTGATTACACCTTAGCCAATGGCACCTTAACTATCAATGCGGGCGCATCAACTGGGACTATAACTATCTCTAGCATTATTGATGATGCAGCTGATGAAGCTAATGAGACAGTCATTTTGACCCTATCCAACCCAAACAATGCAACGCTGGGCAGTGATAGCGTTTATACGTACACCATTACTGATAACGATAACGCACCAGCTGTAGACTTCAATACTACAAGCTCAAGTGGAGCTGAATCGGTTTCTTCGGCAGGTTTAACTGTGGATTTATCCGCCGCGTCAAGTCAAAACGTAACAGTTGATTATGCAATTACAGGAACTGCGACTGGATCAGGTACCGATTACACACTTGCGAATGGAACGCTCACCATAAGCGCAGGATCAACAACAGGCTTAATTACGATAGCAGGAATTATTGATGATTCTTTAGATGAAGCCAATGAGACCGTTATCGTTACTTTGTCGAGCCCCAGTAATGCAACCCTTGGCAGTGATAAAGTACATACTTACACCATTACTGATAACGATAACGCACCAGCTGTAGACTTCAATACTACAAGCTCAAGTGGAGCTGAATCAGTATCGTCCAAAGTTATTACGGTGGATTTATCTGCAGCTTCCAGTCAAACTGTCACAGTTGATTATGCTTTGACAGGAACTGCGACAGGCTCCGGTACCGATTACACACTTGCGAATGGGACCCTAACCATCAACTCAGGAATAACAAGTGGAACAATTACTATCGCAAGTATTGTTAATGATTCTTTAGATGAAGATAATGAGACCGTTGTTCTGACTCTTTCCAACCCAAGTAACGCAACTCTGGGCAATGACACTATTCATACTTATACCATCGCTGATAATGACGATGCTCCAGTAGTTGATTTTAATACTTCAAGCTCAACTGGAGCCGAGTCAGTTTCCTCCAAAGCCATTACTGTTGATTTATCTGCAGTTTCTGCAAAAGCCGTCACTGTTAATTATGCTTTAACTGGAACTGCAACAGGCACAGGCACTGATTACACTCTCGGGAGTGGAACTCTAACAATTAATGCTGGGTCCTCAACTGGCACGATAACAATTGCTAGCATAGTTGACGACTCTATAGACGAAGCTGATGAAACTGTTGTTATGACACTATCAAACCCAAGTAATGCAACTCTGGGTGCTGACAAAGTTCATACTTACACTATCACTGACAATGACACTACTCCAACCATTGACTTCAATTCTACCGGCTCAAGTGGAGCTGAATCTATATCTTCTAAGGCTATTACAGTGGATTTATCTGGGCCTTCTAGCGAAACCGTAACGGTCGATTACGCAGTTACAGGCACAGCTAGTGGATCAGGAATAGACTATACGCTTATAAATGGAACCTTAAGTATTGCTGCAGGTTCCACAACAGGCACAATAACGATTGCAAATATTGTCGATGATTCTGCGGATGAACCAGACGAAACGGTAATCATAACTTTATCAAGTCCTAGTAATGCTACTTTAGGTAGTGATGATGTTTATACTTTTACCATTGCTGATGACGATGGTTTGCCTACAATCGACTTTAATGTTGCAAGTTCAAACGGTGCTGAAGATATATCATCAGTAGCTTTAACTGTTGATTTATCTGCAGCTTCAAGTAGCAACATTACTGTGGATTACGTTGTTACAGGAACGGCTACAGGTTCTGGCACTGACTATACTCTTGCTAACGGAACCCTAACTATAAGTGCTGGTGGTACTTCTGGAACCATCACAATAGCTGGAATTGTTGATGATGATCTGGACGAAGCTAATGAGACAGTAATCATTACTTTATCTAATCCAAATAATGCTGTTCTTGGAAATGATAGTTTACACACTTACACCATAAGTGATAACGATGGTACACCAACAGTAGCATTTTCTACTTCGACCTCCACTGATTCGGAATCAGTTACTACGAGATCAATAGCTATTGGTGTTCTCTTTGCAGCTTCTACAGCAATTCAGGTTGATTATGGAGTCACCGGGGGCACTGCTGGATCAGGCACAGACTACTCATTATCATCTGGCAGCGTGACCATTGAGGAGGGCGCAACAAGTGGAACAATAGTCATTCCATCGATTGTAGATGATCAAGCAGATGAAGCTGATGAAACAATAATCATCACTTTATCAAATCCAACCGGTGCGATCCTTGGGAGTGATATTGTCCATACTGCCATTATTACTGATAATGACAATCCTCCCGAAATTGACTTTAATACATCCAGCTCAAGCGGAGCTGAATCAGTTTCTTCTGCAGGCCTAACTGTAGATTTATCTGCTGTATCAAATCAAAATGTGACAGTTGATTATGCAATAACAGGTACTGCAACTGGATCAGGAGAAGATTACACTCTTGGCGCTGGAAAACTAACTATTAATGCGGGTGAAACTAGCGGCACGATTACCATTGCGAGTATTGTTGATGATCCATTTGATGAGCCTGATGAAACAATAATTATTACTTTGTCTAATCCGGTCAATGCAACTCTGGGTAATGATAATGCCCATACTTTTACAATTATTGATAATGACACTACTCCGATCATTAACTTTAGTGCTCCAACTTCAAATGGTGATGAATCTATAACTTCTGCAGCCTTAACTTTAGATTTATCTGTTGCGCCCACTCAAAATGTAACACTTGACTTTGCGGTTACTGGGACTGCTACAGGCTCCGGTACAGATTACACCTTAGCTGATGGAACGCTCACGATAAGTGCTGGCGAAACAACTGGAACTATTACGATAACAGATATTATCGATGATCTATTGGATGAAGAAAATGAGACGGTGATAGTAACTTTATCAAATCCAAGCAATGCAACCTTAGGGGCTGATAATGTCCATACTTATACCATTAATGATAATGATAGTCTTCCTGACATAGATTTTAATATTAACAGCTCCGAAAGCGATGAGCCTTCCCCATCAATAAGCATTACAGTTGACTTATCTATGGTTTCTGGCAAGGAAATATCAGTGGATTATGAATTAACAGGAACGGCAACTGGATCAGGCGTCGATTATAATTTAGACAATGGTACTTTAATAATTGTTGCTGGCGAAAATACCGGCATCATAACCATTCCTACCATTATTGATGACGACCTGGCCGAGGAAGACGAAACGATTATCATGACCTTGTCTAATCCTACCAATGCAACTCTGGGAGAGGACTATGTTTATACTCACACAATATTGGCAAATGACGATGATAAAAGACCAATCCTAATTGGAACTGACCCCAAAGATGATAGCACCAGGGTTCCAGTGGATAGCGATATCGTCTTGACGTTTAACAAAATCGTGAATTGTGAATCAGGCACAATTAATATTGAATCAGAAGATAATTCTTCCTCTTTTGCTGTCAGTTTACCAAATGAGTCTGTAGCAGGTTGCGGGACAGAGACAATAACAATTAATTTACCAACGGATCTTGAGTATGAAACAGAATATTACGTATTAATTGAAAACACCGTATTTATAGACATTATAGGCAATTCATATAGAGGCATAAGTGATAAAAGTGAGTTCAATTTTAAAACCCCCATCATATTGACGGATCCTACTTTAAAGCAGCCTGTCATTGATAATGCGAAAGCTATGTTACAGATTGCAACTCGTTGGGTTGATCAAAATGTTAATGTAATTTCTAAAAGGATGAAGACTTCAGCACAACAAGGCTTGAATCGTTTAAAAGTTAATTTTAACAATAATGTTATCGACTCAATTAAGAATATGAGCATTAATGAACGCGATGATAATTTTGTTGAACTGCCAATCTTAGAGCTATGTACTATCAATTCTAGTGGGCCCAAAACCGATCCATCTTTGAAGATAAAAGTGCATTTATCTAAAATTGCACCCGAAGATGTCGTTCTTGATTTTAATATTACTGGCTCATCAAGCACAGAAAACTTCTCATTTGGAGAAGGAATGTTAAATATAGAGGCTGGGCTCAAATCTGCCATTATTTTCATCGATGGTATTCCACCAGAAAGATTTGGTTTTACCACAGGGGATAAAAAAATTATTGTGAGTCTTTTAGAGTCTTCAAATGCACAATTAGGCAAGAATTTAGTTTACACCCACACACTCACAGATGATCCGAAAGTATGGACAGATCCTAATGAAAATTATTTCTGTGTAACAGAATTTGATAATCCTAAATCATCAGCATCTATCATTTCAAAATCTTCTTACCATTCCTACTCACTAGTTACAAACCCTCAATACTATAATCAGGATATAAGCCTCGCAGATACTGATCCTGATATCCAAATTTCTAACATTTATAATGAGCGAGAAGAAGCTGAGAGTTCTCAAGATTTAGATCAAATTGAGTCAACCGTCAAAGATTGGGTGTCAGATCCTGTGAAAGTAACGGCTGAAGGCGAGCTCAGGGAACTGCTTGGAGATTGGTCAGTATGGATTGATGGTGAATTTGGAGAATTTACTCTTCGTAAAAACAAAAACAGTACAAGAATTCTGGATGAAAGATCTTTCCATGTAGGAATTGATAGATTAAATAATGATGGAAATCTATTTGGTTTTGCCTTTGGTCTAGGAGAGGCTAAACCAATAAATAGAAATAATGATTCTCACGTAGAGTCTAGAAACTATAGCTTTTCAACATATGGAAAATTCGATGATAGAAATAAAGCATTACAATTTATTTTAGGGATTAGTAGATTAGAATTTGACTCAGATCGACTGGATGGTGAAGAACTTTTAATAGGGCAACGAGAGGCTGATCAGATATTTGGATCTCTTGCTTTCATCCGTTCATTCAGTAGTGAGTCAAGCAACTGGCAAATTTCTCCTTATCTTAGACTTGATGCTTCATATACTGAGTTTGATAAATTTAGTGAATTAGGCGGTGAAGCAGCATTAACTTTCGATGAACTAACACTATCCAATGTTAAGGCTTCAATTGGAACTGATATCAGCTATCTTTTTGTAGGATCAAAATATAATGCAATGCCATATCTAACCTTAGAATATGGCCTAGATTACTCGGAAACTTCTAGCCAGAATATGTATTACAACGTAGAAGGGCCTAATATAAATTACGTATTGCTATTGGATGATGGAGTGAAAACTCATAATTGGGAAGTTGACTTAGGATTAATACTTGAAATTTCTACCGATATGACCACTAATCTTGGTTGCAGATGGCAAGGTAGATCTAGCTATTTTTCTGACTACTCAAGTATTTCTAGCAATGATCTCTCGTCATCAGAAATTTGTTTTCTTGAGCTAATGTTGAGTATTTAATAGTGAAATTAGTTAGAGACCCTTTCTGGAATAACTCACATGCCAAATAATTAATGAAATTTAATCTGTCAGTCAAAACTCTCTTGCTAATACAAGCTCTGCTAGTTCTTATGTTAATACCAATAGATATAGTTTTTGGTGAGGTAAGGTTGGATTATGTTCTTCCTCTTTATGTGCTTGTTTGGATTGTAACTTACTCAAAAATTTTGCAGTGCAAAGACTAAATAAACTCTTACACTCATAAGAATTTATTGGGATGATATAGTTAATGATCATGATTAAGAATTTTTTAGCAAAATACGGCAGACATTTTTGGATAATTTCTTTGGCTGTAACATTTTATGCAGCCTATGATTTTTTTTTGATGAAGGTGATCTTTTCAGTACAGTAATGCTTGCTGCATGTACCTACTATTTTTTTCTTAGGGGCACAGGACGTTTATCAAAAAAAGATGGCCCATTTGTAGAATGAGATAAATCGATATATAAATACAGCAAACAAGGAGCTTTTATGAAAAAAAATCTACTTAAACTAATCTTTTTAGTTTTATTTTTATCGCCCAACCTTAAGGCAGCTACCGTCAGCTGTAATTTTATGTCTGGTGAGGCTTACTCTATTTCTTCTGGAGCCTGGATTGGTACCGCTGGCTATGAAGATATATGGGACATATTTGGTGATGGTTTATCACTACCTATGGAAAATTCACTTTTGGCCAATCTGGACACACAGGAAATTTTTAGAGCAGGTGAAACCGACAAAGGAACAGTTTATCTCGTAGGAGGAGACATGGGTGTAGAAGGCAGGCTCAGCACAATTGATGAAGGAATGTTGATTATATATTCTGGTTTCTGTTCTATTGGCTTTGGTTAATATGTCTATGGGCTAGTTGAAAAGATTAATATTAAGTAGAAAGGGCTTTGACTCAAGGGCGGGTGGTAGTGCTTCACCTATATTCAATGACGGAAGTCTTTTTTCTATACCTATCCCTCAAAATCATCCTTCACCAAAAAAATACAAAGACCTAGATTTTAATGGCATTTCAGGTTCTAAATTATTGAAAGAAGTTTCAGCTAAGGTTAGAGATACGGATTATTGCCATAATGATCCATTGCTAAACGAAAAAATTGGCATTTTTGGACAAGCAAGTGCATCTCAGACTGAATTAAAGAATAATAATGTAGGTCCTGGAGATTTGTTTTTATTTTTTGGATGGTTTAAAAACTTTTCAGTAAATGGCAGAGATTTGCATCATTTATTTGGTTGGCTGCAAATAGAGAAAATAATTGAGGGATCAAAAGAAATTAAAAGTTATCTTTTTGAGAATAATATTCAACACCCCCATGGATATGGAGATACCTCGAAATTTTCTAACAACACAATTTACATAGCTAAGAAAAAATTAGAACTTAACAAAAGAAAAATTTTTGATCGAGGCCATGGTTTATTTAAGTTTACTCATGATGATTTAATTTTTACTGAAAAAAATAAAACCAGATCGAGATGGAAGCTGCCCTCCAAATACTTTCAAGATTCAAAAGATCTTTTTTTAAATAGAATGAAGTGGGAGAATGAGAAAAAATCTACTGTTTTTTATAGAGGATTTGGACAAGAATTCATTCTGGATATTGAAAAAAACCCGAATGTTAAGAAATGGGCAATAAACTTAATAAAAAAACATGGATGAAATAGATCACATTTGAATCTGGGGAGATAAGATGAAAGATAACATAGATAGTAATGCTGCGAGCCTTGAGCTGCCTAAAGTTGATTGGCTTGATCGTGAGTCAAATCCGGAAAAGTTTTTTGAGGACTTATCTTACGCATTATCTGAATTTGGATTTATGGTTCTTACTCATGCGCCCGGATTGTCGGATGAATTTCAAAAGCGTGCATTTCGTGAAGTGCGCGGCTTTTTTGATTCACCAATGGAATTAAAAAAAACCGCTCATATATCCAATACACCATATTTTCGTGGCTATAGTTTGCCTACTCCTTCTGATCGTGGTTTTGGCCAAGTTATAGAAGCTTTCCAGTATGGATTCGAACAAGAATCATTATGTGACTACGATGATAAATCTCAACCAATTCACCACAGACTCTTTCGCGGACCAAATACGTGGCCTGAAGACGAGTCATTGCCAGGATTTCGACCTTTAATAGATGAGCTGAATGATTGTTACCATCGCCTTACTCATGAACTGGGGGAGGCCATTGTCGAGTCTCTGGGTGAAGACGTTGAATCATTCCGTGAATATTTTGATTTTGATAATCCAGACCTGGCCGCGAGCCTTAATCATAATTACAGCATTGATGCATTTGCCGAAAAGGATCGGGAAAATGTCAGAAAAGAGTATAAAAAATTCACAAGTGATAAAGTAGGTGCCCATATAGATGGGCCCCCATTTATAGCTTTGCTGATCAACGATCGTCCTGGATTGCAAGTTGTTGCCGGAGAAGGCCAGTGGATCGATGCCCCCGTTACTTGTCAAACAGCACCTGGTGAATACCATGTACCAGTTATCCCGGGATCTGTCATCGTCAATACCGGTGGAACTTTAATGCACCTGAGTGAAGGAAGATATTCAGCCACCTTACACCGTGTTAATACAACCTTGATACCCGAAGGAGAAACTAGAGTTTCAATGCCTTATTTTTTATTGCCTAAAATGGAAGGAGATCTGATTCCTTTCGGTAAATCTGAAGCTGATTCCTTAGGTGTGGCAGGGTATGAGTCTGGACGAGACAGAGGTGCAAATGCTAGCGTAAATCGTATGGGGACCTTTCCGCAGGTAACTAAGCGCTGGTGGGCTGATGAGTATGCTGAGTTACGTCAAAAACAAAATGATGAGGTCAAGGCTGAAACACAGGCAGCCTTTAAACTTGCAAAAGAGCGCGGAGAACGTTTTAAGAAACAATTAGACTAGTAATATGCATAAATTTCAATCAGGTGATGAGGGTGTAATTGCTTACAAGTCATCCAATCCGTTTGAATTCTTCCATATTTTAAATTCGAGGCCTTCTGAAGAACAACAGATGTTTGGGTCTCTTATCTTTCCTGACCAAAAGAAGAAGAAATATCCTCTTGTTATTTGTATGCATGGCAGTATGGGCTGGAGAGGACACCACCATGAGCACTCAGTAAACTTTCTTAATAATGGCTTTGCCATATTTAGAGTAAATAGTTTTGATGCTAGAGGTGTTGTCTCTATTGTGGAAGACCAAATGCAAGTAACTTTAGCTACAGTTCTAGCTGATTGCTTTAATGCGCTTAAACTTTTATCCAATCATCCTGATATAGATTCTAATCAAATCTTCATTGCTGGATGGAGCCTTGGGGGAAGTTCAGCTATTTATTCAGCATGGGAGCCTTTAGCTGAAAAATTAGCACCAACAGGTGAAAGATTTGCAGGGCACTTAGCATTTTATCCTGGTGCCTTTATGTGGCCAGAAGAAATGCGTTGGAGTAACGCACCCATCTTAACTTTGATTGGTAAAGAGGATGATTACACGCCATCTGTACTGATAGAAGAATTATCTCCAGCCATTAATGAGAACGGAGGGAATAGTAAGATAATTACTTATGATGATAGTCATCATTCTTTTGATTCTGTAGATCCTGTGGTATTCGTGCCTAATGCAATAGCGGTTGGGAGAAGACATACAATTGTCGGAAGAGATGGCACACACTATCATCTAGATGTAGAAGGAAAAAAAACTATGATGAATGAGCCACATGAGAGAACAAAATTATTCAAAGACAGAGCAAACATAGGGGCCCACTTGGGTTGTAATTGGCAAGCAAGGAGATCATCAATGCAAGACTCCATTCAGTTTCTTTTAGAACATAGTCAATAAACATATAAGGGAGAATAAGATGAGACGAATAATTACTGGCCACAATGAAAATGGCAAATCCATCATTTCAATAGACGGACCTCCTGCCAGATCGATGGGAGAGGATGCTGGAGGATTATTTGAAATCTGGAATACAGATGGATCGGGATTCGAAACAAAGTCAGATAATGACAGAGCAGATATAGATATTATGTTGTCGCCAGTTAAAGACGGAACAAAATTCAGATATTTTCAGATTAATCCAGTTCCAGAAGGAGTTCCTCAGGAGGTAATAGAAGCCGCTACCGCAGAGGCTTTTGAGAAAATGGGAGCAGCTCATCACAGAGTTGATACCTCTAGAAATGCAGCAATGCATGAGACCAATACCATTGATTATATTATTCTCCTCAAAGGAGATGTCACTCTGATTCTGGATGAAGAGGAGGTAGCACTTCAACCGCACGATGTTGTTGTCCAAAGGGGGACAAATCATGCTTGGGTAAATAATGGGACTGAACCAGCATTACTCATAGCTGTTCTTATTGATAGCAATATTGTTTAGTAAAAATTTAATAAATTTAAATTTGTATTATTAGATTTAATAATTTAAAGTGCACCGCCTTCAAAACATAATGAAAGTTACACAAGAATATTCAGATAAAACAGCAATTAGCCTATCGCTTATTTGTTTGGCTCATTGTTTGTTGGTACCTATATTGTTAGTTTTGTTTTCAGGTTACGTAACGCTTTCATATAACAACGAATTGATACATTACCTGCTATTATTACTTGCAATACCAGTAAGCCTTTATGCACTCTTTAGAGGAATGAGAAATCATTCAAAATTAAGCTTTTTTGTCACTGGACTGATCGGGATCATTGCTTTGATTTTTGCTGTAACTATTGGCACAGTTATTTGGGGTGAGTTCGGAGAGAAATTATTTACTGCTATCGGAGCATCACTTATTGTTTTTGCGCATTTAAAAAATTATAAACTTTGCCGAAAACTTGAATGTGACTCTTGTCACTCAGCCTTATGAGAAATTGTAATATTTTCTACCACTCCATACTTAACAATCTAAGCGGCTTTAAATTTTTTGAATTAAAACCTAATTAACAATTTTCTCCTCATTTATCCATTCATCTATTAAATCATCTAGGATAAATAAAGGTACTATGCCTTGATCCAACACAATTGAATGAAATTTTCTAAGATCAAATTTTGCACCCAGTTCGTTCATGGCCTTATCTCTTAGATCTAAGATTTTTATCATACCCATCTTGTAACTGGTAGCTTGTCCTGGCCAAACAATATATCTTTCAATCTCAACCCTTACCTCAGTATCAGACATCCCTGTAACTTTTTTCATGTAGTCCATAGCTTTTTCCCTAGTCCATTTTTTGTAATGTAAGCCAGTATCTACTACCAATCTGTTAGCCCTGAACATTTCACTTTGAAGCACTCCCAACTCATCATAGAGACTTTTAGTCATCCCTACTTCAACTCCTAATTGTTCAGCATAAAGGGCCCAGCCCTCAGTATAGGCTGAAGTTCTGTATCCAAGACGCCTATACAAAGTTAGTTCGTCGTTTTCCAAATTCAATGCTATTTGGAAGTGATGTCCGGGTACGGCCTCGTGAAATGTTAATGTTCTCATTCCAAACTTTGGTGTCTGCTTTATGTCATATAGATTTGCATAGAAGACTCCAGGTCGCGAACCATCTAAACTGGGTGATTGATAATAACCCCCTGCAGCGGTCTTTTCTGAGTACTCAGGCACCGCCCTTACTTCTACCGGGCTTTCTGGAAAATCGAAGAAGTATGGCTTTGCGTCTTGTTCTGCCTCTTTAACCATCTGATTATAATCCTTAATAACTATCTCTTTTCTATCAAGTGTGTCTTCAT
>CACLAF010000003.1 GCA_902604855.1 uncultured SAR86 cluster bacterium | reverse complement strand
GTTTTGTTTAAAAAATAATTATGTTTGAATTCATTAACCGTTTGTACAGGAGACATAAATGAAAAAGTTTTTATTGGTATTAAGTATGATTGCCCCACTGACAATCATTTACCCAATGCATCATGAAGCTATAGAAGGAGAAAATCCTTTTCTTCTTATTGCAAGAATTCAGGTTAAACCTGGAAAGGTAAATGAATATTTAGACATAGCAGATACCGTAGATAATGCGGTACAGGCAGCTGAACCCGGTATGTTGTTTCATAACTTTGATTCTGACCCTTTGAATCCGTTGAAATTTACCTGGAGTGAAGTTTATGAAGATAGTGAAGCTTTATTATTTCACCTAAATGCTCCTTATATTCCAGAATATGTAGGTGCGCATGACAGGTTGGCAGATAGTTTTGAAATAGAAATCTACGGTAATATTTCTAAAGAGGCCTTTGAAGCCGTAACAGCTCTAGGGTTTCCATTCAAACACTTTAAAACAACTAGAGTAGGCTATACCAGAGATAATATTCTTAACAATAAGAGAAAAGATAATATTGCTAAAGCTCAAAAATTTTTAGATACAGCTTTTACCGATCCAGGTGAAGCAAGATCACTTCTCCATGAGAATTTTTCTTTCGAGTTTATGGGAATATGCACCTTATGCACAAAAGCAGATACTGACAGTTTTTTTAACGAGTTTCTTCCTGAAGTAGGACGTTTAATACCACAAGGAATAGATCTTGAAGTGATCGATACTATAGGAGACAGTGATAGTGTTGTTTTAAGGGTGTCTGGAAAAGCGCAAGGAATTAACGGAACTTACAATAATAATTATGCTATGGTTTATACGTTCGCTGATGGAAAAATTATTAGTTTAAATGAGTACCACAGTGATCTACTGGCAGAAACCAGACTTTATAAAAAACAAGTTATACCAACTAATTAAGGGGGAAAAATGTACAGTCACATAATGGTAGGAGCTAATGATATTGAAGAGTCTAAAAAATTCTATGACAGCATTTTCGGTGTCTTAGGGGCGGAACCGGGAGTTCTTTCCGTAAACCCGACTGGTCATAAAAGATACATGTATTTTTTGGATGGAAATGTCTTCCTGATTTCTGAACCTATTGATGATCAAGAAGCAACTATAGGTAACGGAAGTACTATCGGTTTTGCAATAAAAAGTCCTGAACAGGGAGAAGAATGGCATGATGCGGGTATTAATAATGGCGGAACAACGTGCGAGGACCCTCCAGGTGTAAGAGAAGGAATGGGGATGAGGTTGTATCTAGCTTATCTCCGCGATCCTTCAGGAAATAAACTTTGTGGACTCCTTAATTTGTAGAATTTATGGAAATTGAGCTTGATAAAGCCAAGCTAAATTTTGAAATTTTTGGAAATTCCAGCAACCCACCCCTTGTATTATGGCATGGGGCGGGTTGTACTCTTAGGATGTGGAATAATGTAACAGGAGAGCTCGAAAAACACTTTTTTGTTGTTTCTTTTGATATTAGAGGAGCGGGCAAAAGTATTAATTTAGATAAGGATCCCAAATCTTTTTCATTTGAAACTTATTCCGATGATTTAAATAGAATCTTGCAGCTTCTTGGAATAGAGAAATTTCATATTTGGAGTATGGCTTGGGGAACAAGGGCAGCTCTTGCTTATACGTCTTTATTTCCTCAAAAGATTTGCTCTGCAGTATTTAGCGATGCAAGTATTGGCAAGGCTGATGTAGAGGCTCAGAAATCTGGCTTGAAAGACGCACTCAAAAAACAAGATGAAGCTGGGTTAAGAAGGCATGAGATGCCAAAAGGCTGGAACGAACATTTAAATAGTGAAAGTGCTCAATTATCGTTAAGTGCTGCCGGAAAATTTGATTTTACAAAGGTTATTAAGAAGATAAATTTTCCATTTTTGGTCATGACTGGAGATCACGATCCTAATTTGTACTCGAGCAAAGAGATGATCAAAGACTCTGAAATTGGCCAAATTAAAATATTAGAAGGTGTTGGGCACGGTTCTGTTCTGCAAAGACCTGATTTAACATTAGAGGAATTTTTAAATTGGCATCAAGAAATAAGAGACAGTTATGCTTAAAGATAAGACCTTACTGATCACTGGCGCTGCAAGTGGTCTAGGAAAATCTTGGGCAGAAAAATTCAGCGAAGAGGGCGCAAAAGTTTTTGCTATGGACATCAACCAAAAGGGTTTAGATGCGCTAGAAGGGGACAGCATTGAATCATATCAAGGAGATGTTTCGGTCGCTAGTGAAGTGAAGTCTTTTGTAGAAAAAGCACATAAATCGACTGGCACTTTAGATATTATGTTCAATAATGCTGGAATGGGGTTTGGCCATAGAGTAGACAGTTTTCCTGATGGAGAATTTGAACATCATATCTCTGTACATTTATTTGGGACTATTTATGGAATGAGATACGCCTTACCATTGATGCAAAATCAGGGATACGGGAGAATAATTAATACAATCTCCAGAAATGCCGAGGTAGATCAACAAGGCACTTCTGCTTATTCAGCAGCAAAGGCAGCTATTTGGTCAGCTTCAAGAGTGGCTGCTAAAGAGAATAATGATAAAGATATTTTAATAAATATGATTATTCCTGGTCCAACAAACACAGGAATTTGGGGAAAAGATATGCCTCATCTTCAGAGTCCAGAAGACACTTTTCCAACAGCCAAGCTGCTAGCTACCCTAGAAGAGGGCGGTCCATCTGGCAAGGTTTTTTGGAATGAAATGATTTACTCAATGTTTAATGAGGGTAATGAGATACTGAAAAGGTAGACGGCCAGCCTAGCTGACCGTCTTTAGATCCTTAGTTGACTTGATATACTTCAAATTTAAGAGTTCCAGCAACAAGGTCAACTTTGCCTTGTGCATGATTTATTACTCCGTTATTGAGTGAATCAAAAGAATACATAGTTACAATTTTACCTTCTCGAACCCAAGAGCCCTGGAGGGAAGCATACTGCATTTCTCCATCTTGACTTATGGTTCTAGCCTGGCCCGAAAATTCTCCGGACATGCCATCATCACTGCCTACAGTAAAATTATGAGTTAGATAGACTTTTCCGTAACCTTCCCCAACTGTGCCCTCTGAAGTTATCGTACTTCCGTTTTCACCGGCAATCCAGGAAGTCATATTAAAGTTGGCTGGAAAGCTTTCTCCAGAAACATCGAAAGAGAATAAGTTTGCTGATGAGACAAGATATAGAGAAGCAATTGTTCCTATTAGAACTTTTTTTAGTATTTTAATCATATTATTTTCCTTATTAGTTATTTTTTGGTGATGATTTAGGTTGGTAAGAATAATAGTCAACCAGTGGAATCATTAGGTGTGCATAAGGCGAGCCTTCAAACATTACATAAGGTGCACCTGTCGTATAGTCTGTAGATTGACCTTTTAAAGATGCAGGATCTTTTGGCATCAACATCATATGTGGACCTGATTCTATGAAGTGCATATGACCAGCATCCTTTTGGCCATCAGTGCCAACTGTAAAATTATCAACTCCTAAATCACCATGAATCATCCACATCCACCCGTCACCTTCCATGTCTGGAATAGTTCCTGCTTTATAGGCATTTGCCCATGCAACAGCGTTTGCATCTGAGCAAGCTGGAGCAGCAGAATGAGCATCTTCGAATCCTCCTTCAGGCATAGGCATAAAGGCTTCACACCTCCAACCATTAGAACCCTTTTTTAAGACTGTTCCGTCAGCTCCTATTACTGTTGCAAGATCACCAATGTAATCTGGAGCAGCAGATGTATAAGCCCAAATTTGCCATTCGGGTGAATCATGAGACCCTTGGGGTTCACCATAATCTTCTGTAACACTCATATCAGACCCACAAGATATGAGGCTGAAAAGGGCGGTTATTAAACTGATTTTTTTTATCATTTTTCCTCCAATGATTATTTTGTTATTGTCAGTATATCTTGTCATATTTAAAAATGAATATAACAAGGAGTTTATTATTAAAGCCATATATGAGGAAATTAGAAGATGTTAAAAAAATTAATCCTTATATCCTCCATTCTCACGTTAATATCTTGTGGGGAAACTATTCAGCCAACACTAGATACTTTTGAAGTAGAAAAAGATGTATTTGAGTCTGGTAAATCTTTAATTTCCTTGCCATTTGGCCTTCATGATTTAGAAGAAGTTACTGTAGGTCAAAATACTCTATTGATAGGTGTGCATGGAAGTAATAGTCGAGGTTATGAATGGATTTATCCTCTACAAAGATTAAATAATGAAGCAAATATGGTTTCTTTTTTTCGTTGGGATGACAATGCGTGCCCAAATCCATCCATAAGCTCTTTGCTAAGCTTAATAAAGGAAAAATTTAACAACAACCCCAATTTAAATAAAGTTATATTGCTTGGTCATAGCTATGGCGGCCTTCTCGCAGTAACATTTGCTAAAGCATGGTATATGGATGTACCTTTACAAATTCACTCTATTGCTGCACCACTTAAAGGAATGGGTATCATAAATTCAATGTGCGACTATGAACTACCCGATATTTTAAAAAACAACATTGAACTTCATCAATGGAGAACTATTAAAGAGTTAGATGGCGCCTTTAGCGATCTAGATTATGACCCTCAAGTGGTGAAAATTATAAAAAGCAAGGTCACAAGACTTCCAGAAACATACAAAGGAAATAAATTAGGACATAATTGGTCTATTAGCTGGGTAGCTGATGAAATAAGTAAGGAAGAATAAAGCCAATATAACTTAATAAATGTCATGCGTAACATAGAAAGTTTATTTCAAGATCGAGGTATTAACTATGGATGGGTTATGGTTCTGGTAGTCTTTGTTTTGAGCGGACTAGCCTTTGGATCAATGGCATCTATCTCTGTATTTTTAAAACCAGTCTCTCTGGAATTTGGATGGACTAGAGGTCAAACCTCTTTTGCATATACAGTTGCTTCGTTTTCATCTGCTGCATTCGGAGTAATGTGGGGTCAAGTTGCAGATAAGTTCGGAACTCGATGGTTTGGTTTTGTAGGTGCTATCTGTATGAGTTTAACTCTTTTTCTCCTATCCGGTATGGATTCTGTATTTCAGTTTTATCTCCTATATTTTTTATTTGGAGCTATGGGTAGTGCTCTTCTGTTTTCACCTTTATATGCTAATGTAGGTTTCTGGTTTAAAGAAAATCCTGGACTAGCTCTAGGTTTGGCAGCATCTGGGGGTGCTATTGGTCAAGCGTTTATTCCTCATATTAGTGGTATATTGATTGAATCTTTAGGCTGGAAGTCTGCCTATATGAACTTGGCTTTTATCTATATAGCAATTGCTTTACCTATTTCTTTTCTTATTAAGGAGTCACCCTGGAGAATTAGTGCAAGATCAGATGACAATCAAGATGATAGATATTTTGTCCTTTCTGAAAAGGAGGTAGTTTCATGGATTAGCCTTGCTGTTATTTTCTGTTGTATTTGTATGGCTATTCCAATCATGCACTTGGTTCCATTATTGACTGATCAAGGATTCTCACTTGAGTTTGCCACCTCCGTTTTGATGGTTTTAATGGTGTCAGGTGCATTCGGCAGAATATTTGGAGGGATTTTAGGCGATCGTATTGGCGCATTACCAGGATATATTTTAATGTCCCTAGGCCAAACAATTTTTGTTATATGGTTTCCTGACCTTATATCTCCAATGATAATTTATTTAATGGCTGCATTATTTGGATTTACCTATTCAGGAGTTATGTCGAGTATTTTGGTTTGTACCAGGATGATGGTTCCTGCAAACTATGGTGCAAGAGCTATGAGTCTAACTTCTTTTTTTGGCTGGATTGGAATGGGTTTAGGAGGATTTTTGGGAGGTTATTTCTTTGATATTTATGGGAATTATAATTGGGCGTATACATTTGCTGGTCTGTCAGGTCTTATAAATCTAATTATCCTTTCATTCTTTTTTCTTTACATAAGAAGAGCAGAAAAGTTAGTTTTCAATTAAAAGAGACATGAAACAAAATCATTCTAAGAAAATTAACCTTATGGGTTTAAGTAGAAGAGAATTAGAGGATTTTTTTGTTTCCATAGAGGAAAAGCCATTTAGGGCAACCCAAATAATTAAATGGATACATCAGAGAGGAGTTTCAGATGTCTCTCAGATGACCGATCTGTCAAAAGCATTGCGTCAAAGACTAGAAGAAACTTGTGAAATAAAGGTTCCTGAAATTTTATATGAAAAATCATCAAAAGATGGAACCAAAAAATGGGTCATTAAAGTTGGAGAAAAAGATTTAATTGAAATGGTTCTCATACCTGAAAAGAATAGAGCTACTTTATGCGTTTCATCACAAGTTGGGTGTGCGGTAGATTGTAGTTTTTGTGCTACTGGAAAGCAGGGCTTTTCAAGAAATTTAGACTTAGATGAAATAATAGGACAAGTTTGGGTTGCTGCTAATTCCTTTGGCTTACCTAGAGAGCCTAACTCAAGACATATTACAAATGTGGTGATGATGGGAATGGGAGAACCATTGTTAAACTTTGAACCTGTTGTAAATGCCATGGATTTAATGAAAGATGATCACGCTTATGGTCTATCTAAAAGAAAAGTTACTTTGAGCACCTCAGGTATTGTTCCTAAAATTGATGACTTAAGTAAGGTAAGTGATGTTGCTCTTACAATATCCTTACATGCTCCTAATGATGAACTTAGAAATGAGCTAGTTCCTATAAATAAAAAATATCCCATTCAAGAGCTGCTGGATTCCGTGAAGCGTTATGTCGATTCATGTGATGATAAGAGAATAACAACAATCGAGTATATTCTGATTAATGGTATTAATGATGAAATAGTACATGCAGAAGAGCTGGCAGAGTTATTGAGACAATTGCCCAGCAAAATAAATCTAATTCCTTTTAATGCTTTTGAAGGATCAGATTATCTAAAACCCTCCGGAAATAGAGTTAAAAGGTTTCAAAAATATCTCCAAGGTGAGGGTTATGTTACGACCATTAGATCAACAAGAGGTGATGACATTATGGCCGCTTGCGGACAACTAGTTGGACAAGTTAATGATAAGACGCGTAGAAAAGAACGAGCGCAAAAAAATCAAATTAAGACTAAGGCAATCTAGTGTTAAGAAATATTGCAGTAATAGGAGCAGGAGTATCTGGACTAACTGCTGGGTATGCATTAAAAAAAATTGGCCTAGAGGTAGAAATTTTTGAAAGATCACAATCTATAGATGCATTTGGAGCCGGTATAACTCTTTCCAAGAATGCTACGCTATTGCTGCAAGATCTGGGTCTTATGGGAGTTTTATCTTCTAAGGGTCACTATCCTATGGGTTCCTTCATACGAGATTATGAGAAAGCAAAGGTAATCAAGTTCAAGCCACTTGATAAAAATTTTATAACTTTAGATAGAAGAGATCTTGTATTAGAACTCTCGAATAGATTTGAAGAGCTTGGTGGAAGCATCATCCTCGATAGTGAGATTGAATCAATTGATCCTGCTTCAGGAGAAATCCTAATATCTACTCATGAACAAAAGACTTATGATCTAATACTAATTTGCGATGGTATTAAGTCTTCTTTAAGAGAGCATTATTTTGACGAACAAAAACCTCAATTTACAAAATATGTAGCTTGGAGAGGCATGACCTCAATAGAGAATCTTCCTAAATTCGAAGGAAATGATAAGGTCAATGTTTACTACGGCCCTGGAGGTCATTGTGTGCATTACCCAACTGGCAGAGGAGATCTTATTAATTTTATTGCTATTGAGCATAATGATATTTGGTCTGAAGAGTCTTGGAAAATAAAGGGTAATAAATCTGAATTTCTTAATTGCTTTGCTGGATGGAACGAAGAATTACTTTCTATGTTTGATTCGTCTCAAGAAATATATAAATGGGGCATTTTTGAAAGACCTCTCCCAAAAAAACTGTATCGAGATAAGTGCTTGCTTTTAGGAGATGCTGCTCATCCTATGGCTCCCTTTCTGGGACAAGGTGGGTGTCTTGCGATTGAAGATGCTTACTGTTTAGCATCTTTACTAAAGGACAAAGAAGATCTGATCAGTATAGTTCGTATATATGATAGGTTACGAAATAGTAGAAGTAGATGGATACAAAAAAGATCAAAACTTCAGGGGATATTTAATCATGTCTCTAACCCCATACTGGCAAAGATAAGAAACTTACTTACAAAAATAATTATGAATAATAGTGTGAATAAACTGCATTCATATAATCTTATTAAAGAACTCTCTGAATTAAAGAAGATTTAAATGAGAAAAGCACCATTAGGAACAACTATAGCTTACGGCATGCCGGGATTGGGTGCAGGCTATATGTATCTTTTGATGAGCCTATACGTCATGAAATTTTCCACCGATGTATTACTCATCGCTCCAGCCGTAATGGGAGTCATTTTTAGTATATCTAGGATATGGGATGCTGTATCAGACCCCATCGCAGGGTATTTAAGCGACAGGACCACATTTAAATTTGGCAGAAGAAGGACCTGGATGCTAATAAGTTTTATCCCAATTTCGTTTGGATTTTTAGCAGTCTTTTCGCCACCTGAATCTATGCAAGGTCAGTCTCTTGATTTGTGGATGATGATAGCAATACTCAGTTTTTATTCCGCAATAACTCTACTTAACGTACCGCATATGGCTCTTGGAGCTGAACTGTCAGAAGATTATCATGAGAGGACTCGGCTGTTTGGGGTAAGACATATAGCTTTTACTCTGGGATCAATTCTTGCATTAGTCTCTATGAGTTTACTGATTAGCGAAGAAAATAATCCTAATGGAGATGTTAGACAATTGGCTGGTAGTCTTGCTTTTTATGCCATCGGTGCAATGTCGCTAATGATATTTTTTGCAGTCTCAAAACTTAAAGAAAATCCTGAATTTCAAAACCGAGTAAATAAAAATCCATTCAAGGCATTCAGAGATGTATGGATAAACCCACATGCGAAAATATTAATAATAGTTCTTTTTATTGAAAATTTAGGTGGGGCAGTTATAGGAGTGCTCACACTTTATGTAACTCAATATATAGTCGAAGCTCCTGCTTGGGCGCCTTTAATTATATTTGCATACATGCTTCCGTCAGCTTTATCTGTTCCTTTTTGGATACCATTATCACGAAGATTTGGAAAAATAAGATTATGGGTTTTTAGTCTTGCTTTTACTGGTATTTCATTCGGTGGAATTTTTATTATTCCTTTTTTGGACTCTATAACTGATAGGTTGATTGTTATGTTTCTTGGGGCAGCTTTAGGTGGTATGGCAGCAGGCTGTGGAGGAGCAATTGGGCCTTCTGTGAAAGGTGATGTAATAGATTATGACGAGTACCTAACAGGAGAGAGGAAAGAAGGTTCTTATTTTGCAGCACTTAATTTTGTATTTAAAAGCGCAACAGGGATTATGCTTCTTGTAACTGGCTTTGTTCTGCAGTTTTCTGGTTTTATCCCTAATCAACCTCAGACGATGGAAGTAAAAATCGCACTGATTAGTCTCTATGGCCTTGTACCTTTAGTTTTTTATAGCTTAGGAGCTTATCTTTTATATAAAAAATTTAAGTTTGGTGAAAAAGAACACGCAGCAATAAAACAGCAGATTCAAGAAAGAGTTTAATGACAAGATTATTTAAATGGCTTACATTTATTATAGTTTTTTTTACGACCATTGTTGTTCCAGCAATCTTTTTGGAAACACCATTTTCTAGATATGGAGAAATAGCACTAGCTTGGGCAGGTGAAAATACTGTCTATACTTCGATTGTAGTTATGACCGCTTTAGCTGCTGATGTATTTCTCCCTGTTCCAAATGGACTAACAAATACTTTAGCAGGAGCTAGTTTGGGCTGGGCACTTGCTTCAATTGTTGTATGGATAGGTCTAAATCTAGGAGCAGTATTTGGCTATCTAGTAGGTAGATTTGCAGCAAGACCATTAGCTCAAAAGATAGTTGGTTTGGATGATTTAAAAAAAGCGGAAGATTCGGCTAGAGATATAGATGTTATGAGCTTAATTCTTGCTAGACCTGTCCCTGCATTTGCTGAACTCAGTACCCTTGCAGCGGGAATAACTAATATGCCATTTAGGAAATTTATCTATGTAATGATCTTGTCTAATATAGGTGTGGCTATAGTATTTTCAGGACTTGGAGCTGCAGCACTATCAAGTGGTTCATCATCTTTAGCTTTTTTTGGGGCAGCCTTATTGCCCGCTATGCTTTACTATCTTTATAAGAAATCCAATAAATAGGCTCGACAGTAATTAACTTCAAGAATGATTTGATATGAAAGACTCAATTTGCTTCTCAATCTCTTCGGAATGAGTTGCATGCATCATATGGTCAGCCTCTCTTAAAATGTATAAGGAAGAATTATCTATGGCATTATTGGCATGTTTTGCATGTTCAATATCTACATTAATATCCTCGTCTCCGTGTAAGATTAGAACAGGTGAAGAGATTTTATCGTAAGGAATATTCAGATTAGTAAATTGCTTATAATCATTTTTAATACCAAGTCTTCTGATGCTAATTGGCCAAATTGACCATATAACCTTTTTAAGAAGAGCAATATTCTCTTTCTTTTCAAGTAACCTTAATCTATTCCTATAATTAGGAAGCATCATTTTCGCCAATCTGTCATTGCCAAAAGATGACATAAATAGTAATTGAATAAAAAGTTTAAAATCCCAAGAATTTATTAATGCCTCATCCTTGTTAAGGAAATCTTGAGAGAAACTTACAGCTTCGAACAATATCAGTCCTAAGGTTTTCTCAGGATACTTAGCTGCAAAGTGCATTGAGGAAGGTCCGCCTCCAGAGACTCCCATAATAAAAACTTTATCAATTTCTAAGGTATCCAATAAAGCTTTGAAACTATCAGCCTGTTGTTCAGGAGTTTTGCCCACAGATATATCTGTTCTTCTGTATCCAGGTCTTGAAGGTGTTAAAACTCTATATTTCTGTGTAGGTTCAATATTTTGATCACAACCACCAGGTGAACCATGGATATATAAAAGGACAGGGCCATTACTGCCCTTGAAAATAAACTCAATATTTCCTCTAGATGTCACAAAGCAACGAGACTTCCTCAGGAGTCTGGAAATATAAATCTGTTTATAAATGATGTAAGGAACTAGCCCTATAGCTTCAAGAAATCTATAAGGAAAAAAATAAAATAAGAGGATTGTTACAACTAAGACAGAAAGCCCAATAAGTACTCCCGTCATCATATTAAGTTTATGGTTTCAAGATTCCTATAGATTCTTTTTTAGGATCAAACTCTGAAGGAGAAACACTAGATCCATCATGCCCACCAAGAGTTCCAAAAGAACTAAAACCTAATATATGTTTTTGCTTTTCGGTTATCTTTCCGAGTACTTCATCTCGGATACTGTATTGATGATTTTCTTGAGGTTTCACCCAAGGCTGTAAAAAAGCTGTCGAGATATTACTTCTCATTGATCCTGATCTATTTAAACCATTCCCGTGCCAAAGCCTTCCTTCCCAAACTATTGCTGTCCCTCTTGGTGCAGTTAAAGAATTAGCCATTTTTTGAATCTCTTCACCATTTGCAGTGCGATAATCTATAAGTGGCCATTTATGTGATCCAGGTATGAGCCTAGTACCACCATTTTCAGGAGAGTTATCTGAGATCAAGTACATTACATTCGCCATGAAAGGAAAGTCCATAGGATGAGGCACTAAAGGCCATTGATCTTGGTGAAGGGCCATTTTCTCATTACCACTTCCATTCATATGCGCTCCCATTGAACAAAGACAAACTCTTTCTCCGATTAAATGCTGAATAAGAGGTAGTATTTTTGGATGATCGATTAGTTTCAAAAAACAATCACCTTTATTAATAAGATTCCAGACTAATCTACTTACTTTTTCCTCTTCTGATGACTCTACGCCTAACCCTTCATCGCCTCTGACTTTCGACCCTACCTTATATTTTTCTTCACCTAAGAACTGTTCGTTAAGTCTTTGGTCCATCTCATCAATTTCATCACTACTTAATACATTAGCAATCAAAGCCATACCATATTTATCTAAATGATTTTTAGCTTCTTCTATATCTTCAGTTAAGGGCGGATACTCTAGAGTTTCAAGGTTCATTGCTTACTTGGTTTTAGTTCTTTTATTCTTTTAGGTTCAATATCTATGAGATAGTCCATAGAGCTTTCAATTCTTCCATAAGCATTCCAGATTTTAAATCCTAGTCTGGACTTTAGTTTTTCTGAACAAGAATCCCAAAGGTCTCTATCAAGTCCAAGTGTTTGGTTTTCTTGTTGTCTAAACTGAGGTGAGCAGAAAGTTGTCAGCACTCCAAGTCTGTCAGTATTGCCAGTATTAGCTCCAGTTCCATGCCAAAGCCTGCCATCAAAAACCATTAAAGAGCCTGCCTTTGCCTCAGGTTGATTTATGGGATACATACTTTGGTCCTCTTGATTGGGGTGCGCCCCAGTTAGATGAGATCCTGCAACTACCTCGGTAGCCCCGTTCGTTGGAGAGAAATCTGACAGCATCCACATGCAATTAGCTACAACCGGGGGTGATATCCCAAGTGACACATCAGGCTCAACAAAATTTACATCAGCCTTTCTTGTTATTTCTGAGGGTCTTATATAACTTTCTCCAGCTCTTACCGGTTGAGGCATCCACCATTGGTCTGTATGCAAACCCATTCTTACTCCACCGGGTTTGGCAATATTTGCTGAGTGTGTAGATAAGATAAAATCATTACCCAAAATATGACCAACCAGTTCGTCTACTAAAGTGTGAGTAACCATTTCTCTAAAACATTCACCTTTATTAGCCAACATCCAGAGCCTCTGATTGACCCCTCCATTCTGAGTGCTAAAAGAGTCTTTATCAACTCTACCATCTTTAAATTTAACCTCTTGACCAGCCCCTCCGTCTCTGAAGGATAAGCCAAGTTCTTCTTCTGCTTCTGCTTGCTCTAGAAGTCGTTGCTTAGCTGTTTCTATTTCATCATCACTAAGTACTTCGGGTATTATGCAATATCCAAATTTATCTAAGTCCGCTTTAGCTTGTGATATATCTGTTGTATGGCTTGGGCCTTGTTCTAAAATCATACTATTCAAATGTTATCATGAAAAATGAGAAAATTACTTTTTAGTATAAGTTAGATCTAGACTCAAAGTTTCAGCCAATGGGTCCCTACTTTAATAGGTTATAATGATTTTTTTAAACCAAAAACTGCGCAATCTATATGAACGAGTATCTTCTGGGAAACTACGCTCCTGTTACCAAAGAAATTAATGAAACAGACTTGAAGGTAACTGGAAATATACCTAAAGACCTTTCTGGACTTCTACTAAGGAATGGTCCAAATCCAATGTCTGCTTTGAATCAAGAAACACATCATTGGTTTTTAGGGCAGGGAATGCTTCACGGAATTAGATTAGATTCCGGTAATGCACTTTGGTATAAAAATAAATCTGTCGATGGCAATGATTCAATTGCCAATACCAGCGTAATTTCTCATGCTGGGAAAATTTACGCCATCGTTGAAGCTGGAGGATATCCGGTAGAAATAGATCAAGAATTAAATTCATTGAACACAAAACCATTTTATGGAGACGAAAATAGAGGTTTTACTGCGCACCCAAAACTGGATCCAAATACAGGTGAGCTCCATGCAATGTGTTATGACTACGCCAATAAGTTTGAAACTATTGATTATGTCGTAATCGATAAAAATGGATCTCATAAAAAGACGCAAACAATTCCTTTTGAAACAAGATCAATGCTTCACGAATGTGCTATTACAGAAAACTATGTATTGGTATTAGATCTATCTGTTACTTTCAACCTAGAAAGGCTTGGTGGAGGTTATTTCCCTTTTGCATGGGATGACAATCATCAATCTAGAATAGGTCTACTTGATAGGAATGATGAGTCACAAGATGTTCGCTGGTTTGAGATAGATAGGACATATTTTTTTCATACCTTTAATGCTTACGAAGATAAGAGTGGAGATGTTATTGTCTCTGCAACCGCATATGACAGATTATTTGATAAAGATAGGAATGGTCCATTTACAGAATCCTCTCCACATCTTAGAAGATGGATCCTAGACCTCAAGTCGGGGAGTGCTAAATCAGAACAACTTGATGATAGGTCTATAGAATTTCCAAGAATTCATCCGGATTTTGTAAGCAAATCAAACCAATTTGGTTATGCCCTTGCATCTTCAAATTTTAAAAAACCAGATTTTAAAGAAATCGTGAAGTACGATTTTGTGAATGACACCTCTGAAGTATACGAGTATGGCTCTGGAAATTTCGGGGCAGAGCCTGTTTTTGTTCCTTCCAAGGGAGCTAATGATGAGGATGAGGGTTACCTTCTATCACTTGTCTATGACCAAGAGACAGATAAAAGTGATCTGATCATTTTAAATGCGCAAGAGGTAAGTTCTGGGCCTTTAGCTAAAGTCCATTTACCTCAGAGAGTCCCTTTTGGATTCCATGGGGACTGGATAAATATTTAAAAAAATAAAAAGGGGAATAAGAATGCCAGAGACCCCTGCTTACTAATGGAAAAAAGATCTTTTAAACCCTATGGATCAATAAGTGCACTTACACTTGGAGGAGGCGGGCTCGGCCAAGTTTGGGGTGAGACTACAAGAGAAGAGGCTATAGCAACAGTAAATTTAGCACTTGAAAACGGAATTAATCATCTAGATGTTGCGCCAATGTATGGAAAGGGAGAAGCCGAAAGAGTTGTTGGTGAGGTTTTTAAAGGAAAAGACTTAGGTGATGTAAAAATTACTACAAAATGTAGATTAGGAACATTACCAGATGACGAAGTATATGAGCGCTTAATTTCTTCTCTTGAGAAAAGTCTTGTTAATCTTAATATGGAAAGGGTTGATCTTTTTTTACTGCACTCACAGTTAAGACAGGATGATTTTCAGCTTTATACACTCAATGAGCACAGAGAGACTAATACAACTTCACTTTCTTGTTATTACAATGCGGTTATACCAGCCTTTGAAAGACTAAAGCAAGAAGGGAAGATTGGTAGCTGGGGTATAGGTGGTTTAGGCCAAAATCAAGCAATTCTGGAGGCCTTAAATCATGAAATTCAACCTGAAGCTATTCAGTGTGTTGTTAATCCTTTAAATTCAGCCGGTGCTATAGGATATGTTGATCAAGATTTTGATCCTCAAAAAATACTTACAGAAAGTCAAAAAGTTGGAATACCGATACTTGGAATTAGAGCAGTTCAAGCTGGAGCATTAACTTTAAAAATGGATAGAGAGCCGCACCCGTCGGGTTTTGATATAAGAGATTTCGAAGATTATGATAAAGCCGAACCTTTTAGAAAGTTAGCTTCCGAATGGAAAATGAATCCTTCAACTCTCGCACACCGATATGCTCTTAGCGACGAAAAAGTTTCTTCTGTTATTTTGGGTGTAAAAAATAGGTCTGAGCTTCTAGATTGCATAAAAGCAGAATCACTCGGAGAACTCAACCAGGATCAAATTAGCACAATAGATACAGCTTTATCGAGATAATAAAATGTACAAACTGTAGAATTCTAAAATCTGGGTTGAAAGACAACCAGAACAACTATTATCAATAACAGTATAGTTGGTATTTCATTTATAACTCTAAAAAACTTTTCTGATTTTGTGTTGGAATCGGCCTCAAAACCTACTCTAAGAAAATTCAGATAAAAGTGAAAAAGAGTCATACCCATGACAAGAAACATTTTTAGAACTAGCCAAATTTCTAGACCTTTATAGTTTAAAAGAGCTAGGCCTGAGATCCAAACTAGAATAAGAGATGGATTCGCAATGATTTTTAGTAACTTAGACTCCATAACTTTAAAGGTCTCAGAAGAATCTGATCCTACTTCTTTGGTGGAGTGATATACAAATAGTCTTGGAAGATAGAACAGGGCTGCCATCCAGGTAATTACAGAGATTATATGAATGGTTTTAAAAATTAAGTATGTATTCATCTAATCCCATTTAGCAGTAGGCGGCATAGACATCAATATAGCATCCGAATTGCCCCCAGTTTTTATGCCAAATGCAGTTCCTCTATCCCAAAGTAAATTAAATTCAACATAACGACCTCTTTTGATAAGTTGTCGCTCCTTTTCCTGTTCTGTCCATTCTTCATCCTTAAGATTTCTGACAATTGTTGTAATTGCTTTTAAGGTGGATAAACCTACTTCTTTTATAAAGCTAAAATCTTTATTCCAATCGTCTGTTTTTAAATGATCTATAAATATTCCACCTTCACCTCTGGCTTCAGACCTGTGCGGTAGATAGAAATATTCATCACAGGCTTTTTTATATCTCTCGTAATAATCTGGATCAGCCGAATCACACGCTTCCTTCATGCATTTGTGAAAGAACTTAATTTCATCATCTTTTTTGATTGTTGGGGTTAAATCTCCACCACCACCAAACCAGGAATCTCCAGTAACGATATACCTCGTATTAAAGTGAAATGCCGGTACTTTGGGCGATTGCATGTGTGCCACAAGACTGATTCCACTTGCCCAGTAGTTAGGAGCTTCATCTGTGCCCTTAACTTCAGATTTAAAATCATTATCAAATTTTCCAGATACCGTAGATATATTTACACCAACCTTTTCAAAGACTTCACCTTTCATGAGGCTCATCTCTCCGCCTCCTTCAAATTTATGATCCCAGTTCTTTCTTTCAAAACTCCCGCCATCTATATCAACAAATTCTTCGCAGAACATATCTCTCAGTTCTCTGAACCAAGATGAAGTTAGGGATTTTTTTTCCTCAATATCCATACATTAAAAGGATGCTCTTATTCTTTTTACAAACTCTATGACGTTTTCCTGAGGGGTTGTTTTCAGTACTCCATGGCCTAGTCCACAAACCCAGCCAGATCTATCTTCTGGAGAAAGCACTGACATTTGTTCTATGAAAGTATCTAATTTGGGTAAGAATTCTTCATGGGGGAGGGTTAAGAAATGCTCACTAAAATTACCCTGCACAAACCCATTTGTAGTTTTTTTAAAGTACTCCCTAAGGTCAATATTAGAGTCTAGACCCATTCCTGCTAAATTAATCTCAGGGTCATTTTGCTTCGCAATAATGGCCTCATAGTCAATACCATCCTTGGCGTAATAGCCTACTTTATTTGGAAATTCCTTAACCAGTGCATTAAAGGTTTTATCGAGATAGATGTTTAAATCTTCTTCAGCCAGCAGATGTGCGTTAGAGTCAAAGATCATTACCACCTCAGCTCCCGCATTCAATTGTAATTCCACATTCTCTTTTAGCAGTGGAAGAATCACGTTATCTAGAAGGCCTATTTGGAAATTATTAAAATTTAATTCCCTAGAATCTTTACTAATGTTGCATGCATATGCAATCAAGGTCCAGGGTCCACCGACAAAACCTATTAATGACTTATCACTGGGTAGTCTTTCAATGGTTCTTTCAATGGCTTCTCCCTGAAACTCCATAAAGTTGATAGGATTTTGGTTTACGAGAAGGCTCTCGGCATTATCTTCGTCCAGATGGAGTCCAAATTGAGGTCCTGGATTATAAGATAGGTCCATACCAAGCGCTTCAAGAGGAAATAATATATCGCTGAACAGAATCGCTACGTCAAAATCAAATTCGTTAATAGGACCCATAGCTGTTTCAGCTGCCAGTATAGGTTTTTTACAAAGTTCTTCGAACGTATGATCTTTCTTTAAGCTTTGATAGTGATCATGATATCGACCGGCTTGTCTCATGAGCCATATAGGCGGGCAGGCCTGTGGCTTTCTTGTTATGGCATTTATGAATTTTTTATTAGGCAAGGTTTTACTGATTTAACTTTATTGCTATTTCATTAGCAGCATAGGTGAGAACACAATCTGCTCCAGCCCTTTTAAAGCTTAACAAGGATTCCTCTAGGACTTCTTCTGCCAACCAACCATTTTCTATTGCAGCTTTCAGCATGGCATATTCACCACTTACCTGATAGGCAAAGGTGGGTATTTTAAAAGTATCTTTAACTGCTTTAATAACGTCTAAGTAAGGCATTCCAGGCTTGACCATAACTATATCGGCACCTTCTTCAATATCCATTTTGACTTCATGCAATGCTTCTTCAATATTTGCAACGGACATTTGGTAAGTATCCTTACTACCAGCGCCAAGGTTAGCAGAAGACCCTACTGCATCTCTAAAAGGACCATAAAATTTTGAACTATATTTTGCAGCATAAGAAAGGATAATCGTATTAACAAATTCATTAGATTCTAATGACTCTCTAATACCCGCTATCCTGCCATCCATCATATCTGAAGGAGCAATCATGTCCGCTCCAGCCTTGGCGAGAGTTAGGGCTTGTTCAATCAGAAGAGAAAGACTTTTATCATTCTCTACATATCCATTTTCATCTAATACGCCATCATGACCATGTGAAGTATAGGGATCTAAAGCCACATCTGCGATCACTGCCAATTCAGAATTTTTCTTTATTTGTTTTATGGCAGTACAAACTAAGTTGTCTTCATTTAATGATTCACTTCCTTGATCGTCTTTTTTTTCAGGGTTTATAACTGGAAATATAGCAACAGCTTTTATTTTATTATTTTGAATTTTTTCTATTTCTTTATCTAAAGCATTTAGTCCATACCTATTGATCCCTGGCAACGAATCAATGCTTTCAATTCCATCTAAATCTTCTTTTACAAAGATAGGTTGTATTAAGTCATCGACTGACAAACTGTTTTCAGCAACCAAACTCCTTATAGGCGAAGTAAATCTAGTTCGTCTTAATCTTGATTGGGGAAATTTTCGTGATACGTTCATACTAATTGAAAAAAGATGCTTACATTATACCTTAGGCAAAAGAGCTATATTATTTTATCTTGTTTCTTATGGCTTCATTCCAGCTATCAAAGTCTAGAAACGCAGAAACGTTCGGTACTATTTCTTTTATCAGCTCGAAAGTCTTTCCAAGTCCACAAGCGTGATTTCGCTCTTTAAGTTCGGGGTATTTTTTTATTGCTAACTTAAATGAGCTTGCACTCATCCAATAGAAGTAATCACATTCTAAAAGCCTTTCAGAAACGTCGAGAGGATTTAATTCGTATGTAGATAATACCGATTTTGCTTCATTTAAATTATCTTTATGAGATAGTTTTAACCAACTAACCTCTTTGAATATACTTTCCTCTGGAGAGTTTTTTTCGCCAAGACTATCTGAAGTGCCGTTAACCCAATACCCTTTTTTGGCTAAAGATTTCCAAGTATCAATGCCGCTAGTCCAGATGATATTAGAATCATCTATCAAGTCAGTGCTTTCTATGGCATTTGATCTACTGACGTAAATTCCCTTATTCTTAACTTTTTTCAAGACTTCAATAGAATCAAGAATTGGTTTTCTTTCGAAAAACCTTTGCTCATCTCTATTTTTGGGGAAATAATTTGTATGATTTAAAGAGTCAAAATAATCTTCTACACTATTGCTAAGTGATCTTTCCGATAGATCTTCACCTGCTTCAGTCTCACCTCTTATTGTGATTAGCTTACCTGCTTCTAAGATTTCATGACTAACACCTATTTTTTGATGACATCCGCCACCATATGATTTCAATATGGTTCTTTCGATTTCAACCGAATTAAAAGATTCTTGATTTGAAATAGTAGCAATAATTTCTTTAACTGCTTCATCATCCTGGCGGGCTTCGATTGCGAGAGCGCCCTGCGCAGCTGCGCAAGGGTTTTGAGATAAAGGAAGCACCATCCACTCTAGATTTTTTTGGACATCAAGAAGAGAATTTTTATCTTTCTCAAATTCACCACTTTTGTTTTGCATGAATCTATCAATGGCTGCTTTAGCTACAACCAAACCATCATCATCCCCTTCAATCAACTTTGTTAGTCTAGTATGAATATTACCCCTGACGTCTTTAAATTTTATCTTTGACTTAAACGGTAATGCTGATGGCAAGAAGGTGGATAGGTTCTTTTCTCTCCTTGGCGAAGAGCTCAGGATAGTGAGATCATTTTTACCGATACTATCTTTCTTTAAAAAGAGCATATCTCTCATATCTGCTCTTTCAAGCGTACCAATTATCTCTGTGCCTTCTTCTAGATCTACTGGCAAATCTTTCCATGAATGCACAGCAATATCCGCAACTTTATTGAGGAGATCATTCCTTATATCATTTGTAAACACTCCGATATCAGGCATCTTATTTAATGGAGTAGTCAAATCTTCATCACCTAGAGTACTTTTATAAAGATGTAATATCTCAATATCGGGGAAAGATTTTGATATTCTTTCAGCTACAAGCAATGCTTGAATCCTTGCTAGAGGACTTTTCCTAGATGCTATTTTTAAGGCTTTCAAAATAGGTTTAAATGAGAATTATTCTTAATTAGTTTCGCACTAAAGATTTCAATTACAATGCAATTCGCGTCAACCATAATTATATTAACTTTTCTTAGTAATTAATTCATGAACTATAAAAAATTCTTCTCAGACGAACTAATATCATTAAAATCTCAAGGCCTCTACAGAAAGTTTAGAGCTATAAATAGGAATAAATCTAGCTTTCCTAAAGCCACTGAGAGATTCGAAGGACAGGAAAGAGAAGTTGAAGTTTGGTGCAGCAATGACTACCTGAACCTTAGCCAACACCCAGAGGTTACCAAAACATCCGTGGACGTAATAAACGAACTAGGCACAGGATCTGGTGGAACACGAAATATATCTGGGACTTCCACATACCATGTTGACCTTGAACAACTTTTAGCAGATCTGCACAGAAAAGAATCAGCATTACTTTTTCCTTCAGCCTACACTGCCAACCAGTCCACTCTTTGGACACTTTGTAAAAATCTTGAGGGCGTTGAAGTCTTTTCTGATGAGCTTAACCACGCCTCTTTAATACAAGGTATAAAGAATGCGAATGTTGAATGTCATGTCTTTAGGCACAATGATACTGAGCATTTGGAAGAACTTTTAAAGACAGCTAATGCAAATACACCAAAAATAATTGTATTTGAATCTCTATATTCTATGGAAGGTCTCCGTTCTCCTCTTCAAAAGATTATTGAACTTGCCAAGAAGTATGATGCATTAACTTACCTAGATGAGGTCCACTCAGTTGGACTTTATGGACCTGAAGGTAGAGGCATTACTGCTGAAAAAGGACTCGAAGAAGATATAGATATTATCAACGGCACTTTGTCTAAATCATTTGGCCAAATGGGTGGTTATGTCGCAGCTAATTCTGACATTATTGACTATATTAGAAGCTTTGCTCCTGGATTTATTTTTACTTCTTCTATGAATCCTTCGATAGCTGCCGCTTCAATAACTAGTATCAAAATTGCAATGGAATCTGAACATCTAAGGGACAATATTAGACTTAATTCAGACCGAATAAGATTGGGCTTGAGAGATCTTGAAATTCCTTTTCTTGAAAATGATAGTCACATTATCCCAATACATTTATATGATCCTAGGTTATGTAAAGGTGCGGCTAATCTTTTAATTGAAAAACACGGAATATACATTCAACCTGTTTTCCATCCTACCGTTCCAAAAGGTGATGAAAGGTTTAGAGTCACTATCACGCCTCGACACGAAGCTAGTGATATAGACCATTTTTTGAATGCTTTAGATGATGTATGGAAATCTATGGATTTAAAAAGGGCAGAGCCTACAGAAGCAGAAAATACAGCAGTTTCAAGAATCTACTAGCTATAAATCTCCCTTCGCTCTTACTTCACTCTGGTTTATGGTGAACTGTTCTCCATACCGAGCCTCAAGTTTCTTTTGATTTTCTGAAATCACTTCGACTGGATCAAGCTCTAGAGCCATACAGGCTGTAACCCAATACCACATCACATCTCCCAATTCTCTTTTCATATGAAAGATATTATCTTGATCAGCCGGCTTACCTTGCAGAATCATTTTTTTGACTATTTCTACAAATTCTCCTGTCTCACTTCCCAGACCAAGAGCAGCAGTAAGTAAACGAGGGGTGTCAATAGGTGAATTATCCTGAATATTATCTAAAGACTTTTTTAAGTCTTCTATTTTTAAGCTCGGATCACTGGTTACTTTTGTTACAAAATCACAATAAGTTTCAAAGAATTTTTCTGTATTTTCCATAGGTCAATGATACCTAAAGAATATGATATTCATAGGTGCTTTAAAAAAATTAAATGGAACGATTTTTTTCTTATTTAGACCGAATATCTCAAGATTGAAAAACGATTCTTAGTTAGAATATGCAGGTGGATGTATCAGAAATCTTCGAAAGTTTAAATGAACCCCAAAGGAATGCAGTAACCTCTGAATCTAAAAATTTACTCGTTCTTGCAGGTGCAGGCTCAGGAAAAACAAGAGTTATCGCTCATCGAGTAGCGTGGCTTATTAAAGCTGAAAATATAAATCCTCATTCAATTTTAACTGTTACTTTTACCAATAAAGCTTCTAGAGAGATGCGTGGAAGAATTGAAGACATTGTTCAAGAAGAGATGGGAAATTTTTGGTGTGGAACTTTTCATGGAATCTCGCATCGATTATTAAGGACTCATTGGGAGGAAGCTGGTCTCAGAAAGGAATTTGCGATTCTGGACTCAGAGGATCAATACAGGGTAATTAAGAGAGTAGTTAAGTCAATGGGATTAGATGATACCAAGTGGCCTCCACGGCAGATTCAATGGTTTATAAATAAGCAAAAAGATGAATGTAGGAGATCAAAAGATGTAGAAGTGGCAGATGACTATTTCGCTGAAAAGATGGCCGAAGTATATAAGGTTTATGAAGAGCTATGCGAGAGAGAAAGTTTAGTAGATTTTGGAGAATTGCTGCTTAGAGTTTATATATTACTCAAAAGTGATGAAGAGGTCTTGAAGCACTATCAAAGAAGGTTTAGCCATATATTAGTAGATGAATTTCAAGATACTAATGAAGTCCAATATCAGTTTTTGAGACTTTTAGCTGATGGAGGCGCATGCTTTATGTCTGTAGGAGATGATGACCAATCAATCTATGGTTGGAGAGGTGCAAAAAGTGAAAATATAAATAGATTTACAACTGATTACAAAAATACTGAAATAATTAGACTAGAGCAAAACTATAGGTCAACCTCAGTTATTTTGAATGCTGCAAATGCAGTCATAAAAAATAATCAAGGAAGAATGGGAAAGGAACTTTGGACTGATCAGAAAGAAGGTGAGCCAATTTCTATATATTCAGCTTACAACGAAGATGATGAAGCTAGGTATGTTGTCGGCAGCATACAGAATTGGGTAAACCAAGGAAGAAGTCTTGATGAAGTTGCGATCCTTTACAGATCCAATGCACAATCCAGAGTACTTGAAGAGGCAATTTTAAGAGAATCTTTACCTTACAAGATTTATGGCGGTTTGAGATTTTATGAAAGAGCAGAAATCAAGAATGCTATGAGTTATTTAAGACTCTTATACGGTAGAGAAGATGACGCAGCTTTTGAAAGGGTTATCAATATTCCACCAAGGGGCATAGGCGCTAAGACCATAGATATAATTAGAGCTAAAGCAGCCGAAAAAAATATGTCTCTATGGAAAGCTTGTGAAGAACTAATAGACATCGAGGGCTTAACAACTAGAGCAGCTCAATCCATTCAAGGTTTTATGTCTAGTTTCAATACTCTTGAGTCAGATACAAGAGATTTACAACTCAGAGATATAGTTGATATGGCCATTGAAAGAAGTGGGCTTATCGAATATCACAAGAAAGAAGCTGGTGAAAAAGGTAGGACGAGAGTTGAAAACTTATCAGAGTTAGTAGGTGCTGCCAGAGATTTTGAACCTGATTCTTTTGATGAACTAGAAGAGAGTGCCTTAAAGATGTTCATAGATCACGCCGCCCTAGATGCTGGAGAGACTCAAGCTTCAGAACATGAGTCTGCCATACAACTTATGACACTGCATTCTGCCAAAGGGCTAGAATTTCCTCTGGTTTTCATAACAGGATTTGAAGAAGGGCTCTTTCCACATAAATTATCTATAGAAGACCCAAATCAGTTACAGGAAGAGAGAAGACTTTGCTATGTAGGTATGACTAGGTCTATGGAAAAGTTATTTGTTACTCATGCAGAAATGAGAAATTTATATGGCTCGGAAAATTTTAATCCTGCCTCAAGGTTTTTAAGAGAGATACCTGATGAGCTAACCGTTGAGGTTCGTACAGGTGGCAATGTTACTAGAACTTCAAAAAATAGTTCAAGCAGAATTTCTGGAGAGGTTCCGGATACAAACTTTAAATTAGGACAAAGGGTCCTTCATGAGGCTTTTGGAGAAGGCGTGATTCTGAATTACGAAGGCGAAGGTACCAATGCGAGAGTAGAGGTTAATTTTGATTCAAGTACAACTAAATGGCTCATGGTTGCTTACGCTAAACTGCAAAATATATAAAATAAGGCACTTAATATGAAAAGATTATTAGCTATAGGGACTTTCTATGTTCTGGTTTCTTGTTCGAACTCAGAAGAATCCATTGTTGAAGATCAAGGATGTTTTTCAAATGGAACAAAGAATTATAAATGGACCATGGTAACTACTTGGCCTAAAAATTTTCCTGGGCTAGGCATGGGACCAGAAAATTTTTCTAAATATGTAAATGAAATGACTTGCGGAAGGATGCAAATAAAAGTTTACGGAGCTGGAGAATTCGTGCCAGCTTTAGGAGTCTTTGATGCCGTTTCACAAGGAAACGTTCAGCTTGGCCATGGAGCATCTTATTATTGGACTGGAAAAGTAAAATCTTCGCAATTTTTTACAGCAGTTCCCTTTGGACTTACCGCTCAAGAAATGAATGGCTGGCTTCATTACGGAGGAGGAATGGAGCTCTGGGAAGAAGCTTATGAGCCTTTTAATTTAATCCCATTAGCAGGAGGCAATTCTGGAGTGCAGATGGCCGGTTGGTTTAAAAAAGAAATTAATTCTTTGAGTGACCTAGAGGGTCTGAAGATGAGGATACCCGGTTTAGCCGGTGAAGTATTTACTAGAGCAGGTGCCGAAACTGTAACTCTACCGGGAAATGAAATTTTTCTTTCTTTGCAACAAGGCGTGGTTGATGCTGCCGAGTGGGTTGGACCATATAATGATTTGACCTTCGGCTTCCATCAGGTAGCTGATTATTACTATTACCCAGGATGGCATGAACCAGGCTCAACTATGGAAATTATAATAAATAAAGAAGCTTATAATTCTTTACCAGATGATTTAAAGGCCATAATTAAATATGCTGCTAAATCAGCTAATCAAGAAATGCTCGATGAATACACTGCAAGAAATAATAAGGCTCTTACAGAACTTGTTGAGAAGCATGATGTTGATCTTAGAAAATTACCAGACAATGTCCTCGTAGAATTGAAGAAAATAACTGACGAAGTCATGGAAGATTTTATTAAAGATGATCCTATGGCGCAGAAGGTATATAAATCTTATACAGAGTTCAAAGAACAAGTAATCAATTATCATAGGATTTCTGAGAAGGCATACATAGACACACGAGAATTGGATTGATGAATTTAGAAGTTAGAGATATAGGTTTGGAAAAGTATCAAGATACTTGGAAGCGAATGCAGGACACAATAAATCGAAAGTCAGGAAATGAACCAGATGAGTTGTGGTTTGTAGAGCATTATCCTGTTTATACTCTCGGGCATGCTGCTGAAGAGAAAAATATTATTAAAAATAATAATATTCCTGTAGTAAGAACAGATAGAGGTGGTCAGGTAACATACCACGGTCCAGGACAGTTGATGATCTACTTTCTCTTAAATTTAAGAAGGCTGGGCTGGGGTCCAAAAAAATTAATTTGTGAGCTTGAAGGTGTAATGATTGATCTCTTAAGTAAATACGGAATAAATGCAAAAAGAAAAATTGGTGCTCCTGGTATCTATGTTCAAGGAAAAAAAATAGCTTCAATAGGCCTCAAGATAAAAAAAGGTTATTGCTATCATGGCATAAGTTTTAATATTGATATGGACCTAAAACCTTTTGAAGGAATAGTTACCTGTGGAATTGACTCCCTAGAGGTCGTGCAACTTAAAGATCTAGCGGAAGTCTCAATAAAGACAATTAAACAAGACTTGGTGAACATACTTAGAGAGTATGATTCTGAGGCTGCATAATGGAAAACTTAATACCTACTAAAACTATTAAAGAAAATGGTGTGGTTGCTGTAAAGAATGGCATAAAACCCAATTCAAATAAGTTGATTCCGATCGAAAGAAAGCCTACATGGCTGAGAGTAAAATTACAAAACTCAAAGAAATATAGAGAGCTAAAGAGTATTGTCTCCGAAAAGAAGCTCCATACTGTCTGTGAAGAGGCAATGTGCCCAAACATCCAGGAATGTTGGAGCCATGGCACAGCAACTTTTATGTTGCTTGGTTCTGTTTGTACCCGTGCTTGCAAATTTTGTGCTGTTGACACTGGAAACCCCAAGGGGCAATTAGATAAAGATGAGCCTGTAAAAGTAGCTAATTCAATTGCTTATATGGATTTAAAATATGCAGTTTTAACTTCTGTTAACAGAGACGACTTAAGTGACGGAGGTGCTGGACACTTTTCCGATACCATTCGAGCTATTAAAGAAAAGGCTCCAGAGGTAATCATTGAAGCATTGGTTCCAGATTTTTTAGGAAATACGAAATCCATAGAAATACTTTTAGACTCCAATCTAGAAGTATTTGCTCAAAATCTAGAAACGGTAAGTAGATTGACTAAACGTGTACGTGATCCTAGGGCTGGATATGATCAAACCTTAGAAGTGTTATCTTTTGCAAAGCTGCACTCTCCAGAAATTATTACAAAAACAAGTTTAATGTTTGGACTTGGTGAGACTGAAGAAGAGATCTTGATAGCTTTTGAAGATATAAAAAGAGCAGGAGTAGACGTACTCACACTTGGTCAATATATGCGACCTACTATAAATCACTTACCAGTTGAAAAGTGGTATACGCCTGATGAATTCGATTATTTCAAAAAGATTGCGATTGAAATTGGTTTTCTGGAAGTTGCTTCTGGACCAATGGTACGTTCATCCTATAGAGCCGATAGAATAGCTCATCTTGTATAGAGACTAATTTCCGTAAACTGCCTGTGGAAGAGCGGTTACCAAGTCCGGAAAAATAGCTAGAGCTATTAAAACTCCAAGCTGAATCAGAATAAAAGGGATAACTCCCCTATATATATCCTTTGTTGCAAGAGTATCTGGTGCTACACCTCTTAAATAAAATAAAGCAAAACCGAATGGCGGGGTCAAAAAGGATGTTTGAAGATTTATGGCGATCATTATTCCTAGCCAAATTGGATCAACTCCTAGCATTAACAACGCTGGTCCAACAATAGGAACTACAACTAGTGTAATTTGAATAAAATCTAATATAAAACCTAGTAGAAAAATAATCACCATAACGACTAATACAGCACCAAATGCTCCTCCCGGTAATTCTGTAAAGATACCGGTTATAAGATCATCTCCTCCAAATCCTCTAAAAACTAATGAGAAAATTGAAGACCCTAAAAGTATCATAAAAACCATCGCAGTTATTTCGGTAGTAGTTTCAACAGCTTCCGTAAGGTTTGCCCTGGTTAAACTGCTTTTACTGACAGCAAGTAAAATAGCTCCGAGAGCTCCAACACCAGCTGCTTCCGTTGGAGTAGCAATGCCTAAAAGAATAGATCCCAATACAGAAGTTATTAAGATAAATGGAGGTAGTAAAGATGTCAGTAATATTTTCCACCTTCCAGAGACTATCGTTACTTCTTGTGATGGAGCCATCTTAGGTGAAAGATAAGCTCTGATGATTACATAAATTGCATAACAAAATACCAGAATAAAGCCGGGAATGATTGCTCCCATAAACAGATCACCTACTGAAACAGTTCTTGCAGAGAAATTACCAATACTCAGCTGAGATTGTTGATAAGCAGCCGAAAGAACGTCTCCCAATATTACTAATGCTATTGAAGGCGGAATGATTTGGCCCAGAGTTCCTGTAGCGCAGATAGTTCCCGCAGAAAGACTAGGATCATAGTTTCTAGACAACATAATAGGCAAAGAAATCAGTCCCATCGCTATAACTGTGGCACCAACTATTCCTGTGCTTGCTGCTATTAAGGCTCCAACGAATATGACCGAGATAGCTAGACTACCTCTAAACCCACCAATAACTTCTGCCATATTGCTCAATAAGTCTTGAGCTAGATTTGATTTTTCTAGCAGAACACCCATGAAAACAAATAAAGGAACAGCCACAAGAGTCATATTTGTCATATCTCCATAAAGCCTATTTGGAATTGCCCCTAAGAAAGCACTTTCAAAGGTTCCTGTTATTACTCCTAGTCCAGCAAAAATAAGTGCAGTTCCTGCTAATGAAAAGGCCACAGGAAACCCTGCTAGTAAAACTAAGCAGATAACACCAAACATTAGCAATGGTATGAATTCAACCATGGTGCTTAATAACTAGATATGATTTTAGGATTTCAGAAAGACTTTGAAGAGAGAGCAAGGCTGCAACTGCGATGAGCAAAGATTTTTGTATGTAAACAAAGGGAAGACCATCTGGTTCAGGTGAAACTTCCATAATCCTCCATGAAAATTCTACGTAACCCCATGAATACAACAGTATTGTCCAACAAACCGGTTGTAGGAAAATGATGTTACCGAGTAAATCTACAAGAGCTTTTTTAGACTCACTAAAATTTCTGTAGAAGATGTCTACTCTGACATGAGCTCCTCTTTTTAAAGCAAATGCAGCTCCAAGAAGGAATAGACTGCCATGAAGATACAGAACTACATCTTGCAAGAAAACAGAACCCATATCCATGCCATATCTCATAACAACGACGAGACAAGTTATAAGAACCATTATTGCAACGAACCACGAACAAATCTTTCCAGTCAATTCTGAAAATCTATCTAAATATCCACTAACGTTTTCCAAGGTAAATCTATTTTTGTTAACGAGAAATTCAATTATAATTGAGGCGAGGTATTTATGAACTTACAATTTACAAAAGAAGAATTAGATTTTCAAAAGGAAGTTAGAGACTGGATTAAGGATAATTATCCTGAAGACATGAAAGACAGACTTATGAACTCTCCCAATGGCCATGTTACTAAAGAGGAGCATGTTCAATGGCAACAAGCACTTTTTTCAAAAGGGTGGGCTGGTGTAAATTGGCCTAAAGAATACGGAGGTGCTTCTTTTACAGCCTCACAAAAATATTTGTTCAGTAAAGAAATGGCAGCCGCAAGAGCCCCCGGCTTTACTGCCTTTGGAATCTCAATGGTTGCCCCCGTTATCATGGCTTTTGGATCTGACGAACAAAAGGCTAAATACCTTCCTGATATTCTTTCTTCAAAAGTATGGTGGTGTCAGGGTTATTCTGAACCTGGGTCTGGTTCGGATCTTGCTTCACTAAAAACTAAAGCTGAAGATAAAGGCGATCACTACCTTGTTAATGGAGCTAAAACTTGGACAACAATGGCGCAACATGCTGATATGATTTTTTGTCTCGTTAGAACAAGTCAGGAAGATATCAGGCAGAAAGGAATCTCTTTTTTGCTCATTGATATGCATTCTGAAGGAATCGAAGTCCAACCAATTAATACTTTAGATAATACTCCTATAGGACATCATGAAGTAAATACTGTTTTTTTTGAGGATGTCAAAGTGCCAAAGGAAAACTTAATTGGTGAAGAGGGCAAGGGCTGGACTTATGCAAAATATTTATTGGAGTTTGAGAGAGGTAACGGCTATTCCTCAGAGCTTTACCAACAGCTTCAACAGCTGAGAGCAAAAGCGGAGCTAGAAGATGTAGGTGGTAATAAGTTATCAGATGACCAAAGTTTTATGGAAGAAATTGCAAAATTAGAAGTTCAAATTAATGCAATGGAAGCAACTGAGCTAAGGATATTAGGAAGCCTATCAGCCGGTCAGAATGTCGGCCCTGAGTCATCTCTTTTAAAAACTAGAGGGACTGAAATAGGCCAAGCTATAACTGAACTGGCAGTTGAACTGGTGGGTTATTATGGAGTGCCATTTCACAATCCTGGTCCTGAAATCGGAAATAATGAACCTGCCATAGGTAGTAGGTTTGCAAATACTGCCGCACCTAGATATTTTAATTATAGAAAGGCTAGTATTTATGCTGGTTCTAATGAAATACAAAGAAACATAATGGCAAAATTAGTTTTAGGTTTGAGTTAATGCTGATATTAGTATCTCCTGCTAAGACTCTAGATTACGAATCAGACTTAAATATTGATGATTTCTCTATTGCTTCACATCTTTCTGATAGTGAGATTCTCATAAAAGAATTACAGAAAAAGAGCCCAGATGACCTTTCTTCCTTAATGGGCTTAAGCGAAAAATTATCCGTTCTAAATTTTGAAAGATATATGAATTGGACAAAGCCTATCAAACCAAACGGTACTTCTAGGCAATCTATCTTCGCTTTCAAAGGAGATGTTTATCAGGGTTTAGATGCACCTTCTCTTTCCAAGTCAGAAATTAACTATGCTCAAAAAAATCTGTGCATATTATCGGGGCTTTATGGATTACTAAAACCATTGGATCTTATGTATCCCTACAGATTGGAAATGGGGACTAAATTTAAAACTGAACGCGGTAATAATCTATATGAATTTTGGGGATCGAAGATAAATACCTCAATCAATCAAATTTCTAAAGAAAATAAATCAAAAGCAATTGTAAATTTAGCATCTGTAGAATATTTTTCAGTTCTCAAAAATAAAGAAATAAATTTACCAGTGATTAATCCTGTTTTTTAAAGATTACAAAAATGGCGAATACAAAATCATAAGTTTCTTTGCCAAGAAGGCTAGAGGAGCAATGGCTAGATTTATTATTCAAAACAAGATTAAGAAAGCCGATGAGCTTCAAAACTTCAATCTTGATGGTTATCGCTTTAGTAAGAAGGAATCTAAAGAAAACTCGCCTGTCTTTCTAAGAAAAGTCTAAACGCCTACTTCTCCGTCTAAGTATTTTCTTCTTGGAAGCATATCTTCGAATTCTGGTTCTGTATTTTCTGCCTTGGCTTTAAATGCTACTGACATTTCGTCGCTAATTCCAACTGCAGTATTCCACAATGCAATATGATTCAATGACTCTTCCACAGTATGATCTCTTCCATAATTTAGTGATTCTTTTGTTCCTGCTATAGCTAGAGGTCCTTTTGATGCTATATCAGCAGCCACTTCCATAACTCTTTCCATCATTTCTTCTTTGGTTTCAAATACTTCATTCACAAGACCATGTTTCATTGCTTCTTCCGGAAGGAATCTTCTGCCTGTGTAAGCCAATTCCCTTACTACGCCTTCAGGTATTAGTCTGGGAATTCTTTGTAAGGTACCTACATCCGCAGCCATACCAATATTAATTTCTTGAATACAAAAGAAAGCATCCGATGTGCAGTATCTCATATCTGTGGCTGTAGCGAGGTCTACACCACCACCTACACAAGCGCCTTGTACAGCCGCAATCACAGGTATTCTGGCTTTCTCTAAGCAAGTAATTGTATGTTGTAGATCTAGTGTCACCCGATATCCAGATTCTTTTCTCATACCCATATGAGCATTAGGTTGTTTATCTGAAGGAGAGAAATTAGCTAAATCCATTCCTGCACAAAAGTGTTTACCTTCTCCTGACAATACTATGACCCTCGCAGATGCATCATCTGAAATACTTTCAACCAAGTGGGGAAGCTCGGACCAGAAAGCTTTATTCATGGTATTGAATTCATCTGGTCTAGACATTTTGATGTGAGCTATTTTGTTTGTAATTTCTAAATCAAAGCAAGTGTATTCCATTTTTATCTCCGTATTTCTAGACAGTTTCAGCTAAATTAATGATTTCATCAACTTTTACTTTTAATTGATCGACATGATCAAACGCTTTGTTATGAGGCATCACAACTTTTCTTTCCCTGCTAAGCAGGTCTAGACCTTTTTTTAGCTCTTGAGCACTCTCTATCAACTTAGTTTTGTTTTCCATATTAATTTTTTAAATGTCTTTCGGATGATATATTGTAGAAGAAAAGAGAGATTCAAGAAATGGAAGTTTCAAAATTAACAGAAATATCAAATTTAGTTCTTGAGGCTGTAGAACAGGCTTCGGATATTGTTATGGAAATATATAATTCTGGTGATTTTGAAGTAGAGGATAAACATGACGGATCTCCTGTAACGATAGCCGATAAGAAATGTCACGAAATCCTCTTGAATTCCCTTAAATCTATAGATGCCAATATCCCTATATTGTCTGAAGAGGGCGACACTGAAGAAAATAGAGAAGATTTGTTTTGGTTAATTGATCCCTTAGACGGGACGAGAGAATTCATTAATAAGAATGGAGAATTTACAGTAAATGTTGCACTTATTGAAGACAGTACGCCAATTCTCGGTGTAGTATCTGCACCAGCAGTTCAAGAAACCTTTATAGGTTTCGCGGGAAGAGCTTTCAAAATACAAGGCAAAGAAAAGATTGAAATAACTTCTCAAAAACAGAGTCAAGAATTCTGTCTTGTGACGGTGAGCAAAAGCCATAAGAGTGAAAAAGATCAGGCGTTTATTAATCTCTGTGAAAAAAAATTTACTGAGGTTGAAGAACTACCAACTGGAAGTTCTTTAAAGTTGTGTCGTGTCGCAGAAGGCAAGGCAAATATTTACAGCAGGTTAGGTCCAACCTATCAATGGGATATCGCTGCCGGACAGGCAGTAGTAGAAGCATCCGGTGGCCTTATATCCAGTTTGAATGGTCAAGCTTTGACTTATGATTTTATTTCAGAGAAAAAAAATCCTTTATTTTATTGCTCCGGTGATCCGTTATATCCCTGGCAAGACATTTTCGAAAAGTTAATCTAAATTAAGAATAATCTTTCCAATATTTTCATCTGATTCCATTATTGAATGAGCTTTTTCGCAATCTTCGAAGGACAGGACCTGATAGATAATAGGTTTAAGAGTACCTGAATCAAATAGTGGCATTACTTTGCTAGAGAGATCATCCATAACTCTAGTCTTTGTCTCCAAGTTTCTAGCCCTAATGGTTGATCCTATTATCTTATGTCTTTTTATCATTAAATGCCCAAGATTTATATTTGCTTTGGCACCGCCCATTAAACCAATAATAATTAACTTGCCTTCTAATCCAAGGACACTTAAGTTTTTCTCAAAATACTCTGCACCTACAGGATCTAAGATGATATCTACTCCATTTGGAGACCATTCTTTAATCTTTGAAAATATATCTTTTGATCTAATCTCTCCTGCTGAAGCCCCTAAGTTTAGACAGAAATCAATCTTTTCTTTGGTTCCTGCACTTACAAAACTATCGCAACCAAAAGCCTGGGCTAACTGTATCCCGGCTGTTCCAATACCACTTGCTCCTGCGTGAAAGACAATTTTATCTCCTTCTTTCATACGAGCCTCTATGAAGAGATTCAACCAACATGTAGCATATACTTCTGGAATTGACGCACCTTCAGCCCAGCTTAGTTTTGGTGGCTTTAAAATTGCGTGCTGTTCAGGGCAAGTTACATATTCTGCATATCCCCCACCGGCCAAAAGTGCGATTACTTCATCTCCAGGTTTCTTTGCGCTTACATTTTTGCCAATACTCTCAATTATTCCGCTACATTCCAGTCCTAAAATTTCACTTTCACCAGCAGGAGGAGGGTATAAGCCATTCTTTTGTGCAATATCAGCACGGTTCAAACCAGCTGCTTTGACCTTGATCAGTACTTCATTATCTTTTAATACTGGTAATTCAATATCTTTAATTTCTAGTTTCTTCTCTATAATTTCTATAGCTTTCATAATTTTATAAATATCATCCTCTAGTCATCTCAATTGAGTTTAAAAATCAAAATTTGCACCTTTAATCACTTAAATTGTAAAATTCGCTTAGATTATGCCTAAAAAAGAGCTTAAGAGTGAAAATTCTGCAGGCACAGCTCTTCAGGAAATGGAGGCTCTAGCACCTGGTGGTGACCTTCAAGCTTATATAAATTCAGTGCATAGCATTGGTGTTTTAACCTCTGAAGAAGAAAAAAAACTTGCAGAAGATTTATATTATAGAAATGACCTTGATGCTGCTAGAAAGCTAGTTTTAGCACACTTAAGGTTTGTAATATACGTTGCAAAGACATATTCAGGATATGGCCTGCCTGAAGCAGACCTTATTCAAGAAGGAAATGTAGGTCTCATGAAAGCAATAAGAAAATTTAATCCTGAAATGGGGGTTAGATTGGTATCTTTCGCGGTGCATTGGGTTAAAGCTGAAATCCATGAGTATGTCCTGAAGAACTGGAAAATAGTCAAAATAGCCACAACTAAACCACAGAGAAAGTTATTCTTTAATTTGAGAAGTAAAAAGAAGGGTCTTGGATGGTTAACAGAAGAAGAAGTAGAGTCCATGGCTAAAGATTTAGGGGTAAAACCTTCAGAAGTAAGAGAGATGGAAAAAAGATTAAGTGGTACTGACATGCCTTTTGATCCTCTTGCAGATTCGGACGATGATGAAGCCTCTTATTCCCCATCTCAATATTTGGAAGATGAAGATGCCAATCCTGCAGACATATTTGCAAAAGATAGCTTGGACGAAACGAATACTAGTCAGTTATACGAAGCAATAAATCAGCTTGATGATAGAAGCAGAGATATACTTCAAGATCGATGGTTAGCAGACGAAAAACTTACACTTCATGAGTTGGCTGAAAAATATGACATTTCTGCTGAGCGTGTTCGCCAAATAGAAAAAAACGCAATGAAAAAAGTGAAGCAGTCTTTCTCTGCAGGAGAATAAGTTGCCTTTACAAGATAGACTCAAGAGTTTTGTCTTGAGGAGAGGGAGGTTAACCTCTAACCAGTCAAGGGCACTCTCGGAGCATTGGGACAAGTACATTCTAGATAATGAAGAAAAACTTAGTAATATCTGGAACCAAGACCCTTCAATTTTAGACATAGGTTTTGGGTCAGGAGAAACTACTGCATATTTAGCTAAGACAAACCCCGAGATGTTAATTTTAGGAGCTGAGGTTTATCTGTCTGGAATAGGATCTCTTTTAAGTAAGGCAAATGAAGAGTCACTAAATAATATTAAAATATTAAACTCAGATATTGTTCCTTTTTTGGAAGATAAAGTATCAGACAACTGCTTTGATCTAATCTTAATGTTTTATCCTGATCCGTGGCCAAAGAGAAAGCATCATAAAAGAAGATTGTTACAAAAAGACTTTATTGACTTAGTTAATAAAAAACTGAAACAAAACGGTATCTTCTACTTCAAAACAGACTGGGTTCATTACTTCGATGAAACAAAGAAGCTGGTTAATAATGATATAAATTGGAGAGTTTTGCAGAAAGAGAATCTTAAGGAATATTTAGTAAATTTACCTAAAACATCCTTTGAGATGAAGGCCTTACAAGCAAAAAGAAAATTAAATGAGCTTATTCTTCAAAAGACTTGTTAATTAATTCAGAAACTTTGTTTAATAGTTTTTTAAAAGCTTCAGATCTATGAGATATTATATTCTTTTCATCTTTCTCAAGTTCTGCCAGATGCTTCCCGTTCTTTGTAATAAAAATTGGATCATAGCCAAAGCCATTCGTTCCTTTGAATTCTCTGGCAATAGAACCTTCAAGGGTTCCATTGCTTTGAATTGTCTTTCCATCAAAATATCCAACCAGACAACACCTAAATCTTGCACTTCTTTTGTCGTCCTCAAGCCCATCTAGATTTTCAATTAATTTTAAGCAATTATCATTATCTAAGCCCGTATTAGAATATCTCGCAGAGAATATTCCAGGGCTGCCATCTAATGCATCAACTTCTAGTCCAGAATCATCACCTATAGCAGGTATGCCTAATTGTTTTGAAATGAACTCAGCTTTTATTAGAGCATTTTCATAGAAGGTACTACCTGTTTCCGGTGGTAGATCTTTTATGTTTTCAGGAATTTTAATGAATTCATATGGTGTGCCCCTTGCCAATTCCTCGAACTCTTTAAGTTTGCCATTATTTTTCGTAGCAATAGCTATTTTCATTTAGAGATCTTATACATGGCAGTGGTCGCAAATAAATTTGGTGCCACTTTAGCTAATACACTTTCTTTCCCAAATTTATTAAAGAAGCATTTTTCTATTACATCGATTTCGCATTCACTACAGAGATTCTCAAAATCCTTAATGGTACATAAATGAATATTATCGGTATCATGCCAGGAACTTGGCAATGTTCCTGTCACAGGCATCTTTCCTGATAGTAAGAGATTAATTCTTGTGGTCCAATAACCAAAATTAGGAATTGTAACAATGCTCTCATTTCCAATTCTTGTTACTTCTTGAAGGGCTTTCTTGGGTTCCTTTAAGACTTGAATAGTTTGGCTCATAATCACTATATCAAAACTATTGTCACTAAAATTCTCTAAACCCTCGTCAATATTTTGATGAATAACATTTAGACCAGACTGGATGCATTTATTAATATCATCTTGATTTATTTCTACTCCTAGTACCGTAGACCCCCATTCCTTGGATAAAATATTCAATATTTCACCATCTCCACACCCTAGATCTAGAACTTCAGACTCTTTATCTATCCAATTTTTTATAACTTCAATTGTATTCATTTAATTTTCAAGAAAAGCCGATAAACCCTTTACATAATCTTCATTTGCAAACAAAAACGAGTCGTGTCCGTGAGGACTATCAATTTCTAAGTAACTCACATTTTTCTTGGCTTTGATAAGGGCATTTACAATTTCCTTTGATCTTTCAGGAGCAAACCTCCAATCAGTTGAAAAAGATACTACTAATAACTGTGCTTCAATGGACTCAAAGGCATTTACCAATTTGCCTTCAAAATTACTTGCTGGATCGAAGTAGTCTAGAATCTTTGTCATTAGTAGATAAGTATTTGCATCAAAACTTTCAGAAAAAACATCACCTTGATACCTCAGATAACTTTCTATTTCGAACTCCGCATCATAACCAAAATTTAATTTTTCCTTTTTCAGTTCTCTTCCAAATTTGCTCCTCATTGCTTCTTCAGAGAGATACGTAATGTGCCCTACCATTCTTGCTAATTTGAGGCCTTGTTTTGGGTACTTACTTTTATCTAGATATCTACCTCCTTCAAAATCTGGATCATTTAATATGGCTTGTCTTGCAACTTCATTGAAAGCTATATTTTGTGCACTTAACTTTGGTGCTGCAGCAATAATTCCTGCTTTTTTTATTCTTTTCGGGAAAAGATAGGACCATTCTAGAGCTTGCATTCCACCTAGACTTCCTCCCATGACAGCATGCCATTTTTCAATGCCCAATGAATCAGAAAGTTTGGCCTGTGAATTTACCCAATCTCTTACTGTAATAATTGGAAAGTCAGGTCCATAATAATCTCCAGTATCATGGTTAATTGAACTTGGTCCTAGTGAGCCGTGACAACCACCTATATTATTCGGGCAAACTACAAAAAATTTGTTTGTATCAACCGCTTTACCTGGGCCAATAAGCGAATCCCACCAGCCTGGTTTCTCTTCGTTTCCATATTTTCCAGCAGCATGATGATTACCACTCAACGCATGGCAGATAAGTATTGCATTCGTAGCATCTGCATTAAGTGCACCATAAGTTTCATAGACTAGTTCAATGTCATTAAAACTTTGCCCGCACTCAAGCTCAAATTTACCCTCTAGAGTAACTTTTTGTGCCTGTACTTTTCCTATCGAATCACTCATAAAAAAACCTGTTTGCTTCAGCACAACAGGTTTAATTTAATGCATTAGCTGTATTTCAATTAAACGCCCGCAAGCTGTGTCAAATCGGCGAAAGCGCTATTATATTGAATCTATCTCTAGAAACCAACTGACAGCCAAACTGGTAATCCAGATTCAATAGCAAACTGTACAAATATTGATTGCAAGAAGTTTAATAAGATGAAAGCGAATATAGGAGAAAAGTCTAGTCCTCCCATAGGAGGCAAGAATATTCTAAATGGACTGAAAAACTTATCCGACATTTGCCTAATTAGAACTATGGCTGGATGAAAATTATTCCCAGCTACAAAACTTAAAATTATTCCTCCCAATAAAATCCACCAAACCATTTTAAGCATTAATAAAATAACTGAGTAGGTAGACCACATTAAAATCTTTACAGGATCATAATCAACCGATCCTGCCATGACAGCTAAATAAAAGGCTCCTGCCTGAATAAAAACAGCTACTAGAAATGAGGCGAAGTCTATGTTCCTGAAGGGCTTAATAGCTGATCTAAGAAATTGACTTGGCAAGTCTACTGCCCTAATTATTCCTTGGACTAACGGATTATAGTAATCAACTTTAAGAAGACGAAACATAAAGTTAAAAACTACACCGAGTGTAAAAACATCCATCAAAGCTTTGAAAAGGAAAAAGGTTGCTTCTGACATTAATCTTCTCCCAATTCGATTGATTTCTTTTCAGCAGCTATCATAGATTTGCTTATTATTTCCTTTAACCCCTTCGTCTCGAATTCTTCTATTGCTGTTTGGGTTACTCCTCCAGGTGACGTAACTTTCTTTCTTAAAATATTAGGGGAATCTTCTGAATTAATAACCAGATTTGCAGCACCTGAAATCATTGATGCTAGTAAATTTTTCTTTTCTTGTTCTGAAAGATGTAAGTTTTTTGAAGAGTCCAGCAAAGATTCAATTAGGTAAAACACATATGCTGGACCTGATCCAATAAGGGCTGTAAATATATCTATATCTTTCTCATTGATAAGAGCAATTTTCCCCACGCATTCAAATAAAAGCTTGGCATTTTCAATATCATTTGATTGTGCATTACTGTTAGGACAAATTGCAGTGACACCTTCCATAATACTAGCAGGAGTATTTGGCATAGCTCTTATCACTCTCATGGAAGATCCTAATTGAGATTCTATCTTCTCAATCTTTACTCCAGCTGCAATAGAGATTATCAGAATATCTTTATCTAAAGCTACATCCTTTATTTCAGCGATTACAGCTTGGATAATATTAGGTTTCACAGCGAGAATGACTATATCGGCAATATCTACTACCTCGAGATTATTACTTGTAGTTTTTATCCCAAAGTCTTTAGAAAGCTTTTCTAGATGTTCTTGCTCTGGGGAAGAGGCGATGATCTTAGAGGCATTTTGATCACTATTGATTAAGCCTGATATAAGTGCGGTTGCCATATTGCCAGCACCTATAAACCCTATAGTTTCTTTAAGATTTTTCATTTTCTCGGACCAAATATACCTGTACCTACTCTTACCATTGTAGCCCCTTCCTGAATAGCTGCAGCATAATCTGATGACATACCCATTGATAAGGTATCAAAGTTATTTCCTTTTTCATTTAATGCTAAAAATATATTTTTCACTATTCCGAAAATCTCTTTCTGCTCTACTAGAGCTTCTCTTGGCCTGGGTATTACCATCAATCCTCTAATTTTTAAATTTTCTAAGGCTCTAGTTTGTTCGATAAAACTATCAATTTCTTTTAAATCTAAACCAGACTTACTTTCCTCATTGTCTATATTTAGTTGGAGGCACACATTCAAAAAACCTCTTGATTTAGGTCGAGCATTATTAAGTCTCATAGCCACTTTTACACTGTCTACAGTATGTACCCAGTCAAAAATTTCAGCTATTCTTTTTGCTTTTCTTGACTGAATAGATCCTATGTAGTGCCAGACTAAATCTTTTGATAAATTTTCAATTTTCTCTTCAGCCTCTTGAAGATAATTTTCACCAAAATGCGTTAAACCACTTTCATAAGCCTCTCTTATGCTATCTATCGTCTGTGCTTTACTTGCACCTATCAAGATTATTTCATCGGTCTTTCTGCCAGAAAGCTTACAATTTTCTTCAATATCTAGGTTAATCTTGTGTAAGTTGCTGGAGATCACTTTCTACATTTCATGAGGAGCATTTATTCCCAGAATAGTTAGCCCATTACAAATAACTTGCTTTACTCCACTCAGCAAGAACAATCTAGAGTTCATAAGCTTCTGGTCTTCAACAATAAATTTTTCAGTATTGTAGTAACTATGAAAAATACTAGCCAAGTCTTTTAAGTAATAGCAAATTAAATGAGGCTCACTTGCTAGAGCTGCTCTTTCAATTAGAGGAGGATACTGTTTAAGAATTTTCTGTATTTCTATCTCTTTGTTGGAATCCAATAATCCAAGTTCTGATGTATTCAATTCTTCTTCTCTAGCTTTGGACTTACGCAGAACACTGCATATGCGAGCATGCGCGTATTGAATATAGTACAGAGGATTATCTTTAGACTGCTCTTTTGCGAGGTCTAGATCAAAGTCTAAATGTTGATCAGCTTTTCTATTAATATAAAAAAATCTTGCTGCTTCTGATGTAACCTCTTCTATGAGTTCTTTAAGTGTAATAAATTTGCCACTTCTAGTAGACATGGTTACTTTTTTTCCTGCTCTAATTAAATTAGCAAATTGAATAAAGACTACTTCAAGCTTTTCAACATTCTTTTTACTTGCTTCCATGGCAGCCTTTACTCTTGGAAGGTAGCCATGATGATCTGACCCCCAAATATTGATTATTCTATCGTATCCGCGATCATATTTATCTAGGTGATAGGCTACATCAGAGGCAAAATAAGTAAATTCACCATTGCCTCTTTTTAAAACTCTGTCTTTATCATCTCCAAGTTCTGAAGATTTAAACCAAATAGCACCCTCTTTTTCGTATACAAATCCTTTAGATGATAGTTCTTCAATGGATTGATCAACCTTGCTGAGATTATGTAGTTCACTTTTATAAAGTGCAGATTCTGAAAACCAGTGATTGTGTTCGACGCCGAATTCTAATAGATCTTCCTTTATTAACTCTAATATTTCCCTGAGAGCAAAATCTCTCACATAAGAAAATTCATCACTTAGCTTAGATTTGATGCTTTCGATTACCTCATCAGTATGTTTTTCAGCATCTTCGTTCTCATTTTCTAGAAGACTTTTGATTTCCTCATCATCTTCATACAGCTCATCAGACCTTAATTTTTTTAAATTTTGTGCAATGGCAATGAGATAATCGCCTTGATAACCGTTATTTAACATTTTTATGTTCTTATCAAATATCTGTGCATATCTAATCCATAAGCTCGCAGAAAGAATATTCATTTGTCTGCCAAAATCATTTACATAATATTCTTCATCTACTTGAAATCCTGCTTCCTTCAAAAGCCTCGATAATACAGATCCAAAAACTGCACCTCTTCCATGTCCTACATGTAAAGGGCCCGTGGGATTGCTTGAGACATATTCAATAAGAACTTTTTGATTATTCGATTCAATCTTTCCAAAATTATTTTTTTGAATAGAGATATCTTTTAAAATTGCACCATGTGACTCTTTAGATAAGAAAAAGTTAATAAAACCAGGTCCTGCAACATCAACTTTTACTATTTCCTTGTCAGTTATAAATTTGATTTTGATTTCTTCTGCAATCTCTCGAGGATTTCTTTTTAGAGGTTTGGCTAGCACCAAAGCTACATTACTTGCGAGATCACCGTATTCCTTTTCTTTATTATCTTGTATGCTTATTTCAAATTCATCGTGAATAAATTCTGAACTTCCATACAAATCTATAATTATGCTGTACAGGCTTTCCTTAATTTTTTCTTTCATGGGGCAGTTTATTTTCGACCTTGATACTCTCCATTTCTCGTATCAATTGTGACGAGTTCGCCCTCTGATACAAATAGAGGTACTTTTATTATTGCTCCAGTTGAAAGTGTTGCTGGTTTTGAGCCTCCTGTTGCAGTATCCCCCTTCACACCAGGATCAGTTTGTACAATCTTAAGGTCTACAAAAGTAGGCGCAACTACAGATATTGGTTTTTCATTCCAGAGAAGTATTTTACAAATATCCTCTTCAGTAACCCATTTCTCAAGTTCAGACACTATATTTAGAGCTACTGGAATTTGTTCATAAGTATCGGGATGCATAAAAAACCACGCACTTCCGTCGCTGTATAGGAATTGCATGTCTAATTCTTCAATATCAGCTGCCTCAAGAGATTCTCCGACTTTACAAGTTTTTTCTCCAACCCTTCCTGTGAGGTAGTTTCTAAACTTAATTTTACTAAAAGCCTGCCCTTTACCAGGTTTATTAAATTCTTCTTCAATTATCACGCAAGGGTCGTTATCGATTATTATTTTTAAACCGACTTTGAAGTCACTAGTAGAGTACGATACCAAGATTTCTTCCTATATATTTTTCAATGAAACTAATTTGTTTCCAAATTTTACAAGCTTATTTTCTTTCAAGGAATCTAAATCTATTTTATATGAGTCCTTAAAAATTAGTATTACTGTTGATCCCATTCGGAAATAAGCTAATTCATCTCCTTTTTTAACTTTAGTATCTTCGGGTGGACCTATTTTCCATCCTTCCACTAATTCTTTTCTAGAACACTCTTTGTTATCAATCCAAAAGGGCACAATACTCCCTACAACAGAGGCACCCACTGATACCAAAGCATATTCAAGATTGTTTGAGACAATGTGTAAAACAGATCTCTCATTTTTTATATAAAGACGTGGAATGGATTCTTGGGATTTCTTATTGACACTATATAGTGAAGATCCTAGATGATTAGAATGAATTATCTCCCCATCCCACGGACAATGTATTCTGTGATAGTCCGTTGGAGCTAGATAAATAGTTATGAAATAGCCGTCTTTATATTTATTTTGATAATCTATTCCAACAAGTTCATCTAGTTCATAGTCATGTTTCTTTGCCTGCAAAAGTTTCCCGTCTTCAATAAAACCATGACTTACAATTTCACCATCTACAGGAGAGATGAAATTATTTTCTGATAATTCAATTATCCTCGACTCTTTTACTAATTTCCTAGTAAAAAAGTCATTATAAGAACTGTAACTATTTATATCCTTATTCATTGCCTCTTCAAGGTTTGGTTTATAGAGGGCTATAAAAGTTCTTATTAAAAAGTTCTTGATGATTTTTATCTTACAGTCAGCTAATGCTCCAGCTATGTATGTCAGAAAAATATGAGGGATAATCTTTTGCATCATGTAATTTTTTTGAAAGAAAATATTTTAGGCATCTTATCTATGTAAGAAGAATAATTAGGATATTTTTTTAATAAATTGCTTTCAATCTTAGGTATTAAAACCTTATAAATGATAAAGATTGCAATTAATAGACCTATAAATGACCATTCTGAACCAACACCTCCAATAGCAAGAAGTTGAAGTCCTGTAAGGAAGAAAATAATGCCAGTAATATTTGGATATAGAACATAGGTTCTTGACCCTTCGATAAAGAAGCCGGCTCTTTTTGTTCTTTCTTTTATCTGCTTATTACCTATGTATTCAATGAAGAATCCTATTAAACATAAAATAACCCCGATATTGTCAAAAAAGCTTAGTAGCGAAAACCCTGACAAATAATTTAAAGAAAAAACAGAGCTGAAGCATATTATTTGAAATGAAGAGAGTCTAATGATGTTGATTAATAGGACAAAATACTTTTTATCAGAAATTTGACGTCTAACCAATGTGAGAAAGTCCTCTAATAATAGGGATTTAATTGATTTATACGAAGAAAAAGATTTCAAGCACCATAATATTAGAAAAATATTTGCTGCGAGTTGTCTGTTTGAAATTTCAGAAACTTGAAATACGGCTTGGACAATCATGCTGAATAAACAACTTGTAAGCACTGGTAGAAAAAAAAACTTAATTAAAATTCTAGGACTTTTTTTCTTAATAGATATTGAGACTAATCCAATTAAGAAAATTGAATTGAAAAACAATAAAATCAATAAAAACTCAAAATTTGACATCTTTTAGATTTTCATGATTTACAGTTATTTCTCGTTGCATTGAACCTTATTTCTCTCTATAGTTTAACCGTTCGCAGCGGGGAATGTTGAATTTGTGTGGTGCAAAACTCATGATATATATTTGCTTTACACATTATTCATCTACTTTGTGAACAGATAAGAAATAGGAATTTAGATATTAGGAGATAGCTATGTCGCGTCTTTGTAAAATAGTTTTCATACTGGCTGGAATATCAGTAGCAAACTTAGGATTTACCGATCAAATACAACCCCTGTTAGATGTAGGTGCTGCTAGACAAGTTGCAGAAAAAACATCTCAATCAAAAATTGATGAAATGGACGAACAAACTTCAGTGATTGTTAGTGAGTTCAAAACTGTTAGCAAGCAAATTGAAGGTTTAAGAGTTTATAACGCTCAAATGAGACAACAAATACAACGTCAGGAAGAACGTTTAAAAGAGATTGACAGAACTTTAAAAGAAGCACAAGTAATGCAAAGACAAATACCCCCTTTTACTCGAAGAATGCTAGCGGGTGTGGAAACATCTATTGAATTAGATCTTCCTTTTCACCTAGCAGAAAGGAAAGAGCGAATAGCATTTGCCAAAGCCGCCTTAGATAATCCAACTGTTTCTCCTGCTGAAGGATTGAGACAAGTACTAGAGGCATTTAATGTCGAAGCAGAATATGGCAGAAAAATAGATGCCTACAAAGACAGCATTGTCATTGATGGAGAATTAATAGAAGGTAATGTACTAAGAGTCGGAAGACTCGCTATGGTTTTTCAAACTGCTGACGAAACCCAAACACACGCATGGAATAACTCTTCAAGAGCATGGGAAGAACTTGATAACAGTTACAGGAATCCAACAAGACGTGGTCTTAGGATTGCGAATAAATTAGCAACGGTCGATTTAATGGAATTACCTTTGCCAGCCGCAACGGAGGCTAACTAAAATGAAGAAAATTAAACTTTTTATACTCCTTATAAGCTTCGGGCTAATTTCTTCTGTTACTTTTTCTGAAGAAGGCGAGGAAGAGGCTGCTCAACCTTCAAACCCTCAAGAATTACTCGAAATAGTTAAACAAGGTCAGTTTGCTGATACTCAAGAACAAAGGGACAGAGAGGCTGCGTTTAGAAATGAAAAAAATAAACAAGCTAAACTACTTTCAGATGCCAAAGATGAAAGAGCAAGATTAGAGAGAGAAGCTGCAAGACTCGAACAACAGTTCGAAGCTAATGAAGCATTATTGGTTGTAGCAGAGGAGCAATTAAGGGAAAGACTCGGTTCATTAAATGAGATATTTGGTCACTTAGCAGGAAACACTACTGAGGCCAGAAACATCATGGAACAGTCAATAACGGCCGCTCAATTTGGTAAAGAAAGAGAAGAATTCATGACTGCTCTTGGTTCTAAAATGAATGAAGGAATCAAACTAGCATCAATTCAGGAGCTTGAAACATTGTGGTATGAACTTCAACGAGAAATTAATGCATCTGGTGAAGTGGTCAAATTCAATACCGAAGTTATAACTACTGATGGTAATGTGGAAAATAGAGATGTAGTGAGAGTTGGTAACTTTAATGTAGTTTCTGATGGACAATATTTAACTTATTCTCCTTCGAGAGGTGCATACTCGGAACTTCCTTCACAACCTGCAGGCAGATATACGTCTCAAACCTCAGATATCCTGGAAGGGGATTCGTTTCCTGTTCAGTTTGCTGTTGATCCTACCGGACCTCAAGGAGGTTCTCTACTTGCAAGTTTGATATCTATGCCAAGCACATGGGGCAAGATGCAAGAAGGTGGACCAGTAGGATATATGTTAATGATAATAGGTCTACTTGCGACGCTGTTATTTATATGGCGATTCTATGAGTTATGGAATATTAGAGGTGGTGTGATAGCTCAAGCTGGAAATTCGATGCTGAGTAATGATAATGCACTAGGAAGAATTCTAAAAATTGCCGAAGATGATAAAGAGGCCGATACTGAGACTTTAGAGTTAAAAATGGCTGAGCAAATACTTAAGGAAAGGCCAACAGTAGAGGGCTTAAATTGGGTTCTCAAGATTGTCTCAGTTGTAGCGCCTTTGATGGGTCTGTTTGGAACAATCATTGGTATGATTGAAACCTTTACAATGATAACCTTATTCGGTACTGGAGATCCTAAAACAATGGCGAGTGGTATCTCTACTGCTCTTGTAACAACATGGCTTGGCTTGATGGTCGCTATTCCGACTACCTTTATGTATGCGACAGTAAATAATATTTCTAGGGGAATATTAGGTACTATTGAAGAGTCAAGTACAGGAATGGCAGCTAAACGTTCAGAGGGGACTAATTAAATTATAAAGAAATAAACGGATGCAATTTTTTTATAACTTTTCAGATGCTCTTTTCGCTTTTATGCAAAGAGGAGGAGATGTTCTCTATTTAATAGGACTACTAGCCTTTGTTATGTGGTTCCTCATTTTTGAAAGAATGTGGTTCTATTTTTATACTCATAAGAACTATGTGGGAGTCTCAATGACAGAATGGGATTCACGCCAAGATAAAAGCTCTTGGAATTCTAAAGCCATAAGAGACATGTTAATTTCAGAGAATGAAATAAGAATTGATAAGAATCTCGGACTCATAAAAATGTGTGTTGGAATAGCACCTTTGTTTGGTTTATTTGGAACTATTACTGGAATGATTGAAGTTTTCCACTTACTTGCGGTAACTGGAGGTGGTGATGCTAAGGCTATGGCCGGAGGAGTATCAAGATCTACAATACCTGCCATGGCAGGTCTAGCAGTTGCTTTAACTGGAACATTGGCAAATCAATTTTTAGTCAATAGGGCCCAAAAAGAAAAAGATCTACTGGTTGATCAGTTGGTCGCAGAATAGGAATTTAATTATGAGAAGATCACCAATTAGTAGTGCTGTTGCTGAAGAAGAAGATATAAATTTAACACCAATGTTGGACGTGGTTTTCATTCTTCTGATTTTCTTTATCGTAACAGCTAATTTTATTAAAGAACCTGGTTTAGAAGTTAATAGGCCAGATGCTGAAACTTCCAATATCCAAGAGAATGCAGCCATTCTGATAGCAATCGGTGCTACAAATGATATTTGGATAGATGGTAGAAGGGTAGATGTAAGACAAGTTAAGGCAAATATTACTAAGCTATTGGCTGATAACCCTCAAGGCTCAGTTGTTATTCAGGCTGATGAAAAGGCTCAGGCTGATGCAATCATACAAGTTATGGACCAGTCTAGAGAAGCTGGAGTTTATGCAATTTCATTAGCGTCTGAACCGAAATTTTAAATTCTATGGGTTTTTTTGCGGAACAAAATCTTAAAATGCTTGGGGCCACTTTAAGTGGATCTTTGTTTCTTACAGTTGCCATTTTTTATGCCATGCAATGGTTAATAGATGTTGGTGATGTCGAGCTAAATGATAAGTCAATAAAAATAGCTGATGTAACGATGCCCGAAAGAGAGCTTGAACTTATGATGGATATGGAGCGTCCTCAAGAAGAGGAGCCCCCGCCTGAAACAATGCCACCTGAATTCGATATGACCCCTCCAGCTGATTTAGATACATCTGCAGCGAGACCAAACCTTGGTTTCAAAGGAAAGAAGGCAGGGGTATTTGCTGATGGTTCATATGTTCCAATTTTCCAAGTTCCACCTGTATATCCCAGACGAGCCTTGGAGAGAGGTATCGAAGGTTGTGTGATGCTTAAATTTACTGTTACAAAAGTTGGTTCTACAAAAGAACCTGAAGTTGAATGGTCTGTGCCTCCAGGAATTTTTGATAGAGCTGCAATGAGATCTGCATTAAAGTATAAATATAAACCTCAAATAAGAGATGGTGAGGCCATTGAAGTACCAAATGTTAGAACAATTATCGTATTTAAAATTGAAGACCCCAATAAACCAGCGGATTATGTTCCAGAAGGTTGTGCATAGATTGTTATGAAAAAATTAAAATTAAGCTATCCTTTAAAGTTGTTTCTATTAGCAACTGTAATAAGTTTGTTACCAGTTACTTTAGGAGTATCACCCTTAGATTACAAAGGCGCCTCTCTGGAAGCAGCTGAAGATGATCAAAAGAAGAAAAAGAAAAGAAGACGTACCAAATTGCCTAGTAAGAAAATGCAAAGAATCTTACAGGGCCTTGTTCCTTTCATTGAAAACGAACAATGGGAAGAAGCTCTTCTTACACTTGAGCCTGTAGCAGCAGTAGATTCAAAATTCACTAGCACAGACAGGGCCAAGATGTTTTATTACAGAGGATATATCTATTTTTCACAAGAAAAATTTGGTCTTGCCGAAAGAGCATATAAAAATTTGATTGCTGAAGAAGACTCTAGTGATCAAGAAAGACAGGGAGCAATATATTCTTTATCTCAACTCAGATATATTGCAGAAGATTACAAAGGATCAATAAACTACCTATTGGAATGGCTTGATAATGAAGAAGAGCCAAGCTCTGATGGGTATGGGCTTCTTGCACAAGCGTACTATCAAGTAGAAAGCTTTCAAAAATCTGTTGAAGCTATAGATACTGCAATAGAAATTCAAGAATCTAGAGATATACCCATAAAAGTTGCAGTTCTTGATGCTGAAGGTAATGAAACAGGTGAGATGATTGAGACAGGAGAAACAAGAAAAGGAGTAGCTAAAGAAAATCATTATTTACTCAAAATGGCTCTTTACTCCGAATTAAAGAAAGACCTTGAAGTATTGCCAATTTATGAGATTCTTGTTCAATACTATCCGAAAAAGAGATACTGGACTAACTTGTCAGGTCTATATGGGCAAAGAGATAGACAAATGGATCAAATGGGAGCTCTTGAAGCCGCCTATGATGATAATCTTCTAGACAAACAAAGAGAATTTACTGCTTTATCGCAACTTCTATTTATGTTTGAAAATCCTCGTAAAGCAGCCAAAGTCATAGAAGAAGGCTTAAATCGAGGAATAGTTAAAAAAGAAGAGAAGACATTAAAAGCTGCTGCTCAATATTGGCATGCAGCCAAGGAGCTTGAAAGAGCAAAGCCTTATTACCTTCAAGCCGCGACAAAGTCTAAGGAAGGGGAGTTGTTTATATTTTTAGGACAAGTTCATTTTAGTTTAGATGAATTCGATAAAGCTGAAAAAGCAATTGAAGATGGTCTAAACAAAGGTAAGCTTAAAGATGAAGCTGCTGCCTATATGCTATTGGGGCAAATAAATTTTGAAAATCAAAAATGGGAATCTGCCATTGAATCTTTTAGAAAATGCATTGATGTAGCTGAAAGACAATTTGATGATAAAAAAGAAAAGCAAAAAGAGAAGAAGAAAAGAGTACAAGATCAGGCCAGGAAGTGGGTGACATATACTGAAGGTGAAGAAGAAAGGGTCGAAGCTCTTAAGTTAAAAAGAAAAGCTCTAGGCGTCTAATACCTCTGGTATTCCACAAAACTAAAATTAAGCCCGTTTTCAGAGCTTCGCTTTCTTGAAATCTCTTTCCATTGACTTGTATCCCACTCAGGAAAAAATGCATCTGGTGAAATCACTTCAATATCTATTTCTGTTATCAGAAGTTTTGTTGCTAAGGGTAGGAATTCTTTATAGATATATTCTCCGCCAATTATATTAATCTTTTCAGAGTAACTTTTTGCATGCTCTAAAGCTTCCTTACTAGAGTTTACTTCAATTATTCCCTCTCTTTTCTGAAATGTTCTAGTCATTACGATATTCTTCCTTTTTGGCAAGGGTCGGCCTATTGAATCGTAAGTTGCACGACCCATTATGATGGCTGTATCTTCTGTTTTTTCTCTAAAGAACTTTAGATCTTCTTTTATTTCCCAAGGGATTTTTCCATCTTTACCTATTGCTAGATTTTTATCTACAGCTGCAATTAATATGATTTCCATCAAACAGCAATAGGAGCACTAATAAAAGGGTGAGAGTTGTAATCTATAAGCTTGAAATCTTCAAATTTATAATCGAACAGATTATCTTTTTTATTTATCTCGATTTTAGGCAGTTGATGCGGCTCTCTAGAAAGCTGCTCATCAACCTGAACAAGATGATTCAGATAAATATGTGTATCACCAAGAGAGTGAACAAAATCTCCCACCTCTAGATCTGTGACCGAAGCTATCATGTGAGTAAGAAGCGCGTAAGACGCGATATTGTATGGAACACCTAGAAATACATCGGCACTTCTTTGATATAACTGACAAGAGAGTTTCCCATCAGCTACATAGAACTGAAAGATTGTATGACAAGGTGGTAAGCCTGATTTAATCATTGTTGGAATTTCCTTAGGATTCCAAGCTGAGACAATATGACGTCTGGAATTAGGATTTTTCTTTAGATCCTCTATTACCTGAGCTAGTTGATCTACTCCTTCAAAATCTCTCCACTGCTTACCGTATACTGGCCCGAGATCTCCATATTCTTTTGCGAAGGAATTGTCTTTTTTTATTAGATTAATAAATTCTTGTAATTTATTCTTCCACTCCTTTGAATGCATGGTCAGACCTTGATTTTGATTTGTTTTCTCCAACCAGCTTTGAAATGGCCATTCATTCCATATGTTTACATTATTTTTTACTAAATATTCGATATTTGTCTCGCCTTTTATAAACCATAAAAGTTCATGCAAGATAGCATTGAAATTTACTTTTTTGGTGGTTACTAATGGAAACCCATCATTCAAATCAAATCTCATTTGATGTCCAAATATGCTGATTGTTCCTGTTCCAGTTCTATCCTCTTTTTTAGTTCCTTTAGATTTTATTTCTGTAAGTAGATTTAAATATTGTTCCATTAATTCATGTAATTTTTCTATATGAATAATAAATTAGAAGGACACCAATTACTATCATTGGCAGGCAAAGAAGTTGCCCTCTTGTAAGAAATTCAAAAATAAATCCTATATGTTGATCCGGTGTTCTAAAGAATTCAGAGACGAATCTAATGACTCCGTATCCTAAAAGGAAATGTCCAGAAATATTCATTTTAGGTTTTGAGTTCCTTGAGATAAGAAGCATATAAATAAAAAGCACTATGCCCTCTCCAAAAGCTTGGTATAACTGAGATGGATGCCTTGTAAGTCCTAATGGATCGGAAGGAAATATAACTCCCCAACTTATATCAGTTGGTCTGCCTAGAAGTTCTGAATTCATAAAGTTTCCCAATCTTACAAATCCTAGGCCTGGAGGCACAAATGGAGCCACTCTATCCATCAACCAAAAGAATTGAACCCCCAACCTTCTTGATAGCAAGAAGCAAGCAATCAAAACTCCCAGAAGACCTCCATGAAAGGACAATCCTCCTTGCCAAATAAAGAAAATAGATAAAGGATTAGATATAAATTGTTCTATAGAGTAGAAGAAAACATATCCTGCTCTTCCACCTAATATCGCACCTAGAAGGCTATAAAACATTAGGTCACTGATTTGATCTACATTTAAATCTTTTTGGTATCTTTTGATTAAGAAGTAGATAGTTGAAAAGGCAGCTAGCCATGTCAGGCCATACCATCTAATTGCTAAAGGTCCTAATTGTATTGCGACAGGATCTAATTCAGGAATTAACATTAAGGCTGCCTTATTTCATCCACCATATCAAAAACTTCTTTTGGCGGAGGTTTAGTAAAAATTGAAATACTTAATGCGAGTGTAAAGTTCAAGATCATTCCAATACAGCCAATTCCCTCAGGCGAGATACCTAAGAACCAAAAGTCTGAATTATTGATGTCTGGATTAATGAATTTGAAATAAATAATATAAAAAGCAGTAAATAGTAGACCTCCAAGCATACCGGTAATTGCACCTTCCTTGTTTAGCCTTTTATAGAATATACCCAGAAAAAGCGCTGGAAAGAATGTTGCTGCAGCCAGTCCAAAGGCAAATGCCACAACCTGTGCTACAAATGCTGGAGGATAGATGCCAAAAATACCAGCTATGCCTATTGCAACAGCAGCTGCAATTCTTGCATATTTGAGTTCCTGTTTTTCGGTAATTTGAGGCATATAGGTTTTTTTTAAAAGATCATGTGAAACAGATGAAGATATAACTAATAAGAGCCCAGCTGCCGTTGAAAGAGCTGCTGCTAGGCCTCCAGCAGCTACTAAAGCAATAACCCAGCCAGGAAGTTGGGCTATTTCAGGGTTTGCTAAAACGATTATATCTCTGTCTATATAAATCTCATTTTCATTAGATAAATTGGGTTCATTTTCGAGAAGTCTCTGTCCATTAGACCCTCTAAGTTCTTGATATGAGGGTTTTACATTTTCCAGAGCATCACCCGAGGAATACTGAATTTTTCCGTCTTGATTTTTATCCATCCATGCAATTAGACCTATTTCTTCCCAGTTCTTAAACCAGGATGGTGAAGTGCTATAGGGTTGATCTTGAATCGAGTCGATTAAATTCATTCTTGCAAAAGCAGAAACAGCAGGAGCCGTTGTGTATAACAGTGCTATAAAAATTAACGCGTAACCAGCTGATTGTCTTGCTGCACCGACACTAGGAACTGTAAAGAACCTCACTATGACATGCGGCAATCCCGCAGTACCAAACATTAGGGCTGCTGTTATGCAAAAAATATCAATATTACTTTTAACATTTTCAGTATAAGCAATGAAACCTAGATCCTTTGTAACCTGATCTAGTTTATCGAGAAGGTATACTTCACTATCAACTAGAGTACTTCCAAAACCAATTTGTGGAATAACTTCGCCGGTCATCAATATTGAAATAAATATAGCAGGCACTAAGTAGGCAAAGATTAGTACACAGTATTGAGCTACTTGAGTGTATGTAATGCCTTTCATGCCTCCTAAAACCGCATAAAAGAAAACTATGGCCATTCCGACGATAACACCAGTATTAATATCAACCTCTAAAAATCTAGAGAAAACTATTCCTACTCCTCTCATCTGCCCGGCTATGTAGGTAAAAGAGATGAATATTAAACATACAACAGCTAATTTTCTGGCTGTCTTGGAGTAATAACGTTCACCAATAAAATCGGGGACAGTAAATTTTCCGAACTTTCTTAAGTACGGTGCAAGAAGAAGTGCTAATAAAACATAACCCCCAGTCCAGCCCATTAGATATACGGAGCCATCTTTGCCCAGGAATGCAATCAAACCAGCCATAGAAAGAAAGGAAGCTGCAGACATCCAATCTGCCGCTGTAGCCATTCCATTTGCCACTGGATGGACATCCTTACCAGCTACATAAAAATCATTTGTCGACCTTGCTCTCGACCATAAAGCAATTCCTATATAAAGGGCAAAGGTAGCACCTACAAAAATATACGTAAGAAGCTGGGTAGTCATTTTTCTTCTTTAGAAAGTTTTTTATCAAGCCTCTTCATCAACCACACATAAAGAAATATGATTATTACAAATATATAAATGCTACCTTGTTGGGCAAACCAAAACCCTAGTTTAAATCCGCCTAATCTTATTTGATCCAGAGTATCGGAGAAGATGATTCCAAATCCAAAGGAAGCAATAAACCAGATTACTAGAAGTGAAAAAACAATTTTTAAATTTGCTTTCCAATACTGTTGAGTTTTATCTTTCATTTAACGCATCAAGAGGTTCAATGCCATTAGCATAACTAAAAAGGCAAACCCAATCCTAAGTTTCTTTTGTTTCATTCTGTGAGCTATTTTTACACCATATTTTGCGGTTAGTGAGCTAACTAATCCAACGATTATAGTGGCAGGTAAATATACGTAACCAATGCTATTCTCAGGGAGATTTATATTTTCATACCCTATGATCATATAAGATAAGGATCCAGCCACAGCAATAGGTATGCCACAAGCTGCTGAGGTGCCTATGGCCTTCATCATCAGCAAACCTCTATGATAGAAATACGGTACTGAAAATATTCCACCTCCGATTCCAAATACTCCCGATAGCCATCCTATTCCTCCTCCTGCTAATACTGGGCCAATTAAGTTAGTTCTGGGATTCTGAGGTGGTGGAGGAAACTCAAAGATTAATTGAATGGATGCAACCACAAGAAATAAGGCAACCAATCCCTGAAGTGTATCGCTATCTAAGGCACCAGCTGTGATTCCACCAATCGCTGATCCAACCACTATACTTGGTGCTACTAATTTTATGAGACCCCAATCTACAGCCCCTCTAAAGTTGTGAGAGAAAGTAGAAGACAAAGAGCTAAAGACTATTACTCCAAGCGAACTGCCAAGAACCATATGTGATAGAATTTGATCAGGAAATTGCAGATAAGAGAATATATAGAAGAAAGTTGGAATTATAATTATCCCTCCACCAATACCGAATAAGCCAGCCAAGATGCCAGAGAATGTTCCAAGTAAAAAGTATAATAGAATTTCCAAAAATCTATTTTAACATCAAGTGTAATTACACTCTCTAATTTATGTGCTTAATCGCTTTATCTGTAGAAAAAAGCAAAGACTGGAGTGGCAAAGATTGCTATTTTTACAAGATAATTGCAAACCGCGATGAATATCATGAAAGGCCAACTAGTGGAATGAAATGGTGGTCAAATAATATTGTGCTTGCAGGAAGAGATGAAGAGGCTGGAGGAACATGGCTTGGTGTTAGTAAAGACGGCAAGTTTGGTGCAATTACAAACCTTAAAGAAGAAACTGATATTAAGTACTCAAATTCACGGGGATCACTTGTAACGGAATTTCTAGAGTCTCAAATGTCCGCAAAGTCCTATCTTGAGGCTCTAGAACCTAACAAAGAGAATTACGCTGGCTTCAATTTAATTATTGGAGATAAAAGTGGATTATTTTATTTATGCAATCGACTTGAAGGTATATTTTTTATTTCTGAAGGAATCCATGCCTTAGGAAATCTAACGTTAAATTCCTCAACAAAAAAAATTGAGTCAATTAAAAACGATTTTAACCAAATTCTTCATGAGGGTTTTGCAATAGATAAAGGTCTTCATATCATGAGAAAAGAGTATGGAAATCTTCATGAAAAAACTAAAAAAGAACTGCAAGTTAGGGACGGAGAAGAAATTCCTTTTAGATTCATAAGATCACCTATATATGGAACTCGATGCACTACAGTATTTATGTCTGAACCATCTGGTTTGATCAACATTTCAGAACTTACTTATCAAAAAGAGGGTATAGAGGGGACTCGTGTCGATTTCTCATTTAGTGTAAAAGACTAATAAGCTCTCATATGATCTTTATAGATGGGAAGAAAATCTGTTAGCACTTGTCTATAAGCATTTTTCTTAAATTCCACACCCGCCGCTACGGGATGCCAGTAACTCGCCCATTTCCACTCTGTAAATTCAATTTGATTATGGACAGTTAGGTCAATATCATTATCTTGCCCAAGAAATTGAGCTAGAAACCATTTCTGAGATTGACCTTTAAATTTTCTGTTTTTAAATGAAAAATATCGAGGTATTTTCTCTTTAGGGACGTCATACTTTATCCACTTTTCATTTTCTTTGATTATTTTGATCTTATCTTTTCCAAGTCCTACTTCCTCATAAGCTTCTCTGTGGATAGCATTTTCTGGAGTCTCTCCTTCATCTATTCCTCCTTGAGGAAATTGCCATCCATCTCCAGTTTTTCTTTTGCACCATAGTAGCTGACCTTCTTTATTAAAAATAATAATGCCAGCATTAGGTCTGTATAATGTCGCTTCCATACTTCAGTCTTGTTCTGCATATAATAATGAAAAAAAAGAATTTAGCCTTATTTGATTTAGATGACACTCTTTTTGATGGAGACACTGAAGGTGAGTGGGTGAAATATATGGATCAGGCTGGACTCATTCAAGATCCTGAATTTTTCAATGAAATGGAGAGTTTTGGAAAAAGTTACAGGCAGGGTGACTTAAATGTGGACGAGTATTCAGAATTCTTACTCAGCCCTTTAGTAGGAAAAAATCTCAAAGAATTAGAGGATAAAATCGATATATTTACCTCCGATGTTATAGAAAGGCTTACTGATGACTTAACTGAAGAATTATTATTAAAACATCGAGACGATACAAAAATCCTTACATCTGGCTCTTTAACCTTTCTTGTGAAAGTTATCGGCCAAAAAATGGGTATTGAAACTTGTTTTGGTACGGATCCTGAGTACAAAGATAATGTTTTTACGGGTAAGGTTGAAGGAAGTCCTAACTTTTCTGAGGAGAAAGTGAGAAGAATCAGGATTTGGATGCAATCTAATCATTTTGAGAAGATATTTGCTTATTCAGACTCTATTCATGATTTACCACTACTTGAATTTTCAGACATACCATCGGCTATAAGCCCTGATAAGAAATTACTTAAAGTTGCTGAAGAAAGAAAGTGGATGGTTGAAGGCAGAAGAAATACTACTCGTAGTCTTCCATAGAAGGGCAACTACATATCAAATTTCTATCTCCATAAACATTATCAACCCTTCCTACAGGTGGCCAGTATTTATTTTCATGTAAACCCTTTGCAGGTAATGCAGCTTCAGCTCTTGTATAAGGATGATTCCATTCTTGTTGTATAAGAGTTTTTGCACAGTGAGGAGAATTCTTTAAAAGATTGTCTTGGTTAGAAACTTTTCCTTCCTCTATATCTTTTATTTCATTTCTAATTGAAATCATTGCATCACAGAACCTATCTATTTCACTAAGAGATTCACTTTCTGTTGGCTCAATCATTAAAGTTCCTGCTACAGGCCAGGACATTGTTGGTGCATGGAATCCATAATCAATTAATCTTTTAGCAATATCTTCTACTTCAACTTCTGCTGTTTCTTTTAATGGACGGACATCAATAATACATTCATGAGCTACTAAATCATTGGAACCTTTATATAAGATTTCATAATGATCTTTGAGCCTATTAGCTATGTAATTTGTATTTAGAATGGCCAGTTGAGTTGCTTGAGTCAATCCTTCAGAACCCATCATCTTCATATACATCCAACTTATTGGGAGTATACTTGCGCTTCCCCAATCAGTACCAGAGACAGGACCTACAGCTGGATTACTTTTATCATGATGTGAAGGGACAAAATCACTTAGTTTTTCGACGACACCAATTGGTCCAATACCTGGGCCTCCGCCCCCGTGAGGAATACAAAAGGTTTTATGTAAGTTCAGATGAGAAACATCTCCACCAAAGGATCCAGGATAGCAAATTCCAACCATTGCATTAAAGTTTGCTCCATCAATGTAGACAAAGGCGCCTTTTGAATGAATGACATCACAAACCTCACTAACATTTGTTTCAAAAACACCATGCGTTGAGGGATAAGTTATCATGAGAGAAGAAAGATTTTCCTCATGAATCTCTGCTTTTTGTTTTAAATCATCAATATCGATATTTCCTTCTTCATCGCACTCAACCGGTATGACTTCTAGACCTACCATTTGAGCTGATGCAGGATTAGTGCCATGAGCAGATTTTGGTATCAAGCAAATATTTCTATGAGATTCACTATTTTTTTTATGAAATGCATCTATCGCTAAAAGTCCAGCATATTCTCCTTGTGATCCCGCATTAGGTTGCAAAGAAATTTTAGAATATCCAGTAAGGTCAACAAGCATCTTTTCCATATCCTCTATTAACTCTGCATATCCTTGGAGTTGATCTTTAGGGGCGAATGGATGGATTTTTGAAAACTCTGGCCAACTTACTGGAATCATTTCAGAAGTAGCATTAAGTTTCATTGTGCAAGATCCAAGAGGAATCATAGCTCGATCGAGTGCTATATCTTTGTCACTTAGTTTTCTAATGTATCTAACAAGCTCTGTTTCTGTCCTATACCTTTTAAATACCTCATGATCTAAGAAGGAAGAAGTTCTTTTCAGATTCACTGGAATTGATGATTCAAAATTTAAATCTAAATCTGTTTTTTGATTTGTGAATATTTCTATGACATTTTCTATATCTTTCATGGAAGTGGTTTCATCTAATGAGATACCTATATGTTCTTTATCTATTTTTCTAAGATTTATATTCTTGCTCAAGGAGCGTTCATGTATCTCTTTTGTTTGTTGGCCAGTTCTAATTACTAAGGTATCGAAGAAGTTATCTTGAAGACAATCTACACCATTCACTTCGAGATTCTTTTTTAGCAAAGAAGTAAGATAATTAACTTTATTTGCTATCTCAATTAACCCCTCTTTGCCATGATAGATCGAATAAAAACTTGCCATAATGGCTAATAATGCTTGAGCAGTACAGATGTTACTTGTAGCCTTTTCTCTTCTTATATGTTGTTCTCTAGTTTGAAGCGCTAATCTATAGGCAACATCTCCATTGGAATCTACTGATGCTCCAACTATTCTACCTGGCATTGATCTTTTCAATTTGTCGCTAACTGCCATAAAAGCTGCATGCGGTCCTCCACACCCCAACGGAACACCAAATCTCTGAGAAGAACCAATGACAATATCTGCACCCATTTCACCGGGGGGCTTAAGGATTGTTAATGCTAAAAGATCAGAACCTATAACGGCTAATGCAGATTGGTCATGGCATGATTTAATATGCGGGCTCATATCAGTAATTTTTCCGTCTGAACCTGGATACTGAAGGAATGCACCAAAGACATCGTACTTTGAAAGATCAATAGGATTCCCAAATATAAGCTTTATCCCCAAAGGCTCAGCTCGAGTTTTAAGAACATTTATTGTATTTTGAAAACTATTCTCATCTACGAAAAAAGAATCAGATTTTGATTTAGAGGAGCGTTTAGCTAATGTCATCGCTTCTGCGGCTGCAGTTGCTTCATCAAGTAAAGAAGCATTAGACAACTCCATGGCAGTAAGATCACTAACCATTGTTTGAAAGTTAATTAAAGCCTCTAATCTTCCTTGAGATATCTCTGGTTGATAGGGTGTATAAGAGGTGTACCATCCAGGATTTTCAAAAACATTTCTAAGGATTACAGATGGTGTGAAATTATTGTAGTGACCCTGACCAATAAAACTTTTGAAAACCTTATTTTTAGAAGCAATTGCTTTCAATTCTTCCAAGACTTCTTCTTCAGTCTTTTCTTTACCTATTTGAACCGCATTTCTTTTGAGGATTGATCCAGGAACAACTGAGTCAATAAAAGAGCTCATGGAGTTGTATCCAACCTCCTGAAGCATATGGTTGATATCGGTCTCACCTGAACCCAGGTGGCGTTTTGAAAAGAGATTTATTTTATCTAAGTTTTCCAATAATTTTAGTCTTCGCAAGTATCGTTATATTCTTCTTCTGTTAGTAAGTCTTTAAATTGAAGATCATCATCAATTTTAATTTTGAAAAACCAACCATCTTCTAATGGAGAATTATTGATTATTTCCGGTTCATCAATGAGCTTTTCATTGATCTCAATAACTTCACCAGTAAGAGGTGAATAGACATCAGAGGCTGCTTTAACAGACTCCACTATTGCGGACTCTCCCTCAGCTTCTAGCATATCACCGATATCTGGCAGCTCAACAAATACTATATCTCCAAGAAGATCTTGTGCGTGTTCACTGATACCTACTGTAAGAATCCCATCTTCATCAATTCTGCCCCATTCGTGGCTGGATAAATATCTTACTTCGTTATCTGAACTCATACTTTTTCCTTGAAAATAAGCTTTCCTTCTTTAATAAATTTTGGCGTACCTATTATAGCTTTTACCCTCTTACCTCTAATATCTGCAAAACATGAAGTACTTTCACTTTTTGGTAATCTAGCTAATGCTATAGGCTTCTTTAGGCTTGGTGAGTAACTTCCACTGGTGACAACTCCGCGTGCATGATTTTCTTTCTCAAGGTGTATTTTCTGTCCTTGCCTTAGTATCGCCTTTTCGTCTGTAATTATACCAACAAGTTCTTTAAGATCATTTGATTCTTTCTGTTTTATTAAGCTTTCTTTACCAAAAAAATCTCTTTGGTCATCTTGCCAACAAACTGTCCAGCCCATATTGCATTCGAAAGGCGAGATAGTCTCATCCATCTCAAAACCATACAAATTCATACCAGCCTCAAGTCTAAGTGTATCTCTAGCTGCAAGGCCGATCGGTTTAGCTCCTTCACTGATTGCTATATTCCAGAGATCTATGGCTTTTTCATTAGGCAGTATCACTTCAAATCCTAATTCCCCGGTGTAACCAGTTTTTGCTGCGAAGATATCATCTTGAAAAATTCCTTGCTGTCTTTTTTTCTCTTTTAGAAAATCTATTGGTGCAGGAAAGTTCTTAAGAACATTTGGAGATTGTGGACCTTGAATAGCGACCATTGACAGATCATCTCTTTCTAGCATGTTTACATCATATTCTTTAGCTCTCGCTGATATCCATTTCAAGTCCTCACCTCTAGTTGCACAGTTAACAACTAGTCGAAATCCTTTGTCCATGCGATAAGCTATTAGGTCATCTATAACGTACCCTTTATCATTCAACATAGCAGAATAAAGACCAGAATAATTCTCTAAAAGTTTCCTTACATCATTTGCGATCAGTTTCCTGATAAAAATTTCGGATTCGCTGCCTTCGAAGTCAAGAATTGTCATGTGAGATACATCAAAAATACCACAACCTTCTCTCACTGCATGATGCTCTTCTATTTGAGAGCCGTAATTAATTGGCATGTCCCAGCCATGGAAGTCTACCATTTTAGCTTTGGCTTCCAGATGGTTTTGATATAGAGAAGTTTTCTTATTCAAAGGTCTTTGTTAGATATAGATTGTACTATTTCCTCTAAAATATGTCTCACTGAATCTGATCTTTATCCCCCATTAATGTGGATAAGTTTGTTAACGGATTCTTGATAGTCAATTATTATCAGCTTGAAAAGAGATTGTATGAAATTTGATCATAAGTCTTTTATATATCTATCGACTTAAGCCAATGTTAAAATCACTTTTTTTTATATCCAACTCAAATAAATGGACTATTTTTCAAAGTTTGAAGAGCTCAAATCTAAAGAACTTTCTCTAGATCTTACTCGGGGCAAACCATCATCAGATCAGCTTGATTTATCAAATGAATTGATAAATTCTTCTGAAAATGACTTTTTATATGATGGTGTCGATATAAGAAATTATGGCGAGATTAAAGGCTTAGATTCTTGTCGTGAGTTAGGTGCAGAGATTTTAGGATGTTCCAAAGAATATGTATGGGCTGGAGGGAATAGTAGCTTAGCTTTAATGTCCCAATTTTTGTCTTTTCTATTTGTAGAGGGCATTGGAGAGGGCCCTTGGAACAGTAAGAAAAGGATATCAGTATTATGTCCGGTCCCTGGTTATGATAGACATTTTAATCTCTGCGAAAAATTCGGTATTAATATGATCCCAGTTTCTTTGACAGGCAGTGGACCTGATTTAGAGGAAGTCAAAAGATTAATTGATTCAGATGACTCTATTAGAGGGATCTGGTGTGTGCCAAAATATTCAAATCCAACTGGAGAAATTTATAGTCATCAGACTATAGATGGTTTACTTGAAGTCTTTGGCAAAACAAAAAATAAAACATTGATATTCTGGGATAATGCCTACGCTGTTCACGACCTTTACGATGACTCATCTTTTGATGACATATTTGACATGGCAAAAACTAAAGGTTGTGAAGATGCGGTTGTCCAGTTTGGCTCCAGTTCTAAGATAACTTTTGCTGGTGCCGGTATAGCATTCATTGCTATGTCGCTTAATAATCAAGATAAGTTTCTACCATTCTATTCTTCCTTAATGATAGGTCCCGATAAATTAAATCAAGCGAGACATATAAGATTTTTTAGTCAGATTGATTTAAAGGATCATATGAAAAGACATGCTGACATAATCAAGCCTAAGTTTGATCTCGTTATCACTAAATTAGAGTCACAAAATTATGGTAAATGGACTAGACCCAAAGGTGGCTATTTTCTGCTTTTTGAAGCCGACATAGGCTTAGCAAAAAAAATTATTAGCTTGGCTTCCGAGCTCGGGTTGAAACTAACTCCAGCTGGAGCCACTCATCCTTATGGCTTAGACGAAGAAGACAAATTTATCAGAATAGCTCCTACAGCCTGTTCTTTGGATGAACTAGATACTGCTATGGATGTTTTCTTATGTTGTATTGGTTTAGCCTATGAACAGGCTAAGTAAAAGTCTAGTTTTTACTATTTTCCAGTATCTCGTAAGACTCTCCATCAAATCCCCCAAAGAAAATTGGTACATCGGGATGTTCAACAGGAATATGACTGTCATCAACTAATAGATTCTGCTGAGAAACATATGCAGAATAAAATACTTGATCATTCTCAGCGAATACGTGATAAAAAGGCTGATCTTTTTTAGGTCTTATGGCAACTGGAATTGATTGATACCATTCTTCAGTATTATTGAATTCAGGATCGACATCATAAATCACTCCTCTAAAGTCGAGGTATTTATGCTTAACAACTTGTCCAAGCGCGTATTCTGTCTCGATAGTTTTTTTCATCAAATTAAATCATTTAAGTTTGTATTTAGATCGGAAATCACGTTAGGTTTTATTTTAACTTTATTTGCTACTAGCTTTCTACTAATTAAGAACTCTTTTGGGTTATTTATTGCGTCAACAGCTATTAATTCCTCATCTTTAGTATAAAAAAGCATGAATTTGGCATCATTAGTAGTACCTCTCATCGTAACTAAGTCATGATCACCAGAAAGTCCAACAATCTGAAGTTTGTGATCATATTGATCTGACCAAAACCATGGTACCTGACTATATTCCATCGGATTATTCATAATGGAGGAGGCTACAGTTTTTGCTTGTTCCATAGCATTATGAACTGATTCTAATCTAAGATTTTTATTTAGAATTTTATTAGGATGATTTGTGCAATCTCCACAAGCATAAATATTTTTAAAATTAGTTTGGCCAAACTCATCCACAACTATTCCATTGTCGCAGTAGATACCAGCTTCTTCTGCAAGTTCTATATTAGGCACGACGCCAGCACCAATAAGAACCGAATCTGCCTTCACTTCAGAACCATCAGAGCAAACCACCTCCAATGAATCAGATACTTTATTAATAGTTTCTAAGCTCGTATTGAAATGGAATTTAACTCCATAGCTTTGATGCAGATTCAAATAATATTCAGATATTTGAGGATCAACTGTTCGATTCATCACTCGATCAGCCATTTCAATAATAGTGACTATTTTATTTTTTTTTGCCGCGATTGCCGCTGCCTCAAGTCCGATATAACCAGCACCAATAATGACTATATTGTCACTAGTTTCTAAATCATTTTTTATTGCCTCGGCATCATCTAGATCTCTCAAATAGAATATTGATTTATGCTCACTGCCCGGAAAATCTAAACATCTAACTCTACTACCAGTAGTAAAAACTAATTTATCAAATTCAAGCTCTGAATTGTCTGAAAGGTAAACTTTTTGATTATCGATTTCCAATTTTTCAGCAGACAACCCAAGATAGAGTTGAACTTTATTTTCAGTAAAAAATTCAAGTTTCTTAAAATATAATCTTTCTTTGCCGATACTATCCTCTAGAAACCCTTTCGACAAAGGCGGTCTTTGATATGGAAGGTGTTCCTCTTCTCCAACTAAAGTAATTGAGCCAGAGTAACCTTCTTTCTTTAAAGTCGAAATGCATTGTATAGCGGATTGTCCGGCTCCAATAATAAGTAAGTTTTCCATGCTAAAAAAAGTTCTCGATTATTTGTTTGAAACTATCTAAAGTCTACATCTAATTTAAAAATAAGGGAGAAAAAAATGATAGGAGTAGTTGCTACTTTAAAAATTAAAGAGGGTTCTGGAGCAGATTTCGAAGCCGTAGCATCTCAATTGGTTGAGAAAGTGAATGCACACGAAGATGGTGTAGTCTATTACGATTTATATAAAGAAGATGACACAACTTATGTTTTTCTTGAAAGATACAAAGATCAAGAAGCACAAGATGCTCACGGGAAAACTGACTATTTCAGAGAGCTTGGTGCAAAAATGGGTGCTTTCATGGCAGGGGCGCCAGAAATAAAAATGCTTCAGTCAGTCTAGTTATATGATGTGAGGTCTCGAGAGATATTCTCTTGACCTCATTTCTTCAAGCCGACTAGTAGTTCGCTTGAAAGGTTCAGATAACCTTTCTCCTGCATATATTTCATTTAATCCCGTCTCCATAGAAAGGATTAGGTTTACATTTCTCTCGTAACATTCGTCTACTAAAGCGATAAACCTTCGTGCTGAATCATCATTAGATGATTGAAAGATCGGAACATCAGATACAAAGAGAGTGTGAAATTCACTACAAATTTCAATGTAATCCTTCGCACTTCTTGGACCTTCGCAAATCTCGCTGAAAGATATCCAAACTGAACCTTGTGAGAGCTTTATTGTCTTAATCTTTCTTCCAAGAACTTCAATATTTTCTCCATCAAGATAGTCATTATTTGTAAGTTCTGAAAAATTTGATTCAAGTTCACTTATGCCTTCCTCTTTTTCCCCAATAATAAATATTTCTAGTTGTTCTAGAGTTCTAAGACGATAATCTTGCTCAGAGTCTAATTCGTAAATCTCACAATTTTCTTTAATCGATTCAATTGCAGGCAGGAATCTACTTCTGTGAAGACCATCTTTATAAAGGTTATCGGGATGAGTGTTAGATGTAGTTACTAATGTTACTTTTTTTTCAAATAACTCATTAATGAATCTACCAAGAAGCATAGCATCACCAATATCCTCAACATAAAACTCATCAAAACATAACACTTCAGTATCTTTAGATATATTATCAGCCACAATCTTAAGCGGGTCTTTCTGTCCTGAAAGCTCATCTAGATCTTCATGCAGCAATTTCATAAATCTATGGAAATGAATTCTTTTCTTCTTTTTTAAATCTAAAGTTTCAAAGAAGATATCCATCATTTGAGTCTTGCCTCTTCCGACTTCTCCTCTGATGTATAGCCCTTTTATTCTTTTACGTTTGAACCAAGACTTAGAGCGCTTCATAAGTTCCCCATTTAATTTGTCTAACTTATCTAAGAGAAACTTTTGCTCTTTATCAAAGCTGAGTTGCCCATCTGCAATCAAGTTGGAATAAAGATCGTTGGGCTTCAATGTGAGAAATAAACTATTTATTGGGTTTTTTTAGAAGCAATGAAGGCGTTCTTTCCAAATAGTCTATATATTCTGGATCAGAGCCCCATTTTTTCATTCCTCTATTTTCAAGCATTGGAATGCCACTTATTCTTGTTAAGAGAACATAGACAAAAATTGGAGAGATGAGGGTGACTAACTGCCACCCGCTCAATACTGGAAGGGCTATTAAAGTTAGTCCAGCCCATAAGGTGATTTCTCCAAAATAGTTGGGATGTCTAGACCAGGCCCAAAGACCAGACGTAATATATTCTTTTTCTTTATTTTGTTGTTTCTTGAAATCCCTTTTTTGCTTATCAGCAATAACCTCAATCGAAAAGCCTAGAATCCATAAGGCTAATCCCAGATAAGCCATCAATCCAAGAGGAATATTTACATTAGATGTAATTGCAGCTAATCCTGCTGCCATTGTTAGAAAGACCCATAGACCTCCCAAAGTCCAAGTCATGATATACCAATGGAATTGAGTTTTCATGATTGTGAATCTTCCATCTTTCCCATCTTGTTTAACTCTTGAGAAGAGGAATGTCCCAAGTCTTACAGCCCAAATCACTATCAAAACACCAATCAATAAGTCCCTAGGGTCCATAGATGGATTGAGATAAAAACCCAAACCTATAGCGCTAAGATAAGAAATAGAACCTGTTAGATCAAAATAATGTTCTGTTTGGTAAATATAAGAGGGTATGAATATTATCCAGTGCAGCAAATAGCTAACACTTGCACATAAGGCAAATAGTGCCACTCCGTAGTAGAGTTCTGACCCTTGACTGCCCGCTAGAGCAATAAGGACTCCTAGGGCAATACTTATAAATGTTGCTGGTATGGTTACAGTTCTTTTCATGTTTATTTCTAAAAGTTATTAGACCATTAGAAGGAACAATAACTTTCTTTTCAAGTCTTTAATTTAAGCTTTCTTTGAAATCTTTTCTACAAGTGTGAGTCCTATCCCTACGCAAGGACCAATACCAAAAACAAATAGAACCGTCCCAATACCTACAACTCCGCCAAGTAGCCATCCCGAAATTACCGCTGATAATTCCAAAATGGTTCTTATTAGTGGTATTGAAGTACCAGTCTGCTTTTGTAGCCCTATCATCAAGCCATCTCTTGGTCCGGGTCCAAGATTACTGATCAGGTAAATTCCACTTCCCAAACCTACAAAAAATATCCCTATGCATGCTTGTAATAGCTTTAAGTAAGTATCATTTGGTTGGGGTAAATAAGGCAAAGTTAAGTCTATGGTAGAGGCAATAATAATTGCATTAAGAATCGTTCCAATTCCAGGGACTTGCTTAAGCGGTATCCAGAAAATAAGGATTGCAATACTTATTAGGAAAGTTGTTGTACCCACAGAAAGATCAGTCTTTATCGAAATACCTTGAGCCAAAACAGTCCAAGGACTTACGCCAGATCCGCTTCCTATGATAATTGCTTCACCTAAACCAAAGAAAAATAGTCCAGTAATCAACATAATGGCTGTATAAGATCTCGGCTTAGTATTGAGTGGAAAGTCAGAGCTCCAGCTCACAGACGGCACTTCTTTGATGGTGAAAATTCTTCTCAGAAATCTCATATAACCTCTAAATTATGTTTTGAAATCAGCTGAATCTAGTTTAATCTCTCCAGGAGATTAACACAGGAAATTTGCAATGATCACATTAATTATTCTCTCTTTATTACTAACCTTAATTCAACTTTTAACTCCAGCAGTACTGAATAGCAAAAACTTAGATTTTCTCATCTCAAATAGAGAAGGATCTGTTGAAGAGGCCCCAGTTGTTGGCCGAACCAGAAGAGCAGGGTCTAATATCTTAGAAAGTCTACCTGCATTTTTAGCACTTGCCATTCTGTCTATAGTTTTGGAAATTGATAATTATAATCTAGCGATGTTCTGGTTAGGCTCAAGGGTGCTTTATTACTTCGCTTATATGTTTGGTATTTTGTACCTCAGAACACTCGTTTGGGGAGTCTCTATTGTTTGTCTGGTAATGATGGCTATTTCGTTGATTTGAAAAGAGGTGTCGTATTTCCTATCAGATCACGAGAAACTTCAATATAAGAATGATGGTTATATCCTTAGAGAAAATCAGTTTTCTTCAACTGAAATAGATATTTTCAGGGATTTCTTTGAGACTACTGTTTCAAAAGCTCACTCAATAGCCGGAGAAGGCAAAGAGTATTTCTTAGATGCAAAGAGATTTGTTGATATTGATTACTTGACTCTTCAATTTGAACCAGAGCCTCATCAAGAGTTCTTAAGAGTTATCGAACCAGCTCATTCTCTCAATTCAGATCTTGAAAAGATTATTGCAGATAGAAAATTAACTGATCCAATAAGATCTATCTTGTCTCTAGACGAAGTTAGTTTATGGACGGATAAGCTGAACCTCAAGAGACCAAAAATTGGGTCTGGGTTTGGCTGGCATCAAGATTCACCATACTGGATTCATGATAGTGAAGATGTCGATACTTTACCTAATGTTTATATCTGTTTAGATGATGCTGACGAATCAAATGGATGTTTCAGTGTTATTAAAGGTAGTCATAAGAAAGGTTGTTTACCTGGAACATTTGATAATTCTCAATTAGGAGGATTTTTTACGGACCAAAATGCATTCGATATCGATTATGCAGTTGATTTAATAGCCTCAGCAGGATCTCTTATCTTTTTTAATCAACATATAGTTCACGGCTCGAAGCCTAATCAATCTAATCAAGAGAGGAGGGCATATATCGTGACCTATCAACCAAAAAATAGAGCCATGCTCAAATCTGGCGAAGTTAAGAATATTTAGGGCCATGCTTTCTCCAGGCTCCTCTTTTTAGTGAGACAAAAATCATAGTGCCGAAAATCATCATTGCTATCGAAGAGGATAAGAAAATCGACTCTATACCAAATCCCAAGATATAAACTGAAATACTTCCCCCTAAGCCTGCTATCAAAAATCTTGCAATCGTCGCCACTGTCGGCCAAAACATTGCGTTAGCGCCTTGAGAAGCAAAATATAGAGAAAGACCTATCCCTTGAAAGGCATAAAAAGGGCCGACAATTTGAATATATTTTTTTGTGACTTCGTAAGCTTTTGGGTCATCAGTAAAATAATGGATCCACAAGTCAGGAAATAAGGCCAAAGAAAAGCCTATAAACACTGAAACTAAACCCGCCATTGATCCACCATAAATACCAACTCTCTCTGCTCTCACTATGTTACTTGCGCCTATATTCGCACCCACAATAGATGTCATGGCCGTGCCAATCCCAAAAATAAGAGGAATCATAAGAAATTCTACCCTCGAACCAATGCCATATCCTGCAAGAGCTTCTGTTCCGAAGGTTCCAACTAAACCGGTCAAAACTAATATTGTGCCCACAGTTAAAAGTGGAGAGGCCGATGCTGGAATAGCCACCTCAAAGATATTAGAGAATAGGGGTTTACTCAAAATTAATTTTTCTCGTTTCAGCATCGCCGGAACTGAGGTAGATAAGAGCTTCATGATTATTATCGATACCATAATCATACTGCTGATCAAGGCTGCGACAGCGGCACCAGCGACCCCTAGTTTAGGAAATCCATACCACCCCAAAATAAATCCTCCAGAGAGAAGTACTTGTAGAAGAGAAGCAAAGATCATGAGTGTTGCAGGAAAGCGCATATTTCCCATCCCTCTTAAGACGGCACTTAAACTTCCTGATAGCCATATCAGTATTCCTCCAAAGAAGAGAACTGAGCAATACAAATAGGATTCTTCAAGAATTTCTCCTCTACCTCCCAGTAAATAAAGAAGATCTTTCCCAAATAATAAAAATAAAATTAAAAAGGTAAATGCTCCAGAAATCGAGATAACTATTGAATGCCAAATTAATTTTTCTGCGCGATCTATATCATTAGCCCCCATGCTTCGAGCTATAGCTGAGCTGATAGCTCCTCCGAGTGCGCCACCGGACATAGTTTGTGTTAGCATCAATAATGGAAAAGCAAGCGCTACTGCAGCAAGAGACTTTGTTCCCAACTTACTAATAAACCAGACTTCAGTAAGTACAACTATTGATTGGATAAAAAAAGCTATGGTATTTGGAGCTGACATTCTTATCAGCAATGGCACGATAGGTTTTGTAAGAAACTCTTGGGTTCTGTTATCCACTAATCCTTTAGCTTATTTTCTTGAAGATTCTTTTACTAGCTTTTCAGGTGTAGCTAAAGTTGCATATTTATCTTTTGAATCACCAAATAATTTTTCAGGAGATACTGACTCCAATCTACCTTCTTTATCATTTGGATCGGTAAAGAATCCAAGAACATATCCCCCCTTAGAGTAGCCAATCAAAGAACGAAGTTCAGGAGTAAATTTTTTAGCGACTTCCGGAGGATATGAGAGATATTGATTCTCTTGTTGCCTCAACCAGCTAGGTGCATAGTGCAAGAAAATTCCTAATCTAGTTTCCTCAGTTGTGTTAGTTCCACCACCATGCAATACCGATCCAGTATAAATAAATACAGATCCTGCTTTCATTTCTGCATAAGCAATTTCTTCAATCTGTGGTTGTCTATTTTTATCCCATTTATGCGATCCAGGGACTACTTGTGTTGCTCCATTTTCTTTAGTGAAATCATTAATTGCCCAGACGGTACTGAATTGTGTTTCGATTTTTCTTGGAATATATCCTCCCCAAACTCCCCGATCTCTGTGAAGAATTTGACTTGATTCTCCCGGTCCAATTTGGATAGCAGAAGAGAAATGCAGTTGATAATTTTCGCAGTGAGGTCCTAAAAATCCCTCTGCTAGTTTATTTATTAAAGGATCCAGCGCTAAATTTTGACATGTTTCTGATCTGGCCAATAGAGCACCAACTCTTTTAGTCTCGAAACCAGTGAATTCATCTTGACCATTGTTAGTAACAGTCAGGAAGGGTCGAAGATCTTTTTTAATTTGAGCTAAGTCTGCTGATTCAAGAAAGTCATCAATAATAACACCCGCGTCCTCATCTAAAATATTTAATATTTCTTCAACCGGAGTGATGGTTGTTACGTGCTTTATATTCCCCATAGATAAAGTTTAAACCAAAAAGAACTTATATGTAATTCAGGATAAAAAATAGAAATTATTTATAAAACTCTATTATTTCATTATTCATGAATTCTATATCTTCGCTTGTAAAGCCTGCTCCAGCTATGTGACCCCAAAGCGAAGGTATTACTCTAAGTTTTACTCCAGGAATCATATTAGCTTCTCTGGTTAAGGCATCAATATGAAAATACATATCCGTTTCGCTCGGCATATATAAGACATCAGCTTTTATTGATCCTAGTGCTTCTGAATAATTTCCATTAAATCCTGGTGTATTACCAATATTATTATTTTGCCAAGTTCTAGCTAGAGCTATTAGATTATTGGCATCCCAAGATAATACAAATTCTTCAAACCAATTTATAACTTCATCAGTATCTTTCAAGCCCATTTCTTCGTAGAGGCCTAGTCGATACCATTCTTGAGACCAGCCCCAACTAGCCCAGTGCGCTCCTCCTGCTCTGAGTCCTACCTCAGGTGGGGACAAGTACTGACCATTTGTAAAAGAGGCATCTGCTTTAATTGCAGATATAAAACCTTCCAGTCTTACTATACCATGCGGATACTCTACCGCTGAGCCTGCTATGCCCACTATTTTCTCAACAAAATCTGGATAACTTACAGCCCACTGAAAGGCCTGTTGAGCTCCCATAGAGAATCCTACAACACCTTTTATCTTTTTAACTTTAAAAATTTCAGTAACCAATTTATATCCTGCCTTCACATTATCTCTTATTGAAATTAAAGGGAAATTCGGCCCATCAAATGGAGGTAGGGTATTGCTTGGTGAGCTAGACAAACCATTTTGAAACATATCTGTAGCAACTATGAAATATTTTTCAGGATCCAGAGCTTTGCCAGGTTCAATTAAAAAATCAAATCCATGATGATCACCAAGGTATGCAGAAGGAACAACTATTAAATTATCTTTTTCCTTATTTAATTTTCCATGAGTTACATAAGATAACTTAGCATTTGGTAATGTGATTCCACTCTCTAGATCAAAATCTCCTAGATTGAAGATTTTGTGATTGCCCTCAGCGTAAAAGAGTGGACTACACAGAATCAAAGTTATCAGAATAGGGAATTTTAAAATTTTTGCCATGTTTGAATATTAGGTTTTGGAAAATCTATCTGTTGTTTCTATTAGTAGGTGTGTTATTTCCTTTTCGAATGCTGAATGGCCTGAAAAAGGAGCTATTTTTAGTTCAGATTCCGGCCATCTTGAATGAAGCTCATAAGCAGTCGTAGGCGGACATACAACATCGTATCTTCCTTGAATTATTACAGCAGGGATATCTCTGATTTTATCGATATTATCTAGAAGTTGATTTTCATTTTCTAAGAAACCATTATTCACAAAATAATGGTTTTCAATGAGAGCAAAAGCTAATGCAAATTTGCTGTCCACAGAATCTTTTACAGCTTCGGGATTATGATTAATGAAACTTGTAGATGCTTCCCATTTAGACCAGGCTTTTGCTGCTGATAATTTTTTTTCTTCATTATCTCCATTAAAGATTTCCCTATAGGCTTCTACCAAATCGCTTCTCTTGCCTTTTGGAATTTCATTCAAAAATCCCTGCCATGCTTCCGGATATAATTCGCTTGCTCCATATTGATAGAACCATTGGATTTCTTTATGTCTCAACATAAAGATACCCCTTAAAACGAGCTCTGTTACGTTTTGAGGATGACTCTGCGCATAGGCCAAAGCAAGAGTACTACCCCAAGAACCACCAAAAACAAGCCACTTATCTATGCTTAATTTTTTTCTTATTGACTCAATGTCTTCAACTAGATGCCAAGTAGTATTATTTTCAAGACAAGTGTGGGGTTTACTTTTTCCACATCCTCTCTGATCGAAAAGAACTATACGATATTTCTTAGGATTAAAGAATCTTCTAGAAAAACTGCCAGCACCTCCACCAGGCCCACCATGAAGGAATACTGCAGGTTTACCTTTGGGATTCCCGCATTGCTCATAATAAATTTCATGGATTCCTTGCTTTATATAGCCAGAATCATAAGGTTCGATTGGTGGATATAATTTATTTTCTTTATTAAAGAACTTCATCTACTTTTTTATAAAAATTTACAATATCCTCGATCAAAATAGGTATAACTTCTCTGGGTAAATTATGACCCATATCTTTGTAAACTTTAAATGTTGAGTTTGGTATGAGTTCTGAGGTAAGTCTTCCATAGCTTACAGGTAATAGAGCATCATCTTCTCCATGAAGTACCAGCGTTGGTACAGAGATATTTTTTACAATATCAGACCTGTCTCCAGCCTTAAAAATTGCAGTCAATTGCCTAGGCATTGCTCGTGGATAAAAGCCATATTCTCGCGCACCTTCTGTATCAACATTTTCCATATTTCTTAGATTTTCTTGATTTCCTTGTGAAATCTCAGACGTTTTCGGAATTCTAGGAGATGACATAAGAGATACTAAGCTGATCGTCTTATCTGGAAATTTCGACGCTATCATTTGAGCTATCATGCCCCCCATAGAAGCTCCAATTATATGAGCTTCTTCAATATCAAGGTGGTCTAACAATGCAACACCATCATATGCCATATCTTCAAGTGTATATGGCACATTAAAACTAATGCCCAAGGAATAAAGAAAGTACTTCCAATAAAGGTTGGGTCTTCCTAGCCTATCTAGCTTCTCGCTATCTCCTGTATCTCTATTGTCAAAGAGGATAACCCTGTATCCGGAATCGACAAGCCCATTGACAATGGTTTCTCCCCAAACTTTATGTGACGCCAGTAGGCCCATTACCATTAATACAGGTGGATCTTCCTCCATGCCAATACTTTTGTAAGCAAGCGAGATTCCATTGATCTCTGCAATTGTCGTTTCTTGATCTAATGTGTAGTTTGAATAAACGCTAAGTGAAGCGAACGAAATAAGGTATAAGACTAGTAATTTTTTCATTTGAATATTGAAATAACTAATCAATATTTTTTTCATTTAATTTTTTTCTAAGAAGATATAAAGCTCCAGAAATTGCAAAACACATCAAAGAAGATAGGAGATTTACTATTAGCAGTTCTCCTTGGAAATTAGTCAATGAGACGCTTATTAAATAAACACCTATCAGTAAAAAGAAGGTACAAAAAAAGAAAAGTAAAAAAGATATAGTTTTAATAAACATTTATTCACTAATTATAGGAGAGTTTGGAGTTCTAGTTCCAGGCCTTTCATTACAATTAAGCAGAAAGCCACACCATAGAGATTACAAATATCACTACGCAAAATAAAAATATCAACGGAGTCTTCATATTTCTAAATAATATAACCTCTGAATGCTACAAGACCTATCGGTAGAACCATCCCAAACACATAGCCCCAGAAGATAATCACTCTAGCATCTATCCCATTTAAATCTTTAGGCCTTTCCCAGTCAGTAATAAAAAGCAACTTTGTAAAAAACAAAGGAACAAGAGTAAGAATAAAGACTATCAATGCAGGATAATACACATTAAATTTCAGTAATTAGTGAGATAAATGTTAGCAATTTCAATTAATTATTCTTTTCCATACTTTTCTAGGCTTGGGACCTAACCAATTTCGTAACCATACCTATCTTTCATGGTATTAAAAAATTCGTCATCATCTAAAATTTTCCCATCAGAAACCCAAGTTTCAGGTCCATATTTCTGGTAAATATCAACATTATCAACAGCATCTTTATCCAAAAGGTAGTGTAATTTAGGATCATCTGTTGTCACAAAATCTACCATACATTTTGCAATTACCTCTGGGCCACAACCCAACTCAGTAAGTCCTTTTGTAACTTGTCTTATCATTCTTCCCTGAAATATGGAGTAATCTTTTTCATCTTCAGGTATAGAATTCCCTTTCCCAAAAATAGGTGTAATAACTGTTCCAGGCTCTATTAGTGTTACTCGGATATTAAATTGAGCAAGCTCATGAGCCATACTTTCTGATAATCCATTTAGAGCATATTTTGTAGCACAGTAGTGACTCATCAAAGCAAAAGGGCGCCTTCCTGCTTGAGAAGATACATTTATTATAGCTCCAGATTTCTTTATGCGCATTGATGGAATAACTTTCTTTATCATTCTGAGAGCCCCAAAATAGTTTGTCTCCATTAGAAGTTTTGCAAATTCCATTTCTGCGTTTTCAACAGATCCAGATCCTCCTACGCCCGCATTATTAACTAAAACATCTATTTCAAAATTATTTAATTCATCAAAAAGCTTATCGACAGATTTTTGATCACAAACATCTAATTCTTTGAGTAAGACATTTTCTTTTTCCCCAAGCTCGACTAATTCATTGGAGGATTTTGGACTTCTTGCTGTAGCAATTACTTGATAATCTCCTAGAGAGAACTGCTTTGCAGTTGCAAAACCTATGCCTGTACTGCATCCTGTGATTAGAACAACTTTCATAATTTCTCCTTCTTGTGATGAAAGATTAACCTTAAAACTCCAAAAGATTTAGGTCAACTAGAATGCGGATAATGTTTTTTCTAGCATTATGCTTCTATTCATAACTTTTCTTTTGTATATTCACCTAATGAATAAAATTTTTATTTCTTTATTAATAATCCTTAATACCAATATCATTGCTGATGAGATATCTGTTGATGAAATGGTAGATTTCATTGTTCAAGAACAATTCCTATCGCAACAAGCAGATTCAATGAAAAATTCTATGTATACCATGATGGAGTCAGCAGGTTTAAATGTTAATGGTAAAGCAATGAGTGATTTTTTAGACCCTTTTATAGACGAATATTTAATCAGCATAGAGAAAAAAGTTCCTAACTTGTACAAAGATATTTATTCTGACGATGAAATATTAGCACTCTACAATTTTATGAAAACTCAGGAAGGAATTTCTATCAATAAGAAACAATCTGTTATGACTGAGAAGACCGTGTTAATGGTTAGCGAAGATGCCGTTAAATTAAGTGAAAGTATAGGAATTGCTTTTCAAGAAAATCCTGAATTGATTCAGTCTTTGATGAAGTAAATTTGGTTTATATGCCATGAAGCTAAAACATTGGGAAGTGGTGCCCAGAGGTGGAATCGAACCACCGACACAAGGATTTTCAGTCCTTTGCTCTACCGACTGAGCTATCTGGGCATTTAAGGTGTTGCGATTGTATACAATTAATTGACTCTAAAAAAGTAGGTTTTACTCAACTGGCTTGAAACCGGTTGGTTTTGCGTAATCTTTTCCAGATAGAAAAAGATCCATTTGCTCATTTAACCATTTTCGAGAGTCCCTATCTGCAAGGTTTATTTGACCTTCATTAATGAGCATTTTTTGATGTTCCAACCATTCCTCCCAAGCTTTTTTTGACACATTATCAAATATATCTTCACCTTTTTGTCCTGGATAGGGAGGTTTATCTAAGCCTTCTAACTCTTCACCGTATTTTCTACAAAAAACTTTGCGCATCTTTAATATGATCTTTTAAAATTTTGGTCACAGGCATTGGCAGGCCAATCTGTGATAATTCTTTGTTATTAAACCATACTTTATTATTATCTAGATTTTGGAAATCTTCATTTAATCTTACTAAACTAGTATTTATATCTAATTTGTAGTGAGTGAAAGTGTGTTTGAGCTTTAAATCTTGTTCTATAAATTCATACCCTTTCGGGAGTGTTTTAATAAACTTTTCTCTTGATTCTATTTCTTCAAAACTTAAAAAGGTCCACAAACCTTTCCATACACCTTTTAGGGTTCTATTTTCCAAGAGAACTTCACCTGCTTTATTTTGTAAAAGAAGCCAGTAGAGCTGTTTACTTGGTTTCTTCTTTGAAGGAGATTTAAGAGGAAGTAAATCTTGAATACCTGCTTTGAATGAGAGGCATGTTTTATTTAATGGGCAATTTTCACATTTAGGACTCTTTCTTTTACATATCAAGGAGCCCACATCCATAATTGACTGAGTGTAAATATCGCATTCTTGAAGAGGCAAATTCTTAGAGGCTATTTCCCATAAATTCTTAATTGTCTTAGTAGAATCAATAGGTTCCTCCACTTTAAAATATCGGACTAATAGTCGCTTTGCATTTCCATCTAGAATAGGAGCTTTTAGTTTAAAGCCTAATGAGAGAATAGCTCCAGCAGTCGATTTTCCAATTCCAGGCAATGATTCTAATTTTTCAGAACATTGAGGCATTATGGAATTAAAATCTTTTTGAAGAATCTTTGCAGACTTAAGTAAATTCCTTCCTCTTGAGTAATAACCCAACCCGGACCAGTAACTTAAAACTTCATTTTCATTGGATTCAGCAAGTGAATTGATATCAGGGAATCTATCTAAAAATCTTAGGTAATAAGGTATAACAGTTTGTACTTGAGTCTGCTGAAGCATGACTTCAGATATCCAAACTTTATAAGGATTTGTTTGAATCTGCCAAGGCAAATCTTTACGACCTGATTTCTTGTGCCATTTGATCAGTTTTTTACTTAGTTCAGACATAAAAATATTACCTTAATTGTACTAGTAATGAAGAACTTGAACATATTAGATATAATGCGCGCCCTTATTGGAATTTATTATGAGAAAGGTAGTTGTAAATAGAGATACTTCAGAGACCCAAATAGCTATTGAGCTAAATCTAGACGGGACAGGTAAAACAGAGTTTGATACCGGATTACCTTTTCTTGAACATATGCTTGATCAGATAGGCAGACATGGAATGATTGATCTTAGTATTAAAGCTAAGGGAGATTTGCATATTGACGATCACCACACAATCGAAGATATAGGTATTTCACTAGGAGAAGCCTTTAATAAAGCAATAGGAGATAAAAAGGGTATAAGAAGATATGGCCAGTCCTATATCCCACTGGATGAAGCTCTCTCAAGAGTTGTATTAGATTTTTCAGGAAGACCAGGATTGTTTATGAAAGTCGATTTTGTCAAACAAGAGGTTGGGGGCATTGATGTCAATATGTTCGAACATTTCTTTCAATCACTCAGTAATCACGCTTTTATGACTCTTCACATTGAGAACTTCTATGGTGAAAACACGCATCATCAAATTGAAACCATTTTTAAAGCTTTTGGAAGAGCATTAAGAATGGCTCTGGAAATAGATTCAAAGCAGGCCGATATTATCCCGTCAACAAAAGGAGCTTTGTAGGACTTTAATAGATGACACAAATTGCTGTTATCGATTATGGGATGGGTAATCTTCACTCTGTGAGCAAGGCCCTGGAGGCAGTCTCACAAAAAGAGAATATAGTTATAACTTCTGACCAGGAAGTTATTAAAGCTTCTGATAAATTGGTTTTTCCAGGAGTGGGTGCCATTAAGGATTGCATGGAGGCTTTTTCTATTGATTTAAAAGAAACTGTGCTTGAAGAAGTTAAAAAGAAACCAACTCTCGCTATCTGTGTAGGTATGCAAATGCTTTTAGAATCAAGCGAAGAAAATGGTGGAGTCGAAGGATTGGGCTTGTTGAATGGGAAAGTATGTAAGATTCAGTCTAATAAAGATATCAAAGTCCCTCATATGGGATGGAATCAAGTTAATTATTTAAAAGAACACTTTCTACTAAAGAATATTATAGATTCCAGTTATTTCTATTTTGTTCATAGTTATTGCTGTCCTTCATCTAAAGATGCTCTTACCGAAACAATTCATGGTGAAAAGTTTGTGTCGTCCTTTGCGAAGGATAATATTTTTGCTGTGCAGTTTCACCCTGAAAAGAGCCAGAGTGCAGGATTACAGTTATATAAAAACTTCTTAAACTGGAGCGTCTAGATGATAGTAATTCCAGCAATAGACTTAAAAAACGGGAAATGCGTTAGATTGCGGGAAGGGAAGATGGATGAAGAAACCATCTTCTCTGAAGATCCAATCTCAACAGCAGGTTCTTGGTTTTCACAAGGGGCAGAAATTCTTCATATAGTTGATTTAGATGGTGCTGTTAATGGTCAACCTATGAATCAAGAAATTATATTTTCTATCATTGCAGAGTTTCCGGAAAAAAGAATACAAATAGGAGGGGGTATTAGAAGTTTTGAGTCGGCATCTGAGTATTTAAATGAAGGGATAGAGAGAGTTATCATGGGAACTTCTGCTGTTGAAGAACCCGATATGTTGAAAGACTTCTGTAGTAAGTTTCCAAATCGTTTGGTTCTAGGTATTGATGCTCTTGACGGTGTTGTAAAAACTCAAGGCTGGCTTAAGGGCTCTGGAATTTCCCCCTCCGCGCTGGTCAAAAAATTTGAGGACGATCCTATCGCAGCTATTATCTTCACTGATATTTCAAAGGATGGAATGATGATAGGACCTAATATCGAGGCTACATCAGACTTAGCAAACCAAACAAAAATTCCTGTAATTGCTTCTGGAGGTGTCTCCTCTCTAGATCATATTACCCAACTTGTAGATAAAAAGAATATTTCAGGTGTGATATGCGGAAGAGCACTTTATGAGAAAGCTTTCACTTACGCAGATGTACTCAAGGTATTAGGAAAGTAATCATGTCTGTTGCAAAGCGCATTATTCCTTGTCTTGATGTAGATAAGGGTAGAGTAGTGAAAGGAGTAAATTTCTTAAATATCCGTGATGCCGGTGATCCAGTCGAAATTGCAAAACGATATGATACTGAAGGAGCTGATGAAATCACTATGTTAGATATTACTGCCAGCCACGAGACAAGAGACACGACTTATAAGACAGTTGAAAGTATAGCGAGTCAGGTTTTTATCCCTCTTACCGTTGGAGGTGGAGTAAGAAAGATAGAAGATATTAAGAAACTTTTAAGATCTGGTGCAGATAAGGTAAGTATAAATACTTCAGCAGTAGAGAATCCTAGCTTCGTGAAGGAAGCGGCTGATAAATTTGGATCACAATGTATTGTTGTTGCTGTTGATGCTAAAGCCAAGACTGATAAAGAAAATAGCTGGGAAGTTGTTACTTACGGAGGTAGGAATAGAACTGGTAAAGATGTTTTAGAATGGACCGAACAAGTTGCTGAATATGGAGCAGGTGAAATTCTACTTACCAGCATGGACAGAGATGGAACAAAAGAAGGTTTTGACAATAACTTAGTTTCTAAAGTCTCTTCTGGAATATCTATTCCTGTTATAGCCTCTGGTGGAGTGGGAAATCTTGATCATTTAATAGACGGAGTAAAAATTGGAGGAGCTGAGGCAGTTTTAGCAGCAAGTATTTTTCATTTTTCAGAGTTCTCTATCAAAGAAGCCAAAGAGGCCATGAAGGCTTCAGGTATTACAGTTCGATTTTAATCAATCCTAACAAATTCTCCGTTCGAATATTCATAAGTCAAAGGATCGCCAGTAGCTATTTCTAATTTCACTATCTCTTCAGAACTAATCTTTTCCAATTCCATCACCAAAGATCTTAAAGAATTTCCGTGTGCTGCAACTAAGATATTTAATCCCTCTTTAACCTTCGGCATGATTTCAAGTTCAAAGTAAGGAAGCACTCTTTCAGCAGTATTTTTGAGACTCTCCCCACCTGGCGGGGGAACATCGAAAGATCGTCTCCAAATATGTACTTGTTCTTCTCCCCACTTCTCTCTCGCTTCATCTTTATTAAGCCCTGCTAAGTCTCCATAATTTCTCTCATTAAGAGACTGATCTTCAATAACCTGTATATCGGTTTGATTCATCTGCTCTAAGATCAAGCGACCAGTCTCTTGAGCTCTAAATAAATCTGAAGTGAACATAAGATCAAATTTCAGATTTCTAGTTTCTAATAAATCTCCAGCTTTTATTGCTTCCTGAATTCCTAGATCAGTTAATTTAGGATCTTTCCAACCCGTAAACAGATTTTTTGCATTCCATTCACTTTGACCATGTCTGACCAGAACAAGTTTTGATTTCATAATTTTGTTAAAAGTTTTTTATATTTTAACTTAGTAATCTATATAATCCTGTCCGGATATGAATAAATTCTTCGTGTTTATAAGTGATAATTTTTTGGCAGTTTTAGTCCTATTAACACTTATTGCGGCTTTGATTATCTATGAAAGAAGAAAAGGTGGTACTAAGGTTGATAATTCAGAGATGACAAGACTGATCAATAAAGAGAACCCTTTCATATATGACCTACGAAGCTCTGCTGAATATGGAGCTGGTACAGTTGCAGGTGCTATGAATCTTCAACCAAGTAATCTTCTAAAAGAAGATGCACTTTTTAAGGCTGGTGAAGAAGATTGCATCATTCTAATTTGTAAAAATGGTACTGTTTCTTCTAAAGCCTCAGGAGAGTTAAAAAAGCAGGGCTATATAAACGTAAATGTTCTTTCTGGTGGGATGATGAACTGGACACAGAGTGGCATGCCCCTTGTAAAAGCAAAGTAATTAGTTATCTAAGCCAAGCTCTTTAATTTTTCTAGTTAGAGTATTCCTCCCCCAACCGAGCAATTCCGCAGCTTCTTTTTTTCTTCCCATAGTTTTATTGAGAGCAACTTTAATGATAGTTCTTTCAAAGTCTGGTATAGCTTCTTCAAGCAAATTGTTGTTACCTTTTGCTAAATAATTCTCTGACCAAGTCTGTAAGACCTTAGTCCAGTCATTCATATTTTCTATATTTTCTACTTTAAGATCATCTGGTAGATCCTCCAGTTTTACTTCTCTGGTTGGAGACATGACTGTGAGCCATCTACAAGTATTTTCCAGTTGCCTGACATTGCCTGGCCAAGAAAGAGTCATAAAATAGTCTTCTACTTCTGCAGACAGATATTTTTTCTCTTCAACAAGTTCATCAGAAGATTTCTGAAAGAAATGTTTTACTAAAGTTGGAATATCTTCTTTTCTTTCATTTAACTTCGGTAAGGAAAGTTTAATTACATTAAGTCTATGGAAAAGGTCCTCTCTAAAATTTCCAGCTTTAACTAAATCTTCGATATTTTGGTGAGTTGCCGTAATGATTCTGACATCAACTTTTATCGGCTCTCTGCCTCCAACTCTATAAAATTCTCCATTAGAAAGCACTCTCAAAAGTCTAGTTTGAGTTTCAAGTTGCATATCTCCAATTTCATCTAGAAATAAAGTACCTCCATCTGCCTGTTCAAATCTTCCAATTCTTCTTTCATCTGCACCAGTAAAAGCACCTTTCTCATGCCCAAAGAGTTCTGCTTCTAAAAGTTCTTTGGGGATATCTGCCATATTTAAGGCTATGAAGGTTTTATCTTTTCTAGGACTATGCTGGAAAAGAGCTCTTGCAACAAGCTCTTTTCCAGTACCAGATTCGCCATTTAGCAAAACAGTTGAATTTGAATTTGATAATTTACCTATCGCCCTAAAGACTTCTTGCATTGCAGGAGCTTCTCCAATTACTTCAGCCTGAGTTTCTGTTGGTTCTTCCTTATTAACCTCATCAGCCGATGTAGCCCTTTTAACCATTGATAATGCTTCCTCAATATCAAATGGTTTAGGTAAATATTCCCATGCACCATGTTCATAAGATTCAACGGCACTGTCTAGATCTGAATGAGCAGTCATAATAATTACAGGGATATCTGGTCGAAGTTCTTTTACTTTATCCAGTAGGTCTATTCCGCTAGGGCCAGGCATTCTAATGTCTGTAAGGATGAGATGCGGATTTTCTGTTTCAAGTTTTTTAATAACCTTATTAGCAGAATCAAAAGTTTGCACATCCATTCCTCCATCAGAAAGACCTTTTTCAAGAACCCATCTGATCGATTCATCATCATCGACTACCCAAACATTTTTATCCATTGCTAGTCTTTAAGTCTATATCTTTTTGAGTATTTACTGGAATATTAATAAAGAATTCTGTTCTATTGGGCTCACTTGTAAAGTGTATATTGCCTTTATGTTGAGAAATGATGCCTTGTGTAATAGAAAGTCCAAGTCCAGTCCCTTTGTCTTTGCCTGTGATCATTGGAAAGAATATAGAGTCTTTAATTTCTTCATGAATACCTGGTCCATTATCGATTATCGATATCTTACAAACCATTGCATTTTTTTCGCCGTCAATCATTTCTCCATGAGAAATCCTTGTGACGATATTTATTTCAGGATTGGAGGTGTTTGAGTCAATAAGCGCATCCCGTGCATTCTTTGTAAGATTGAGTATGCTATTTTCGATCAAATAACTATCAATAAATAGGTCTGGAATGCTCGGATCAAAATCTTTAATTATCTTGATATCTTCGTATCCAGACTCGTTATCTATAAGCTTAAGAACATTCTCTATAGGATAGTGAATATTTTGAAACTGAAAATCGGGTTTTTTATTCGGTCCCAAAATATTATCTACAAGGGAAGTCAGTCTATCCGTCTGCTTTATTATTATATCTGTGTATTCTTGCAAATTTTGATTATCCAGTTTATTGCTAAGAAGTTGAGCTGAACCTCTAATGCCGCTTAGAGGATTTTTGATTTCATGTGCTAGGCCTCTAACAAAATCTTGAGATATTTGTTGATTTGTTTTCATTCTGTATCTTTCGATTAATTCAGAAGAACTTTCTTTATTTATTATTTCAAGCATTAGGCCTTTTTCATTATTGTTTTCTATTGAATGAACTAAATAAGTACAAAAAACCCTTTTTCCTTTCTTCAGATTTAGGACGGTATCTGTTTTGGTGAAATTTCTATTGAGTTCAAGAGCACCAACAAAATCATTGACGCTTTCAGGTTCTTCATAAAAAATTTGATCAATGGTGTTGCCTATCGAGTTCTTCTCTGTGGTATCGAGAATTGAAAGGGCTGAGGAGTTGATAAAAATTATCTCTAGACTTTCGTCAAGAATAACAATACCGGTGCTGAGCTCTGAGAGAAAAGATATATTCACTCTAAAAATGTATCCGGAGAGCTAGTCTCCGGATATAAAATTTACGAACTTAAGAAGTTAATGTTCCGACTATATGCGCTACAATTTTGTAAGGATCAGCATTAGAAGCAGGCCTTCTGTCTTCTAAGTATCCATTCCAATCATGTTCAACAGTATAGATAGGAATTCTGATACTAGCTCCTCTATCACTAACTCCGTAAGAGAACTGATCTATGCTCTGAGTTTCATGCAATCCCGTTAAGCGCATATCATTATCAGAACCGTATAATGCAATGCCTTCTTTGTGCACTTCGCCCAATTTATCGCACATAGAACTGAATAGCTCTTCACTACCTGAAGTTCTCATTTCTTCATTAGAAAAGTTAGAGTGCATCCCTGATCCATTCCAGTCTCCAGTTTTTGGCTTGGGGTGGATGTTTACTGATACGCCGAATTCTTCAGCTACTTTATAAAGTATATATCTGCTCATCCACAAGTCATCAGCTGCTTTTATACCCTTACCGAAGCATTGATATTCCCACTGACCTAAAGCAACCTCGGCATTTGTACCGGTAAGCTCAATACCTGCATCTAGGCAAGCATCCAAATGTGCATCGCTTATTTCCCTTCCTTTGACATTAGCCGCTCCAACGGCACAGTAGTATTCACCTTGTGGCCTAGTAGGAGTTCCATCTTCCCAACCTAGAATTGTACCGTCTGGGTTAGTCAAGAAATATTCTTGTTCAAATCCAAACCACCATTCGTCAGTAACAACAGAGGCTGCTGCTGCTCTGAAATTTGATGGGTGGGTTTCATGTTCGCCAGTTTCAACTTCACACAAAACTAAGGAACCCTCATTTGTAGGATTCTCGTATTGTTGAACTGGTAAAAGTATACAGTCGGAACTTCCTCCTTCTGCTTGTAAAGTGGAGGAACCATCAAAAGACCACGCAGGTGGCTCTCCATCTGTTACTTTAACTTTACTTCTCAAGTTAGCTTCAGGCTCATAACCGTCGAGCCATATATATTCATATTTTGTCATTAATTTCTCCATTCGTAATTAAAAGCCGACGAATAGTAGCACGTCAAAAAGCATAAAAGAACAATTTTTGTGCAAAAAATAGATAAATTTCTATCGAAAAGTTCTTAAAATGTGCAGAAGCACCTTTATAGTGCATTCTTTAGAATGCTTAATCCGTGTGTTTTTGTATGAGTTAAGAACTCTTCCAAGAAGAAATTCCATTGGAATTTTTCATCTTTACTGAGCATATTCTTATTAGGATATTTATTTCTTAACCAGAATTGCCTTTTACCATTGAATTTTCTAACCTCAGCCATTTTTGCATCATGGTAGATATATATTTCAATTTCAGTATTTTGTAATAAAGATAGAGACTTAGATTTATAGATCTCCATGACTGACGTATGACTAGATAGTCTTTTACAAGATATTTTTATTTCTTTATTCAATACACCTTCAGGCATCAAATAGACCATACTTTTCTCATGATCTGCGATAGGGAATAAGTGAACAAGTTTTAAATAATTCCTCTCATACAAACGTAGAAGTTGATTTAAACCTCTCTTGTTATGTTTATATTTACTTATCTTATTCTTTATCATAAGTTGACCATAATATTAACGCAGCTAGACTTCTGAAGGGAGACCAAGGTTCAGAGATTTTTTCCATTGTCAAATAGTCAGGTCTATCTTTGAGCCCCTTCATTCTTTGGGCAGCTACAATTAGTCCTAAATCAGAATAAGGCCAAGCATCAAGCCTTTTTAAGCATGCCATTAAATAGCATTGGGCAGTCCATTCTCCAATACCTCTAATTTCAATTAGCTCCTTAATAACCTGTGCATCTTCCTTGTTTTTGAGAGCTTTCAGATCTAATTCATTATCGACAATTTTTTTAGCTATACCGGAACAATAGTCTATCTTTTGTTTGCTCAATCCTACCTCTTTAAATTTCTCGGGATTTACAGATAGAAACTTCTCTGGAGTAAAGGGCTTTACTAAAATTTTCATTCTTCCAAAGATAGCTTGTGCGGAAGCGACTGATAGTTGCTGTTCGACAATCAAACCTATCAGTCCTTCAAAACCTTCTTTCTTACTGAAGGGATTTATCTCATAATTTTTTTCTTCAAGTACTTTCTTAAAACCTGGCTCTCTTTTTGCCAGGAAATCAAAACCTTCTTTTAAAGTTTCTTCATTGAGCAATTTAAATTTTGTCATATAAGTCGATAGTTACATCTTTTTTGAAGGGCAATAGAGCTCTTCGATCTTGGTTATATTCTAGAATATGCTCTCTTTCCCTATCTAAAAAATCATCGATGGCTTCTTTAAATCTTAAATCCTTTATCCAGTGAAGAGAGAAAGTCTCAATAGGGCAGAAACCTCTTTTAATCTTGTGTTCACCTTGAACACCTGGATCAAAAGATTTAAGTTTTTCTTCAATACAGAACTCAATACCTTGGTAATAGCATGTTTCAAAATGAAGAGAATCATATTCTTCTAGACATCCCCAGTAACGGCCATAAAGCTTTTCATCGTCAAAAAAGTTTAAAGCACCCGCTACATATTCTCCTGAAATATTTTTTGCAAGCACCAACATAATAGTCTCAGGAATGGACTCTACAATTTTTTTAAAAAATTCAAAATTTAAATATCCGCGCATGCCTCTTTTAAAGTAGGTTACTTGATAGAACTGATAAAAAGTCTCAAGCATTTCTAGAGTGATTGCACTGCCACATACTCTAGATACCGTAACGCCTTGGTCATTAATCTTCTTTCTTTCTTTCTTAATATTTTTTCTTTGCCTTGAAGTCATATCTTGTAGAAAATTTTCAAAACTAAGGTAGTGATTATTAAACCAATGAAAAGAGTAACTTGTTCTTAAGCTAAAATCTTCTTGCGAGAAATCTTCAATTTCATTTTTATCAGCCAAAAGAATGTGTACACTTGAGAAATCACTTTCTTCAGTGATTTGCTTAAGAGCTTTGGATATTTCTTGGATAATTTCCCTACTTCTTGTTTCATCGGTAATAAGTATTCTGGGACCACTTGCAGGAGTAAAAGGTATCGAACTTACTAGTTTTGGATAGTAGTTTAGTCCATTTCTGTAATAGGCATCGGCCCATGACCAATCAAAAATGAATTCTCCTTGCGAATCTGTTTTTATATACAGAGGCATAATGGCCATAATTCTTTTATTTTCTGAAGCAATCAAATGCAACGGTGTCCATCCTTGCTCGGGAGACACACAATTTGTTACTTCTAGAGCTTTTAAGAATTCATATTTTAAGAAAGGATATTTACTACTTAAAACAGCTTCCCAGTCTTCTTTATTAATTTTTTCTATTGAATCTATGAAATCTATCTTCATAGCGAAACACCCAAAATGGAACCTAGAAAGATAGATAGCCCAAGCCAATTATTATTTTTGAAAGCTTTAAGGCACTGACTACTTATTTGGTCTTTAATCAGATAGGTTTGGTAAATAGCTAGAAAGAAACTGAATAGTGCGAAAGGATAAAAACTAGTATGTAAATTAAGAAGAACCGCTGCATAAACTAATATCAAAATAGAAGTGAGATGAGACAAAAAGAAGAGAGGAACTACGATACTTCCAAAAGTAATTGCTGAAGAATTTATCCCTAAATTTAAATCATCTTTCTTATCACATAGTGCATAAGCAGTGTCATAAGCAATAATCCAAAAAAAACATGAAAAAAATAATAAGAGACTAATGTTGCTTATGTTATTTGTTTCAGCTGCAGATACCATAATTATCCCCCAGGAAAAAGCGAGTCCTAAAAAAATTTGAGGTACAGAAAAAAATCTTTTACTTAAGGGATAAATAGTCGCCAGGGCTAGACCCACTATAGCCATATAAGTGGTTAATAGATTCATGAAGAATAGTAGAGAAGCAGAAAGTAATACCAATACAGTAAAAAGACTCAAGGCTTCAACGGGTCTAATTTCACCAGTAATCATAGGTCTATTTTTTGTTCTTTCTACTTCCCCATCAAAATCTCTGTCAAAATAATCATTTATCACGCAGCCTGCTGATCTCATTAAAAATGTTCCAAGCATAAATAAGAATATTAAGAGTAAGTTTGGATTACCATCTGTCAGAATAAAAAAAGCACTAAGGGTAGGCCATAATAGAAGTGCAGTACCAATTGGTTTATCTGCTCTCATTAATTTAATAAAGCTTAAAATTTTCTTTGTTTTGTACATCGGCAAACAATACTTGTCGAGAAGATTGATACTTTAGTCTAAGTTGCTAATAAAGTTGAGTTAGAATATCTTTTTTTGAAAAAGGAGTAAGCTTTGAAAAAGTGGGAATGCATTGTTTGTGGTCTGATTTATGATGAAGAGGAAGGCTGGCCGGATGATGGCATTGAGCCCGGAACAAAATGGGAAGACGTACCCGAAGATTGGATTTGTCCTGATTGCGGAGTAGGCAAAGAAGATTTTGAGATGGTTGAAATAGGTTAACTAATGACTCTAACTTCTAGAATTATTCTTTCCATGCTTTTGGCCATGGCTGGTGGTATCTTGCTTAAATTGGTAAATGATGCAGGTTTATTAGGGAGTATAGGCCAATTAATTTTGATAGATTTTTTCACCGAAGGTTTATTGGATGTTGTAGGACAAATTTTCATAGCCTCTTTAAGGTTAGTAATTGTTCCCCTTGTATTTTTCTCTCTTGTTTGTGGCGTTGTTTCAATTTCTTCTACTTCTAGAATAGGTACTATAAGTATCAAAACTTTATCTCTATATTTATTAACAACAGCAATAGCAATAACGATAGCACTTTCCTTCGCTCTTTTATTTCAACCTGGTATAGGAATTGATCTAGCTTTACCAACAACTTTCGCCTCAACTGAGGCACCATCCATAAAAGAAGTTTTAATCAATATTTTTCCAACAAATCCCATTGCTGCCATGGCTGAAGGAAATATGCTTCAAATCATTGTTTTCTCGCTTTTATTTGGAATTGCTTTAAAGAGTCTTGGATCTGCAGGTGAACCATTGAAGAATGCGTTTGAGTTAATAAACGATGTGATCTTGAATTTGGTAAGGATGCTTATCGAACTTGCGCCTTATGGAATCTTTGCGTTACTTTTCTCACTATTTGCTGTTCAAGGATTCGGTATGATTGGGGATTTAGCAAAGTACTTCTTTTTACTTGTTTTTGTTTTAATCTTCCATGCATTCATAACTTACGGCAGTTTATTGACTCTTTTAGCGCGTTTAAATCCTATTAAGTTTTTCATGAAAGTAAGATCGCTTGCTGTCTTTGCTTTTAGTACCTCTTCAAGCAGCGCAACAATGCCTATAACTTTGGATACAGTAAAAAATAAAATAGGTGTGAACTCTTCAATTGGATCTTTTACGGTGCCACTTGGAGCAACAATTAATATGGATGGAACAGCTATCATGCAAGGCATAGCTACAGTCTTTATTTCTCAGGCTTACAACATTGAACTTTCTATGGTCGATTACTTGATGGTCATTCTTACTGCAACTCTGGCATCTATAGGAACTGCTGGCGTTCCCGGAGTTGGTTTAATTATGCTTGCAATGGTTCTCGAACAGGTTGGTTTACCAGTAGAAGGTATTGCATTAATTATAGGGGTTGATAGGTTGTTGGACATGACGAGAACTGCTGTCAATGTTACTGGAGACGCTATGGTTTCTAGTGTAGTTGCAGTCTCTGAGGATGAATTTGATTTAGAAACTTTTCATTCTGAAAAATAATATTTTAATTAAACCTCTATACCGTTAGACTACGCGCTTGGATTAGAAATTCCAATATTTTTGAGGAGAAATAATGTTAGAAAGTTATCTTGCAGTACCACCAATGCTTGGTGTTTTGGGCTTATTAGTTGCTTTGGGTATATATCTTGTTGTTACTAGATTTCCTGAAGGAGATGAGAGTGTAAAGAAAATTGGTGATCAAATACATCTTGGTGCAATGACCTTTATGAAGACCGAATATACCTACTTAAGCATTTTTGCATTAATAGTTATAGCTTTAGTATGGTTTTCCTTGGGCGAAGGAACAGCAATAGCTGTTTTCGCAGGGGCCTTATCTTCCTCTGTGGCCGGTTGGATAGGTATGTACTCTGCTACTAAGGCAAATGTAAGAACAGCAACAGCTGCTTCTGACTCCGGTGCTGAAGCAGCTTTATCCGTAGCTTTTTATGGCGGTTCGATCATGGGTCTTTGTGTAGCTTCACTCGGATTGATTGGCCTGGGAACGCTTTTTTATATATTAAGTGGTGATGCACATTCAATTGAAGGATTTGCAATGGGTGCTTCTATCGTGGCTTTATTTTCAAGAGTTGGTGGAGGGATCTATACCAAAAGTGCTGATGTAGGCGCAGATTTAGTGGGCAAAGTAGAGGCTGGGATTCCGGAAGATGATCCAAGAAATCCTGGAGTGATAGCTGATAATGTCGGAGATAATGTAGGTGATATAGCTGGGATGGGCTCAGATATTTTTGAATCTTATTGTGGTTCTATGGTGGCTTGTATAGCAATAGCGTCAACTTATCTCATAACCTCTGAATTTTCTCAAGCAGACAAAGATGGAATGATGTTCTTACCTTTGGCATTAGCTTCAATAGGATTGATAGCGTCTATTCTAGGAATTGTAATTGTTAGACTGTTTTCAAAGTCTTCACCTGCAAATGCAATGAGATGGGGTACTATGGGTGCGCCATTTATTTTTATCATAGCGGCTTATTTCTTAACTAATGCTTTGGTTGGAACTAATGGTTTTGATGTTTGGTTGGCTGTTGTCTGCGGTTCAGTAGGTGGAATAGCTATTGGGTTAATTACGGAATATTATACTGGCTCTAGCCCAGTAATAAAGATCGCTGAAGCTGGCCAAACTGGCTCTGCGACTGTAATGATCACTGGACTTTCAGTAGGCATGCAATCTGTGGTCCTACCTATAGCTTGCATTATTCTCATTATTTATATTTCAACTGAATTAACTGGCCTTTATGGTGTTGGTATTGCCGCAGTTGGTATGTTGTCGACTGTAGGAATAACCATGGCTATAGATGCTTACGGACCTGTAGCAGATAATGCTGGAGGGATTGCAGAAATGGCAGGTATGCCTTCTGAGACTAGAGTAATTACAGACGAATTAGATGAGCAAGGTAACACTACCGCTGCTATTGGTAAGGGCTTCGCTATCGGAGCTGCTGCTTTGGCAGCGCTAGCAATAATCTCGGCTTTTGTTGAAACAGTTTCTGCTAATAGAGCCGAGCCTCTTCAACTTATTTTATCTAACCCTACAGTACTAATAGGTATATTTATTGGAGGAGCAATACCTTTCTTAATAGCTTCAATTACTATGACAGCTGTTGGAGATGCCGCCTTTGAAATGATTAATGAAATAAGAAGACAATTCAAAGAAATCCCAGGACTTTTAGAAGGTAATGCAGAGCCTGATACTGCAAAATGTGTAGATATTGCAACAGCAGCAGCACTTAAGAAAATGCTCCTACCTGGAGTCATTGCTGTTTCGGCACCGCCTTTAGTTGGACTAGGAATTGGCGCTGAGGCTTTGGGTGGAATGCTTGCGGGAGGTCTTCTAGTTTGCGTGCTTATGGCATTATTCATGGCGAATGCTGGGGGTGCTTGGGACAATGCTAAGAAGTACATTGAAAAAGGAAACCTTGGTGGCAAAGGAACAGATACTCATTCAGCAGCTGTTGTTGGTGACACCGTCGGAGATCCTTTCAAGGACACATCAGGACCATCAATGAACATTCTAATTAATGTAATGGCAATTGTAAGTTTAGTGATTGCTCCTTTGCTTTAAATAAGAAGACCTTTTTTCATAGTTTTATGAGGTATGCCTGTATCAGAATGATATGGACATACCTCTTTGTAACCAAGATTTGAATAGAAACTTATTGCCTCTTCTCTTGCATTCAAAACCATAATTCCTGCTCCTTTAGAAGTTGCATATTTTTCTAATTTATCAACAATCTCTGAGCCTATACCCCTCCTTTTAAACCGACTATCTACGGCCATATATCTTATTTGAGCTTCATTCTCAGAATTGAAATGCACTCTGCCTGAAGCGATTACATTTTCCTTTTCATCTATTCCCATCAAATGAAAACTTTTATCTTCTATGGAATCTGCTAGAGATTCTTTTGACATACCTAGAGGCTTTCTAAGTACTTCCCATCTAAATAAGAGATAGCTTTCCCATTCTTCATTATTTTCAGGGGATTTTATAGAGTAATTAGGCATATTAAGGGGTTAGATTCTACAATAGCTGTTATGGGAAAGCAGGATAATATTTATGAAAAAGGCAATTTAAGTGGTTTGTCCTTTACCTTTAATGAAGAGGTGGCAGAAGTTTTTGAAGATATGATACAAAGATCTGTTCCTGGCTATAAAACTAGTTTAAATATCATTACCCATTATGCTAAAAATTTTTATAAGGATGATACAAATTGTTATGACATTGGTTGCTCTCTAGGAGCCTCTAGCTTTTCAATTCTTCAAGGCGCAAACAAAGCTAAAATAATCGCGATTGATAAATCAGAGGCTATGATAGATGAGTGCAAGCGTATATTTAAAAACAATAAAAATCCTAGCTCATTAATTTTCTTAAATAAAGATATTATGGAAATTGATTTACAGAATGCTTCTCTAATAGTTGTAAATTATCTCATTCAATTTTTGGACTTGGAAGAAAGAGATATTCTATTCAAAAAAATATTTAAAGCCTTAATCCCGAATGGAATTTTAATTTTGTCAGAGAAAGTTCATTATGAAAATAAATTTGAGAATCAAAGAATTATCAATACACATCATCTATTTAAATCAGCAAATGGTTACTCTGATTTAGAAATTTCTGGAAAACGAGATTCTTTAGAAGGGGTTCTAAAGACCGAATGTGAAGAAGAACATATTTTAAGAGCAAGAAAAGCTGGTTTTGCTAAGGCTGAGAAAATTTTATCTAATTTAAATTTCAGGACCTTTGTATTTTCAAAGTGAGCATGTTTATCTCTAAAGAAGTAGAGGCATTGTATTACCAATATCAAAATAATCCATTTGGTAATAAGAAAGACAGAAGAATTGAAAGTTGGTTAGAAATATTAAGCAGATTACCTTCTACTCTAAATGAAGAAGTGGAATTAATTAATGGGGTTAATATAGATTTTGATATTAAAGACAATGACGAAATAGAACGCTTACTTTTGGAACTAATCCCATGGCGGAAGGGACCTTTTAGAATAAATGATATATTTATTGATAGTGAATGGGACTCCGCTAAAAAATGGAAAAGATTTCAAAAACTTAATCTTGACTTAGATGGTAAGTCCATTCTTGATGTTGGATCTGGTAATGGATACTATGCTTTTCGAATGGTAGGCATGGGTGCAGACAAAGTTCTTTGTTTAGAGCCTAACCTGGTACACGTTTCACAATTCTCTGCTATTAATCATTTTGTTAACTCTGAAAAGATCAGGATGATACCTGAGCGCTTAGAAGAGTCTGGGTTAGCAAATTCTAAATTCGATGTGATATTTAGTATGGGTCTCTTGTATCACCAAAGAAATCCTTTTGAGCACCTGAATAACTTAAAAGATTTACTAGCAGATAATGGAAAGTTAGTTCTTGAAACAATTATTTCGCCAAAAGAATTTGGTATAGCCCTAGAACCTTCTAATGGAAAATATGCATCAATGCCAAATGTTCATTTTGTCCATACAGATAATGGGTGCAAGTCGATTTTTAGAAACCTTAGTCTACAAGTTCACGCTGAAAGCGATATAGCAGTAACGAATGACAATGAGCAAAGAAGTACCAAGTGGATGCCATTTAAATCATTTGAATCTGCACTAAATTTGCAAAACAAATCTCTCACCATAGAGGGATACCCTGCACCCAAAAGGAAATTTTATTTATTAGGAAAAGCTTCTTAAGAATCAGAATAATCGACTCTATTACCTATCCATCTGTCAACAAGCGTCTTAGCGAACCCTTGTTCATTTTTACTTAGTTCAATAGCTTCTTCTTGAGCAACTAACAATAGATTTGAGTCTCTAATAGGATTTGCAATCTTCAGATCCATTAGACCAGATTGTCTAATACCATAAATATCCCCAGCTCCTCTTAATTCCAAATCTTTCTCTGCTATTTTGAAACCATCATTGGTATATTCCATAGTCTTTATTCTTTCTTCAGCAAGACCAGAAAGAGGTTCTTTATAAAGAAGCAGACAATGAGAATCAGTATTAGCTTTTCTTCCCACTCGACCTCTTAATTGATGTAACTGAGATAATCCTAATCTCTCCGGATTTTCTATAATCATTAGCGTAGCCTCTGGTACATCTACACCTACTTCAATAACTGTAGTGCAAACTAAAAGCTGTATATCTCCATTCCTAAATTTTTCTATGACTGAATCTTTTTGATCTTTCTTAAGCCTGCCATGCACAAGCCCAACCTTAACTTTTGGTAACGAATTTGAGATCTCTTTGTATAGTTCTTCTGCTGATTGAGCTTCTAACTCTTCAGAATCTTCAATTAACGTACAAACCCAATAAGCTCTTTTTCCAGTTAAACAAACTTCTTCTACTCTTTTGATGACCTTTTCTCTAAGCGAATCAGGCCTCGAAGACGTTTGAACTGGATTTCTACCGGGCGGGAGTTCATTTATTATGGATGTTTCTAGAGAGCCGTAAACCGTCATTGCCAGAGTTCTAGGAATTGGGGTAGCGGTCATAATTAATTGATGTGGACTCTGATTTGTTTCTCCTCCCTTTTCTAACATTGAAAATCTCTGATGAACTCCAAACCTGTGCTGCTCATCTATAACTGTTAAGCCAAGATTCTTAAATTCAATTCCTTGTTGGAATATGGCATGAGTTCCGATAAGAATGTCTATATTACCTTCAGCTAGTTCTCTAATTAATGGTACTTTATCTTTAGCTCTAGTAGATCCTGTCAGCAGACTAACTTTTATACCTAGAGACTCAAACCAATCTGAAAAAGAGGAAAAGTGTTGTTCAGCTAATATTTCAGTAGGGCATAAAATTGCGGTTTGCCAATCATTGGATTTAGCAAGAAGGGCAGCTAATGCTCCTACGATTGTCTTACCTGATCCTACATCACCTTGTAATAATCTTCTCATTGGAACCATGGCCAACATATCATCCTTTATCTCATCCCAAACTTTTCTTTGCGAATTTGTTAAATTGAAAGGTAGAGAGTCAAAAAAATCTTTTTCATAGATTGAATTTTTTACCATTGATGGTCCTTTTCTTCCTTCAAGTTCATTCTTTAAAATACCTGCACATAGCATATGTGCAACTAGTTCCTCTTTTATTAGTTTTTGTTGAGCTGGATGCTTACCTTCAATTAATTCGTAAAGATTAGTTTCTACAGGTGGCTTATGAAGAAACTTTAAAGTTTCTAGAAGATTACCAAATTCAGAGTAATCATTATTTTCCGATTCTTCCTTCAGCAGATTGTTTTCATCACAGTAAATCAGTGAGCTCTCAATAATCTTTTTGAGTTTATTTTGTTGCATCCCAGAAGTTGTTGGATATATCGGCGTAAGATTCTTTTCAACTTCTATTGAATCTTCCTTACTGAATACTTGATATTGAGGGTGAATCATTTGTTTACCATTAGGCCCTGGAGTAATATTTCCATAACACCTAATCATCTTTCCTTTTTCTAAGGCTTTGTGTTGAGCCATTGCAAAATTGAACATTCTCATAGTCAGTTTTCCGGTACCGTCATAAATCTCCGAAAAGAGCATCCTTCGCCCTTTAAAGACTACTGTGGACTTCATAATCTCACCTTCTATCAAAACTGGTGTTTGATAATTTGCTGAACTTATTGGAGTTATAAAGCTCCTATCTTCATAACGGAAGGGAAGATGAAACGCGGCATCTGGAATATTAAATATTCCTAAATTATTGAGAGAGGTTACACTTTTTGGACCTACGCCCTTCAGTTCCTGGATTGAATGAAGATCTTTAGATTCTTCAGTCATTTATTTATATGGTCTTGGCTAGAATGGCTTCTACCTCAATAGAAGAGTCCAAAGGTAGTCTTGCTACCTGAAGCGCGGCTCTTGCAGGATAAGGTTCTGTAAATAATTCTTTCATAATTTCATTTACCAAACTGAAGAGTGATAGATCATGAAGAGAGACATTGAGTTTAACTATATGATTCATATTTAGATCAGCTTCAGCACATAGAGCATCGATATTTTTAAAAACTTGTCGAATCTGATTTTCATCTCCTTCAACTAATTGCATTGTCTCGGGATCTAAGGGTATTTGCCCTGATAGAAATATCAAATGCTCAGTCTCTATTCCTTGAGAATATGGTCCAATTGCTGCCGGTGCTTTTTTAGAGCTAATTTTTTTTTTCATATTAGTGTAATGCTGCTGCTTGCCTCATCTCCCAATCATGTATTCTGGTTACAGAAACGACATTGTTTACTGTTCTTATTTTTCTTAATATCTTGGAAAGATGTGTTCTATCTGACACTTCAAGATCGAGTATAAATTCATGTATCTCAGTATTTGTGTCCATTGTTTGAATGGAAGCTATATTAGTTTCGAGGCCTGTAATTACAGCAGCTAAATTTGCAAGAAGGCCTGGCTCATCTCTTGCAATTACCTTTATTTGAACTAGGAAGGACCTTCCGGAGGGTTTACCCCAATTTACAGGGAAGCACTGTTGAGGATCTTCTCTGACAGATAGGATGTTTTTGCACCTTTCTTGGTGTATGACGAGACCTCTTTCAGCAGTGAAATGACCAATAACAGAATCCCCCGGGATAGGTTTACAGCAGATCGCATAATTTACAATCAGACCCTCCGATCCAGTAATCTCAAGAGGCACTACTTCCTTGTGCTCAATATCATCATCTTTTAAGAATCCTGTTATTTGTTGAGCTACAATATTACCTACTCTTTGACCTAACCCTATTTCCTCTAGTAGTTTGTTGAGACTTCTTACTCCAATATTTTTTAATACTTTACGCAGTTCATTCTTTTCTATTTCTCTTAACTTAATCCCCATATTCGTCAATGATTGATCAAGTAGCTTCTTTCCAAATTTTCTTGCTTCGGAGGTCTTTAGGTTACTTAAATAGTGACGAATACCATTTCTGGCTCTCGGGGTTACTGCAAAATTTAACCAAGCAGGTGAGGTTTGAGGAACCTTCTCGGTAAGAATTTCAATTGTTTGACCACTTTCTAGAGGGACACTTAGAGGGGCGAGTCTTTTATTTATTCTGCACGCTCTACAATGATGGCCAATGTCTGTGTGGACTGCATATGCAAAATCTATAGCAGTCGAGCCGCTAGACATTTCAATAATTTTACCTTGTGGAGTAAATACATATATTTCGTCAGGAAAAATATCAGTTTTTATTGAATCAATGAACTCTTCAGTAGAATCATAATTTTCTCTCATCTCAAGAAGACCAGCTACCCATCTCCGTGCCCTTATCTGAGGATTAAAATCTGACTTATCACCTGATTTATATAGCCAGTGAGAAGCTATCCCATTTTCTGCCATATCGTTCATTTCTTGTGTTTTTATTTGAACTTCCACGGGAAATCCTTTCAATCCGACTACACCCGTATGAAGGGACTGATATCCATTCGATTTGGGAATAGCTATGTAATCTTTAAAACGACCTTCCACAGGTTTGTATAAGTTATGAATATGACCAATAGTGCGGTAACAGTTTTCTGGGGTATCTACAATAATTTTTATGGCATATACATCCATAATCTCTTCAAAGGATCTGTGCCTTTCTTTCATTTTTCTATAAATACTATAGGTATGCTTTTCTCTCCCTTCCACTAAAGCGGGGATACCTTGATCTAGAAGCCTCTTACTGAGTTCTTTTTGTATTTTATTTAGTATTCTTTTTTGACCGCCTCTATTCTTTTTAACGGCGGAGGTTAGCCTTTCATAACGCTTTGGATAAATAACCTTGAATGCCAAGTCTTCAAGTTCACGATACAAATTATTCATACCAATCCTATGGGCAATTGGGGCATAAATTTCTAGTGTTTCTTTTGCTATCTTTATTTGCTTCTCTCTATTGAGATACATCAAAGTTCTCATGTTGTGAAGTCTGTCTGCAAGTTTTACGACGATTACCCTGATGTCTTTAGACATTGCTAAAACCATTTTTTGGAGATTTTCTGCTTCAGCCTCAGTGCGATTAGATATTGAAAGTTTATCTAGTTTGCTAACTCCATCTACAAGGTTAGCAACATCCCTATTAAATTTTTTTTCTATAATAGCTTTTGGGATACCTGTATCTTCAATGACATCATGAAGCATAGCAGCAGATAGACTATCTTCGTCCATCCTGAAAGAGCTCAATATCGAAGCAACAGCTATTGGATGCGTAACATATGGGTCTCCACTGGATCTAAACTGACCAGAATGAGCTTCACAAGCAAAGTTATATGCTTTATTAACTTGTCTAACCTTTTTTGGATCTAAATAGTCTGACAGTTTCTTTGATAAGGCTCCAATTGATTCCATAATAATATTAATACAGAGATTTAGTATCCCTGTTTTTAGAGCTTATTGCGAATATTTTTAGGTTTTTTAAGATTGAGGCAGATCTTCAGCAGAGAGCTCATCAGAGAACTCTTGTTCTAAATCAGCAATATCAACTTTTAGTTCATTAATATTGTCTGTTGTGACAGTTCCAGCTTCAATCTCTCTTAATGCCATTACTGTAGGTTTATCGTCTTCCCACTCAAGAGTAGGGCGTCTACCACCAGTAGCAAGCTGTCTAGCTCTCTTAGCAGCAAGTATAATTAACTCGTATCTTGTACTGACTTTTTCTAAAGCTTCTTCTACTGTAATTCTGGCCATAATCTTAGTGTTTTAATGTGCGGTTGCGCATTCTAATGCAAACTTAAGCTTCAATCCAGTAATAGATCAAGAGAATTTTTGATAATTTCACTTCTTTCATTAGTTATCCCCTCTGATGTGAACATAAATTGTTTCAAATCTTCTAAAGCGGCATCAAAATCATCATTTACTATTACTTGATCAAAATCTTTCCCAATATCGATTTCATTTCTAGCTTCTTTAAGTCTTTTAGCTATCTCCGTTTTTGAATCTTGATCTCTAGATTCGAGTCTTTTGGTCAAATCCTCATAAGAAGGAGGAATGATGAATACAGTCTTTGCTTCAGGAAAAGCTTTTTTGACTTGTAATGCACCTTGAATATCAAGTTCGAGCAGCACATTTTCTTTTTTTGAAAGCACTGAAAGTACCCAGTCTTTAGGAGTGCCATAAAAATTACCGAATACTTCTGCATATTCCAGAAAATCATTATTTTTTACTTTTTCCATGAAACTCATTTGTGAAATGAAAAAATACGAAATACCATCCTCTTCCTTCGGTCTTGCTTTTCTAGTTGTATAAGAAATCCCCAGATAGGTATTAGAGGCAACCGGATCTTCAAGAATAGCCTGTATAAGGGAAGTTTTGCCGGTTCCAGACGGTGCAGAAATAACAAATAATTTGCCCATGATTAAAAAAAGTTTATTGTAGGTGAAATACATTTAAAATATTTAAGTTTTTAGAATATATGTTAAAAAATGAAACTCTTTTCTTTGAACTGGCTCTAAAGTCGGATGCACTCTTGTTAGGTGATTTCATTTTAAAGTCTGGAAAAAAAAGTCCATATTTCTTTAATGTTGGATCTTTTTTTAATCAAGGCTTCTTAGCTGAGTTATCAAATCTATACACCGAAGAAATCATTTCTAGCAAATTAGAGTTCGATGTAATTTTTGGTCCTGCATATAAAGGCATACCTCTGGCTGCAGCCATATCAGCTTCTTTAAGTGCTAAGATTTCTAAACCAATTCCCTTTGCTTTCAACAGAAAAGAAGCGAAAGTTCATGGTGAAGGCGGCAGTATAGTAGGGGAGTTAAAGGATAAGAAAGTTTTAGTGATTGATGATGTGCTCACAGCGGGTACTGCTCTTAAACAGTCACTAGAAATAATTTCTCAAGAAGGTGGTAGTGCAATAGGTTGTTTAGTTGCATTAGATAGAGAAGAAATCCTAGATGATTTATTGGCAAGAGATAAAATATTTCAAGATTTTAATATCTCTGTGACTTCTATAGCTAAAATTTCACAACTCATAGAATTTTTAGAAGACTGTGAACGTCAAGATGAAGCTAAAATTATAAAAAACTATCTTTTAGGTACTTAAATGTTTACAGGAATTGTTCAAGAAATCGGTATTATTTCTAATAAAGAAGAAACTGAATCAGGTATAAGGCTTGAGATTAAAGTTTCAAAAACTTTTCTTAATAAGTTAGAGAAGGGAGCTAGCATTTCTGTCAATGGTGTTTGTTTAACAGTAATCGAATTTAAAAATGATATCGTCTCATTTGATGTAATACCTGAAACTTTAAGGGTCACAAACATAGAATTTCTATCTATTGACTCAAAAGTTAATCTTGAAAGGTCTTTAAAGTTTGGTGATGAAGTGGGAGGTCATATTTTATCTGGGCATATTTCATGCAGAGCGCCTTCAAAGCTAATTAGTTCGGATGAAGAAATTGAGCTCAGAGTCCAGTGCCCCAAAGAGTGGATACATTATATATTTCATAAGGGTTATATTGCGATAAATGGAGCTAGCCTTACTGTTGCCAATAAAACAGAAGATTCTTTCTCTGTTTATTTAATTCCAGAAACATTAAACGCAACCAACCTTTCTGGTATTAAAGATGGTGATTCACTTAATATTGAAGTAGATCAAACGACTTATGCTGCTGTGAAAGCTGCTGAGGCAAGATTTGAAGAAAACTAGCCTTGTAGATTCTCTTTAACTAGTTTGCTGACAACTCCCATATCAGCATTTCCTTGAATTTTGGTTTTTAAAAAGCCCATCACTTTTCCTATGTCCTGAGGTTCTTTGGCATTAGTTTCATTAATCGCCTCAATGACCAGTTTATTGATGTCATCCACGCTCATTTGCTCTGGGAGAAAGTCTTGCAATATAACAATTTCCGACTCTTCTTTTTCTGCGAGATCATTTCTTTGCGCATTTAAAAATTGAGACATTGATTCCTTTCTTTGCTTTATCATTCTTTGAAGAATCTTAATTGAGCCCTCATTAGACAATTCAATCTTATTATCTATTTCTTCTTTTTTTAATTCAGATAGTGCCATCCTTAATGTGGATGTTCTATCCTTGTTTCTTTCTCTCATTGAGGATTTGACTGCCTCTTCTATGAGATGCCTGATTGAGTCTGCCATATGGCTATTGATTAGAATCTAGGAGGTCTTCCTAATCTATTTTTTCTTTGATTTTTTTGTTCTCTTTTAACAGCAGCAGCTTTCTTCCTCTTTAAAACGGACGTCGGCTTTTCGTAGAATTCTCTTTTCCTTACTTCTGGGATAATGCCTGCTTTTTCACAGGCTCTCTTGAACTTCCTGAGCCCTACATCAAAAGATTCATTTGGTCTTATTTTTATTGATGGCATAAATAATCTCTAAAGAGGCGGCAATTCTATAGAACCATTTTTAATTTGGAAAGTGTTTCTTTTTTTTTATTTTCAACGAAAATAGCTATCCTTAAACTTATGAAAATACTTGGAATAGAAACTTCTTGTGATGAAACAGGTGTAGCCATATTTGATACTGATACAAACAGTATTATTTCTGAGCAACTATATAGTCAAGCTTCTAAGCATGCTGAGTACGGAGGTGTAGTTCCAGAGCTGGCTTCAAGAGATCACCTTAAGAAACTAGTTCCTTTAATAGAACTTACAATTGATAAGTCTGGTCATGATCTTCAATCCATTGATGCAATTGCTTATACGGCTGGACCTGGTCTGAGAGGACCTCTTTTGATTGGCGCTTCTATGGCTAAAGCAATTTCCATGTCCATAAAAAAGCCTTCTATAGGCATACATCATATGGAAGCGCATCTATTAATTAATTTATTAGAAAATCCCGCTCCCTCTTTCCCCTTTTTAACGCTCCTAATTTCTGGCGGGCACTGTTTATTGATTAATGCAAAGGCTTTAGGAGATTATGAGATTTTAGGACAAACTTTAGATGATGCTGTGGGAGAGGCTTTTGATAAGGTTGCTAAAATTTTAGAATTAGGTTACCCAGGCGGACCTAAGATAGAGTCTTTAGCAAAAGAAGGAAATCCCGAATCATTTAATTTTCCAAGACCGATGACAAATAAGAAAAACTTTGACTTTAGCTTCAGTGGCTTAAAAACAGCTGTTTATTATGAATTCAAAAAAATAAAAGAAATAGACGATTCCAAGAAAGCAGATTTAGCGGCTTCCTTTCAAGCTGCTGTAGCGGATACTCTTTTAATAAAAACTAGAGAAGCAATGGAGTCAACTGACTTAGAAGAATTGGTTATTGGTGGAGGTGTTGCATCTAATAAATATATACGTACTAAGTTAATGGAAGGGATGAAGGATAAAAAAATCTATTTCCCCCCTATTAACAGATGTACAGACAATGGAGCCATGATCGCTTACGCTGGCAGTTTTTATATGCAGGATATTCAAAAAGATCTTGATTTGAATATTAGACCTAGATGGCCTTTATCGGAGTTAGCAAATGGATAAAGTCTTTATAAAAGGCTTAGAAGTTGAAGGAATCATTGGTATTTTTCAATGGGAGAGGGAAGTAAAACAAGTTATATCTGTCGATATAGAAATGGAATTTGATAACAAAAAAGCTGCTAAGTCAGATTCAATAGAAGATGCATTAAACTATAAAAAAGTGGGAAAGAGAGTTACCGCTTTCATACAAAAATCAAAATTTCAACTTGTCGAATCACTTGCCGAGAATATCGCCAAAATAATTCTTAAAGAATTCCCTGTAGAAAAAGTCAAAGTAACTTTAAGCAAACCAGGAGCTCTGAGAGGTTCAGAGTCTGTAGGTATAATTATTGAACGACCTTGACTGAAAAAGTATTTCTAAGCATTGGTTCAAACCTTGATCCTGAAAAGAATATTGATCAGGTTAAGATCTATCTTGATAGCAATTTTAAAGTGAGCTATTCAAGTATCTATAAAACACCGGCAGAAGGCTTCGCTGGAAAAGATTTTTTGAATTTAGTTTGTTCATTTGAGACAAGTATGGACCCCCTTGAATTAAGAGCATTTTTAAAAGAGATTGAAGAGAAAATGGGCCGTACAATAGACCAAAAGGGCATGTCGAGTAGAGTTATAGATATAGATCTAATTCTTTATGGAAACCTAATCGCTAAAACAGAGCTATTGGATATACCTAGTGAAGATATTGAAAAGTACAACTTCGTTCTTGAGCCTCTATGCGAATTAGCAGCCGATTCTATTCATCCAGTACTCAAAATCTCTTACAGAGAAATAAAAAATAGCTTATCTTAAGTTACTTTGTCTCTTTAAATGATCTCTCCTAAGGCTCTAGCTCGTTCGGTCACAGATTCTTCATCTTCCTTTAAGTTTTTTGCGGCTAAGAATAGAGCTATGCTTGGTATTATTAATATAATTAATATCCAAGCCATGGATGTTTGCATCGCGTCACCAGCTGCATAACCTTGACTCTCAAAAGCATCACTAATCCTTCCTAAAGTGTAAGGTCCAAGTGCTAGACCTATCATGCTTAATGTAAGAATGAAGAAAGCTCCAGCCATTGCCCTCATTCTAGGCAATACTAAATTTGTAACAGTAGTTGCAGCACAACCAACATAGACCGAACTACCAATGTGATATATGAAGTTAAAAATGAGAGAAATATTTTTTGATTCAGAGTAAATCATTCCAAAACACCCCACAAGAGTAATGAGCACTCCACCCGTAAAAATTACATATAGCCTCCCACCTACATATTTATCGCGTAGCTTATCTCCAAAATATCCGCCTCCTATGACACCAATAAAAGATCCAATCGCTGTTATAAGACCAATTAATGTCCCTATTTCAAGAGCAGACATGCCATGATTATTGATATAAAAAGATGGGGTAAAAGCTGAATAGGCATAACCTACAAAAGGTATACATGGGAAAGCAATGAAAGAATATATAGCCGCTTTGCTTTTAAACATCAGCGTAAAGGCAACGATATCTCTTTTACTCAAACTTTGAATCCAAGTAGAGACTAAGTAGGTCCCAATGCCCCAAGCGGTCCATTGAAGGAAGTCCCCTGTGAGATTATATAGAGCAAAGCATAAACTAAAGATTATAAAACCAATCAGGGCATTTATACCTATAGACTTTAATGACTCTTTTTCGCTTAGGAGAGAAATAGGAGTTAATCCAATGAATTCTTTGAAGGTATCTTTAAAGGGCTCTTTGCTTGGCTCAGTGACAATCCCTTCACTGAGTCCTCTTACTGGCTCTTTTATAAAGAAAAAGGTGATTATCGATAATAAGATTCCTGGAAGCCCAACTCCCATAAAAGCTGCTTGCCATCCTTTTAGACCAAAGGGAGCTTGCGTATAATCAGGATAAGCAGAATTCCATGTATCAAGAATTGCGCCTCCCAAGAACAGACCTATTCCTGCACCTATGTAAAGTCCACTTGAATAGATGGATAACACCGTGGCTCTTACTTTTGGAGAGAAATAATCTGAAAGTAATGAGTATGCTGAGGGGGATGCACTTGATTCGCCAATACCTACACCAAATCTATAAATCGATAGACTGAGAAAAGATTTTGCTGTCCCTGAAAGGAATGTCATCAAACTCCAAAAAGCCAGACCGATACTTATTAGATTTTTCCTATTCCAAGAATCAGCTAATTTACCCATAGGTATTCCTACTACTGAGTAAAAGACACCAAATGCTGTTCCAAATAAGAAACCTATATCGCTATTAGATATTCCTAAATCAGCTTTAATATCTTCAGCTAATATAGAAAGTATTTGCCTATCAATGAAATTAAAAATGTATACCAAAACCAAAAGGCTTAAAGCAATTTTTGCGTGATAACCTCCAACCTCAGAATTTTTTTCTTCTGACAAAGTTTTTCCTTTTTTTAAATTAGATGATTAACCTTCTATGGCTGCTGTAGCACTACCAGTTATCACAGCAATATCATTTTGATTTGTTGTTTCAATCATAAGATCAATTACCTTAGATCCATCCTCTTCACGTATTTCGATGATAGTAGCTTTTCCAGTGAGTGTATCTCCTGGCCAAACTTGATTCGTGAATCTAACTCCGTATTTCTTCAATGCCCCGTCACCAACGTAGTCTGTAAGCATAGTTCCGGTAAGTCCCATGGATAACATCCCATGTGCAAACACACTTGGATATCCTGCTACCTGTGTTGTGAATATTTCATCGGTATGTAGAGGGTTATAGTCCCCAGAGGCTCCCGCATATTGAACTATTTGAGTTCTTTTCAGATCTTCAACTAATACTGCGGTATGAGTATCTCCAACTTTAATTTCATTTTCTTTAAGCATTTTTCTCTCCTAGCTATCTACAGCTCTTTCTGTTTGAACACCTACACCTGTTGCAGTTATAACTAACTCACCATCTTGATTTCTATACTCAGTTACACTTTCACTAAATTTTAATTTACCCGCTCTTTTGCTCTCTTTTTCCCATGAGTTTCCTGGTTTTGTTGTAGCTGAGAGAATATCTCCAGCTTTTACTGGTTTGTGATATTCAAAGTGCTGCTCGGCATGAAGCCCCATAGCTGCACCGCCTCCACTTCCACCTGAATCTTTAGATGGTTTCGCGCCTGATGCTTCTTTTCCTGAACCAAACCATCCTTCGCCTCCTATTTTAGGCCTTAGAAAATAATCAGGATCAAATTGAGCACTTGACTGTGCAAATGTAGGTGGAGCTATTATCCCTCCTAAGTCTGTTTCTTTGGCATAGTCTTCATCATGATAGATTGGATTTGCATCTCCAACTGATCTTGCAAACATCATGATATGACTGGCCTCTACTAAAAATTTGTTGATCGCCATATTTCTCTCCTATAAAAAATTCTTTTTTACTAAATCCCAAGCAGTATCGGATAAGTTCCTAACTCCGCTAGCTCTTTCCGCAGCATTCTCATGAGCAGCAGTACCATCTCTAACCCTGCCCAGGATACCTTGAAGAATACCAGCTAATTTAAATAGATTGTAAGCCGAGTATAAATTCCATTCTTCAGTCAAATCTATATTGATTTTTTCGGAATACATTTTTACGTAATCATCAATGACTGGAATGCCTTGATTTTTACAATAAGCTTTATCTGCTAGTTTTGGATTCATAGTGTATTGAAGACAGTGATAATTAAAATCTGCGCACGGATCACCTAATGTAGAGAGCTCCCAATCAAGTATCGCAATGACATTAGGATCATTTTTCCCAATCATCACATTGGTTAAACTGTAATCTCCATGGACAATTCCTGTCCTTTTTTCTGATGGTAAGTTTTTGGGTAGCCAATCTATTAAATTATTCATTGAATCAATTGTCTCTGTTTCAGAATCAATATATTGCTTTGACCATCTTGAAACTTGTCGACCAACATAATTTCCTGGTTTGCCAAAGTCTTCCAGGCCTATTTCATTTGGATTAACTAAATGTAATTTAGCCATAGAGTCATTCATTGATTGATAAACACCTAAAGCCTCATCCTTATCACTAGACTCCATTGATGCATCCCATAAGACCCTTCCATCTTTAAATTCCATTAGATAGAAAGCTGTACCAATCACATCATCATCTTCACAAAGCGCATAACTCTTCGGTACAGGAACATTAGTTTTATTAAGACCAGTAATAACTTTATATTCTCTATCTACTGCATGAGCAGATTTTAATAACTTGCCAGGAGGTTTACGTCTCAGAACATAGGATTGGTTCGGCGTTATAACTTTGTAGGTTGGATTAGATTGACCGCCTTTAAATTCTTCTAATTTAATATCTCCTTCAAAACCATCTACATTTTCATGCATGAAATCTTGAAGTTTTGAGACATCAAATTGATGTCTCTCCAGAACTTCCATAGTTCCAGTATTTTCGTCAGTCTCGTGTAATTCATTCCCCATTACTTAATAATAAGATAGATGTAAAAATGATAAAAGAAAAAAATTGTCTAGTTTATGGATCGACCACCATCTACTTTGATCACTTGACCCGTTATATATTCTGCCTCAGATAAAAAGACTGCCAAAGATGAAATATCCTCTGGACAACCAATCCTCCCTAAGGGGACTTTTGTTAATCTTTGCTTTTGTTGATCTTCATTTAAGTCTTCATCCTCAGGCCATAGTATCGCTCCGGGAGAGATTGCATTTACCCTTATATCTGGGGCTAACTCCTTTGCTAAAGACTTAGTAATACCTTCCAAAGCAGATTTGGCACCTGAGTACAGACTGAAATTTTTTATACCACTTGGTGCTAGTGTGTCTGAAATGTTTATTATGCATCCCTTAGCTTTTTTTAAGAAGGGCAGAAGGGCCTGAGTTAAGAATAAAGGAGTTGTTGCGTTAGTAGCCATTAAGTTATTCCACTCATCCATAGATGCATCATCTATTGGAGTAGGGTAAAAACTAGACGCATTATTTATTAAAACTGACAGCTCATCAGTAATTTCAGACAAGCCTTGAGTCAATTTTTTTATTGAAGATTTATCATCAAAATTTGCCTGTATAGTGAAACAAGAGTCTTTTCTAATTTCGTTTAAAGTTTCTTTTATCTCATTCGCTTCTGATTCAGAAGAATTGTAGTGAAATATGATATTGAAACCTTCATTGTGGAAATGTTGACAAGTAGTCTTCCCAATTCTTTTTGCACCACCAGTAAGAAAGATAAATTTTTGTGTCATAATTTTTCGAGATACTTCTTTAAGGCAACTAATCTATCTGTATTTAATTTTTTTGCAATTAACTTACCTTCTCTTAATGTTTTATCAACACTGACATTACTAAGTAGATCATAAATCTCTATCCAATTTTTGGGCTTCAATAATGACTCAATTAAATATGAGGAAGCTTTTGAAGCCTTATAGAATCTCTCGGGCTTTCTTAACAAGTCACATTTATTTATTAGATCCATCGAAGACTCAGGGGATATCTTTTTACTAGAAAATAAATTTATCTGGCTACAGATTTCAGTTATCTCGCTAAACTCTTTGGGTGCATTAAAAGAGTTGTTTATTTCCTCGATATTCTCATTTTCTGAAATCGAAACGGACCACTTGATAGCGTAATCTTGATTGTCTGATGATGTCTTTTCTAGAGCATTAAGATTAAGATTTATAGGTGAGCAAATTTTTTCTAGGGCACCTACCTTTAAAAGAATAGAAAAATATTCCTCAGGATTTCTAGTAGAGAGAGCTTTATATGTTTCTAGCCAGACTCTCTCTTTGCTTAGAGTCTCTATTTCTCCTGAAGAGCTAATTTTTTTCATTAGTTCTAATGTTTTATTTTCTATTTTAAAATCTAAGAATTTGAGCTTAGAAGCAAATCTTGCAACTCTAAGTACTCTCAAAGGATCTTCATCAAAAGAAGCAGAGACACTTTTGAGTAATTTATTTTTAATATCCTCCATCCCGCCATAAGGATCAATTAAATTACCATCTTTATCCTTTGCTATTGCGTTGATTGTCAGGTCTCGTCTCAGCAAATCTTCTTCTAACGTTACAGAAGAATCAAACTTAAATTCAAAACCTTTATGTCCTAGAGCCGTCTTTCGCTCTTGCCTAGCAAGGGCATATTCTTCCTTAGTTTCGGGATGTAAGAAAACAGGAAAATCTTTGCCAATTTTTTTATACCCTTTATTGATTAACTCACTTTCAGAGGCACCTACAACAACCCAGTCTCTTTCTTGTACCTCTATATTCAATAAGGCATCTCTAACTGCACCACCAACTAAAAAAATATTCATATATCTAATTTAGCTTATCACAGCTAAAGGTTGCTTTATCTTCTAGCCTTATTGCAGTTAACTTGTTGCCCCATGCACAACCTGTATCTAGGGCCGTAATGTTATTTTTCCCAGTAAAACCATTTAATGCTGCCCAATGACCAAACAGTATATGTGTATTTTCTTCTAAAATTTTCAGCTTATATTCAAACCAAGGTTTTAAATTATTTGGAGCTGTTTCAATCTTCCCTTTGTAATCCAATTCAAGAGACCCGTCGGGGTTGTAAAATCTCATTCTCGTTAAAAAATTAATATTTAATCTTGATACTTCTTCATCTTTTTTACATTTATCTGGATGATCGGGTTTATTACCAAATATTTTTTTAAGAAATTTACGGTAGTCATTACCTACAAGGTTTGAACTAAGCTTATTTGAATGACCAACTAGATCTTTTTTTGTCCAATGAGGTGGAATACCAGCATGTGTCATAATAAATTCTTTTTCGCCTTCTTTTGTATCAATTATCTTAATGAAATGAAAGGGAAGCGATCTTAACCAGTCAATTAAGAAATCATCTTTTGAGCTATGTAAAATATCATGGAATGTATCATTTTTGCTTATATCTCTGATTGAGTTTTGAACTGCAATTAAGTGGAGATCATGATTTCCCAAGACAATATGGCAATTTTCCCTAATAGAATATAGAAAATTTAGACAGTTCAGAGATTCAGAACCTCTGTTTACCAAATCACCACAAAACCATAATTTATCTTCATCTTTATCAAATGAGATTTTTTTTAACAGGCATTGCAACTCGCTATAACAACCTTGCAAATCTCCGATAGCATAATTTGACATTAGATGAGTGCTCCAGAAATTTTTACATAATCTTCAACTGATATATTTTCTGGTCTACATTTTCTATCTATACCTAAATAATCTAATTTTTCAGAAGATATAATTTTTTCAAGAGATTTCCCAACCATCTTTCTTTTATGCATAAAAGCAATTCTTGTTACTTCTTGCAATCTTATTGCAATTGGATCATCTATACTTCTTCCCGCTATAGGATTAAATTTTATAAAGACACTCTCCACTTTCGGTTTTGGTGAAAAGCTTTCAGGCGAGATTAAAAAACAATACTCTGGCTTTGTTAGATATTGAGTAATAACTGTGATTCTCCCAAAGTCTTTGCTGTCGTTTTTAGCAATAAGCCTCTCTCCAAATTCCTTTTGTAACATAAAGTGCATATCGCAAAACTTAGCTAAATATTTAAAACTCCAAAACATAATAGGCGTAGATAGGTTGTATGGTAAGTTTCCAATAACTCTAACTTTATTTGTAAAAATTTCTCTAGGATCAAAATCTAATATGCTTTTATTATGAACATAGAAATTTTTTTCATCTTCTAATTTCCTTAGTTTGTAAGATAATTCCTTATCTATTTCAACTGCATGAGTAGTTTTTACTCTACTCGCAAGTTGTTCAGTAATTGCCCCTTTGCCAGGTCCTATTTCTAAAAAAATATCTTTGGAATCTGGATTGATAAACTGAAGTATTTGGTTTGTAACAGCTGGATCAATTAGAAAATTCTGCCCTAAACTTTTTTTAGCTTTTGGCATTCTCAGATCTTTTGCTCATTGAACATGCCATTTCTGTTGCTGCAAGAAGACTTGATTCATCAGCCTGACCAGTTCCAGTCTTATCATATGCAGTACCATGATCCACAGAAGTGCGTATGAATGGTAGTCCTAAAGTGATATTAACAGTCTCACCGAAACCCATAGTTTTAATTACTGGAAGTCCTTGATCATGGAACATTGCAAGAAAAGCATCTGCCTTTTCAGTTTTATCTAACTCAACGAAGGCTGTATCTGCAGAAACTGGACCTATTATTTCTAGACCTTGCTCTCTTAATTTGTCCAAAGTTGGGCCAATAATATCTTTTTCTTCCCTACCTAAATAACCTCCATCTCCGGCATGAGGATTCAAACCGAGCACTTTGATAATTGGATTTTCCAATTTCCAGTGATTTTTCAGAGACTGATTAATTATAGATATCGTGTTGATAAGAAGATCTTCATTTATATGAGAGGGTACTTCACTGAGAGGTAGATGAGTTGTAGCTAATGCTATCTTGATTTTCTCATTAGCTAACATCATTACAACGTCCTTGGTATTGCCAAGACTTGCTAGTTCTTCAGTGTGGCCAGTAAATGATACGCCTCCTTCATTCATTAATTCTTTATTTATTGGACACGTTACTACTGCATTGAATTCCTTTGATATAGTTTTTTTAACTGACTCTTTGAAAATAGACATTATGTATTTAGCTGTGCTTGGTTCAGGACTACCTGATTTTACTTCCGAGCTCATAGGTCTATCTACTACCCATAAAGATTCATGAGTTAGAGAGTTTGAATCTTCACCGCTGTATTCCTTTACATCAACCTTAATCTTGATTTCGTCAGCTCTTTCTTTCAAGAGATCTATATTTCCAAAAATTACTGGTTTATAGGCTAGGGATTTCTTTTGACCAAAAGCTTTAATGCAGATATCGGGACCTATACCAGCTGGATCTCCAGAAGAGACAGCAATTTTGATCATGAGGTTAGTTTTATATCTACATAAGCCTCTGCTCTTAGTTCTATAAGAGTACTTTGTAGTTCTTGATCAAATTTTCTTTTAAAAATTATTTGATAGGCCCTATTTTTTTGTTCTTCTTGACTTACGTCCTCATTTCTTCGATCCATGACCTCAATGATATGCCATCCAAAAGAAGACTTAATAGGTTCGGATAGCTGACCTATTTCAGTTGCATTTAAAGTCATTTCAAATGCAGGATCATAATCTCCAGGATTACTCCAACCCAACTCACCTCCGTCCATTTTTGACCCAGGATCCTCAGAGAATTGTCGGGCAAGTTGTTTAAAATCTTCTCCTTCTTTTAATCTCTTGTAGATATCATTGATAAGCACTTCAGCTTGATTCTCTGTTCTTATTTCAGAGGGCTGGATAAGAATATGCCTTGCTAGAGTTTGATCAAGGAATTTAACAGTATTTCCTCTTTTATCAGTTAATTTAAGTATGTGGAACCCAGCTCCACTCCTTACTGGTTGCGCTACTTCTCCAACTGTTAGTCCTGATACTACTTCAGCAAAAAGACTTGGTAATTCTGCGGAGGTTCTCCAGCCAAGGAAACCACCCTCCAGAGCCTTCTGTCCTGCAGAGTAAGATGCGGCAAGCTTTTCAAAACTTTCTCCATTTTCAAGTCTTTCTAATAATGAAACTGCTTCATCTTCTATCGCTTCTATTTCTATTTCCGATAAACCACTTTTAACAGATAGGAGGATATGTTGAACATTGTATTGCTCGGCTAGCTGGGTTCTGCCTTCTTCGGAATTAATAAAATTTTCGAGTTCCTGTTCAGAGATATCTATCTTTGCTCCAACTTTACCTCTTTGCACTCTTTGGATTATTAGTTCTTTCTTTATAGTATCCCTGAAGGATTTGTAAGAAGTTCCTTCTGCCTCAAGCTTCAGTCTGAATTCTTCCAAACTGAGATTATTTTGTGATGAAACCCTGGAAAGAGTTTGATTGAGCTCTGAATCACTAATTTTTATGCCGGCCCTGTCCGCTAGCTGAAGCTGTATTTCTTCAATGATTAATCTATCTAAAACTTGCTCTTCCAAGAGGTTTAAAGGAGGCAGTTCGGCTTTATCATTTTTTAATCTTATAAGTATTTCTTCAACTCTAGAATTTAGTTGAGATTCCATAATTACGCCTGAATCTACAACAGCTACGACTCTATCGATCAACTCAATTTTCGTATAAGTATTTGTAGATATCAGAAAACCTAGCAGGATAAAGACTATCCTTTTCTTAATTGAAATCTTGATAAAAAGTTTTTTTGTTAGATCCATATTTACTATTGTCTTCTTTTTTCCAGTTGTTGCAATTACTGAAATCGTCTAGAACTTAAAACTTCTGATATCCTCTTTCCAAATCTACCTAATTCAGTTAGCTCAAAGAATAAATAAATATTATCCCTTTCTCTTTCGGTAAAAGGACTATTTTCAATTAAATTAATATCTTCTTTATTCATTCCAAAAAAAGAATAGTAATTTTGATCGAGCCATTTTCTTTTCATTAAGCCTAATTTTAAACAACAATTGGCATACTCTATGCCATAGGATAGATCTCTTGAATAATTTTTTTCATAATCTCTGGAGATTTTTCCAAAGGCTAAAAATTTACTTGAAAGTTCCCACTGAGAAATTAGTTCAATTTGATTTATAGGCAATCCGTCATCAGACCAACCACTTATTAAATTAAGATATTTTGGGTCTCTCTTATATATAGATCTTAATTGTATGTTTTTTCTTTCTTCTTTTTCATAAACGATTCCTAAACTTCCTCTAGATATTTTTTCCAAGTCAGAATCAAACTCTAATGAACTATTCATTTTCAGATGACTTGATATGTCAGCTTTGAACTCAGCAACAATAGAAGATTTTTTTGAACCCTTATTATTAAGACTATTTTCATTATCACGAAAGAATGCTCTTCCTAAAGAGAAATATCTTTCATTGCCATTACTGGCATTATAAAAATTATGTTCAAAACCAAGAATTAATCTACTTTGCTCTAAAAAAAAGTCTGAACCAGAGTACCAGTTCCTTTTAAATAAAGTATCAAAGTTTAAATTTTGAAGTTTTGAATCTATCCCTTTCTCGTAATTATTTTCTCCATCAATGTAAACATACTTAAATATCGGAGTTAGACTATGGAATTGATTTTTTGATTTCTTTTCCATAAAAATTCTATAACTAAGTTCAGCCCAGTTGTATGAGTTATCAATAGGATCCAATTTAGTTTGGTATTCTGTTTCTCTTCTTCCGGCTTTGAATGAAGTTAGTGAAGATCTATTACCTTTTTCAAATGATAATGAGGGTTCGATATATATTCTCTTTACGTCTGTCTCTTTATTTAATGGATTAAATTTTTCATCAAATGAAAATTTCGCATAATCGGTTACTAACCTTGCGGACATACCGAAGAGATTTCCTTGATACTCAATATTCAAGCGAGGTTGAGTTTTATATTCATTGGAAGAAAAAGGATTTAAATTATGAAATTGCTTCAATCTACCTATTATTTTCAAATTTTTTGTATTGAGGTCGACGTAGAGATTTCTCTTCAAGAAATCCTTTTGTTGAGTTCCTAAGATATCATCATTTAAGTCTTCAAAGTATAGATTATCGCTTACGTGTTCAGTACTAATGCTGAGGTATAGGTTAGAGCCTAAATTTGTTTGACTGTGTACCTTTGTTGCCCATCTTTTTTTAGTTTCTCCAGTTTGATCTAGAAACTTTCTATCATTAATAAAATATGAGAATGATATAAGACCCTCAGAATCTTGAGAAAGAAACCTTCCTTCGGAACTGATCCCGGATCCTCTTTTTTCTATATATCGTGGTGAGATTGTTAGATCATAGTTTGGAGCTAGACTAAAAAAGTAAGGCACTGATAGATCTAGCCCATCTTTGCCTTGTTTAATAGATGGTGCTAAAAACCCAGAGAATTTTTCTTTTCCTATTGCTGTCCTTGCATAAGGCAAATAAAAGATTGGCGTCTCATTAACTTCAATTGTCACGTCTTTAATAACAGCATTCTTTCTATCTTCAAGAATTGTTATTCTCTTAGAATTTAAATTCCAAGATAGATCTTCCTTTTTACAACTTGTAATTGAAATATTTAATAATTCTATATCGCCATTAAACTTGAGATTTATATACTGAGCTTCGCCAAATCCTCTTCCCATAAAGTTAAAACTAGAGCCTGAGATGAAGAACTCATTATCAATAAAATCAGCTTCCATGTTTTGCGCTTCAACAGAAAGGTTTTTAGACAATGCCTTGATATTTCCTTCAAGCTGTATGATTTGGTTTTCACGGTCGTAAATTGCTTTATCTGACCATAATTGAACAATATCAGTTTTAATAACAACATTGCCCGTTAAACTAAGAATTTCCTGATCTAAGGATTCTATAACTTCTGCGTCAATAGAATTTATCTTAAGAGTTTTGTCTTCATTTCCCTTCAAGAGGTTTGAAAAAATAATCATAGATGAAACGATTATTAATAAAATAAAGGAGTACTTTTTAGACATAGTACAAATTAGAGTATTTTTGGTAGTGATTGTTCCATAAACTTGTTGAGATCATAAAGGAAGACCTCTTCAGATTACTATAATATTATGACAGAGATGAAAGATGACTTGTTAAATTGGGCCTTATTGCAAGGATCAAGTTTAGGATTTAAAAATATTGAAAGCTTGCAGCCTCTAAGAGAGCAAGCAAGTCTGAGGCATTATTTCAGGATTCAGACTGATACAGGAACAAAAATAGGTCTTATATCTGAGCCAAATTCTAAACAAAATGAATTATTTGAGATTCATTCCAATTTTCTGACAAAAAATGGTATTAAAGTACCCAAAGTAGAAGCTTCAGATCATCTTAAAGGTTTTATGATTTTAGAGGATTTCGGTGACAAAGTCGTTCAACTGGAAATAAATGAAGAAAATAAAGAGTTCCTTTTTAAAAAATCATTACAAAAAATCCATCAACTTCAAGAAATTAAACCACCTGCTGATCTCTTCAAGCTTACGCAGCAGACGTTGAAACAGCAAATGTGTCTTTTTGAAGAGTGGTTTTTTGTGGGTTTTTTAGAATTAGACTATTCTAATAATGATAAAAAAACGCTAGATGATAGTTGGGAGCTAATAGCTAGAGAGTGTTCACAACAATCCCATGTAATGTGTCATTTTGATTTTGAATTCCGAAACCTTATGCTTCTAGAAAAAAATGAAATTGGAATATTAGATTTTCAAGATTTATGCTTAGGACCTTATGCCATAGATCTTGTGTCGATTTTAAAAGATATAGAAAACCCATTGAGTCATGAAGATTTACTAAATTATCTTAAATACTATATGGAAGATATCAAGGGCAACAAATCAGAAAAGTTAAAACTCTCAGACCTTGAAAAGGATATAGATTTTGCTGGTTTCCAACGCCAGTTTAGGATTTTAGGAACACTATCAAGATTACACCTTAGAGATAAAAAATCTTTTAGACTTAAGGATTTAAAACAGACTCTAAGATTTCTTCAAGTAGACTTAGCAAAATATGCTTCTTTGAAAGAATTGGCTAACTTTTTAACAGAAAAAGTTGAACCGAAACTCATTAAAACTTTAAGAAATATTCAATGAAAGCATTTTTACTTGCAGCAGGGAAGGGCAAAAGACTTCTTCCATTTACAGAGGATAATCCTAAGCCATTGGTAAAAGTTGGCGGAGTTTCCTTGATTGAAAGGATAATTAAGAGCTTAAAAAATACCAATATTGAAGAAATTGTTATTAATCTTCACCATCGAGGTGAAAAGATAGTGAACTTACTTGGAGATGGCTCAGATTATGGGCTCAAGATTTCCTATTCCCTGGAAAAAGAACTATTGGGTACGGGGGGCGGAATACAAAATGCTATACATCATTTCGAGGAACCTTTTTTTGTTCTTAGTTCAGATATATGGACAGATTTTAATTTTAATAATTTAGAGCTTAAGGATGATTTCTTGGCCCATATGATTCTTATTCCTAATCCTGAGAGCAATCTAAAAGGAGATGTTTCACTAATCGATGGTTATGTTAGGTCTGACCTAGAAGAAAATAAATATACTTTCTCCGGAATAATGATTATTTCACCAGATTTGTTTAGTTTGTCTAAGGTAGGACCTCTGCAACTTTGGAATGATATTCTTAAACCAGCTTCTTTAAATAATCTTGTTTCAGGTGAGATCTTTGAAGGCAAGTACGAGAATCTCAATACTCTCGATGATGTTGAAAGATTAGACGGTTTACTGAGCGAGGAGTAAACTTGCATCTCAATGATGACTAAAGACTACATAATTGCTCCTTCTATCTTGTCAGCAGATTTTGCGCGCCTGGGCGAGGAAGCTGAAAGTGTCTTAACTTCTGGTGCAGACTGGATTCATTTTGATGTCATGGACAATCACTATGTGCCTAATCTAACTATAGGGCCAATGGTATGCAAAGCATTGCGGGATTATGGTATCAAAGCACCTATAGACACTCATTTGATGGTTAAACCAGTGGATAGTTTAATAGAAAGTTTTGCAAGAGCCGGATCAACTTATATCACTTTTCATCCTGAAGCTACTGACCATATAGATAGATCAATAGAACTTATCAAAAGTCATGATTGTAAAGCTGGTTTAGTCCTAAACCCTGCAACTCCAGTTAGCTTAATTGAGGAGTCAATCGATAAATTGGATATGATTCTGCTAATGTCCGTTAATCCCGGTTTTGGAGGTCAAAAGTTTATTGATTCTGTGCTTAACAAAGTCACAAAAGTAAGAGATACGATTGAAAAGAAAAATTTAGATATAAGACTTGAGGTCGATGGTGGAATTAACTTAGAAAATATTGCTACTGTAGCTGAAGCAGGTGCCGATACTTTCGTTGCTGGATCAGCTATTTTTAATCAAGAAGACTATTCTAAGGTAATTAAACAAATGAGATCCTCTTTAGAAGCTCTCTAAAATAGTGGATATACAAAAAAAAATTCCAATTTCTCGCGAAATCCTAGCCGATATGGAGACCCCCCTTAGTGTATATAGGAAATTGGCTAACTGTTCTTATAGTTATTTGTTTGAGTCGGTTGAAGGCGGAGATAAGTGGGCTAGATACTCCCTTATCGGCTTAAAAGCCAGGAGATTAATAAAGGTTATAAAAAATGAAGTTGTAATTCTTCAAGATGGGAAACAAATTGAGACCATAACAACAGATGATCCCTTAGATTATTTAGATCAGCTACAGAAAAGCTTCACTCTTGAAGAAGATACAAATTTACCAAAGTTTAATGGTGGTCTTGTCGGTTATTTTTCATATGATTGTGTCAGATACATTGAAAAGAAATTGATCGAATCTATTCCTCCAGATTCTTTAGGGACACCAGATGCCTTATTTATGGTCTCTGAAGAAGTTGCTGTATTTGATAATTTAAAGAATAAACTTCATTTAATTATATTAATTGATAGAGAAGATGATCGAGATATTGCGGAGAGACGATTAGATGAGTTAGAGGAAAAGCTTAAAGAGCCACTTATATTTCAAGATTTCAAGAAACCTGAAAAAACTATAAATGAATCTGATTTCATTTCTGGATTTGGTGAATATGAATTCAAAAAATCAGTAGAGAAAGCAAAAAAATACATCGAAGAGGGAGACATCATGCAAGTTGTTTGTTCGCAGCGTATGTCTATTCCTTTTACTGCCGATCCGGTTGCGCTGTATAGATCTATAAGGCAATTAAATCCATCACCTTATATGTATTATTTAAACTTACATGATTTTCATATAGTGGGATCCTCTCCAGAAATCTTAGCAAGACTTGAAGATAATAAGGTTACGGTAAGACCAATTGCCGGTACAAGAAGAAGAGGTAAAGATGATGCAGATGATATAGCTATGGAAAAAGATATGGTTAATGACCCTAAAGAAATTGCAGAACATCTCATGTTAATCGATTTAGGCAGGAATGATGTAGGACGAATTGCTAAACCTGGTACTGTAAATGTTACTGAACAATTTGGGATAGAAAGATACAGTCACGTTATGCATATGGTTTCTAATGTTGAAGCTGAATTGGAAGACGGTATGTCTGCCATTGATTTATTTAAGGCTACTTTCCCTGCAGGAACTGTATCAGGTGCTCCTAAAATCAGAGCTATGGAGATCATCGATGAATTCGAGCCTGTGAAAAGAGGTATTTACGGTGGGGCAATAGGATACCTTTCTTGGCAGGGTAATATGGATATGGCAATTGCAATCAGGACAGCAGTCATCAAAGACGAAGTACTCTATATTCAGGCAGGAGGAGGCTGGGTTGCAGACTCAGTTCCGGATCTAGAATGGAAAGAATCACTAAATAAAGGTCGAGCTATTTTCAAAGCTGCAGAAATGGTACAGGAAAAACTAGAAGGTTGAGATATGTTACTAATGATCGATAACTATGATTCTTTTACATACAACCTTGTTCAATACTTTTACGAAATGTCACAGGAAGTAGAGGTGCATAGGAATGATGCAATAAGCGTTCAGGAAATTAAAAATAAATCTCCAGATTATATTGTTATATCTCCTGGCCCCTGTACACCAAAAGAAGCTGGAATATCGGTTGACGTGATCAAAGAATTTTCAGGTAAAGTACCCATTTTAGGTGTTTGCTTAGGTCATCAATCTATTGGTTCTGCTTATGGTGCAAATATAATAAAAGCTAAAGAGATTATGCATGGCAAACTTTCAAAGATTAGTCATAATGGAGAAGGTATATTTTCTTCAGTAGAAAACGAATTTCTCGCTACAAGATACCATTCTCTTGTTATTGAAGAGTCATCACTTTCAAAAGAATTTGACATCACGGCTAGATCTGAAGACGGGACAATAATGGCTATTCAACATAATTCAGAACCAGTCACCGGAATACAGTTTCATCCTGAATCCATCGCGACTGAACACGGCAAATCCCTTCTTATAAACTTTCTAGATATTTACTCGTAATGAATATACAAGAAGGAATAAGCAAAGTAGTCTCAAATCAAGATCTTCAAAAACAAGAAATGTCTTCTGTTATGTTTGAGATATTGGAAGGTAAAGCGACTGATGCGCAAATCGGTGCTTTTTTAATAGCTTTATCTATGAAAGGTGAAACGGTTGAAGAAGTAATTGGCGCAGTCGAAGTAATGAGAGAACTTTCTGAAAAAGTCAAAACTGATTTAACTCATCTGGTAGATACTTGTGGTACAGGAGGGTCAGGAATTGGTATTTTTAATGTATCAACAGCATCTGCATTTGTTGCAAGTCAATGTGGAGCAAAAGTTGCAAAACATGGCAACAGGTCAGCAATGAGGAGCAGTGGTAGCGCTGATCTCCTTGAACAAGCAGGTGTTCCTCTTACACTTAAACCCAGTGAAGTGGCAGATTGTATAAAAAACATCGGCCTAGGATTTATGTTTGCTCCAGCTCACCATAGTGCTATGAAGCATGTTGTTGGTCCTAGAAAAGAAATTGCCCAAAAGAGTATTTTCAATATCCTTGGACCATTGACTAATCCCGCATCTGCGAAAAGACAAGTTATGGGTGTTTATGATAAGAAATGGATGAGGCCTATTACTAATGTGTTAAAGGAATTGGGAAGTGAACATACGATGATTATTCACTCTGAAGATGGCTTGGATGAGATAAGTATTGCCTCTCCAACGTTTGTAATAGAGATGAAAGATGGAGATATCTCTGAGTATACTATTAATCCCGAAGATTTTAATTTCAAAACTTCTACGCTTAATGGATTACAAGTGAATTCTCCAGAAGAAAGTCTTAATCTCATTAAACTTGCGTTAGTCGATAAACATAAAGAAGCTTCTTCTATGATCTCGATGGCAGCTGGCGCTGCACTATATGTTTCTGAAGTATCAAGCTCATTAGAGGCAGGTATTATATTAGCCAATGAATGTGTAAAAGATGGCGGTGGGATTGAAAAACTTAATCAACTGGTTGAATATTCCTCTAAATTCTAATGGCAAGCTATCTTGACGAAATTATTAAAGATAAACGCTCAGTAGTAACTGAGGAAGAAAGAAGAGAAAGTTTAGAAGATATCAAATCTAAGATTGTGGATTTGCCTCCAAGACGAGGATTTATTCAATCTATCCAGCAAAGAAATAATGAAGGACTTGTATCTGTAATTGCAGAGATAAAAAAGGCTTCTCCTAGCAAAGGTGTGATTAGAGAAAACTTTTCACCTGAAACTATCGCTAAACAATACGAGGAAAATAATGCTACTTGTCTGAGCGTATTGACTGACGAAAAATTCTTTCATGGCTCTCTAGAATATCTTAAGAAGATAAGGTCTATAGTAGAGATTCCTCTTTTAAGAAAAGATTTTATTATTAATGAGTATCAGATTTATCAGAGCAAATTATATGGTGCAGATTGTATTTTATTAATCGTATCTGCTTTATCAGATAGTCAACTTAAGGAGTTTAAGACTATTGCTGAAAGCCTAGATCTAGATGTTTTGGTGGAGATTCATAACCAAGATGAACTGGAACGTATTCAACCAATAGATTTCCCATTTATTGGTATTAATAATCGGAATTTAAGTACCTTTGAAGTGGACCTTAAAACTACCAGAGAATTATCTCTAAACTTAAAAGACAAACTACTCGTCTCTGAAAGCGGAATAAAGACAAGAGAAGATATAGATCAAATACTCAATTATGATGTTTTAAACTTTTTGGTCGGGGAGTCTTTTATGCGAGCTGAAAATCCAGGAACTGAACTAAGAAAGCTTTTTTTCTCCCCAGAATAAATTGGAACAACATAACAAAGAAAAGCCAAGATAATATCTAAGCTTTGAACTTTGTTTATGTATTTTAGAAGAAAAGATTAATTCTTCTACTGAGAGAGCTAGTCTCTAGGTTTGGCTTCGTTTACTCTTAAGTCTCTGCCAGCAAAATCAGTTCCATCAAGCGCTTCGATAGCCGCTTGACCAGCTTCTTTTGATTCCATCTCTACAAAACCAAAACCTTTTGATCTACCTGAGTGACCTTCTGTGATTATCCTAACTGCTTTGACGTCTCCATATTGAGCGAAATGAGCTTCTAAATCTTCCTCAGATGTGCTCCAAGCAATGTTTCCAACGTATATATTCATATTATCCTTTTCAAAAACCGTAACATTATTGTTACGCGCGCACTATACCTGTGTAGATTTAATTAGCAATGGGTAATTTAAAAATAATTTTTTACTAAACATAATAACTAGATTTAGTCATTATTTTAGCAATGCCAGCCATCAGTTTTTTTACATTTTCAGGCAATTCGACAGCACCTGATTGTAGAGCTTCTTCGCTGTGATGCGCTTCGTCTATGGCCATTTGTTCCAAAATCGAGGCAGTTTTTGCGTCACTAGCTGGAATCTTATCCATATGACTTTTCAGGTGTTTAACAACTTGCTCTTCTGTTTCATGGACAAAACCTAAACTCCATTTATCTCCAGCCATACCAGCTATTGCTCCCATAGTGAAAGATAATCCATACCAGATTGGATTAAAAATACTTGGTTTCTCATCAAGTTCTTCAAGTCTTTTATTGCACCAAGCTAAATGATCAAGTTCTTCTTCGGCCGCCTCATCCATTTTTTCTCTTGTGCCATCGAGTCTAGCCGTTAGTGCCTGGCCTCTATATAAGCCTTGGGCAGAAACTTCTCCAGCATGATTTATTCTCATCAAGCTTGCAGAAATACTTCTATCAAGTTCACTCAAAGAGTCTTCTTCAATGTTTTGTGCAGGATATTGTCTCGATTCTTTCTGGTAGTTTTGTATTGAAAACTTTAAACCTTTATCAATCTCAGTTATAAATCTATCTATTAAGCTCATTTTTCTTCTTCTCTAGCTATTGCTCTGTAACCTATATCTTTTCTGTAAAAAGCATCTTCATAGGTAATTTCTGATATCGCATTATAAACTTTTTTTTGAGCAGATTGAATCGAAGAGCCCAGTGCAGTGACGCACATTACCCTTCCTCCATTTGAAGTTAAGCTGTCTTCTTGGAATCTAGTACCAGCATGGAAAACCTTAAGATCATTTTTTTCTAAAGGGATGTTTTTAATCTTTTTATTTATTTCATACTTAGAAGGATATCCTTCTGCAGCAATAACCACCCCTAAAGATTTTTTTTCATTCCACTCAAGCGTTTGATTACTAAGATCACTTTCACATGCTTTAAAACAAAGGTCAGCTAGATCAGATTCGAGTCTCATCATTATGGGTTGTGTCTCAGGATCACCAAAACGGCAATTAAATTCTAGTACTTTTAGATTTTTATCTTGATCTATCATCATCCCAGCATATAAAAAACCTACGTACTTAAAACCCTCTTCTTGCAAGCCTTTTAGGGTAGGATAAATTACATCCTGCATGATTTTCTTATGGACAATGCTATCAACTACTGGCGCTGGAGAATATGCACCCATACCACCAGTATTTGGTCCCTTGTCCATTTCATCTCTTGCTTTGTGATCTTGTGAAGTTGGAAAAGGGATAGCATTAATTCCATCGGTCATTACTATAAAACTTGCTTCTTCTCCACTCAGGAACTCTTCTATGACAATTTTTCTTCCGGCTTCTCCAAAAATTTCAGATTCAAGAGCCAGATCTATTGCCTCTTTGGCTTCATCAATATTATTTGCAATTGTTACACCTTTTCCTGCAGCTAGACCATCAGCCTTGATTACAATAGGACATCCTTTTTTTCTTACATAATCGATAGCTTTAATAGGGTCAGTGAACGCGGAATATTCTGCAGTAGGTATATTATATTTTTTTAGGAAATTCTTCATGAACTCCTTAGACCCTTCAAGTTGTGCGGCTCCTTTTGATGGCCCAAAGCACCTTAATCCTGATTCTTCGAATTTATCTGTTATGCCATTGACCAAAGGATTTTCTGGTCCAATGATGGTTAAATCGATTTGTTCATTAAGGGCGAATTGCATCAGTCCCTCAATATCATCAGCATGTATATCAACATTGATGACAGAATTTTCCAATTCTGTTCCCCCATTTCCTGGAGCAACAAAAATTTCTTTTACTAAAGGGCTTTTAGATATTTTCCACGAGAGGGCATGCTCTCTGCCGCCTGACCCAACTATTAAGACCTTCATTTATCAATGTCTAAAGTGCCGCACGCCAGTGAATAACATGGCCATACCAGCTTCATCAGCGGCATCTATTATTTCTTGATCGCGCATCGAACCTCCGGGTTGGATGACGGAGGTGATTCCTATTTTAGCTGCAGCATCAATTCCATCTCTGAAAGGAAAGAAAGCGTCGGACGCCATAGAACATCCTTTTGTTTCAAAGCCTCTTTCGACCGCTTTAGACGCTGCTATTTGTGCACTATCAATCCTACTCATCTGTCCGGCACCTATACCAATCGTTTGATTATCTTTTGTATAAACAATGGCATTTGATTTAACAAACTTACATACTTTCCAAGCGAAAAGACAGTTTTCTATTTCATCTTTACTTGGTTTTCGCTCAGATACCACTTTTAGATCTTCATTTGAGATAACTGCTAAGTCATTATCTTGGATTAACAATCCACCATTTACACTCAATATTTTTGGTTCTTTTGCAGGTTCACCCAATTCCTTAGTATCTAAAAGTCTGACATTTTCTTTCTTAGATAGTATTTCACGTGCTTGATGATCTACACCTGGAGCAATTATTACCTCCACAAACTGATTATCAATAATTTTATCAGTTGTAGATTGATCGAGTGATCGATTAAAAGCTATTATTCCTCCAAATGCTGATGTTTCATCTGAAGCAAAAGCTTTTTCATATGCTTCTCTAATATTAGACCCAAGTGCTATTCCACAAGGATTGGCATGTTTTACTATTACGCAAGCTGGTTCAGAAAAAACTTTCACACACTCGTAGGCAGCGTCTGTATCTGCAATATTATTATAGGAAAGCTCTTTACCTTGTATCTGTTCGGCAGATGAGACATTATTTCCCTCGGACTGACTTGTATTTATATAGAAGGCAGCCGATTGATGCGGATTCTCACCATATCTCAGTTCTTGTTTAAGCTGATATCTACCAAACAAATACTCAGGTTTCGTAGTTTGTTTGCGGTTGAGGTAATCCGAGATTGCCGAATCATAATTTGCTGTATGGCTAAATGCTTTGGCTGCTAAATTTCTTCTAGTATTTAAAGTAAGTGAGCCATCGTTATCTTTAATCTCTTGAAGGATTTTTTCATAATCATTTGGCTCCACTACCACACCGACATATAAATTATTTTTTGCGGCTGACCTAACCATACTAGGTCCACCGATATCAATATTTTCGATTGCAGTCTCAAGCTCAGTATTTTCTTTTGCAATGGTTTCAATAAATGGATAAAGATTCACAATTACTAAGTCTATTTCTTTTATCCCATTCTCTAACATGACCTGCTGATCTATATCTCTTCTGGCAAGTATGCCTCCGTGCACTTTTGGATGAAGGGTTTTAACTCTCCCATCCATCATTTCAGGAAATCCTGTATGCTTTGAAATATCTATTGCATTGATTCCTGCATCTAGGAGGGTTTTTAGAGTACCTCCTGTAGAAATGATTTCTATCCCCAAATCATTAGATAACGATGAACAAAAATCAACAATGCCATCTTTATCTGACACACTTACTAAAGCTCTTTTAATCTTTGGGTTGGCAGTTTGAGCCATCTATAGTTTAGAGTAGATTGTGTTCCTTTAGTTTAGTTCTAAGGGTACCTCTATTTATGCCTAATATCTTACTGGCCTTTGATTGATTATCATCACACTGCTTCATCACGATCTCTAGCAGAGGAAGTTCAACTTCTTTTAAGACCATATTGTAAATATCAGTAGGATTCTCGCCATCTAACTGCTTGAAATACTTGCGCATACTTTTGGAAACTTGATGACCTAACTGCTTGCCTTCACCGTTGAATTTCTTTTTCTTGTTATCTGTCACTTTACTAAATTTTCGTCATCTTTATTTACTGAAGGGACTACGAATAATACCCAACATATTTTTTCTTTCAAGGAGTTTAGTGAAATACTGAACAGTTATTTTTACGATGCCCTAAAAATAGATTTGATGATTTAATATATCCTTTAATGAGTAATACTGACTACACAAGAACATTTCTAGATCTTCCCTATATTAAAGAGGAAGTTATGTCTCTATATAAAAAAGATTTTCATCATGAACTTAATGTTCTTAGGAAAAGAGTCGGGGATAGGTTTACTGTTTTCGATGGTAAGGGGAACTCGGCTTTAGCTGAGATTTTAGACATTGATAAGAAAATTCTTAAGATTTTAATCATAGAAAATTATCCTGTATCCAATAGACATGGAATTCACATTAATTTAGGACAGTCTCTGATAAAGAATGATCCTTTTAACCTAACAATCCAAAAAGCTACAGAATTAGGTGTTGGGAACTTTTCACCCTTGTTGACTGAAAGAGTCACAGCTAATACAACAAATGTTAATTTAGAAAAAAGAATAGAAAAATGGAATCAAATAGCTAAAGGAGCATGCGAACAATGTGGCGAGAATTGGATTCCCGAAATAACTGAGCCTCTCAAAATTGAGGATTGGTCTAAGGTAATCAATTCCGATATCAAGATAGTTCTCTATCCAGACGCAGAAATAATGTTATCAGAAATTGAAATTAAAGATTCTATTTCAATCGCTATTGGACCTGAAGGTGATTTCACTGAGGAGGAGATTAGGGGTTTGAAAGAAGATGGCTTTATACCTGTTACTATAGGACCGCGTATTTTAAGAGCAGAAACTGCAGCAATATCAGTTATAAGTGCTTTAAGATACGGTGCAAAGGAATTTTAATTCAGGAGTCAGACTAAAGATGAAGCTAGGTGTTGTTATGGATCCCATCGAGACTATCAATTTCAAAAAAGATAGCACTTTAGCGATGATGATTGAAGCTCAAAGGAAAGGACATGAAATCATTTATATCACTCCTGATTCTTTATTCATTAAATCGGGTATTCCCTATGCAAGTTCCAATAAAATGGAGGTTAGAAATGATCCATCGGAGTGGTTCACCAAAGAAGAGGAAAAAATAATTGAACTCAGCGAACTCGATTCAATTTTGATGAGGCAAGATCCTCCTTTTAATTCCGGATATATTTACAACACTTACGTTTTAGAAATGGCAGCAAGACAAGGAGTTAATATCTTTAATAATCCTAGAAGCTTGAGAGACTGTAATGAAAAGGTTTATGCTACAGAATTTCCTCAATGTTGCACTAAACACCTTGTTACTAGCCGCAAAGATTTCTTGGCCAATTTTGTATTGGAAAATAAAGATACTGTCATTAAGCCACTAGATGGAATGGGTGGAGCTTCTATTTTTAGAGTGAAGGCTAATGATCCAAATTTAAATGTCATTTTAGAAACAATTACTGATCATTTCACTGAAAAGGTCATGATCCAAGAATTCATACCTGAAATAACCGAAGGAGATAAACGTATTCTAATTGTGGATGGGAAACCTATGAGTGCTTCCATTGCCAGAGTGCCTGCGGAAGGAGAGCTTCGCGGTAACTTAGCTGCAGGTGCTTCTGCGGTTGCAAAGTCTCTATCAGATAGAGACTTATGGATATGTGAAGAAGTGGGCCCATCATTAGTAGAAAAAGGACTTTTATTAGTAGGTCTCGATATTATTGGAGATTATCTAACGGAGATAAATGTAACAAGTCCGACTTGCTTTAAGGAATATAAAGAGCTTTGTGATATCAACGTAGCTGAAATTTTTATTGAATCGGTCGAAGAATTTTCTAAATGAGCAAAGATTCTCCTAGAGTGATAATGGCCTTTGATTTTGGTACTAAGAATATTGGTATTGCGATAGGACAAGAAATCACTAAAACAGCATCTACTTTTTACTCTATTCGTGCAAATGATGGCTTACCTGACTGGGCAGATTTAGATATGATCGTCAAAGAATGGAATCCCAACTTGTTTATTGTAGGCGATCCATTAAATATGGACGGAACTAGGAGCAAGATTCAAGATTCATCCGATAAATTTTCTACTGCTCTGAATAAAAGATATGATATAAGTATAGAAAAAACCGATGAGAGATTGTCCAGCAGAGAGGCTAAAGAGAGGTTAGAAAATATCCAGATGGGAATAAAAGATTCAAGAAATAAACATAGTATTTCTGCACAAATTATTTTGGAAGATTGGTTTAGGAGTAAGTATTAGTGTCAGGTTCTATACCTAAAGATTTCATTACAGAAATCGTAGATATGACTGACATTGTTTCTTTAGTGGAATCTTATTTACCTCTGAAAAAGAAAGGTAAAGACCATTTTGGTCAATGCCCTTTTTGTGATGATGGAAAAAATCCATCCTTTAGTGTCAGTGACCAGAAACAATTTTATTATTGTTTTAAATGTAGAGCTACAGGGAACGTGATTGGTTTCTTACAGTCCCATCAAGGATATGATTTTATCGAATCTGTAGAGGCGCTGGCAGCAAGAGCTGGTGTAGAAGTCCCCTATGAAAACACCCAATCATTTACAAGTGAAAAAGATCCTTTATACGCTGCATTAAAAATGGCAATGGAGATTTTTGAAAAGAACTTATCAAAGTCCAAGGATTCGGAACATGTTCGAAATTACATACTTAACAATAGAAAGATTTCGAGTGAAGTCTGTAGAAAATTCTCTCTAGGATATGCTACTAATTCTTGGGATGCACTTTCTAAAGAGATGCTAAATAAAGGTATAAAAGAAGAAGTTTTAATTAAAGCAGGTTTAGCAAAAAAGAATAAAGACGATAAGTTATTTGATTTCTTTAGAGATAGGTTAATGTTTCCAATAAAAGATCGGAAAGGGAGAGTGGTTGGTTTTGGTGGCAGAGTTATGAGTCCTGATGATCAACCAAAATATTTAAATACCGGAGAAACCCCAGTTTTTCAGAAAAATAGAGAACTTTATGGATTTTATGAGGCCTTAGAATTTAGAAAGGATTTGAAAGAAATTTTTGTAGTTGAAGGTTATATGGATTCTATAGCTATGTATGAACATGGTATGACAAACTCAGTCGCTACACTGGGAATTGCAACGAACAGATTTCACATTCAAAAGCTACTGCAAGTAGTAAACGAAATAATCTTTTGCTTTGACGGTGATGATGCTGGAAGAGGAGCTGCATGGGGTGCTCTTAAAAATGTTTTACCAGCTGTAACCGATGGTAAGACGATAAAATTTCTATTTCTACCTGAAGGAGAGGATCCCGCTAGTTTGTTAGAAAAAAATTCTGTGGAGGAACTGAAAGCAAAGTCTAAAAATGCAACATTATTATCTGAATATTTTATAGATAGATTAACTATGGCTTCTGAAGTCACTTCACTAGAACAGAAAGCTTCACTGGCCTCTAAAGCTATGGAATTACTTTCTGGTATGCAAGAAAGTTCGATTAAGAAATTATTGGAAGGGGAGGTTTCTAAGGTAACAGGTTTAGAAATTAAAGATATCAAAACTCATAGCAAAAAAATAAGTTATCCAAGACGTGAAATCAAAAATCCAACATCCGATCTTCCAGAAGATAAAATAAGTTTTGACTCTACCTTATTGGGATCTAAAATCTTATCTTTAGTTCTAACCTATCCGTACTTGGCTAATCAGATCAATGATCATGAAAAATTTAGGGACTTTCATGAACCTGAAGTTCAATTGATGATGACAGTAGTGTCATTTTTTAAAGAAAAGCCTGATGCGGGTATTTCTTATCTCTTAAGCACGCTGGATAAGGAATCAGCTTCATTCATAGGCGCATTGATTTCAGTACACGATGCGGTAGACGAGCAAAATGCTATTGATTATTTGAATGACTGTATATCGAAATTGAAGAAATCAGATTCCGTAACAAGAATAATTGAGCTAAAAGAAATATTTGAAACCGGAAAATTATCCGAGGATGAAACTTTTGAGCTTCAACAGCATTTGTTGGCTAATCTTCATCGACTTGAAGAGCCTGAGAAGAATCTATTAAAAGTACTTAGTCAAAAAGGCTAATTAAATTAAAAGTTAGGCATTTTGTGGAAAAAACTAATATAATTGCCCACCCTTAAAATTTGTTATGGCAAGAAAAGCAAAAAATCCACCCGTTGAGTCAAAAGAAAAAGAAATAGAGGCTGTTGAGGCCTCTGATGAAGCTCTATTTGGAGAGGAAGACCTAGAAAACTCAGGGCTTAGAGAACTTGTAGATAAAGGAAAAGATCAAGGGTTTCTTACATATGAGGACATAAACTCCATGCTACCTGAAGATATATCTGATCCTGATCAGGTTGAAGAGACTATTCAGATGCTGATGGACATTGGTATAGAAGTTCTTGAATCAAATAGTTCTGCCAATGATGACAATTCTGAGGCAGCCCCAGAAACTATTGCAGATACTAGAACCACATTGACTACTGTTGAGTCTGAGGTAGGAAGGACAACTGATCCAGTTCGTCTCTATATGAGAGAAATGGGAACAGTAGATCTCCTTACGAGGGAAGGCGAAATAGCAATAGCAAAAAGAATTGAAGAAGGCGCAAGAGAACTATTGCAGGCTTGTTGTTTTTACCCAGGTATTGTCGATAGAATTTTAGATGAGTACCAAGAGGTTGTAGTAGGCGATAGAAGGTTATCGGAAGTATTAGTTGGATTCATGGATATAGAAGAAGGTATTCCGCCGCCTGCTTTAGCTCAAAAGAAAGAAAAAGAAGAGAAGGGTGAATCTGATGAAGAAGAGCCCTCAGGGCCAGATCCAGTTGAAGTTAAGAAACGCTTTAGTTCACTTAAAAGGCAATTCAATAAATCGAATAAAGCTTGTGCAAGAACAAGGACAAGTAAAGCAGCTATTCAAGAACAAGAAAAATTAGGTGAAATCTTTCAATTTCTTAAATTATCACCCACTCAATTCGAAATAATAGCCGATCCCGCAAGAGACGCTCTTGAAATTATTAGAGAAGTTGAAAAATATCTTTTTACCATCTATGTAAAGAGGGGAAAGATGCCAAGAAAAGAATTTATCCAAGAATATGCTGGAAATGAAGCTGACCCTTCTTGGTCTGAAAAGATGGCTAAATCGAGAAAACCTTGGGCAAAAGAAGTAAAAGGAAATCTAGCCGAGATCGTTAGATTGCAAAATAAACTTTCTAAACTTGAAAAAATTATTCAATTACCTGTCAGTGAAATTAAAGATATAAATAGAAAAATGTCTATAGGTGAAGCGAAGATACGAAGAGCTAAGAAAGATATGGTAGAAGCGAATCTAAGATTAGTTATTTCTATAGCCAAAAAATATACCAATAGAGGACTTCAGTTTTTAGATCTTATTCAAGAAGGCAACATTGGCCTGATGAAAGCAGTGGATAAATTTGAGTATAGAAGAGGCTATAAATTTTCTACTTATGCCACATGGTGGATCCGTCAAGCAATCACTCGTTCGATAGCTGACCAGGCAAGAACTATTCGTATACCAGTTCATATGATAGAAACTATTAATAAGCTTAATCGTGTGTCACGCCAAATGGTTCAAGAAATGGGAAGAGAACCTACTCCTGAAGAATTAGGCGAGCGTATGGACCTTCCAGAAGATAAGGTTAGAAGGGTATTAAAAATAGCTAAAGAGCCAATTTCAACCGAGACTCCAATTGGAGATGAGGAAGATACAACCTTAGGTGACTTCATTGAAGATACTTCTATCGATGCTCCTGATATTGCAGCTATAGAAGAAAATCTCGAGGGTGCTACCGATGACATATTAGGCAGTCTTACTGCAAGAGAAGCTAAGGTTTTGAGGATGAGATTTGGTATTGGGATGAATACTGATCATACTCTAGAAGAAGTTGGTAAGCAGTTTGATGTAACTCGAGAGAGAATTAGACAAATAGAAGCTAAAGCTTTAAGAAAATTAAGACACCCAACTAGATCCTCTCACTTGAAAGGTTTCCTAGACGAATAAGGGCCTGTAGCTCAGTTGGTTAGAGCAGTGGACTCATAATCCATTGGTCGGAGGTTCGAGTCCTCCCGGGCCCACCATTTTGAAGTGTTTCCGAAGTCTTACTGTTCTTAGAAAATGAGTACAGGTGAGAACAGGTAATCTTTGTTCTCATTTAATAAGTATTTTTTAATCTATTAATATGGCATTATCTATTAGTGATCAAATATTTTCAGTTACTTGTTTTAATCTTTATAACTTCATGTGCATCTATTCCTCAGACACTTGTAACATTCAATAAAGAAGTTATAAAAACACCGTCTTTAAATACGGAAATATCTCAAGAGCTTGGAAATACTCTAGTTGAATACAGCGTCTTATCATACGTAGACTCAATTTCAATAAATGAAGAATATAGAACTGAGCCTAATTTTGCTGGTTTATATTATGTATTTCCTTCGCAAACTCTCAAGCCGGTCACAATAAATCAAGACGGAATTGTGACCTATCAATTTGAAAATATATCAGCCTTTGGAGCATTATCAATAAATGGACCAATACCAAATGTTGCATTTTATAGAGGAACTTATACAGACAAGGGTTTATGTGTGGTTGTAGCAACTCAGCGTTGCATCCCAAACAATTTGATTATAGAAAAAAAATATTTTGATTTGAGTCAACCAAATGTTAAACAGCAATTAATTTATAATGGAAGAGTTGGAGATTATGTAAAGTTCTTATACAGAGAAGTGTCTGAAGGGAAATATTTGAGACCTTTTTTCACTCAAGAAGTTCAATATGATCTTAATGAGGGAAAAACTATAGGATTTAGGGGAACTCGTATTGAAATTATCGAAGCAACTAATAGAGAAATAACTTATGTTGTGACAAAGCATTTTGATCCTATTTTATAAATACAATTAGAATCCACTGCTCCAATGACTCTTAATCGAACATAGCCCTGATAATCCATTGGTCAAAGGTTCGAGTCCTCCCGGGCCTACCATTTAAAATATCATTCCTTAATTCTATTTTCAGGACATTTATAGACATCAATATATACACCTGCTGCATCTAATTTATAACCATCCCTATAATCTTCTGAAGAATATATATCTCTTATTACAATGGCATTTCCTCCAGCCACTTTAACTTGATCTTTCAAGACACGTAATGCGTTTGCAGTTGCAAAAGAATTATTCCATCCACTTTCTCTCTTTTCGGTATTATAAAGATAAACACAATTCAGATTATTAACCTGAGAACGATCAATCGTGAGAACATCATGATCATTCTTGTAAAGATTCTCATTCATTGATTGACACGTTAATATCATAGGTAAACAGGATACTAAAATTAATTTTTTTGGAAAATTTCTCACTTAGATTATCTTAACACGCTGATTATTTTGTGGTTAAAGCAAGTTTATTCTTAATACATTCATTAAGCTTTGAATCCGTCTAATCCATCAAACAAAAATCTCCCAAAGATATTTAAATTATGAATTAGTCTTTTCAAAAAGGTAATGCGAAACAAAGTATTCATTTCCTTTATTAATCGCAAAAAAAACTTCGCACGTGAGAAAAAATATTCTCCATCTATTAAACCAAACTACTGGGTCATTGTAATGATCTCTGAATATGTCCATCACTTCTTGTTTATTTTTGTAAAGGTTTTCAAGCCATCCCTTTGAAGTCTTTGAGTAATGATTGCCATTTACGTCCCACTGATTAATTAGACTTAAGTGCTCATCAAAGTGACTGAAAATATCCTTACTTGGCATTATTCCTCCTGAAAAAAAATATTTAGTCATCCAGTCAAGGTCATTCTTTACTTCATAAAGATAAGCTAATTTCTTATTACAAAAAATATGTATGAACACTTTTCCTTCATCTAAAAGAACATCACTTAACGAAGATAGTATTGATTTGTAGTTCCTCAAATGCTCAAACATCTCAATAGAAATGATACGATCAAATTTCTTATTTAAACTAAGGTTATTTGCGTCCATCTTAATAGTATTTATGTTTTTTAAATTTCTTTTTTCCGCCTGATTATTAATAAAATTAATTTGATCAATTGAATTACTTAATGACGTAAATTTTGAGTCGGGAAATTTTGCTGCAGCAAATAAAGAAAAACTACCCCATCCGCAACCAAGATCTAAGATTTCCTGACCATTTGAAATATCAGCTCGCTCAATATAAAGTTCCAACATTTCATCTTCAGCTTCGTCTAAAGTGATTTGATTATTAAATAGTGAACAAGAATATTTCAATCTCTTGCCAAGAACCTTTTTAAAAAATTCCGGAGGTACCTCATAGTGCTGTTCGTTTGCATCAACTGTTTTTTCAGCAACATCTCCATCTGACAGAAATTTGATTACTTTTTCCTTATTCTTGCCGATACTTGGTTCCGAGAGCCGCTTCTTAGATAAATAAAGAGCGGCTTTTTTTATTAAAAAATCTGGAACAAATCCTCTTTCTGTTAGACGTAATATTATTTTTGTCATTTATTTTCCAATAAATATTGTGAAACAGAGATTCTTTCATTTAAGAACCCGCCTCTACAATAAGCTAAATACATATCCCAAGTATTCTTAAATTTTTTATCGAAGTTTAAAGTTTCGATTTGCTGCCAGTATTTTTGAAAATTGTAGAACCATGTCTCTAATGTTTTTGCATAAGATTGAGAAAAATCTATTTGGATTTCTGATTTGAGTTCATTTTTTTTGGCAAGTTTATGAATTATTTGATCACTGGCAAGCATACCTCCAGGAAAAATATATGTCTGAATAAAATCTGGATTATTTTTATAGTATTCAAATAAATGGTCTCCAATAGTTATAGTTTGGATAGCTGCTTTACCATCTTTTTTTAATAATGATTTAATTTTAGAAAAAAATGTATCCCAATATTGCGAGCCAACAGCCTCGAACATTTCAATCGAAACAATAGCATCATATTTTCCCGAAACTTTCCTATAATCTATAAGCTCTATCTCAGGGTATTCCTTAATTTTTCGAAGCCTAGTTTTTGCAAACTCATATTGACTTGGCGATATTGTTATTCCCTTAACATCAAAACCTCTTTTGGATGCATATTCTAGGAATCCTCCCCAGCCACATCCGATTTCAAGTATTTTCGATCCCTCTTTTAAATCCAGTAAATCCAAGATTGATTGATATTTATTATTCTGAGCTTCACAAAGGGTTTTTGTATCTTTATAAAATATTCCCGAAGAATAAGTCATAGTGCTATCTAGCCAAAGACTAAAAAAGTCATTACCTAGATCGTAGTGTGCTTCAATATTTTTTCTGCTTCCTTTGATAGTATTTTTATTAAGGAAGTGATTAATTTTTGCGAAGATATTAAAAAAAAGCATTCCATTTGCGATTTTTGAAAGCGCGTTTAAATTTTTAGGAAGGTAATCCATCAATTCAATTAATTTATCTGTTTGCCAATAGCTTTTCATGTATCCTTCAGTCAGTCCTAAAGCACCCCGTCTTAAGATAAGCCATATACCAAGCCATGAGTTAAAACGAATTTCTAGAGAGTCTAGGTTATCTCCTAATTGAATTTTTTTCTCATTTGGAAGAATTAAAGAAAGATTACCTCTCTCTAATTTTCCGATATTTTTATTTAAAAAATTTTGAATGACTTTAGTCAGCATATCCGTTACTTCCATGTGGAAAAATTTTGAATCCTTTCAACCAAAGAAAGAATGCTTGAATATGAATTCTTACAAGCACAAGTAGAGAACTTGAAATCAATCCCATATAAAACCTAAATTTTCTTAGACCTTTAACTTGAATAATTGATCCCCTAATATTTGTAACTATTTCTGCTTTTTTTTCTTTATTAAATTGATTTATCTTTATTTTAAAAGGATCACTAGATAAATTAAATTTATAAAATCCAGATTTTTCTGCAAACGGCGAAACATACATATTTTTCTTCACTTCCAACCATATATTTTGAGAAATTGTATCTCCTTTATTCTCTATGACGTACATTTGTTTTTCGTGGAAAGTATTTTCAACCTCTGCAGTAAAAAATTTGCAGCCTTCATCAGTTTCTAAAAACCAAAAACATACAGGGTTGAAAGATTTAATAAAACCTATGTTTGGAGTTCTCAATAAGTTAATACGACATGCATCAGAATCAATATTATTTTTTTTAATAAATAATCTCATATTCTCAATAACCTTTTCTGACATGTCAGAGTATTTTTTTTCGAAACTCAAAATCTTTGAGTGTGCATATAGAAAACTTTCTGAATTGAAATCATAGACCTCTTCAATGAAAGTTGATTTATATGTATATCTAAACTTGTGCGTCTTAGATCCCACTCTTTTGTGAAATACAGCACCATCAAAGAATCTTAATCTTGTATTATTCATTAAAATTTTTTAACAATTCATTCGTTGATTTTATACCATCTTCATGGAATCCATAGCCCAGATGTGCACCAACAAAATATGTATTATTTTCCCCTTGCATAGATTTAAGGTATTTTTGTCCTTCAAGAGTATTTTCACTGTACAAAGGATGCTCATAACAAATTTTTTTAAAAACTCTTTCTTGATCTATTTCAGGGCAATTACCTAACGTTACAAAAATTTCTTTTTCTGTATCCAATTTTTGTAAATTATTCATCCAATAAGTAACATAATCATAGTTTTTACTTTTAAAAGAGTTCCAAGAGGACCAAAGAGATTCTTCTTTTGGCATAAGATTTTTATCATCATGAAGCAACACATTATTGCTGGTGTATTCAAACATAGATAAGATTTCAGCCTCCTTTGGAGAAATATCAGTAAGTATTTCTTGGATTTGATTAGCATGACAGGCAAAAATTAATACATCATACTGGCTTGTTACGCTTTTATTTTGAAGTGATACTTTATTTCCTTCTCTCTTTATAAGCAGTTCAGCATTAGTGATAACATTATTTATATCAGAGACGTTAATTATTTTTTCTATGTAGTTATCACTTCCCCCTAGGACTGTGAACCATTGTGGCCTTTTAATTAAATCTAAAAGACCATGGTTTTTAAAAAAACTTGATAGTGATTTCATGGGAAATCTTTTTATTGATTCTTGAGATGACGACCATATCGATGAGGACATAGGGAGTATGTAGTTAGCAATGAAGAAATCTGAAAAATTATTTTTTCTTAGCCAATTTTCAACAGAAGAATTTGTCTCAACATTAGATGCAAGATTATTGAATCTAATCATTTCAAGAAAAAGTCTTATCTTTTTAAAACTATTTAAAAATCTTAATTTTAGGAAATCATTTGAGCACCACTTAAGATTCTCTGTCTCAACCCCGAAAGACATTGAGGTTGGATGAAGTTCTACCTCTAGATCCAAAAACAACTTTGTAAGAAGTGGATAATTCCTGTCATTCATTACGATGAAGCCTGAATCAACTCTTATTCTCTTTTCAAGCTCTAAAGTGTGCGTATGTGTATGCCCACCCAGTCTCAAATCTTTTTCAAATAAATCTACTTCATGATCACTGGATAAATAGTAAGCAGCCGAGAGGCCTGATATTCCAGATCCTATAATTGCAATTTTCATAGCATTACCTCTTTTCGACAAAAAGAATTGATCATTGATGACCTTGGGATTAAAAATTTTCTTCGCATAGATAGCCTTAGTATTCAAGCTATGGGATAAAGGTATTGCTTCAAGAATATTTTCCTTTTTAAAGATTATCAGACTAAAAATTTTTAATTCTGTAATCCTCTACCCTGCTCATTAATTTTAACACTGCGGCTATAGATATCGGTAATAATAAAACCATTATGAATAACCCTATGAAAAATACTCCCGTTTGGAAAATTCCAGCATTTTTGGGTTGAGATGCATCAGATCCAAAATATTTAACTGAGTAAAGATAAGGATATTTCTGAAATCTTTTTTGCATGGTTAATATCCATCTTCGTAAATTTTTTAGCCTCTCATCATTTAATAATGCATCGATCGCTGGAACAGGAATGCTGGAATGACATTGAACTACCCCAAACAAAATAAAGTCTCTAGTTCCAGGCTTCTCGCCGTCTATAAAAGGACATTTAGAAGCATAAAGTATATTTTCCCAATATAAAAATTGGTCACCAAAGTCATCAGGTTCCTTTTGTTTTAGTGTCCATTTTCCAATATTTATTAACATAAACATATAGAAGGCAACAAAACTTAAAAGAAAGTTAGTTACTGTATTATTGATTAAAGATCCAGAAATCTGACCTCCGCGAGCAAAGTTTAGAAAGAACCTGAATGGATTATCAGTTCTATGCAGAACTCCTTGCCAAGAATTATTGGCAGCTTTAAGTTCATCGGCAAAGATAGATTTATAACCTAATTTAGTCAGTATTTGTGTTGACTCAATTTCCCAAGGTTCTTCATTTAGCGAAACTGCAGGCATATAGACGCCCCATTTTTTGAAAACTTCATAAGGCGGTCTTACATAAAGATCGTATTCTAGTTCTTTGTCATATAGGGCAAGTAAGACTGCTTGTACCCAAGGAGAGTGAGTAAAACCATATACTTTTACATTCATACTCTAATTTTGATGATGATTCGCTATCCTGTTTAATTAAAAGCTATTTACTAGATTCAGAAACACCCTTGAATAAGGATTTTATTTTCTTATTTCTGCATAAACTTTAGTTGACCCATCTTTGTAATGCACAAGCACATCATATGGAGAAAAGCGATCCTCAACTTCCATACCCGGTGAACCCAAAGGCATTCCAGGAACTGATAGGCCAATTGCATCTGGATTACCTTCTGAAAGAAATTGTGAGACATATTCACTTGGTATATGGCCTTCAAAAAAATGTCCTCGTGAGGAAACCCCCGTATGACATGACCTATGCTTAGGCTCTATTTTTAATTCTTCTTTTATTTTTACAAGGCTTTGGTGATCTTTTGTATTTACTGTAAATCCGTTCTCTTCCATATGCTTAACCCACATTTTGCAACAACCACAGGTTGGAGTTTTATGAACTAGTAGTTCAAAATTGGAATCACTATTTTGTTTACTGTTACTAGTAGCTCCTACTAAGGAGGTTAATAGGAACACCAGAAAACCAAGATATATTTTTTTCATATATTAATTTTATACTTTCTATAGTTCTTTGAAAATGAACGTCTATTTAAGGAAGGTTATATCCTACTTCATAGGTCAAAAAAGGGGGTCGATTGACAAAATCAATCTATCTTTCTCATCATGAGGGGATCGGTGCACGACGCCATTAAATTTATCATTCCAAGCACCACCCTTAAGTAAAGACCAATGACCTGTAACCATTTGTTTGATATCTGCATTTTCCTTAATGGGTATGTCTTTATTATCTCTATCTAGAAGGATTTCCCAATCAACGTCTTGGTTTGAGATCCATTGCGTTCCCTCTCCGCACAAAGTAATGAGCATTCTGCATTTAATATTATCTACATGAAAGAGCGGACACATAGGTGATCTTAGAGTGGCAATTCTTACTCCAATTTTTTTACAATCTACAAGACTTCCTAGCATTTCACCACTTTCTAAAATCAAATCAACTAACATTGACCTGAATGATGTATCTAGTGACTCGGGTAGGTTTTCTTGAATCGCCCAAGAGTCGTCTAAATCTTGATGCCATTGAAGTTTTAAGACCTTTCTGGATTTAATAAAATTTGTTGATAAATCTTTTATGCTGTCAAATTTTTGCCTTTTAACACTGACTAATTCGACATCATCTAAATGTATATCTGAAAAGCAACTTAATTGATCTCCTATAACTAAATTCATTATCAATCAGAGTTTATTAATTTTATTGCCATGCTGGGAAAGGATCATTTAATGTTTTCCAGTATGCTTTACCTTTTAGAACTTCATCTTCGCTCAAAAGGCACTCATCAAGCCTTTCTATCATCTTTTCTTTATCTAACCCTTGGCCGATAAAGACCAATTCTTGACGCATATCACCGAAAGGTTCCACCCACATCTTTCTAATTGCGTCTAGGTATTCTTCGTCTAAAGGCCAATCCTTCTTCGGAACAGATTTCCAGAACATTCCTGCAAATCCATAATGAGCAATACCACCAGCTTGACTCCATTGTCCTGCAAACTCAGGACGAGTGGCCAACCAAAAATAGCCTTTTGAGCGGATAAGCTTACCAAACTGTTTAGTACCATGAAGAAATTTAAAAAATTTGTCAGGATGAAAAGGTCTTCTTGCTTCATATGTGAAACTACCAATTCCATATTCCTCAGTTTCTGGAACATGTTCACCGCGCATTTCTTTCAACCAACCTGGAGCTTGTTGAGCGCGCTCAAAGTCGAAGAGACCGGTATCTAACACCTCATTTATATCAACTTTCCCATTTGCGATAGGCACTATTTTGGCTTCAGTATTAAGTGTTTTTAAAATAGCTTGTAAACGTTCTATTTCTTGTGGACTAGCTAAATCGGTTTTACTTAATAAAATAATATCAGCGAACTCAACTTGATCAACGAGAAGATCAGCTACACTCCGCTCATCCTCTTCACCTAAAGATTCACCAGTATCTTGTAGATACTTTGCTTCATCATAATCCTTAAGGAAATTGACGGAATCAACTACCGTCACCATTGTGTCCAAATTAGCTACATCGGACAAAGAAACTCCATTTTCATCAGCAAAAGTGAATGTTTCTGCTACAGGAAGGGGTTCAGATATTCCAGTGGATTCGATGACTAAATAATCAAATCTACCTTCTTGCGCAAGTTTATTGACCTCTTCTAGAAGATCTTCTCTAAGTGTGCAGCAGATACAACCATTACTCATTTCGATCAGTTTCTCTTCACTACGATTTAGAGAAACTTCATTTTGAACGATAGCAGCGTCAATATTAATTTCACTCATATCATTCACTATTACGGCTACTCGTTTATTTTCTCTGTTATTTAAAATGTGACTTAGTACGGTAGTTTTACCTGCGCCTAAAAAACCTGAAAGCACAGTAACTGGGAGTTTATTACTCAGAAGATTTTCCATTTTTGCCCTTAAAAAATAGTTATATGCTAATAACATAGCATAGTTGTCAACCCCCCTTGAAGATTGTTAAAAAAAGGGAATTTTTGACTTAATTGCCACTTGAAAAGTCTTTTGTAAGATTGATTTATACTATTAATACTCTCATAATTGAATTGTTACAGATCAAATTCATTTGTGACTCACCAAACTTCAATAATGCTTTATTTTATTACGATAATTATCATTGCAATAAGTTTATGGATTGGTAATTCAGCAGTCTCACTATTTTTAGGTATGTCTCTAGCGCTCTTTTATAAATTACCTAAAGATTTTCTTACTCAAAAGTATGGATCCAGAATTTTACAGACTGGCATAGTTTTTTTAGGAGGTAGTTTGAGTTTAGATTCATTTTACGAGACCAATTCAGTTTACTTCTTTTGGATTTCGCTCTATGTGGTTTTGGCATTCGGTGCAGTTATATTGTTAGGTAAACTATTGGGTGTTTCTCAAAAGTTATCCTTTCTCTTGGCTTCCGGAACAGCGGTTTGTGGCGGAACTGCTATCGCTTCAGTTGCACCTTCAATTAAAGCTAGACCAGAAGACTTAACGATGGCTATTACGATAGTTTTTTTATTAAATGCTATCGCTGTTTTATTATTTCCTACCTTAAATAACTTCATTCAACTTAATGAAGTTCAGTTTGGAGCATGGGTCGCACTTGCAATACACGATACGGCATCTGTTGTTGGTGCTGCTTCTAGCATCGGTGAATTGTCAGTTGAAGTTGCAGCAACACTTAAAGTAGCAAGGACTATTTGGATAGTCCCCTTGGTAATTTTTGCAGCTTGGATTTATAGAAGTAAGAATGAAGGACTAGGGTTACCTCTTTTTGTAATATTCTTCTTGATTGCCGCTTTATTAAATTCTTTTTTCCAACCTAATGAGATTATTACAGGCTACCTTAAGGAAATTAATCGAATTTGTCTTTTGACAGGTCTTTTTTGTATTGGAACTCAGATAAACAGAGATAGCTTGAGTAAGCTTCAATTCAAACCAATAGCCTTAGCATGCGTAATTTGGTCAATAATTATTCCAACTTCATTATTATTAGTGCAAGGCCTTTAATTAGAACTTTTTCTTTTGTTTTTCGCAGTTTCCTTTTGCTAGAATTTCTATTTTTGGATCTTTACCCTTTTTACCATCTACTCTTTTTAGCCAAATATCTCCTTTAATTCTTGCTTTACCAGTAAACCAATTTATCTCATTATTTATTTTATAAATATCAACTTTATATTCGGGATAATTTGGATGCATTGCTCCATTCTCAATGAAATGAGTTACCATAATGCCGGTCTCTTTTTTCTCTTTTACCCAGTCACTTTGCGTAACCCAGACCGGAGCTGGTTCGACAACATAGTCTAGTTGTAGGAGATCATCTGAATTTTCATCCAAGGCCCAATATTGGATCACATCAATTTTATTTTTATCCCATGCATCTTTATTAAGAGTTTGTTTTGCTCTATTTAAAAAAAATATTGATTGAGTTGTGGTTACAGCTACATTTTTTGCAATCTCTACAGCTTCATTAAAATAATTTCTTCTGAAGTCATCATAAGTAATGGAATAATTACCTTCCAACTCACATAAAACTTTCTTAGGTTCTTCAGAATATGACGAATGAGCAATAAAAAGTACTGCCAGCAAGGTAAATAATTTATTCATTCTAATATAAATTTTACAGACAAAAAAAGTAACTAGAAAGTAACTTTATTGATCTAGAAAAATTTAAAAAAAAATATTATATTACCTTAGTGTCTGCAGATTGTTTGATATTGAATAGAGATGGAAGGCCTCTGAGCTTTTTTCCACTTTCAGTAGTCGACTGGCACTCTGCGATAAAACTCACTTTAAACCGAAAAGTCTTCGTTGTGAAAGATCACAGTGATTGGGTTGTCAGGTCTCCAAGCATGGCCTTCAATGTTCCAAGCATAATCATGCTCTCAAATTATCATCATCTAAAAAAAGAGGTAAAGTTTTCGAGATCTAATGTTTTTTTTAGGGATAACTATGTATGCCAGTACTGTGAAAAAAAATTTCCGAGAAATGACCTTACTTTAGATCATGTAATTCCAATTTCGAAAGGAGGTGATACGTCTTGGGAGAATGTCACTACTTCATGCAAAGTTTGTAATAACAAAAAAGGGAATTCTGATTTGAAGCCATTGACGACGCCTAAGAAGCCAACCTTAAAGCATATGATGAGATCTTATTTAGATTCTTCTTATAACTTCAAAGATGAGGAATGGACAAAGTATATTGATATCGATTGAAATTTACTTCCAAACTAGGGTCTTAGAAGCAGTCATTTCTTTTATAAAAATTTCCTCTTCCGAAGAGTAAGGGCTACCATCAGCTCTTAAAATATCATGAAACCATACTTCAGGCTCAGGTATATCATCACCTTCTTTTAAAAAATCACCTTCTTCCTTTTTCTTTTTTAGGTCTAAGATTGTAGACCAGCCAAAATGTGTTTGGCTTTTTCCAGCTACAAGCCCCCAGTTAAAACATCCAATATTATTTTTTTTAAAAATAGGTAAGCTAAATTCAAAAGTTGACCCAAATTCTCTAGCCATATACTCAGTACATATTAAAGGCCTATTGAAGTTTTTAAGTCTGTCGATTGTCTCTTGAAGTTTTTCGGCCTCGTAAGTGTGAAAAGTAATTACATCAGAATTTTTTTGATTTAATTCAATAATCTCTTGACCAACTGAGCCATCTAAACAGGCAGTTAATGGCTGAGAAGGTCTAACTTCTAGTGCCCATTCCCAAACTAATTTTAACAATGCAAAAGATTTATCACCTATCCCAAATTGACCTGGTTCATTGTAAATATCCCAAAGAAGTATTCTTTGATCATTGCTAAAATACTGTAGTGTTTCTTGGACGAAATTCTTAAGTCTAGGTATTTCTGGATGACTATCATTATCATGAATTTCACTAACAATGGCCATGCCGGGGCTTTGCTTCCAGCCTGAATTATGAACTCCTGTTACCGGTTTAGGTTGTGTCCCCAGTTTTGGAAAAGGTCTGTGGCAGTCATCAAATAAAACTAATATTGGTCTTATATTGTTTTGGTCACAAATGTTGAGGAATCTATCTAAGATATCTTTAAAGGTTTCTGGATCATTCCAAAGCAAATCATGCAGATAAACCCTAACTGAGTTAAAGCCTAGATTATTCGCCCAAGATAATTCCCTCTTATTTATTTCACTATCAAATGTTTCTGGCTGAAACATCTCTAGCTGATTTATAGCATTACTCGGTAGATAGTTGCATCCAACAATCCAATCTTGCTCTTTATACCAGTCTAAGGCTTCCGACTCTGACCATTTAGCCATTATCTAATCTGTTTTTAGACATTTAGTCATACCTTTTATAAAGATACCTTGTCTTGCTATTTCACATTGCTCCTTGAGACGAAAAGGCACGGGATAGGTTATCCATTCACAACTTTTACAGGTTTTTATAAAGAGACTAAACTCATTTGCAAATAAAGTTGATGGAACGATTAACGTCAAAAGAGTAGTTAGTATAAAAGCCTTTTTCATAATTATTTTATTCTATAATTAACATCGAAGAACCATGGCTATTATAAGCACAAAAGACCTAGATATATATTTTGAAAGGAGTACACCTCGCCCTAACGGACCCTTATTATTTATAGGGGGCACAGGAGGTGATTTGAGAAATAAACCTAATCAGCTAGATTCGCCTCTTTCAGAACATTTTGAAATTATTAGTTATGATCAAAGAGGTTTAGGGCAGACATCTAGCCCATCTGGACCTTATTCAATGCAACAATATGCTGATGATGCTGCTCATCTTCTTGATAAGCTTAAAATAGACACTATTCCAGTTATGGGTGTTTCTTTTGGGGGTATGGTCGCTCAAGAATTTATAAAAAGACATGCATCCAGAGTAAGCAAACTCATTTTGGCCTGCACCTCTTCAGGCGGTGATGGCGGTTCTTCCTATCCCTTACACACATTAGATGAATTCAACGAAGAAGAAAAACTCGAGAAAAGCATCAAAATAAATGATTTGAGAATTACCGATGCGTGGATAGAGCAAAATGATGATTTATGGCAATCTATAAAAGAACAGGCGGAAAATAGGAATGCATATAAACCTCAACCAAGAAACCTTCTTAAACAACTGCTCGCAAGAAAGGACCATAATACATATGGAGATTTAGAAGAAATCAATATTCCTACTTTTTTATTGGGAGGTAAATATGATGGAATAGCTCCAATGTTAAATATGGAGAAGATGCACCAAAAAATTGATAATAGTAAGTTAGAGTTTTATGAAGGTGGGCATCTATTTCTAATTCAGGATACCAATGCCTTCCAAGACATAATTAATTGGCTAATTCATTATAGCTAATTATTTTACTTGCTGTAGATTCCCAAGAAGACCTTATATCTGAGTCTATATCTGATAAATCCGGAGGAATATTGTATCGCCTTATTGATTTCCTGATTATTTCACCATCTTCTTTCGTATCAATATCAATAATATTTAAAGCGGCATGATCCTGGTCAAATTTTGAAGCTAGACTTATATCAATGTCGTTTAACCAGCACATGATTGCAGCATTAACTGCACCGTGCAAAACAATGGCTATTTGACTCCAGTCTTCTTTTATAATTTTTTCTAACTGTATTGTTACTCTATTATAAAATTCGTCAGCTTCTTCAATTCCACCTATTGCATTTTTTGATTTAGAGCTTTCAAATAGATATCCGAATTTTTTTACATCATTATCTTGAAAAGATTTTGGATCCCATTGATATTCTTTAAGTTCTGGATAAGTCTCTATTTCGATTCCTCTCCTTTCTGCCATGTGAGCACCTGTCTGAATAGTTCTTGGTAAGCCTGAACTAAGAATTCTTTCAAAATATATATCCTTTGTATTCTCATCGATTAACTTAGCTTGCAAAAGGCCTTTTTCAGTTAAGTCTACTAAATTTGGATCTGCAACAACTTTACCTGAGGGCATATAATTTACCTCTCCGTGCCTGAATAAATATATTCTTTTTCTTGTGAGTCCATCTAAAGACATATTTTCTTTCATATCATTAACTCTTAATTATTAGGAAAAGATTAATTAACTCTTAGTTTGAGAGATCAAGTTTGGAAATAAAATTCTCAAAAGACTCAAGGCATCCTGAATAATGAACAGTTTCCATGTTTCGCTTCATCATTTCTCTCCAGTTTTCTTTTGACTTGAGTTGTTCAGGATCCTTATACCCGTCAATAGATCCGACAGTGAAACCCAAGTACTCAGGCCATATGTTGATAAAAAGAAGCTTAAGATCATCAAGAAGAACTTCATAAGGATATTCATCTTTAATTTCAGGTTTCTTAGAAATCATGGACTCGTAGTATATCGATGTCATTTCATCAAGTCTGTGTATCATTCCGCTATCCAATGAAAATGAATTAAACCAAACTTGTCCGAATTCATTGCTTGCTGGGCCAGCTACCCACATCTGCCAATCTATTATTCCCATGCTGCCATCATTTTTAGATTTAAATATATTATTCCCACGTGCATCACCATGAGTAATTGTTCGTGGTCTTTTTTGTAGCTCTTTAAGTAATTCTTCTTGTATTTTTTTTCCGTTTTTGGAGGCATAAATATCTACAAGTTTTTTTATCGTTTCACCAACTTCATCGCTTACCATTGAAAGCAATGACTCTCCATAAACATCTTCCCATTTAGGGACTGCTTTGTCCCAAGTTGTTTCGCCATCTTCCCAATAATCATCATTTAAATTTTGCCAATGTGCTCTAAAGGGCCCCAATCCAGCATCATTTGATACTGGTTCACCCCAACAAGCTGCATGAAAGTATCCAAGGTCCTTCATAAATTGAACTGTATCTTCATAAGTCATGGGATTATCAAACTGATCAAATGGAACCCAGTTATCTTGATCAAAATCTTCTAAAACTAAACAAAACTCCTTACATTCAATATCATCATCCGCTTTGAAGATTCCATAACATTCTGGAACTCTAATGACATCTTTTACTTTGTGAATAAGAGTCGAGTAAAAATAAACTTCTTTTGCATATACTTGGGTAGATAAACACATTTCGACTACTTCCGGAATTTCTTTAGTACATTTCAAAAAGCAGCTTTTTGGAAGATCATTAATTTCATCATAAGTAATGTTAAATACCCTAAATGCATCAGCTAAAACTCCTCCAGCTGTCATGCTAGTATCTAATTCATATGATAGGACTTTTCCATTAAAACATCTTGAAAGAAACTCATTAGTAACCTCTTCTGGATGAAGAGGAAAATCTCTTAATACTTTGCTCACTAAAAACTCCTTTTTAAAATCACTTTTACATCATAAATTTGGTAACTTAGATGTATTTTTCAGTACTATTAATTACTCCATAATCAAGTAAAATACGCCCGCGCTCACTTATTCAAAGTGGATATTATCATACTACATAGAAATCTTAGATTAGAGGATAATTCAGCTCTTTTCCATGGCTCTGCTAATCAGAACTATCGTGTTGTTTATGTTTACGATAAACATTATTGGTCATCAGATGGAAGATCTCCCAGACAATTTTCATTTTTAATGGATTGTATGAAAGAAGTTCAATCAGGACTTAGGAGCCTTAACTCATACATTGAGGTCTTTGAGGGAAGTTATTCAGAATTATCGACTTATATTGACAGAAACTACCCTCAGTCAAAGATTCACTTTAATCACTCAACTGATACTTCGTATTACAGAAATCAAATTAGGAAATTCAAAGATACTTTCAAGGGGTCATCAAGACTAAATGTATATGAAGATTTTGGAATACAAATTGACCAATTTAACAGAGATAAGTGGTCTTTTGATTGGAATAGGCAAATGAGAAAATGTCGATATGATCAGCCAAAACCAAATCTTAGTAGTAAGCCAACAGATCTCATGAATTTTGACGACTTTTTAGATCTATCCAAGAGTATTATCCAAAAAGGATTCCAGAAAGGTGGTACCAAGGAAGCAAATGCAAAACTTAATTCGTTCTTTGATAGCAGATCTGAAGGGTATTCAAAGAAAATGTCTAGCCCTCATGAAGCTGAAGAATCATGCTCAAGACTTTCTCCTCATATTGCATTTGGCTCAATATCTATTAGAGAAATATATCAAAAGCTTGAGGCTCATTATCCTCAATCACCTTTTAAGAAAGATCTTTACTCATTCAGAAAAAGGCTTTACTGGCATTGTCATTTCATACAGAAATTAGAAACTGAACCTGCTATAGAATTTAATTCTATGCACAGTATGTGTGATGATCTCAGACCTTTCGAGAATAAAGAATTTATTGATAGATGGATTAATGGCGAAACAGGATTTCCTTTTCTGGATGCTTGTATGCTTTATCTTAGAGAAAAGGGTTGGATCAATTTTAGAATGAGAGCAATGATTATGTCATTTGCATCATATAATTTATGGCAACCATGGCAATCTACATCTCCTTTGCTTGGAGAGCTGTTTGTCGACTACGAACCAGGTATACATATTCCCCAAGTACAAATGCAAAGTGGAGTTACTGGAATAAATCTGCCTAGAATTTATTCAGTCAATAAACAGAGCTTAGATCAAGATCCCGAAGCAAAGTGGATAAAACAAATAATCCCAAGTCTAAATGATATTGATCCAAAAAAAATACATTCCTCAGATTTACAAACAGCTTACATTTCTCCAGTCGTAGACCTGAAACAATCAGCAAAATTTGCAAGAGATACTATTTGGTCAATAAGAAAAGGAGATGAGTTTAAAAAGATTGCTAGATCTGTTTATTACAAACATGGCAGTAGGAAAAGAAGTTGAAAATGACCATTAGAACAAGACAAGTATTAGGATATCTTGGGGTAATTCCCTTTATTTTTTTATCATTTTATCCGCTCTTTTTAGATTTTCCTGAGGGTTATGTATTCAATCTACTTTTATCATTTTACGGAGGTGTAATACTATCTTTCTTGGGAGGTATGACATGGGGCTGGGATGGAGAGGCCGATAATAAGCTTTCTCTCATAGTGGGAATTTTAGTCTCTCTTACTGGCTTCTCGATAATAGCACTCTCCAATATGTTTCTTTATTACAGTCTATGTCTCAGTCTCCTTACATTTATTTTATTCTATCTATTTGAATTGAGAGTCTCAGAGAAGATGAAGTACGTAAAATATAGAAACCTCAGAGCAAATTTGACCATATTGGTAACTATTTCTTATATCGTTTGTTTGGCAACTTACACTTGGTAGAAAAACTATTATTGCCTCCTTAGCTCAGTTGGTAGAGCAGGTGACTCTTAATCACTTGGTCGTAGGTTCGAGTCCTACAGGGGGCACCATGGTTATATTCAGTGTTGGTTTAACCTAAAGGTCTTGATTTATCATTCACTGGCAGTTTAAATCCAAAGTATAAATTTTGTAATGTAAAGGAGTACATAATGAAAAATTTAATTTCTAAAATAATAAGTGTAATATTTTTATCAAGCTTATCGTTTCTTAGTTTCAGCTCCGAAAAGGATGTCCTGGATACGATTTATAAATGGTCTGCCTTAGAGGGTGACCTTGATGCTCAGGCGGAACTTATAAGAGATGATCGGGTCATGATAACCTCCAAAAGATGGCCTAATCAGGCAGAGAATTTAATGATTCAAAAGGAGAGAAGGGCTGCAAACCTTTCACGAGATCCTGACTTAAAGTTAATTTCTACTATATCTTCTCCAGAAGTGAGAATTTATGGCGAGGTAGCTATTGCAGATTTTGTGAGGCGAACAGATTTTATTCCAAGTATGGGCGAGATGAGTCCACCAACATTCACATACATTACTCTCGTATTAGTTGAGGAAGATGGAAATTGGGGAATAGCTCATACACATAACTCTCCAATGTAATAGCCTTTTGAAGGTTTAACTGCATTGAAAAGACTAAAAACTTTTAAGCTTGCCCTAGACTGGACTCCAAATATCAACCATATCGGTTTTTTTGTTGCTCAAAAAAAAGAGTTTTATCAAGAGGAGGGAATAGATTTAGAGATAATTTCACCTGAAGTCGATAATTACGAATATTCACCTGCGAAAAAAGCGGAATTGGGCCTGGCAGATATTGCCCTATGTCCAACAGAGTCAATAATAAGTTTTAGAACAAAAGATTCACCCTTTAGTTTAATGGCAATAGCTACTCTTTTCCAAAGAGATGTTAGCGCTATTGCTGTTCGAGAAGATTCAAATGTTAATAGACCAATGGACCTGGATTCAAAGTCTTATGCCTCTTATGGAGCTAGATACGAAGATCTAATTGTAAAAGAATTAGTTAAAAAAGATGGAGGAGTAGGTGATCTAGACATACATTATCCCGATAGACTAGGGGTATGGAATGCTTTGATTAATCAAAATTTAGATGCAACTTGGATATTTCTCAATTGGGAAGGTATACAAAGACCTAATTTTAAGTTTTTTAAATTAGAAGATTACGGAATTCCTTATTCATATTCACCATTGATAGTTGTGCCTCACTTGTTGATTGAGAGAAGTAAGGATGAACTAAGAAGATTTCTCTCGGCAACAAAAAAAGGTTTGTTGTATGCTTTCAAACATACTGCGGAGTCAACTAACATCCTCAGACCTAATGTCCCTCTTGAGGAAAGAAATATTGATTTGATTAATTCTTTGGAGTTTTCAAAAGATTACTTCGGTGATGAGGAAACTTTCGGAAAAATCGATCCTAAAGTCTTTGACGATTTCTTTAAATGGATTAAATCTAAAGAGATAGAAAGTTGCAATCTCAAAAGTAATCAATTTTACATAGATTTAGAATTTTAATAATTTATTCAATAAATAATTCACAACTCATTCAAATAAAAGCAGCTCTAATTTTTAGAGTTAGGGATATCAATTAGATATTAATTTTTTCTTTCTCTATTTTGCTGGAGATAAAATCTTCTAGTTTTTCTAATTCATCGCATGAATCTGGGCATAAAGTCTTTAGTTTATTCAAATTTTCGTTAGCCAACTGAAGTTTATCTAGAACAACAAAAAGCTCTCCTTGATATTCTAGGGCTGCTTTGTTCTCGGGATCTAACTCTAAAGCTTTTTCATAATATTTTTCGGCGTTTGCATAACTGCCGAGTTTTCTTGAAGAGAAGGCAAGGAGTGTCCATCCGTCAGCATCATCTTTCTTTTTTCTAGTATAGATTCGGAGTACTTTTTGAGCTTTACCATATTGGTTTTTGTCTAGATGTGCTATCGCTTTTGTATAAAGATCTGATGGCTTTTTTTTGTCGTATTTTGCTGCTTTTATTGGCATGGCTAATAGTGAAGAAAGTATAAATATAATCAGACCAACTTTTAAAAATTTTTTCATATAATATCTAAGAGTGTAAATTCAGAAAGGCAGGCAGCGAGATAGTTAATTTTAAAGCATTAAAGTTTTTTTAAAAGTTTTAAGTAACTCTTGGTCATATAAAAAACATAGTCGGAGTGTTTATTTTGAAGATAAGCGAACAAATAGAAAAAACCTATAAAGACTTTGAGGTATTCTTTAAAGAGGAGTTAAATCTAGATTTAAAGAAATTAGATATGTCTGAAGTACGCGATAAATTTAAGGAACTTGTTCTCAAAGATAATCCGATCTTTACAGAGGAAAATCAAGCTGAAGATTCTTTTCTATATATTTATCACTATAGAGAATTACAAGAGATCAAAAGAGTCTCAAACTACTTGTTGGAGTTAAACCAACGAAATTTATATGAAAGATTCATCATGGAGTTTTTTAATGATTCCTCACCTTCAGGGCTAGAAGAACTCAAGGTTCATCAGATAAATAATGAATCTGACAAGGTTTGGTTTTCAAGAGATGAATCTTCTAAGGACCTAATTAATTCTTGGAGATCAGAAAGATTTAGTTCTTATTTATAAGCTATTCTTTCGACTTTTTTAATTTCTCTAGACTTATTTTGTCTTTCAGACTCATTAGATAGGCTGAACCAGCAAGAATAAATATTGCACCTGCCTCCCACATTACCATAATCGCATCCATTTCTTTTGTCTGCATTATTATCAAACGACATAGAGCAGTAATTGCAACAATGATTGGAAGAGTAACAGGTATCCTATTAGTGCTATAGAAAGCACCAACCATGGCGAGGATTTCTGCATATATGAAGAGCATAAATAGATCACCTAGCAAGATTTCTCTTTGCAAGATCATCTCATAGAGATACATGGCCGAAGCTATACATGTTGATATTCCAATTAAGGCTAGAAGTAATTTCTCACTTGCAATGGTTGTCCAACTCAAACCTTTATTCATGCCAGTGTTAAGAAATTTATTTAATCTTTCTTTCATAATTAAACTATAAATACCCAAATGAGATTTGTCAGTAAAACTGATATTGTCAGTAGCACACTAATTCGATGAAGAGTAGAAAAAAGTTTATCATTTCCATCATCTCTAGCCCTATTTGTTGCTTCTATCATGGAATTGCAGATCAAACCTGCCATGAATGTAAAAACGCCAACGCAATATGCGATTATTAAATTAGAACCCTCTAAAAAGGCTAATAAGGTTAATAAAAGCCCAGCTATAGTTATTGACTTAAAAAGTTTTGGAAAAAGAGATCTTAATATTACTGGTCTGCTTTCTTCTGGTAAGTCTCGAAAAACTGTAGGTGCAACAAAGGCGGACTGAAATATAATCAAACCACAAACTAAACCTGAAATTAAGACTTGAGCAGATAACATAACTTTTGATTTTTATTTATTTTAATAAGGGACATTATAAATTTTTGAGATATTTTTTGATAAATCTTCCTTGTCGAAGAAAGTAGGTTTGTATTGTTCTTGAATATACAAATCCATTTGATCAGCAAAATGAATAGAGCTTTCGTCTTGAGTTGCACTGCCATATTGGTGAATGCTTTTAGATTTTTGTTGACCATCCTTATCCCAACTTACATGTATGTAAAGTCCATCTCCTCCCGCAGCTTTTAAATCTCCTGCTTCATCGTTTCTTCCATAAATAGCCCTTAGAACATCGGGTCCGCCTTGCACTGATTCTTTTTTAGTTCCCCTGACAATAAAATTTCTTTCTGACCAAGGCGGGTCAACTCTTCCGTAAGTTTGGATTAATTCTTTCACGCATTCTCTTAAGGATATCTCAGGATCTTGAGGTATTCTTTGCCCCTGTTCAGAAATCCATTCACTCGATAGAACACATACCCCTAGAGCGGCAGAAGTATTTTTAAAATCTGTTGCCAAGTCCCACTTTTTTAAAATATCTCGCGCATAATTTAACTCATCAGACTCGAAGTCTTTGTTGAATAACTCTGATATGTATTTGTATGATCTAGATTGCTTTGAGTATTTATTATCAAACTTTATGTCATCAAAATCCTTTTCGCCAAGTTTGTTATTTTGGCTAAAAAGTTCAATGGATCTGTAAGCTCTATTAGTCATCCTTGTTTGCAGACCCAAAGTTGGGGAATAATTTTTCGATAACAAGTTGTCTTCTTCACCCGTTACTTTGAGTGGATCTTGATTGGTGCTTGCAATCCAACCTGAGGATGGGTTTTGTAGTTGTGGAATTGATTCAAAATTTACATATTTATCCCAAACTAGATCAGATCTTGAACCATCGATGATATTTTCCCAATCTATTCCCTCTTTCCTAAGCGGTGAAGAAGAATTATGAAGGAAATATATATTATCTTCTCTATCAGCATACACACCATTGAAAGATATTATAGATCTCATTTTCATCGCTTCTATCCACTCTTTTAGAGAATTTGATTTATTCATTGCAAACCATTGATTGACCTGTTTGATATCTCTCATTCCTGAAAACCTAAGGGCATAACTTTTATCAGCTACTTCCAATACAGGACCATGAACTGAATACTTTGCCTCTCTATTAACAGTCCATTTGAGCGGTCCGAATAGTTTGATTGGAAGTCTTACCATCTCAATTTTGAAATCTACCCATTCTCCATCAAGTAAATATTGATCTTCATTTTCTGGATTAACTTCGAGTAAGTAACTATCAGATAGATCGGGCTTATTGACTGTAAATCCCCAAGCTATATTTTCATTAAACCCTACAAATACAAAAGGTGAGCCAGGAAAAAGTCCACCCATCATATTCCATCCTTCATCACTTCTCACATGAGCTTCATACCAAGCCAAAGGTCCATCAAGTGGTTGATGAGAGTTAATAATAATTCTTGTAGATTGATCAGATGTCTTGCGAGAGTTAACAGCTAATACATTAGAACCGGTTACAAATTCTTGATTTCGATACAAGGTTGTATATTCCTCTTTTAAGTCAGATTCTCTCTGAAGTTTCTCTATAGAACTTACTACACCAGAAAAGAAAAGATTCTGTATTGAGAATCCTGCAACAATATCTTTTTCTGTAACTGGAAAGAAATGGTTATAGCCATTATTTGGATTTTTTATCATCCAATAATTTATACCTGCTGCATAAGCCTCAATAACTTTTCGTACTTCTGCATTTAAATCATTTGTATAGTTTTCATCTATTTGTTCTCTTATTTTTAGGACCTTAATCAGATAATCTTGTATAGCACCATCAATGCCATCTTTGAGACCCATCTCTGCCCTGTATAGATACATATTTTCTGCAATATTTTTAAAATCATCCTCAGCATGAGCATATGCTAAACCAAAAGCAGCA
>CACLAF010000002.1 GCA_902604855.1 uncultured SAR86 cluster bacterium | reverse complement strand
CAGCGTTTCGACCACGAAACTGGAAGTGAATGAAAATGTCACTTCAGATCAATCAAATTCAGAATTAAATTTAAGAGTTATCGAGTTAACTGAAGAAGAGAATAAGTCGCATAAAGACTACTTAAGAAGAATGAAAGAAGAAACAGGTACTGATCCACTAGGACTTAATTAAAATGTCACTAGTCAAAACAAGATTTGCCCCAAGCCCCACAGGCTATCTTCATATTGGAGGAGCCAGAACTGCGTTATTTGCCTGGCTTTATGCCAAATCTCAAGATGGAGAATGTTTATTAAGAATTGAAGATACAGATAAAGAAAGGTCAAAGGATGAATATACAAAAGAAATTATTGAAAGTTTTAAATGGCTAGGAGTTGAGTTTGATGAAAAGGTTAGCTACCAATCAAAAAATACAGAAAGGTATAAAGAAATTATAAATCAACTTCTTGATCAGGGTTCAGCATATATCTGTAAGGGTGAAGACCCAAAGACTGATAAAGAGTGCAGAGACCAAAAACTTGTAAGAGATAACAATATGGTTGTTAGATTCAAAATGCCTGAAGAGGGCAACACGGCCTATAAGGATATTGTAAAAGGCCATATAGAAGTTGCTAATGAACAACTCGATGATTTCATTATTGAAAGAAGTGATGGATCCGCCACATATAATCTATGTGTTGTGGTAGATGATTTAGATTCTAGTATTTCTCACGTTATAAGAGGTGATGACCATGTTAATAATACCTTTAAGCAGATAAATGTCTTTAAGGCTTTGGATAAAAATATCCCTACTTATGGACATGTCCCTATGATTCTTGGTGAAGATGGAAAGAGATTATCTAAAAGACATGGAGCTTTGGGGGTGCGGGAGTATGCGGCAATGGGTATTTTGCCTGACGCTTTAAAGAATTACCTCCTCAGACTAGGATGGTCCATGGGCGATGACGAAATATTCACTGGTGAAAATATGAAACAAAGTTTTCAATCAGGTATTTTAAATAAATCTCCTGCTACCTTCTCCATGGACAAATTACTTTGGTTTAATAAATATTACTTAGATCAAATGAGCATAGATCAGTTAATTGAAGCTGTGTCTCTTAAAGATTTTGATTATGGAGAATATTCTAAAACTGTTATGAAAGCGGTTAGAGATAGGTGCTCAACATTAAATGATTTCTCACTAAATGCTGATTATTTTTTCAAGGATCCAGAAAATTATGATCAGTCATTGGTTTTTAATCACTGTAAGAAAGATACATCAAATCATTTATCTCTTTTAAAAGAGCAATTAAAGGAACTAAAGAATTGGGAACAAATACACATAAAACAAGTTATTGATAAAGTAGTCTCTGATCTTGAAATTGGTTTTGGAAAAATTGGATTACCGCTTAGGCTTGCCCTAACTGCTAAAGTGAACTCACCTTCAATAGATCTAGTATGTGAGATACTCGGAAAAGAAAGTACCATAAGAAGATTAGAAAATTTCTTAATTAAGATACAGGAGTTAAAAACTGATCAATAGCTTTCCAGGCTTTTCTTCTTATTTCATCTTTTTCCATCATGATCTCATGCTGTGATTCTATAGAAACAATAGTTGTTAAGTCAGACTGACCTAATAATTCCTTATTCAATGAACTATTTACCAATTTATCATTAGTTGCGTCTAGAAGAAGGAGAGGTTTTTTTATTGCAGAGGACCAATCTAATGATTTGAAATCATTAGTCCTTTTCAGGGCATGCTTTAACCAGCCTATAGTAATTCCTTTAATGCCTAAGTCTGGAAACTGACTAAGAAACTTAAAAGTTTTATTAAATCTTTCTTCATCTGTTGTAAGAGCATTCTCTAGAAAAGGTTCTTCCTGCCATCCTGAATTATCCTTCCATGAAGGTTTTTGAAATGGAAACGCACCTAAACCAAAATTTTCAATAATTCCCAATAGATTTACTGCCCTTCTTGAAACTGCATTTGCTCTCAAAGAAACCATAGGAGCACACAGGATACATTTACTTAATATATTCTCTGAAGAAATGAAGTAGGAAGTCATGAGGCATCCCCCCATTGAATGGCCAAAACCTATAAACGGTTCTGGACACTCTAATTTAAAGCAATCATTAACTACCCTAATTAAGTCCTGGTCATAAGTCTCAAATTTATCTATATGGCCAATTTTTTCATTATTAGCCTTTCTAGATGAGAGACCTTGACCTCTCCAATCCATCATCGCAACAGCAAATCCTCTTTCAATAAATTCAGTGATAACCTCATAATACTTTTCTATGAATTCTGTTCTTCCAGATTGAAGAATTATGGTCCCTTTTTCACTATCGAGATTCCAAAGAGCTATCCTGAGTTTATCTTTTTTATTTAGAGGAAAAAAGTAAGCATTCCCTCCTGGACAGGATAAGTTACTTGTTTCATATAAAGGAGCCTCTGGATATTTACTTTTCAAATTCTTATCTCAATCAAGATAGCTTAATCTTTTAGATCTTTCTGATTCATCATAGGTAAGTATAATAGTTATATCAATTATATGGGGCTATAGCTCAGCTGGGAGAGCGCAACACTGGCAGTGTTGAGGTCGGCGGTTCGATCCCGCCTAGCTCCACCATAACTAAGATGTCTCCAATAGGCACTGGAGCCATAGACATTATACTTTCTTGCATAGACAAGTATCAGTAAACCATTTAAAAAATAGATAATTCTATAAAAAGAGCCGGATGATCACTCAAAGGACCTTCCTCTGTAAAAAACGATCTATCTTCTCCAACTGAATTTATCTTAAACCTAACATCTTCATCTTGCTTTATAAGGATATAGTCCAAGATCGACCATCTTGCATCAATTTTAGTATCTTCAAACGTATCCATTAAAGATAATTCATTCTTAAACTGTTTTAAGAGCTCCATATCTCCAGGATCTATGGAATTTAGATTTAGATCGCCCGCAACTATCAGAGCTTTTATGTCTTTCTTCTTAATAGTTGAGACAATGTGCTCTAGTTGTTTCTCTCTAGCATATCTGTCTGAATCTCTTCTACCCGCATCCATGTGAGTATTGATGATATAAAAATCTTTCTTATTTGGAGTAGTAATTTTTATTACTTGAAAACCTTTGTAGGCAAAACAGTCATTTGCTCCTCTAAACCAACCAGAACAATCCTCATATGTTTCATTCTCAACATTTATTAACCAGCCATCAGGTAAGTTGAATATGGAAGTTAGACCTGATCCTGTGCAAAATGGACAGAGAAACCTTCCCATTCCACCTCTATAGGCTATGCTACCTGAACTGAGTCCAGAGAATAATTCTTCATGGTGTGAATAGTCTTCCTGCAATAAAGAGATATTAAAATCTCGCGTTTTTTCTCCGATGATGGGAAAGCGCATTTTAGGATTATCGTCTATAAATATTTCAGGCAACCCGTGGGTGTTATAAACCAATATATTTAGATTAAAATTTTCATCTTCTAAACTAAAGAACTCAAAAGGCATCAACAAATAAATAATTAATAAAAACTTATATTTCATATTTACTTCTTATTACTCCTTTTTGTAATTTTATTCCAAAGGTTTGTTGCTAGAGACATACCAAGGAATGGCCTCACAAGTTTATAGACTTTACCTGGTATCACAGTCGATTTTCTTTTAAGTGAAGCTTTTTCAGTTTCTGCTACTACTTTTTCGGCATCTATCCACATCCACGATGGTATTTTTTCTCTAAGATGATCCAAGCCTGCTCTAGCATGAGCTTCAGTTTTTACATACCCAGGCAAACTCACCGTGACAGAAATATTTTTTGAAGAAAGTTCTTGTGATAGGGATTGACCATAAGAATATATAGCAGATTTAGCAGATGCATAGATTGAAGATTTAGGCATAGGAGTTATTGCTCCTATACTTGATATGATCACAATTCTTCCTTTACCCTTTTTAACCATACTTGGAACATAGGCTTCTATTAAATCAATTACACCATGGCATAAAAGATAAAATAGATCTTTTCTATCTTCTTTGTCGATACTTCCTACTTCTCCAAACATGGTGATGCCGGCGTTTGCAATTATTAAATCTGGATCTTTTACTTTTTTTGTAATTTCTTCTACTCCCTCAGGCTTCGATAGATCCGCAAGATGATAGTTAGACTCCTTCTTTTTAATTATATTAAAAGCCATTTCAGATTTTTCAGGATTTTGTGCTACGAGCTCAAGTTCCCAATTATTTAATGCCAAATATTTCGAATACGCCAGACCAATACCAGAGGAGAAGCCTGTTACCAAGGCTTTTGGTTTTTTATTAACTTTAATAGTGTCCATTGAAATAAAGGTAAAATTTTTTTATTCATGAAGTATATTTAAATTTTACCTATATAACTTAAAAAAGATTTCTATCTTCTTTTGAAATTTGTTTTGTCGTACTATTGATTGATGACAGATATAAACACAACTAAATACTTTAGTGGCTGGTGGGCAGTCCTTTTTATTTTCCTATCTTTTAACTTGATTCCAATTCCATTTGCCATACTTGTAGGATTTCTTGGAGAGTGGGTTTATCAGAATCCGGTAGAAGTAGATATGAATTATCTGGGATTGATCAACATGCATCCAATTGCAGATAATTTAGTTTCAATATTCTCAATGTCAGCCTTGCTTACTTTTGTTCTCTGGAGGATGAGAGTTAGGCAAATATCTTTTGATGATTTAGGTTCTTTGAATCTAAATAAAAAAGATTTGTTTTTCGGAACACTCTTTTTAGCTGCCTTTATTCTCTTAGAAGAAATTTATATCTGGATTCTTGGCATTGAGATGCCTGAGGGATTTTTGGAATTTATGTTGTCTGAACCTTTAATCTTAGGTCTTATTTCTGTTGTTATTATTGCTCCTATAGCAGAGGAATTTATTTTTAGAGGTTTTTTATATTCTCAGCTGAGTCGCACAAGATTAGGTCCATGGGGCGCTGTAACCCTTAGTAGCTTTTTATGGACAGTGATCCATTTTCAATACGAAGTTTTAATTTTAATCGTATTATTTATTTTTGGCATTTTTCTTGGTTACATCAGGATGGCTTATAAGTCGTTAAGTCTACCAATAGCGCTTCACGGAATTAATAACCTATTTGCCTTTTTTATGGGGTATTATTTCTATTAGATTTTTCTTGATTGAATGTCTAATTAGGGTTATTTTGATAGTCATATATTTCAAAAAAAGGAATTTTTTGAACTAGAAACATATTCAGTCTGACAAAAGGATAGGTCTTCTGATGAAACTTTGGGGAGGGTTTCATGAAAAAGATAACCTTTTTTATATCTTTTACTTTAATTCCGTTTCTTGCTTTATCAGATGATGAAGAAAGAGGGGGTATAGAAGAAGTAATCGTTACCGCTGAGAGGCAAGCATCTTCTATTCAAGATACTGCTATTTCTATAACAGCCTTTGATTCGACTTTAATTGAATCATTGAATTTAAGAAATCAGGAAGATCTTCAGAACTATATTCCTGCAACTACTATTCAGCCATATGATATTTCTATTCGAGGCATTGGAAGAATGTTTAGAGCATTGGGTGGAGATCCTGGTGTGGGAACTTACGTTGATGGTGCATATTCTGTCGATTTCGGAATCGCATCCACAGATAACGGTCTTTATGACATTGAAAGAATAGAGATTCTTAGAGGACCTCAAGGCACTCTATATGGAAGAAATAGTATCGGGGGAGCAGTAAACTTCATCACTGCAAAGCCTTCTCAAGATTTTTCTGCTGAGGTAAGAACATTAGTAGGGAGTTATGGAATGGCTGAGGGATATGGCTTTATTAATGGTGGTTTGACAGATAACTTAAGTGCTAGGTTAATAGTAGTTAACAGAAGCAGAGATGGTGTAATTGATGACCTTGGATCAGGAATCCCTTTAGATAGTTACGAGGATGAGAACTACACTCTGGCTCTTAGGTGGGAAAATGATAATCATACCTTCGATATACGAGGTAACGAGAGAAGTTATGGAAGAGTTCTAAGTTCCGCTCAAGGTGCAGGTCTAATTACCACTAGTGAGTATGGTGGTAATGTGAGAAGAAATGATCTTATGGTTCATGGTTATAGACCAGTCGATCCTAATATTCAGTGCTCAAGTTTAGCGGATAGGACAGTTGCTAATTGCTCAACACCAGGTTTTCAAATTTTTGAATTTAACCATAAAGGACTTCAAAGATTTGGTCAATTTTTAGTACCAGGTGTTGATCCTGTAACTGCAGCAACAGGCGTAAGTCCTAACTTTGCTTTTGGATATGATGCGAATATTCTTGCTGCAACAATGATTGGCGATGGTAAAAGTGTTCCCTCAATGGACGGAGATGATTTGGTAACATCTACCAACGGTTTTAATGATGAATATTTCGATCACCAAGCTGGCACAATTAATTATACTTGGGATGTAAGAGATGATCTTTCCATCAAGTACATAGGTGCTTACACGGACTATTTATATACCAGAATTACTGATGATGATAGAACAGGAAATCCAACCTATGATGAGCAGTTTCATGCTATGCAAGAAACAGAAAATCATCAACATGAGATCCAAGTTTTTTGGGACATAACAGATGATTGGAGCTTTGTTGGAGGTTTGTTTGAATATCATGAAGAAATCGACCAAGATCTTGATTTTTTCAATCCTAACGGTGACCCGCGTTATGCTCAAGCAGCTGATTACGGCACAACTGCAACAGCAGCTGCTGGTGCTGATGCTTCGAGGTTAACGCAAATGCTAACCGCTGTAGCGACTTATGGAGGAGCGAATCCAACTCTACCAGTCTTTCCAACAACAACTGGACCTTATGCAGCTCGTGACACCGGTTGTGGTATATTTAGCTTCTTAAATGCTGCTCCTATTCCAGATTTCGCTGATCCTTCTCTGGACCAGGTTTGTATAATTTCTGGACCATGGGATGGTGAAAATGCTGTTTTGAAAAATGGACCTGATCCTTCTATTGGAACAACCTTTGTGTGGCAAACATTAAATAAGACTGATGCTTATGCAGTTTATTTCCAGACTGAGTATCAAATAAATGATACCTGGGCCATTACAGTTGGAGGATCTTATAGCGAAGACGAAAAAGTAGCTGAAGAAAATCTAGTTCAATACAACGAAGTTCAATTAGACAGTGCAAATCTATTGGCTTATAACATATCAACTGGTGCATTAAATGCTGACGGGACGCCCACGGGCAATGGAGTAATTAGGTTTGCTGGTATTCCATATTCAAGATCTTTCTATAGATCAATGACTAGAGAATTTGAAGAGTCAAATTACAGAGTCAATATTGACTATTCACCAACTGATAATGCTTTATGGTATCTTTCTACTACCACAGGTCATAGAGCTGGTGGATTTAACTTAGGATATTTTTCTGCTTTCCCTTCATATGATTCGGAGACTATAACTTCATATGAACTCGGGCATAAAGGTTCCTATATGGACAATACTCTTCAAATCAATGCTTCGATTTATAACTATGTATATGAAAATGTTCATGGTCAATTCCAAGCTCAAGGCTTCCTAGGAGGCACTAGTACCTCTGTAATTGGTTATCCAGAGGCCAACACTGATGGCTTTGAATTAGAAATGATTTATATGCCACAACCGAACTGGATTATTGGAGGAAACTACAGTTTTACAGATGCAACCTATTCTAAAGAGCTTTATGATTTCTTTGGAAATGCGGGTAATATCGACGTGGCTAATCCAAATGCTCCAAGCTCCCTTTACACTATCAAAGAAAGAGAGCAGCCAATAGACGGAAGAAGAATGGAGAGAATTCCAGAAAATAAATTTTCTGTCTATTCCAATTACACTCAAGAAGTTAATGGAGGCACTATTGACTACCTAGTTGGCTTTTCTTGGACAGATGAAATAATCTGGGCAGATAGTGCATTGCCAATAGATATTTCTCCTGCATTTAGTAGATTAGACTTGAAAGCAACCTGGACTAATAATGAAGGTGATCTCGAGGTCATGATGTTTTTAAATAATGCTACAAATAAGATAGGCGTGAGAAATATGTCAATTGATGACGAAACGCATGGATTCCTCAGAGCTGTGACGCCTACGTTGCCTAGAATGGGAGGTATCTCATTTACCAAAAAGTTTGGTGCTTATTAGGTAAATATCAAATAGAAAAAGCCTGCCAAGTGCAGGCTTTTTTGCTATTGCATTAATAATTTTTTTGGAGATTGTTTTGTGATACTGCTGATTAGGTAGTAACAAAGAGAAGAAACAACAATAATTCCTAAGAGAGGCCCCATTATTGATATTTCTGGATAGAAGCTAGCAGTTGTTTCGAATACTCTTGTCTCTATGAAATAGATTCCGGCATATGCAACTAAAGCTCCCAAAGTTCCTGAAATTAAACCTAATAGAGTAAACTCAAATAAAGTAGATTGTATAATCAGGGTATTTGATGCTCCTAAAGTTCTAAGTACTGCTGACTGATGCTTCCTGACACTAAAACCATCTTGTAACGCTGAGAAAGCCAAGAAGAGGGCACTAAGTGAAGTAAGCAATAAGATAGAATTTAATGCTTGAGTGACCTGTTCAATGATTTCTTTTATTTGTTCTATTAATTCCTCTATTGAAAATACCGAAACAGTTCTGAATTCCCTCATAAGGTCAGCTGCAAGATATTGTTTATCAGATGAAATATAAAAAGAAGTTATATAAGTAGAGGAGATATCTTTAAATAGAGAAGGATGACCAATAATAAAAAAATTTGGGGAAAAATTATCCCAGTTAACTGTTCTAGTACTTTGTACATACGACTTGATTATTTCTTCACCTACCTTAATGAATACTTCATCTCCTATTTCTAACTCATATCTCTCAGAGATTTCATCAGAAATGGAAATACCATTATTTAAATTTTTATCAAACCATTCTCCCTTCAGTATGTCATTTTGTTCAGGAAGTTCTTCAATCCAAGTAATATTGAAATTTCTATCTATTTTGTCTTCTTCATTATGCTCATCTTTTTTTAAAATAGTTGCATTAGCTACAGGAAAGAAAGGCTTAGATTCAATTTCATTCTCCCGCAAAAAAGATTGCATATTTTCTTTATCTTGAGGAGTTATGTTAATAGCAAAGTTATTGGGGGAGTCTTCAGGAATAGAAGTTTGCCAGGATCCTAGAAGATTTTGACTTGCAGAAAATGTTATCAGTGTTAAACCTATAGCAATCGTAAAGGCAAATATTTGGAAAGAATTACCAAATTTTCTTCGCCTAAGTTCAGATAAAGCCAACAATACGGGGCCAGAAGCACCTAGACCGGTTTTATTTTTTCCGAGAAGTAAATATATGGTTCCAATACCTATCGCTGAAAAGCCGATGACTCCGAAAAAGATGATTAAAGATAGAGTTAATTGATTTGTATAAAGGTATAGAAGAAGAAAGAAAGCAGCCAGTCCCATTAGAAATACCGGAATGAAACCATAATCAAAGGATACATCATCTTTTAATACTCTCATTGGAGAGATAGTTATGAGTTTTGTTATGTGTGGATAAATGAAACCAAATTGGCATATCAAAACAGTTAAGCAAGTTATGAGTATTGGATAGTAACCTGGAGGTGGTAATTCAGTAGGAAAATAAGATGACATCAAGTTTATAAATTGCGATTGCAAAGTCCATCCAAGTATTAGTCCAAATAATAATGTAAGGAAAGTCATGAATAGAAATAAAAGAAAATACATTGTTCTAATTTGTGTTGTTTTCATTCCAAATGTCTTCAACATAGCAACATAGCTTATATGTCTTCTAGTAAATCTTTGTGATGCAATTCCAATAGTACAGGCGGATAAAAGAACTGCTATTAAGCCTCCTAGAAGAAAGAAATTTTTTGACCTATCAATAGTTCTTCCTAGGGAACTAGAGTCTTCACTTAGTAACTCTATGTCGTCTCCGTTTTCTTTAATAGTCTCTAGATAATTTCTGAGATTTGCTATTTCATCTTCAGGTCCTTTAAAAAGAAAATTGTATTCAACTCTGCTACCTGGCTGGATGATATTTGTAGAATCTACATCCTCGAAATTCATAATAGTTTTAGGAGCAAACGCAAAGTTACCAGATGCTCTATCTGGTTCATACAGAATAGTAGCAGCAAAAATAAACTCTGAATCACCAAGAAAGATCTTATCGCCATAAGATAAATTTAATAAATTTTGTAGTCTTGCATCCATCCAAACCGTTCCTAATTCAGGGCTTTGTTTAGTTAAGAATTTTCCGGATTTGTTTTGAAGTTCCAACTCTCCGATTAGAGGGTAGGCATTATCAACAGCTTTTACTGAGCTAAGTTGCATTTCTTCTTCAGAAAAGATGACTGAAGCAAAGAGAACCATCTCCATAAAATCTATATCTTTGAATTGTTGTATTTGAATCTTATTTTTAGCGGTATTTTGATTTGACTCAAATTTAAGGTTTCCACCAAGGAATTCTTCCGTTTCAGCACTCAAAGCTTTTTCCAATCTATCTGTAAAAAGTGATATTCCAGAAACAATTGTTATGGCAAGCACTAAAGAAACAAGTATAGAATTCAAATAGCCTGATCTAAGCTCTCTAAGGAATATTTTAAACGAGAGGTTAAACAGCATTATTCAACTATTTTACCTAGTTTTAGATTAATCTTTTTATCACACTTATCTGCTAGATCATGATCATGCGTCACAATAACCAAGGCATTGTCAGTTTCTGCATTGACTTCAAAAAGAAGATCAGAAACCATTTCTCCATTCTTTGGATCTAGGTTGCCGGTAGGTTCATCGGCAAATAATATTTTTGCAGAGCAAGCAAATGCTCTTGCGATTGCAACCCTTTGCTGCTCTCCACCAGATAGTTGATTGGGATAATGATGTTCTCTTTCCTTTAACCCAACTCTATCCAAGAAATATTTTGCTCTTTCTTCTGGTTCATCTTCAGCTTTCAATTCAGACGGCAGCATGACATTCTCCAAAGCAGTTAGGCTTGGAAGGAGTTCGAATGATTGGAAAACGAAACCAACTTTCTCTTTTCTTAAAAGCGCTCGTTGCTCTTCATCTAATTCATGCAAAGCATCTCTATTTAAGTAAATTTCACCGCTGGTGGCCGTGTCAAGTCCAGCTAGAAGGCCTAGTAATGTAGATTTTCCGGATCCAGATGGTCCAGTTATTGCTAAGGACTGACCTTCGAGCAGATTAAAAGTAACATCATCGAGAATGACTAATTTACTATCTCCTGAAGAGACTTCTTTCCTTAGTTTGTTTACTTCAAGGATCATTTCTAAATTTAAGTAGGTGTATTACCCAACTATAACACCTCTCAGAATCAGAATAAATCTAATTCTTTGACTATAATGCTAATTTTGATTTTTATTCTTAAATAATGAAAGCCTTAAGTTTATTTTTATTTATTCTAATTGCTTCGACTGCAAACTCTGAAGAAAATAATTCAATATTGATCTACGGAGATAGTATCAGTGCTGGATATGGAATGGAGAAAGAGAGTCAATGGTCAGAATCTCTTAAAACTTTACTATCAGATAAAGGTTTTAAAATTAGCGTCTATAACAGGAGTGTTTCAGGTGAAACAACAGGAGGAGGGTTAACTAGAATCTCTAGAATATTAGATGAATTAAAACCAACATTTTTACTACTTGAACTGGGTGGTAATGATGCATTGAGAGGTTATCCTCCTAAAAACATATATGAAAATCTTAATAAAATGATAGAAGCTTCAAAAGAACGAGGCATTGACGTCTTTTTAATGCAAATTAGAATATTACCAAACTATGGAAAGCGGTATCAGACTCAGTTTGAAGCCATTTACCCCACTTTGTCCCAAGAAAAAGAAGTAATTTTGTTACCATTTATGTTGAATAGTATTGTACTAAAAAAAGAACTGATGTTGCCTGATGGTATTCATCCAAATGAGGATGCCCAACCTTTAATTGCAGAAATTGTTTTTAACAGTCTGCAACCTCATTTAAAATAAGTTGAATATGAAAAAATTAAGTAAATTCTTTAATAATCCCTTGTTGTTGTTAATTGCCTTTGCCTTAACGTGGGGAATAACTAGAGACTTTTTTTATTTGACCTATGTAATTATGGGACTCGTAACAATTCAAGTTATCTTAGAAAAGCTTGTATATTCTAAGGTTTCTAAGCCTTTGTTTATATCATGGTGTCTGTTGATGCCTCTAGGTATTGTCACGATTGCTCTTAGAGATCCTATTTTTTTACAGTGGAAATTTTCAATAGTTCATTGGCTTTTCGGTTTAATTCTTGTTATTTCTAATCTTTTTAGAGGTCCGATTTTACTGAATATGCTTTTATCTCAATTAGGTCCACAGGCTTATTCTACATCTTCATCTGCTAAGTCAAATGTGACAAACTTCGCAGGTTTTTTCTTAATTTTTGTCGGCTTTGTAAACCTATATTTCATATATTTCATGTCACTCGAGGCTTGGGTTCAGTTTAAAATATGGGGCGTTACAATTTTAAATTTTGTAATGATGTCAGCTGCAATTGCTTATCTAATGAAAAAGGGCGAGTTAGAGACTCCTAAGGGTTAAATTTAACTTTCAATAACACTTCAAAAGTCATTTAAAAAAGCATTAAAAAAATTGCACTGTGACCTTTAAAAGGGCATAGTAGGCTCAAGAAACGGATTTCGTTGTGTTTACAGAGTAGCTTCTGGAGGAATAAGAAGTTATTTTTAAGGGGAAAAACATGAACAACAGATCCTTTGCTTTTTCATTAAGCCTTCTTTTATTAATACCAGTAACTCTATTTTCTGAAGATGAAGATAGAGAAAGAGGTGGAATAGAAGAAATTACAGTTACAGCTGAGAAAAGAACTTCAACTGTCTCAGATACATCTATGTCAATCACTGCGTTTGATGCATCATTACTAGAAGATCTAGGTATGCAAGGTCCGGACGATTTAATGGATCAACTACCTGCAACTACTCGAGATGCATTTGATGTAAGAATTCGAGGGGTTGGAAGAAACTTTAGAGCATTAGGCGGAGATCCCGGAGTCGCAACTTATTACAATGGTGTTTATTCACCGGATTTTGGTATTGCTTCTTCAGAAAACTATCTTTACGACGTTGAAAGAGTAGAGGTTTTAAGAGGTCCTCAGGGAACTTTATATGGAAGAAATTCTATAGGCGGAGCTATTAATTATATTACTAAAAAACCTACCTTTGAGCCCGAAGGTGAAGTTAGAACTGTATTAGGTGATTACGGACTTGAACAATATTTCTTAATGTCTTCTGCACCGATTACTGAAGATATTGCATACAGGTTTACAGGAATAAGCGTAGAAAGAGATGGCGTCCAAAATAGTATTGGAACAGGTCCAGATACAAATTCTCTTGATGATGAAAATATAACTTTCACGCTTCTTTGGAATATTGATGAAGATATGTCTTTTCAGATTAGAGCGAATGATAGGCTGTCCGATAGAATTGTAAATGCCAATGTTCTTATGACTGAAGGATATGGACCTAATAGAGGTACAAGAAACACTACAGATCCCGTTTATGGTCTCAGAGCAGCAACAGCCACCACTCCAGGCGCAGTTGCCTTTACAAATCCTATTACTGGTTTGGTTGGATATGGTGCTCCATTAAGAGCTGGAGTTGATCAATCAGGTTTCCCTTGGAGATTTAATCCGGCATATGGTTTTTCCGGTGAAGATGTAATCGGAACTTACAATGTGAATGTAAATGATGATACCGGATGTGATAAATTTCCTTATGGTCCTCCTGGTTGCGCAGCACAACATTCTTCTTTTGAACAAGAGGGTATCCAGGCAAAATTTGTATGGGATATAAACGACACAACCACAATAACCTATTTGTATGGATTCGTAGATTTTGACTATACATTCAATATAGACGAAGACAATATAAATTCTGACTTTTCACAGTACAGGCAAACCGTGCTTGAAGATGTTCATATGACTACTCATGAAATAAATATTAACTGGATGATAGGAGATGACATCGAAGTTACTTCAGGTATCTTCTACATGGATGAGAATAGGAAACAAAATTATTCACTTACGAATACTGTTCCTATGATAACTCAAGCTGCAAATTACGGCTTACTAGACACACCTTTATCTACAGTAACCGCTTTAACAGGTATACCACTGGGATTTGATCCCAGTCTAATGGCAATACTTGGTTGGCCTAGCGATGCTTTAACGCCTCATGTTAGGATTGGGGACGCACCGCTTGGAGCAACAATCACTGGAAGATGGTCGGGAGATCCATTAGGCAATGTCTATAACCATCAAAATGATAATCAGACTGATGCTATAGCATATTTCACTCAAGGAACATGGCAAATAAATGATGAGTTTGCGTTAACTTTAGGGGCTAGGTACGCAGAAGATGAGAAAGAGGCACTCGAGTTAACAGGAGGTTATGCAGAACTCTACGCAAGTGTATTAGGAGGATTCTTGCCAGTTATCAATTTACTTGGAGGAAATCCATATATTCCTATTGGAGCTGATTCTACAATTGAAGCCCAAACTAATGTAGCGATGGGCAATGCTACTTGGAATTATAATCCAAATACATTGGCTCAAATGCAAGGTTTAGCTGCACTTGGTCTTTTACCGGAAGCAGCTGTTTATCCTGCATCTATTGATCCTGCACAGCCAATTACACCAAATTGTGAAATAACTGCTTCATCAACCTGTGCTACACCATTAAGACTTGGTCAAGGTATACCTTATTCTTATACAAGAAGAATAGGAGGTAATAATACTTGGGATGATACAAACGTGAGAATTAACCTTGATTATGAGCCAAATGATAATCAATTATGGTATTTATCTTATACCACTGGCTTCAGGGCAGGTGGTTATGCATTAGGTGTCTCTGGCCAAAGAGACTCAGTAAGAGATGAAAATGGTATACCTGTAGGAACTGATCAGAGATTGGTAGATTATGATGAAGAGAATGTGGACGCAATAGAATTAGGCTATAAAGGTTTACATCTTGATGATACCTTGCAGATCTTTGCTTCGATATATCAATATGACTATGATGGTTATCAAGATGAACTCGAGCAATTTGACCCTATTAGAGGTGCTGGAGCTAATTTTGTATCTAACGCGAATGGAATTACAAATGAAGGATTTGAAATCGAGATGCAATATCAAGCAAATGATCGCTTGAATATAGCGGGTAATTACAGTTATACAGAAACAGAATACGGTGAAGATTATTTTGTTTTGACGATTGATGATCCTGCTAATCCTGTTGCTGTTTTTGGTCAATGTACACAAGGTTATATAGCTTGTGATGACGACAATCCTGCATTTGTAACTGATTACACAGTTAATCTTAAAGGCGGACCTCTTAAGGGAATACCTGAAGAAAAATTTGTAATAAATGTTACTTATGAAATGGATTCTAGATGGGGTCCAATTTGGTTGTTCGCTACACATTCATACACTGGTGATTTCTCGGCATCAGGAGTTCAAAGAGAACTAGATAGAGTAGAGTCGCGTGAGATAACTAATCTAAGTGCTTCCTGGTACAGTTCTGATGGAGCAATTAATGCAAGAATTTGGATAGATAATCTTATGGATAATCAAATGTATTACTCGCTAAGTGCAGCTAGTGCAGAACAAAACTATAGGAAAACTGTAGGAGCATTAAGCCCAAGAACTATGGGAGTTGATTTAAGATATAAATTCTAGGGTTTTATAGAAAAAAACAGGTCTATTGAGGCCTGTTTTTTTTTGTTGCAACAAAAATTAAAACTATGCTAACCTTACGCTGTCTTACATAGGACATTTGTTTAAAAGGAATTAATTGTAGCTAATGGCTACATAAATTTGGGGAGGATGCCATGCATAGGATTATCTTTACGTTAATCACATTTTCAATTTCCGTTTTACCTTTCTCTATCGCTTCTGATGAAGAAGACAATAGTCGAGGTGGCATAGAAGAAATTACAGTCACAGCTGAAAAAAGAACATCAACTGTTTCTGATACTTCAATGTCAATTACCGCTTTTGATTCATCTTTAATAGAAGATCTAGGTCTGCAAGGACCGGATGATTTAATGGATCAGTTGCCAGCAACAACCAGAGATCAATTTGACGTAAGAATCAGAGGGGTTGGAAGAAATTTTAGAGCTTTAGGAGGAGATCCAGGAGTAGCGACATACTACAACGGTGTCTTTTCTCCAGATTTTGGTATAGCTGCGGGTGAAAACTATCTTTATGATATAGAAAGAATCGAAGTTCTTAGAGGTCCTCAAGGTACTTTGTATGGAAGAAACTCCATCGGTGGAGCGATTAACTACATCACAAAAAAACCAACCTTTGAACCTGAAGGACAGGTTAGAGTATTGGTTGGATCTGATGGTACGCATCAAAATTATCTTATGTCATCTGGCCCAGTCTCAGATACTTTCGCTTATAGATTCACAGCCATGACGGCCGATACAGATCCACTACAAGATGGTTTGGGTGGAGAAGATTTACAAGAAGTTGATGATGAAAATATTACTTTATCTTTTACTTGGAACATAACGGATGATGTTACATGGAATATTAGAGGAAATGATAGGTTGGCTGATTTGACAACAAATGCACCTATATTATTAGATCAAGGTTGGGGTCCTAATAGAGGAACTCATAGTGAGGGTCAACAAGTCTACGGACTCAAACAAGTAAGCTCTTCATACCCTGGCGCTACTGCATTTACACATCCCATAACTGGTGAGGTTAGATATGGAGCAGCTCTCATACCAGGTGTCGATAGAAACTCATCAATATTGCATCACTTGAATCCTCAGTTTGGTGCAGATCCATCTGAAAGAACAATTGGAAAGTTTGGTGCAAGAGTCAATATGGAAGGCTGTGATAATGCAACATTCCCATATAGCAATAGTAACTGTCAGCATGTAATGTTTGAGCATGAAGGAATTCAATCAGACATAACATGGGATTTATCAGATACGGTCCAGGTAAAGTATATCTACGGTTTTGTTGATTTTGATTATACCTTTAATAGAGACTTTGATCTTTCAAATTCAACGATTAGTACAAGAAGAGAAACTGTTTTAGAAGACGTACATATGACCACTCACGAAATTTTAGTGAATTGGCAGTTAATGGAAGATGTTGAGGTTACCTCAGGAATTTTCTATATGGACGAGAATAGAAAACAAGACTATACCTTTCTTACTAATAACCCAAGTGTTGTTAATCCAACAAACTATGGATTGCTAGATGCTCCGGTTGGCTTTTTAGGAGGAGCTAGTATTAACTTTTTCCTTGGTACTGCTGGGCTAGGTCCGCATGTCGCTCACAAGAGCGCACCAGAACAAGATGTTATTACTGGAAGATGGCAAGGTTCACCAGATGGAAGGATGTATGAGTATTCTAATGAAATGGAGACTGAAGCTACTGCTATATTCACTCAGGGCACATGGACCATTAATGATGAATATGCTTTAACCATTGGAGCAAGGCACGCAAAAGATAAAAAGGCTGCAGTTGAAATGAGTAGTGGATACGCAGAGCTAAGTTTAGACTTTGCACGAGGTTGGATGCCAGCAATTCTAGCTGGAGCTGGAACCTTAGGACCGTTCTTGGAAACTGCAGCAGGTGGCAATTTACTGCCTGATTCCGGTCAAACCACTCTATCTTTAACTAATTTAATGAGAGGTAGTGCAACCTATACAGGAGCCGCTGGTGTAGCCGCGAATGGAAGTAACATTGCTGCAGTATGTTCTACAACAGACACTACATGTGCTACTCCTCTTGCCGTGAATCAGGGAGCTCCTTATAGTTACACTAGAACCGTAGTTGATGACGATGAATGGTCAGATACAAACATAAGAGTGAATCTTGACTACACCCCGAATGATGATCAGCTGTGGTATGTGTCCTACACAACAGGATATAGATCGGGAGGATATATACTAGGTGTTGCTGGCGGTAAGGATAGCTTAAGAGATGAATTCGGCCTACCGATAGGTGGAGCAGATCTAAGGCTAGAAACTTACGACAAAGAGGGAATCGATGCTTTTGAGGTGGGGTATAAAGGATTACACCTTGACGATACATTACAGATCTTCGCTTCAACTTATTATTATGATTATGATGGCTATCAAGATAGGGTAACTCAATTTAATCCAAACGTTGGATGGGCTACTGATAGAGTGACAAATGCTGATGGTATAACTAATAAGGGATTTGAAACTGAAATTACATATGCAGCGACTGAAAGGTTAACTCTTTATGCCAACTACAGTTATACACTAACTGAGTACGGAGAAGATTATCTAATTGCAAACATAGATGATCCATCAGCACCAAGTCAAATTTGGGGTACTTTCACTCAAGTTGATGAGGTTGATTATGTAGCAGTTGGAGCTGATGCTGATTTGTTTACTTACAATCTGAAAGGAAATTCCATAAAAGGTATTCCTGAGCAAAAATACACAATCAATGCTACTTACGAGGCCGACTCGAGGTTTGGTCCACTATGGTACAACATAAGTTATTCATACACCGGTGATTTCTCAGCTTCAGGTATTGAAAGAGCTTATGATAATGTGCCATCAAGAGATGTAACTAATGTCAGTGTTTCTTGGTTTAGTGAGGATGGAGATATATCTATAAGAGCTTATATTGATAATATAATGAATAATAAAGATTATTATTCAATAACAACTACAGAAATCACAAGAGACTTCCAAAAGTACGCTTGGCCTTTAGCTGAAAGATCTTATGGGATCGATATGCGTTACAGTTTCTAACCTAAGACAAGAAAAAAAACAGGCCATTAGGCCTGTTTTTTTTGGCTTTCACTAAGTCTTATGTAGAATGCAGCATTTAAAAATATGAAACTCAAGCGCACTAAAATCATCTGTACTATCGGGCCAACTACCGAAACTTTCTCCAGCATCAAAAAATTACACCAAGCAGGAATGAATGTCGCAAGACTGAATATGTCACATTCAGATCATAAGAATGCAAAAAAAATTATTGATCGAATAAAGAAACTTAATAAAACAATTGAAAATCCAGTAGGCATTTTATTGGATACCCAAGGTCCAGAAATAAGAACAGGCGATACTTCTCAAGTGGTAAATCTAGAACCTGGTCAATTGGTCTCTTTCACCATTCGAGATGAGGTTGATGTTGAGACGACGTCAATCAGGGTTCATTATGATGAGCTAATTCAAAGCGTGAATGTTGGAACGCTGATTAGCTTAGACAATGGTCTACTAAATTTTAAAGTACTAAAAAAATCTAAAAATGAACTTGAGTGTAAGGTTTTAGATGGCGGAAAGCTTGGTAGCAAAAGGCATGTCAATTTGCCAGGTATTCGTATCAATTTACCTTCAGTAACTGAGAAGGATAAGAGAGACATTGCTTTTGGTTTGAAAGAGGATGTGGATTTTATCGCCTTATCTTTTGTTAGAAATGCTTCAGATATTGATGATTTAAAAGAGGTTCTTAAAAATAACATTAAAAAAGTAAAAATTATATCAAAGATTGAAGACAGGGAAGGGCTTTCGAATATTGAAGAAATTTGCCAAGCTTCTGACTCCGTCATGGTTGCACGAGGAGACTTAGGCATTGAAACAGATCTTGCAAATTTACCAAATATTCAAAGAAAGATAATGTCTAACTGTGCAAAATATGGAGTAAGGTCTATCGTTGCTACTCACCTTCTAGAATCTATGATTGATAACCCCACGCCTACAAGAGCAGAAGTTACTGATGTTGCAAATGCAATTTATGAAGGAGCTGATGCTGTTATGCTTTCAGGTGAGACTACTATCGGAAAATATCCAATTGAGTCTGTTAAATTTATCTCAAGAATTGCAAAGCAAACCGAAAAATACAGAACTCTCGGCTATGAAAGTCAACTAATATCAAAAACAGACTGGCAACATCTTGGTGTGGCAGCGAAGGATATTGCCGAATCTATTAAGGCTGATGGGATTATTGCAATAACTCGATCGGGCCAAACTGCTGAAATTGTAGCTAATGCTAAACCTTTTATGATCCCTATATTTGCATTCAGCAATAATAAAAAAACTATTAAACAATTGTCTTTAACTGGTTCAGTTCATGCCTATAAATCCTCTATGTATTCAGATCATGAAAAGAATCTTCAATCAATTATGAAAATTTTAAAAAAAGAACTTTCACCTACAAGAGAGTTAAAATTTGTTGTGATTTCTGGGATTCTTTCAGAAAATTCTGCTGATGCGATAGAAGTGAGATCGTTGAATACTTAATATAAAACGGACTGAATAATTAGAATAAAGTATTCATTAGATAACACTTTAATCTTTATTTCATCCATATAAACTTAACTTTTATGACTCAATCTATAGTCGAAAGACTAACTTTAAAGACAAGGATAGGCTATGGAATAGGAGATATAGCAATTTGTTTATACTGGAGCGGGGTAGGCTTATATCTTCTATATTTTTATACAGATGTTATTGGTATCTCTGGATCTTTAGCAGGATTGATTTATTTTATTGGGATGGCTTGGGATGCTGCCACTGACCCATTCATGGGTTATGTTGCCGAAAGAACAAGATCAAAATGGGGTGTTTATAGGCCTTATTTATTATTTGGAAATATTCCTTTGGCTTTGTCATTCGTTTTATTATTCTGGGTTCCGCCTTTAGAAGGATATTTACTATTCTTTTTTCTTTTATTCGCAAATTTATTGCATAGAACATGCTTTACTTTAGTAAGCGTGCCATTTTCATCTCTCACTCCAAGGATAACTTCCGATAGTCAAGAAAGAACTAATTTGACAGGCTTTAGAATGTTAGGAGCCCAAACTGGAACAAACCTGATGGCCCTTTTAGCTTTTCCAATTATTTTTTGGGTTGGAGGAGAGGATGAAAGTACGGGATTTATAGTTTTAGCTTCTGTAGCTGGAATAACTGCCATACTCATACACTCAATTACATTTATAACAGTAAAAGAACCAGATAATGACCAGGGTATAGAGAGAGTTAGTGGAAGTCTTGCAGACGCAGCAAGGGCAATCGGAGAGAATAAACCATTTTGGCTAGTTTTTTCCGCAACTTTAATCGTAGGTATAACAACTATATTTTTTGGAAATAACCTCATCTATTATACGAAGTACGCTTTAGATCTACATGAGCACCAAGGAACAATTTTATTCACTAGTGGCATAGTAGCTTTTTTAAGCATACCAATTTGGTGGATCATTTCTAATAGATTAGGTAAGAAAATTACTTGGTTAATCTCAAGTACAGTAACTTTATCTTCTTTAATATTATTTTATTTCTATGATATTAACACACTCAATGAGTTACTTTTTTTAGTTGCCTTCATTGGTTTTGGCAGCGGTGCAGGAGGGATTTTATTTTGGTCCATGCTTCCAGATACTATTGAATATGGTGAAGTACTTACAGGCGTTAGGAGCGAGTCATCATTATATGGATTTATGACGTTTGCTCAAAAAGGGTCTATAGCAATAGCAGTTTTGATACTGGGTTGGGTTTTGGATGCAATTGGTTACCAGGCAAATCAAGCTATGTCTGAAGGCACTATTGATAATATGAAAATTATAATGACTCTGATACCCATATTAGGCATCTCTTGCAGTCTTATAATAATCTACTTTTATCCTATTGATTCAAAAATGCACAAGGAGCTATTGAGACAACTTCAAAAGGAAGAAATATGAAAATAATTAAATGGGGCATATTAGGTACTGGTTCAATAGCAAAAGCGTTTGCAGATTCTTTAAGAGAAACACAAGGTGAATTAGTTGCTGTAGCCAGTAGTAGTGAATTAAGAGCGAAAGAATTTTGTGCACCATATGGTTGCAAGCCAATTGAAGGTCATCACAATTTAATTTCAATGCCTGAAATTGATGCTATTTATGTAGCAACGCCTCACACAAGTCACTTTGAACTTACAGCCGAATGCCTAAAAAACAAAAAAGCAGTTCTTTGTGAAAAGCCTATAACTATTAATGCGACCGAAACAATGGCTCTTATAGACCTGTCTAGAAAAAATAACACACTTCTGATGGAAGCATTTATGTACAAAATACACCCGCAAACAAAAAAAATAATGGAGATTATTCAACAGAAGTTGAATCCTCCATTAGATATAAGTGCTGAATTTTGTTTTTCGGTTGATGTCCCAGAAACTCACAGACTGGTTAATCGTGAATTAGGTGGCGGATCTATTTTGGATATCGGATGTTATCCAGTTTCTATGTCACGACATGCTGTAGGGGCTGTAAATGGTAAAAACTTTTTGAATCCGATTTCAATCGAAGGAGAGGGAGAGTTAAATTCTCAAGAAATAGACTTAAATGCTTCAGCAATTTTAAAGTTTGAAGACGAATCAATTGCTAAGATAAAGTCAGCTACCAATCTAAGCTCAGAGAGTGATGTAAGAATTACAGATGGCACTCATACTATCTTAGTCAATCAACCATGGCATTGTGGAGAATTTACAGACAGAAAATCTCAATTAAAAATAATAGATAAAGAAGGCAATGAAGAGGAGATTGATATTTCAACTGATAAAGGAATTTATGCAATAGAAATTGATCATTTTTCAGAAACTTTTCACTCGCAATCTGCTGAATCCTCATTAATTCCGCATAATGATTCTCATGGCAATATGATCGCTCTGGACACATGGAGAAAAGATTTAAGAGTTGTTTATGATCAAGATAGGGGAGAAAGAAGAAAGTCTCCTATCATTTCTGACAAGATTCCAAGAGAAACACTTCCAACTCTAAAGATTCCCGGAATTGATAAAGAATTGTCTCGTTTAGTATTCGGTTGCGATAATCAATCCGATACTAATCATGCATTTGCTATGTTTGATCACTTTTATATGAAAGGGGGAAATGTTTTTGATACAGCTTATATCTACAATAATGGAAAAAGTGATTATTACCTAGGAAGTTGGATTGAATCTCGGAACTTGAGAGAAGAAGTTGTAATTCTTGGAAAAGGGGCACATACACCCGATTGCGAACCAGATAAAATTAGGCCGCAATTAGAGGAAACTTTAAATAGAATGTCTTCTGAATATCTGGATATCTATTGCTTGCATAGAGATAACGAGTCTTTGCCAGTTGAAGGTTTTATCGATACTTTAAATGATCTCAAAGATGAAGGACTGATAAAGGTTTTTGGTGCATCAAATTGGTCATTAAAAAGATTTAAAGAAGCAAATAACTATGCTCTATCTAATGGAAAGGAACCCTTTACTATTTTGAGTAATAACTTCAGTCTTGCACGCATGAACAATCCTGTTTGGCCAGGATGTTACAGTTGTTCTAATGATGAATACGTTGAATATCTTACTGATAGTCAGATTGCTATCTTTCCTTGGTCCAGTCAAGCTAGAGGTTTTTTTCTAGACTCTCAAGAATTTTCTGGATTAAGGCATATTGCTGATCCAAACAGAGAAGAGCAAGAAAGGGTCTGGGGAAGCAAAGAAAACAAAGAAAGACGAAAAAGATGTTTTGAGTTAGCTTCTAAAAAGTCAGTTGCTCCTATCCAGTTGGCTTTATCATTTGTACTTAACCAGAAATTTCCATCTTTTCCATTAATAGGTCCTAGAAACTTTTTTGAAACTGAAAGTTCATTAGAAGCGATAAAAATTGATTTGACTGATGAAGAAGTCTCTTGGCTTAATCTAAGTTCTTAAACTATAAAATAATTCTTTTATAAAAATAAATTTATTGATATTCTTCTTTTAGGCGTCCCACATTCAATTTAACACGAGGGGAATTGAATTTGTGGATCTTTATTACCCTCTACAGGAGGTGATCACTATTAGTATTTATTTTAGAAGAGGAACAACAGGAGTATCCTTCTGACACGGGTTACCCCCGGTTCCGGCTAACAATTTAAACAGTTAGTTGAAAAGTAGTTGAGATACGCTTTTCGGAATCCCCGCTTCAGGGTGGGGATTTTTTTTACGTTCTAGCACCCTCACTATCGAAAACTCTAAGATAAATAAGCTGCTCGAGTTTAGATGTATTTTTAACTTTAACGTAGTCACCTTCTTCAGCTAAGATGATATTTCCTGCAGTTATAGTCATCTCAGCTTTGTGTTCAATGCCAAAACTAGGATTTGTTCCATGACCAGCTTCGTGATTTGCATACTCTACGACTTCCATTTCACCAACGCCAGATAAAAACACATAAACTACTTCAGATTCAATCAGTCTATGTCCACCAGTAGATCCATTCGGGTCTATGATAGTTTTACTCGCAACAAGTTTTTCTAAAATAGTGTTGGTATATACTTTGTAAGTATTTTCGCTTCTCCAGAGATTTTCTCCGACCTGAAAGTTTTCGTATTTTTTTGCCATATCTATAAAAGTTAAAACCATATTCTAGCATTACTTCCTCTTTACTGTTTAGTAACTTGCACTATAAGATCTACTAAGGAGAGATTAAATGAGAGCAAGAAAATTTTGGGGATGGGGTTATGAAGATGAACTTCTTACTGTAGAAGAAGAAAACAATATAGATAAGCGTATAGCAAAAACTTTTGAGTTAGATTCTGTAGAAAGAATAGAAATACCAAAAATAGAAAATGTCAATTTACCTGAGTCCTCACTTAAGAGTCCAAATAGTCTTAAGGCTATTGTCTCAAACGATAAATTGGAGAGACTTAATCATACCTATGGAAAATCTTTCCCGGACTCAGCAAGATCAATTTTAGGTCAATTTCCAGCACCTCCCGATTTTGTAGCTTTTCCCGATTCTGAAGAAGATATAACAAATATACTGGAATGGGCGTCTTCAAATGATATAGCAGTTATTCCTTATGGGGGAGGATCCAGTGTATGTGGCGGAGTTGAAACTAATGTTGGTGCTGATTACAACGGGGTTATTTCTTTAGATATGAAAAATCTTAATTCTATTATTGAGATAGATAGAGATAGCAGAACAGCTCTTATACAAGGAGGAATTCTTGGTCCTGATCTTGAAGGTCAGCTTAAAGAACATGATCTAACAATGCGTCATTATCCTCAAAGTTTTGAGTTCTCCACTCTCGGAGGATGGATAGCAACTAGATCTGGTGGACATTATGCTACTTTATACACTCATATAGATGATTTTGTTGAGTCCTTGAAGATGATTACTCCTTCGGGTTTATTTGAATCTAGAAGATTACCTGGATCTGGTGCTGGCCCAAGCCCTGATAGATTCGCTATTGGATCTGAGGGTATCATGGGTGTAATAACTGAAGCATCAATGCGTCTGCAAGACAGACCGACTTATCGATCTTCTTGTACAGTTGAATTTACCGACTATACAAATGCATTAAGTGCCCTAAGACACATTAGCCAAGCTGGCTTATTTCCCGCAAATTGTAGATTATTAGATTCAAATGAAGCTTTATTTAATGGTGCTGGTGACGGATCTAAACACTTATTAATTATAGCTTTTGAATCTGCTGATCATGACAAAAGTCATTCACTAAAGAGAGCTTTAGAAATAGTTGAAGAATATGAAGGCATTTTTGAAGAACCAAAAGAATTGCAAGATGCACATAGAAGCGGATCATCTGGCAGTTGGAGAAGTAGCTTTATTAGAGCACCTTATTTAAGAGAAAGCTTTACTAGAAGAGGTATTATTCAAGATACATTTGAAACAGCAATAACTTGGGATAAAAGTCACAAATTTATAGAAAATATTAAAGAACAGACAGCCAAAGCAATTTTAGAAATAACTGGAAAGCCTTCACTAGTAACATGTCGTATCACTCATAGCTATCCGGATGGATTGGCTCCTTATTTTACTTTTGGAGCTTTCTCTACTCCCCAATCTATGATAGAAATTTGGAAAGAAATAAAGCTAGCTACTAATGAAATATGTATTAAAAACCATGGGACAGTGACTCATCACCATGCTGTAGGAAGAGATCATCGTCCTAAAGGTTATGATGACCAAAGACCAGATCTTTTCAATAAAGTTTTAGTAGCAGCTAAATCATCTCTAGATCCCAAAGGAATAATGAATCCCGGCGTTTTAATAGATCCTGAGGGAAAAAATATAAGTAACTGGATGGCCTAACTATAGAAAAAATTTAGATAATCTGGCAAAATTAAATCAATAAACGGGAGGGTTTATGTCAAAACAAGCAACTTTTACTGAAATGCTAAATGGTACTGCCGAAGATTATGCAATAATCGGTAGAGAAACTTCTGAATATGCAAAAAATTTACCGGATAGGATATTAGAACATCTAGCCATTTTAAAGGGTGATACTGGTGGTTTTGCAGTTGATCGTTTTACTCATTGTTTACAAACAGCAACAAGAGCATATAAAGATGGAAGAGATGAAGAATACGTTGTTTGTGCCTTACTCCATGACATTGGAGATACTTTGGCTTCGGCAAATCATGCAGACCTAGCTGCCACAATGTTGCAACCGTTTGTTTCTGAAGAGAACTACTGGATTGTGAAACATCATGGAATTTTCCAAGGCTACTATTTCTTTGACTTTTTAGGACTGGATAAAAATATGAGAGATGAGTACAGAGATAGTCCTTATTGGCATGCTTGTGCTGAATTTTGTGCAAAATATGATCAAAATTCTTTTGATCCAGAATATGAATGCATGTCCATCGAAGAGTTTGAGCCGATGGTGAGGAATGTATTTGCCAAACCAAGAAACTCTATCTATAAAGCAAGAGATTACGCTTAATCACAACTCGCTTCTATGGACAGAATAGAATCCTTAATAGGGGAGCTTACCCTTGAAGAAAAAGTTTCTATTTTGTCAGGTTCTTCTGCTTGGCATACCACCGCTGTACCTAGACTTAATATTCCTCGCGTAAAGATGACTGACGGCCCCATAGGCGCCAGAGGAGATTCTATTTCTGGTGCTACTTCGGCTTGTTTTCCAAGTGCCTCTTGTCTTTCTTCTTCTTGGGATAAAGAGAATATAGAAAATATTGCAAGAGCTATTGGAATAGAAGCAAAAAGCAAAGACGCTGATGTTTTACTGGGTCCAACTATTAACTTACATCGACATCCCTTAGGTGGAAGGCATTTCGAATGTTACTCCGAAGATCCTGTTTTGACTGGTGAGTTAGCAAGTAGTTATGTACAAGGTGTCCAATCGGTTGGAGTCTCTGCATGCCTCAAACATTTTATAGGTAATGATACTGAATATCAGAGACACTTCGTTAGTTCAAATATTGATGAACGAACCTTGAGGGAGCTATATCTTTTACCCTTTGAAATGGGAGTAAAGGCTGGGTCTTTATCAGTTATGTCTGCTTATAATCAATTAAATAATATATTTTGCTCTTCTCATGATGAGATGCTTAATAAAGTACTTAAAGATGAATGGAATTTTCCTGGATATGTAGTGAGTGATTGGGGGGCAGCGCAAGATACAATCGGCAATGCAAATGGAGGACTCGATTGCGAAATGCCAGGTCCTGCAAGAAGTTGGGGTGAAAACTTAGTAAAAGCGGTAAATAAAGGGAAGGTAGAGGAGGAAGTAGTTGATGATAAGGTAAGGAGAATTCTCAGAGTTGCTGAATTTACAGGAAGACTAGACAAACCAGAAGAAAAACCAGAAGAAAGTAATAATTTGGAAGAAGATAGAGTTTTGATTAGACAATCTGGGTCTGAGGGCATGGTCTTACTCAAGAATGATGGAGTCCTTCCTTTGAAACCACAAGAAATAAAAACAATTGCAGTTATAGGTCCCAATGCTCTTAAGGGACAATATATGGGAGGTGGCAGCGCATCACTTAACCCTCATTATGTAGTACATCCATTAGAGGGGATCGAAGCTGCTTTGGGTGATGAAAAGCAAGTTAATTATGCAAAGGGTTGTCATACACATAAATTTCTTCCCGCTATACCGAGTAATCTTTTTAAAGAAAATGATGGCTTTCAAGTCGACTTTTATGACGGACAAGAATTTGATGGAAAGCCTATTGAGACTAAAATCCTAAAAGGAAATAAGTTTTGGGCCATGGGAGGTTTTGGTCTAGATATAGTATCGCAATCAAAGCGACCTTCATTGAGTGTAAGATTTACAGGTGAGTTGCAACCAGAATTCTCTGGAGAGTATGATTTTGAAATATTTAGTATAGGACCCTCCAGACTTTCTATTAATGGAGAGACCCAAATTGATAATTGGACTTCTCAAGATCCAGGTGACGCATTCTTTGGTATGGGCTCTGCTCCAAAAAGAAAAACAATAAGTTTTGAAGAAGGAAAAACATATCTTCTGGAAGTTGAATATAAGTGGGAAGGGCGATTCCCTGCTGTCCAAATCGGCATGCAGGCACCAGACCAATTCGATTTAATGGAAGAAGCTAAGTCTACAGCTAAAGAGGCGGATGCAGTTATTTTAATAGTTGGTACGAATTCTGATTGGGAAACTGAAGGTAATGATAGATCCAACTTAGATCTACCCTCAAATCAAGATGAGCTAATTGAGGAAGTATGCAAACTAAATAAAAATACGGTAGTTGTTCTTAATACGGGATCTCCCTGTTTGATGCCATGGGTTGAGAAGGCTGGTTCAATTTTACAGTGTTGGTTTCCAGGTCAAGAATTTGGAAACTCTTTATCCGATATAATATTTGGAAAAATAAATCCTTCAGGAAAATTACCTACTACTTTCCCAAAATCCATTGAAGATACGCCTGCTTATGCAACATACCCAGGTAAAGATCTACAGATGGATTATGAAGAGGGTTTGTACATCGGATATAGATGGTACGATAAAAAAGAAATTGACCCATTATTTCCATTTGGGCATGGTCTTTCCTATACTTCTTTCGATTATTCAAATTTAAGAGCAATACCACCTAAAGGCAATGCTTCTGTAGCTGCTTTTGAATTTGAAATTTCCAATACAGGTGATGTAGCTGGCAAGGAAGTAATTCAAGGCTATGTAAATGTCCCAGATTCAAAAATTGATCGACCACGAAAAGAGCTCAAGAAATTCACAAAAATTTATTTAGAACCAGGTGAGACCCAAAAAGTAAAATTCGAATTATCTGAAAGAGAATTATCATTTTGGAATGTTGATCTTCATGCGTGGCAAGTAGAGCCTGCAGAGTATATTTTCGAAATAGGAGCTTCTGCTGATGATATCAGAGGTTCAGCTTCTGTCTGGCTTGGCTAATTAAACTTTCTTAGGAGCCCCTTTTTCTTCTACTTCTTGGTCATGGAACTTTTTAGATTCAACTAGCTCAGGAATTAACTTATCTAGCTGATCAAGAGTCCATAAGTTATCTGTGGTAAAAGATTTAATAATTGCGGGCTGTTGCATAATTCCTAATATTCCTCCTTGTGAATGAATAATTTGTGACGTTACTTGGCTAGCTTCTTCAGTACATAGCCATGCGACTACTGGAGCTATTTGACCTGGCCCTTGTGTCCAGTCATTTTCATCATACTTTCTTCCTGCAGCTTCAATAAGATCAATTGTCAGTCTTGTAGCAGCTCCTGGAGAAATAGTGTTTACAGTACATTTATATTTTGCAACTTCCAATGCAAGAGATCTTGTAAAGCCTGCTATACCTTCTTTTGCAGCACCATAATTTACTTGTCCAAAATTTCCAAATAGACCTGAGACAGAAGACATGTTGATAATCCTGCAGCCCAAAACATTATTATCTCTCATATATCTCACTAAGGGTCTAGTGCAGTTATAGTGTCCTTTTAGATGGACTTCCATTATTACATCCCAATCAGTCTCCTCCATGTTGTATAGTGTCTTGTCTCTTAAAACACCAGCATTATTGACAAGTATATCGGCACGACCAAACGATTCTATAGCGGTATCAAATATGTTTTGACCACCTTCAACTGTTCCTACGGAATCATAATTGGCTGCTGCATCAGAGCCGAGTGCTTTTACTTCTTCGACAACCTCATCAGCTACTTTGCCTTCACCGCTTCCATCTCTACCTCCACCTAAATCATTTACAACAATTTTTGCTCCTTCTGAAGCTAAATAAAGGCATATTTCCCTTCCTATACCTCTTCCAGCCCCAGTGATTATTGCAACCTTATCTTTTAATCTAGCCATATTTATCTCCCTCATTTATTCTACTTCAAAAAAAATTTTAAGGTATTTATTTAGTCTTATTTAATGTATAAATGGACTGAGTTATCAGGGAGAATAACTACATATGGAGGAGAATAATCTAAAAGCTCAATCCGCTTCTACAAAGACGATGTGGACGTATGGTTTTGGTTCAATAGGCGTCGGAATCAAAAATAACTTGCTAGGGACTTGGTTACTTTTTTACTATCAAGATGTTTTGGGTTTGGATGCAGTGCTTGTAACTGCAGCAATAGGTATTGCGTTGGTAATAGATGCATTCTCAGATCCTTTTGTGGGAGTTTGGTCTGACCGTCTCAAAACTAAATGGGGAAGAAGACATCCATTTATGTATGGAGCCATAATTCCTTTTGCCCTTTGTTATTATTTGATTTTACAAGACCCAGGTGATATTTCGGATTCAGCACTTTTTACTAGACTTTTAGTTTTGATGATCCTTATGAGACTTGCAATGACTTTTTACGAAGTTCCTAGAGGCGCTTTAGGTCCGGAATTAACTAAAGATTATGACCAGAGAAATATAATAGCGGGTATAGGTATGGCCCTTGGATGGATTGGTGGTGCGGGTATTTCCTTTATCCACATGGAATACTTTTTAGTTGATAGTTTCTCTAATGGTGCCGGATACCAATTGTTAGCCTTTTGGGGAGGTCTTGGTATTTTCGTTAGTACTGTAATTACGACTGTTGGGACTCATAGTCGAATACCATACTTGCATGTCCCACCTGAAAGGTCTTTTAAGTTTAAAACCTTTTTTCGGGAGGCAAAAGAAACTCTCTCTAATAGATCATGGTTAGTTTTATTTGCTTCAGGTTGTGTTTATTCTCTTGTGGTAGGAACTGATACAGGAGCAGGAACTTACTACAATACTTATTTTTGGGAGTGGAAACCAAATCAAATATCTACATTTGCTGCTTGGAATGCAGCAAGTGTTGTATTTATAGCTTTGTTTGCACCAAGGATTGCAGTAGGTCGAAGTAAAAAAAAGATAGCTGTTGGAATCTTTCTAACCTCGATAGTGGTAGGGCCCTTACCTATGGTGCTGAGATTGCTTGAACCAATCATAGGTATACAACTTTTTCCTACAAATGGTTCAGATTTAATATGGTGGATCCTTCTGATTCATAGCTGTGCATTAGTATCTATTGGTTCCTTGGGGTTTATCTTTATCACATCTATGGCAATGGAAATCGTAGAAGACGTAGAAAGAACAACAGGAAGAAGAGAAGAGGGGTTATTAGGTACAGTTAGTTCAATGATACAAAAACTTATTGGTGCCGGAGGCGTTCTAATTGCAGGGTTGATACTTGCATGGGCTGGTTTTGATGATCCCGGCATTACAGAAGAAATGAAAAGCGGGGCACTAATAGACAGGTTTGCAACAATTCATATAGCAATAGGCTTTTTCTTACCGATTATTTCGACTCTTTTGATTCTTAAATATGACATTGATCGGAAAGGTCATCTAGATAATGTAAATGATCTTGGTTATGTAGAGAGGAACTAATGTTCTTCTTCCCAATTTCCGACGACAACGAAAGTGGTTCTAGACCTTTAGTTTGTTATTTTATTATCGGTATATGTTGCTTTATTTTCCTATGGCAAAGCACTCTTCCTGTGAATTTAAATCAGGAGGCCATATATAATTTTGGAGTCGTTCCTGCAGCTGTGCTGGGTAGTCAAGAAAGTTCTATAAGTCCGTATCTAACAATTTTCACTTCAATGTTTATGCATGGAGGATGGATGCATTTGATAGGTAATATGGTCTTTCTTTGGATATTTGGTGACAACATTGAAGATAGTATGGGACATAAGAAGTTTCTTATTTTTTATTTTGTTTGTGGAATAGCTGCTGCTTTACTTCAAGCATTAATTAATCCTGAGTCCAGTATCCCAATGATAGGGGCAAGTGGAGCAATTGCCGGTATTTTAGGTGCTTATTTAGTTCTTCATCCAAAGGCCAATGTGAATGTTTTATTTTGGCTTTTTATTTTTATAACAGTAATAAAGGTCCCTGCTTTTATCGTTCTAAGTATCTGGATATTCAGTCAATTCTTTAGTGCATCAATTGGCTCAGAAGGTGGAGTTGCGTATTTCGCACATATTGGTGGTTTTTTTGCAGGTTGCCTATTAATTTATTTCTTTAAACACTCAAATATAAGATTATTTCAGTCGGGAAATTCTAAATCCTTCGAGTCCAGTAATTTCTCAATGAATAGACTCTTTAGTCAGCAAAAAGAAAGAGATTTTATGCAAGAATTTATCGACACGGCAAACAAAAAGGATAAGAATTAATCTATGCGCTACATTTATTTTCTGTTTGGAACAGTTTTTATTGTTTTTGGTATCTATACCGTGGGCATATATCTAGATTTGTATGGTGAATTAGAAGAGCCCGGTTATTCTATAAACTCCGAACTACCAAAATCTCTTGTAGATCAAAAACTCATTGCTCAAGAACCATTTGGCAGAGAAAAGCAAATTTTATTTGGAGATACTCATGTTCATACAACTTATTCAACAGATGCTTTTCTTTGGAGCTTGCCAATACTCAATGGAGAAGGCCCCCATCCAATAGCTGATGCATGTGACTTTGCAAGGTTTTGTGCAAATTTGGACTTTTGGGTTTCTACAGATCATGCAGAGGCATTAACTCCGAGAAAGTGGAAGTCTATAAAGGAAGCTGTTAGAAACTGTAATAGTCCTACAGATGCTGATGATCCAGATTTAGTAACTTTTCTTGGATACGAGTGGACCCAAGTTGGAAATACAGCAGAAACACACTATGGTCATAAAAATGTAATGTTTCTAGACATTGAAGAGGGAAAAGTTCCAGAGCGTGCAATTGGAGCAGGTGGATTAGCTACTAATGGAATGAGGGCTGGTATACCTGGACAATCAAGACAATTGAGACCTGCTGCATTACTTGATTTTGAGAATAGACATAGATATTTTAATTTTATAGCTTTTGCTGACGAACTGGCTGAAGCGAAAATGTGTGAAGAGGGAATACCTTCAAGCAAATTAGGTGATGATTGTTATGAATATGCTGATACTCCAAAAGACTTATTTGAAAAGCTTAGAGATTTAAACTTTCCTACAATTGTTATACCACATGGCAATACTTGGGGTTTTTATACTCCACCTAACTCTAAGTTAGATAAACAGTTAGAAGCAGATTTCAATGATGATAATTTACAGATTTTATTTGAAGTTATGTCAGGTCATGGAAATTCTGAAGAATATAGGTCATGGAGATCTTTAACTGAGAATCAAAATGGTGATTTGATTTGTCCTAAACCTACTAAAGAATATTTACCAAGTTGTTGGAGAGCTGGAGAAATTATTGAAGAGCGATGTCTGGATAATGGATTCTCGGATAGTGAGTGCTCTTCGAGAGCAGCTGAGGCAAGGGACAATTATGCTGTAATGGGTGTTGCAGGACACCTAACTGTTCCTGGTGTAACAATAGAAGATTGGTTGGATTCTGGACAATGCAGAGATTGTTATCTGCCTTCTTTTAATTATAGACCTGCTGGATCAGCACAGTACGGACTTGCGATCTCAAACTTTGATCAAGAAAATCCAATGAGATTTAATTTTGGATTTATTGCATCGAGTGATAATCATAGAGCCAGACCAGGTACAGGATATAAAGAAATTGACAGATTTGTTACGACTGAAGCTAATGGACCAAGTGATGATTATGTAGGTGAGGTTCTTTATCCTGTCGAAGAAATCAAAGATAGATCAAATGATTTAAGAGATCAGCCTTTACTCGGTTTAAGAGCAGGATTTGGAGCTTTTGAGGCAGAACGAGAAGCCTCTTTTTTCACAACTGGCGGATTGGCAGCTGTTCATAGTTCTGGAAGAGATCGGGCATCTATTTGGCAAAGTCTAACTAATAAGGAAACTTATGGAACAACAGGTGACAGGATTCTTCTTTGGTTTGATTTAGTGCGCCAAGATTCAATGATTCCCATGGGTAGTACCGTCAATCAGACAGATAATCCTAGATTCAGAGTCAAAGCAGTTGGTGCATTTGAACAGAAACCAGGCTGTCCAGATTATTCATCCACAGATATTACTCAAGAAGAAATCGAAAGAATTTGTAAAAATGAATGTTATAACCCCTCTGATGAAAGAAAAAATATCTCAAGAATTGAAGTAGTTAAGATTACACCACAAATAACTCAAACCGAATCTATTGAAAAACTTATATTTGATGTATGGAAGACTTTTGAGTGTAATCCAAGTCAACAAGGGTGTGAGATTGAGTTTGAAGATGAGGATTTCAAAGAGACTTCAAGAGACACAATTTATTACGTAAGAGCTATCCAAGAGCCTTCGCCAGTAGTTAATGGCGGCAATCTAAGATGTACTTTCGATGAGAAAGGAGAGTGTATTAAAGTAAATATCTGTTATGGTGATTCAAGAACAGATAAGGAAGATGATTGCCTGACCCTTTCAGAAGAACGAGCTTGGTCTTCTCCTATCTATGTTAATTTTATGGGGATTTAGATTAAATTTTATAAATCATGGAAGAACAGGTACAAGATACTAAGTTAGATTTTAAGACCAAGTTCTTTTACGGATTTGGATCTATTTCTTTTGGTATTAAGAATAACGGTTTTAGTTTTTTTGTTCTATTTGTGTACAACTCTGTATTCGGTTTGCCAGGATGGATGACAGGACTCGCGTTAAATATAATATTAGTAATTGATGCTATTACAGATCCTTTAGTTGGTTATTATTCTGACCGAACTAGATCTAAGTGGGGTAGGCGACATCCATATATGTACGCTGCCGCTATACCAGTTGCTATAACTTATTATTTTCTTTGGACACCGCCAGAATACTACTCAGATTGGCAATTATTTTTTTACTTTTTGGTTTGTGCAATCATTATTAGAGTTTTTATAACCTTCTATGAGGTCCCTTCAATTTCTCTTGGACCTGAGCTAACTAGTAATTATGTAGAAAGGACTTCATTAATGTCTTTTAGATACTTTTTCGGTTGGTTTGGTGGCCTAACTACTTATAATTTAGTTTGGTTTTGGTTTGGACCAAATAATGTAACTGATGCTTATTCCGATGGTAGATTCAATCCAGATGCTTGGGCAGATTATGGTCTTGTAGCGGCCATTCTGATTTTTATCGGAATTCTTGTTACAAGTCTTGGTACACATAAACATATTCCTAGGTTATTAGCCCCGCCCGAATCTAAAGCTGCACCTTTAGGAGAAGTTTTAAAAGAACTTAAAGAAACCTTACTCTCTAATAAGTCATATATGTTTTTATTTTTTTCAGGCCTTCTTGCTGCTATGGCAGGCGGAATTGAAGCAGCATTTGCCATATATTTTGATTCTTTCTTTTGGGGTTTAAATACGAATGAGATGTTAACAAGAGGTTTATGCCTTTACCTTGCTCCAATAATAGCCATTTTTGTTGCTCCAATTCTTACTGATAGATTCGGTAAAAAGAAAACGGTTATGTCCATTTGGGCATTTCAGATAATATTTGCTGCTTTGCCTTTTGCCCTGAGGTACATAGACTTGGTTTACGGTACTTCACTTTTCCCTGCAAATGGAACCACTTATCTTCTTCCTGTGTTGTGCGTACATGTAGTTATAAATGTTTCCGCTGGAATCATAGTATTTGCTACACTCGCCTCGATGCTTATGGACTTAGTTGAAGATATTCAGCTTAAGACAGGTAGAAGAGAGGAAGGAATACTTTTCTCGGCTAGAAGTTTCGCGGATAAAGCAGTTAGTGGTTTTGGATTAACCTTTGCTGGAATAATTTTAACTCTGATTTCTTTCCCTGACCCTGAGGCAAGAAAAATGCTTGATAATGTAGTTCCAGATCAAATATTAGCTAATCTAGCCTTGTGGTACGTACCTATTTGTATTATCGCCTTTGGAAGCGCCTTATCTCTAGTTTCAGGCTATACCCTTACCCGAGATGATCATGAAGAAAATGCTGCAAACCCAGATACTAAGGTTTGGAAAGATAGTTAATGCTTTACGCTCACGTATATAACTCACCAGTTGGGGATATAAGTTTACTCAAGGACGATTCAGACTTAATAGGTGTATCTTTTTCTAACCAAGTTTTTTGTGACACTAAAGCAAAATGTGATAAAAATACCTTCAAAATAATAATTGATCAGCTTAATGAGTACTTTTTTGAAGGTAGAAAAAATTTTACTATTCAATACAGATTGCCTTTTACTGGTTTTAGGTCAGAAGTCTTTAATGAAATGATCAAAATACCTTATGGAGAATGCGTCACATATTCTTATATTGCTGAGAAAGTCGGTTATCCGAAAGCTTTTAGAGCTGTTGGTACTAGTTGTGGAAAGAATCCAATTCCATTAGTCGTGCCTTGTCACAGGGTTGTGTCAAAATCAGGTTTAGGGGGCTTCACTGGTGGATTAGACATTAAAAAATTTCTCTTAGAGCTTGAAAGCAATTAAAATTCAATAATGAGTGCAATTACATCTATAGAAGTTAAATTAAAAAAAGCGCTAGACCCTAGTCATCTAGAGGTAATAGACGAAAGTTATCTTCATAACGCAGAACCAGGGAGAGAATCCCATGTAAGGATAGTGGCCATCTCTAATCTTTTTGACGGACTCAATTTAGTTAAAAGACATCAGCTTATTTACTCTGAGATACAAGAAGAAATTGATGGACCAATACATGCCTTATCTATTCATACTTTCACCGAAAACGAGTGGATAGAAAAGAATGAGAAAGCAGAGCCTTCTCCTAATTGTCTGGGCGGCAGTAAAAACGAAAACTAGAAAATTAAAATGGCAGATAATCATGTCGTTACCTTCTATTCCATCGAAAAAATAGGTGACCATAAAAAAGTTGGCAGGACTGTTGAGCGACACTGTATTAAAAACAGTATAGTTGGAACTTTTTTTTCGACACCGCAGGGTGTCAATACTACTCTGTCTGGAAAGAAAAAGGCCTTAATTGAGCTTGTTTCCTTATTGGAAAAGAAATTTAAATTAACTATAAAAGATGAAACTTGGTCTTCTTCTAATTCTTTGCCTTTTAAGAGATTAAAAATAAAGTGCAGAAATAGATTGTTGCCACTAAAGGGTGATTTTGATCCAGTTACTTCAAGAGGTAAACATTTGAATTACCAGGATTGGAACAAATTAATTACAGATCCCAACACAATTATTCTAGATGTCAGGAATAATTACGAAACGGAAATAGGTACCTTCAAGAACTCAATCATTCCTAAAATGGATAATCTAACTGAATTCCCCCATTTCGTGGATAAAGAGTTATCTGAAATCAAAAAGAAAAAGATAGCTATGTTCTGTACAGGAGGTATTAGGTGCGAAATAGCCTCTTCTTTCATGTTGAACGAAGGTTTTGAGGATGTTTATCAACTTGATGGTGGTATTTTAAGATATCTCAAAGATGTTCAAGATGAAAACCTATGGGAAGGGGAATGTTTTGTTTTTGATGAAAGAGTAACTGTAGATAAAAACTTAAAACCAGGAAATTTTCTTCAATGTTTTGGGTGCAGAAGACCTCTATCAAAAAATGATCTTGAATCAAAATATTATGAAAAGGGCGTATCTTGTCATAAGTGCTACAACGTCTCTTCTAAAAAAGATAAGGAAAGATTCTCCCAAAGACAGTTGCAGATTGAATTAGCTGAAGAAAGAGGACACGTTCATATGGGTGCTTATGCAAAACAAGACAAGGTATAAAGATGTCAAAGGTCTTTTCTAAATTCGTTACATCTTACCCAAAGATGATTTTTATTTCTTTTCTTGTCGCTTTATCTTTTTCTATATTAAATCTTAATAACTTTAAGCTAGACGCCTCATCTGATTCTCTAGTATTAGAGAGTGATGATGATCTCAAATATTATAGAGAGGTAAACTCTGATTATGCTTCGTCTGACTTTTTAATAGTAATCTTTAAACCAAAGGAAGACCTATTTTCTAGTGAGACTATTTCTCAAGTTAGAGAAATGGTAAATGTTTTTGAACAAATTGAAGGAGTTGATTCTGTTCTTAGTTATTTAGATGCACCATTACTTTTTAGTCCTAAAATGAGTATGAGCGAACTAGCTGATAATCTTCGGACTATTGAAGACGAAGGCACTGATAAAGATTTAGCAAGGCTAGAATTTAAAAATAGCCCCTTATACACAGAACTGCTCACTGACAAAGATGCAACTTATACCGCAATGCAATTATTGCTAAAAAGCAATGATTCTTATGAAGCGGCTATTGATCAACGTTATCATATTCTTGACCTAATAAATTCTGAACAATATTCCCCTAGTATTCATGATTTACAACTAAAAAATATAAATGAGGAAATAAAAAAACTCAATGCACAAGCATCTATAGATAGAGATGCGCTAATTGAATCGACAAGAAATGTTATAAAAAGTTTTAAAGATAAAGGTGATATATACCTTGGCGGCACTGCAATGATTGCTTCTGACATGATTAGTTTCATAAAAAGCGACCTTCAATATTTCGCTCTTGGTGTGCTGATTATGTTTGTAATAACTTTAAGTATTATTTTTAAAAAATTACGTTGGATTGCAATGCCCTTGGTTTCAAGTGCCTTAATTGCTGTTTTCGTTATTGGGTTTCTGGGCTGGATGGACTGGAGGGTTACAGTGGTTTCTTCAAATTTCATCTCTCTTCTATTAATAATATCAATCTCATTAACAATACATTTAATTGTTCGATATCAAGAGCTATATGAGATTAATCCTTCACTCGAAAAAAAGGATTTAGTGGCTTTAACAGTAGAACAAATGTTGAAACCTTGTTTTTATACTGCTCTAACTACAATCATTGCTTTTGCTTCTTTGGGAGTGAGTGAAATTAAACCCGTAATGGATTTTGGTAAGATGATGGTTGCAGGAATATTCTTTGCTTTTATTTTTTCCTTTTTTCTTTTTCCGATATTCAGTCTACTTTTTACCTCTAGTCTTGACCAAGAATCGAAAGATTTCACTAAAGGTGTAACCGTAGGTTTTTCTAAGCTAACTGAAAAATTAGGGAATTACATCAGTCTTATCGGAATTATTTTATTTTGCATATCGATATACGGCATCAACCAACTTACAGTTGAGAATAGATTTATAGACTATTTCAAGCCATCTACAGAAATCTATAAAGGTATGGATTTACTCGATAACAAGCTTGGTGGTACAGCACCTTTAGATGTTGTTATCAATGCACCCAAAAATTGGATAACTGATATAGAAGAAGAATCTTTCGATGATGACTTTGGCTTTGAAGATGAAGAATCAACTAATAATGGCTACTGGTGGAATACTATTTCTTTAGAAAGGCTTGAGCAGATTCACGACTACTTAGATTCTTTACCAGAAATAGGAAAAGTTCTTTCTGTTGCTAGTGGTATAAAAGTAGCTACCGAACTAAAAGATGGTGAACCTTTGTCCGAACTGGATTTGGCTCTGGTTAAAAATATGCTTCCAGAGGATATTAAAGAGAATTTATTGAGTTCTTATATAAGCAATGATGAAAATCAAGTACGGATATCAGCCAGAGTGATTGAGTCTGCCGAGGGTCTAAATCGAAATGAACTCTTGTATGAAATTTCTGAGACTCTAAAAACAGATTACAATTTGGAAGAAGAACAATTTAGACTGACTGGCTTAGCAGTGCTTTATAACAATATGTTACAAAGCTTATTTGATTCGCAGATTGGAACTATTCTTATTGTCTTTAGCATTATTTTTATAATGTTTTTAATTCTTTTTCGTTCTTTGTATTTATCCATTATTGGGATTATTCCTAATCTATTGGCAGCAGGAGTTGTGTTGGGAACTATGGGTATTTTTTCAATACCACTAGATATCATGACCATTACTGTTGCTGCTATCAGCGTTGGTATGGCTGTAGATAATACGATCCACTATATTCATAGATTTAAAAAAGAATTTAAAGTTTCTGGAATCTATGTTCAAGCCATGAAAGATAGTCATAGAACCATTGGCAGGGCTATGTTTTATACTTCATTAACAATAATTCTTGGGTTTTTAGTATTTTCAACTTCCAACTTCAATCCAAGTGTCTACTTTGGGTTCTTTGTATCATTAGCGATGGTTATGGCATTATTAGGGGCATTGACGTTATTGCCCCAATTGATTCTTTATTTTAAACCGTTAGGAAAAGAAAAATTAATAGGAGACTAGTATGGGACCACTAAAGGGATTCAAGATAATTGAAATGGCTGGAATAGGCCCAGGACCATTCTGTGGAATGATTTTGGCTGATCTTGGAGCAGAGATTATAAGAGTTGATAGAGCTTCTGCTGCAGGGACTGGCTCAAGAGAAGAGCCAGCGAACCGTGGAAAGAAATCAATCGCTGTAGACTTAAAGAACGAAGATGGAGTTGAGGTAGTATTGAAATTAGTTGAAAGTGCAGACGCTATTTTCGAAGGTTTTAGACCCGGTGTAATGGAAAGATTAGGACTAGGACCTGATATATGCCAAAAAAGGAATGAGAAAATAGTTTTCGGAAGAATGACTGGATGGGGTCAAACTGGACCATTAGCGAATGCAGCTGGACATGATATTAACTATATTGCTTTGTCAGGAGCTTTAGCTGCCATAGGAAGAGACGATTCTCCTCCTGTTCCACCTTTAAATCTAATCGGAGATTTTGGAGGTGGTGGTATGTTATTGGCTTTAGGTATTGTGGCTGCTCTCTTAGAGACTAAAAATTCCGGTAAAGGGCAGGTCATCGATGCAGCCATGACTGACGGATCTTCTCTACTAATGACAATGATGTATTCAATGCATCAATCAGGATTCTGGAACTTGGAACGTCAAACTAATCTTTTAGATGGAGCGGCACATTTTTATGATACTTACGAGTGTAAGGACGGTAAGTATATTTCACTAGGATCGATTGAACCTCAATTTTATGCCTTGCTTTGTGAAAAGGCTGAGTTATCTCAAGATGATTTTGGAGATCAAATGAAAAGAGATACTTGGCAAAATAAAAAACAAATGATTAAGAATGTTTTTTTAACAAAGACAAGAGAAGAATGGTGTGATCTTATGGAGGGAAGTGATGTATGTTTTGCGCCCGTATTAGATATGAGTGAGGCACCTATGCATCCGCATAATATTGCGCGACAAACATTTATTGAAATTGAGGGTGTAACCCAACCCGCACCTGCTCCAAGATTCGATAGAACTCAAAATGAAATTACACTACCACCCGCCATTGCAGGTGAACATTCAAAAGAAATATTAGAATCACTAGGCATTGATAGTGATGAATATGACAGATTAATTTCTTCGGGTTCTGTAGTTTGAAGGAGCTTATCCTAATCTCTGGAAAAGACTGTAATTTATGCAGAGAAGCTCAATTATTACTTTCTCAGATAAATCTCAAAGACTGCATACTGACCACTGTAGATATATATTCAAAGAGAACATATGTCGATAAATATTGGGATAAAATTCCAGTCATTCTCTATGGTGAGCAAGAGCTACTTTGGCCATTCGATAAAGAGAAAGTAATTAAACTTTTAGACTGAGATATCAAAAAAGTCTAATGAATTCATATAAATAGCAGTAAAAACTAATTCTTCACTTTCTTTTCTAAACTCTGCAACTTTTTTTGCAATATGACTTAAATATTTTGGTTCATTTCTTGAAGAATTATCTATTCCCATATCTCTAGGCAGAAGATAAGGCGCATCGGTTTCAATCATTAGTTTTTCTAGTGGTATCAAAGATATGAGCTTTTCCAAATGTTTTCCTCTTCTCTCATCACATAACCAGCCCGTTATTCCAATGTAGAATCCCATGTCCAGATACTTTAGTAATGCGTCTTCTGTCCCTGTGAAACAGTGCACGACACTCTTAGGCAAATCTTTCAAATAAGGTGAAGTAATTTCAACAAATTTTTCATGGGCATCCCTCTCATGAAGAAATAATGGTTTACTTATTTCAATGGATAATTCTAGGTGTGCTTCAAAGCTTTTTTGTTGATCTTCTGGAGATGAAAAATTTCTATTAAAATCTAAACCAGTTTCTCCTATTGATTTAACTAAATCATTTTTTAATAGATCTTTTATTTCACTAAAGGATTCTGGAGAATATTCCTTTGAATTATGCGGGTGAATTCCAGCGGTAGAAATACAAGATTCGGGATATCGTCGACTAATTTCAAAAGCCTCTATGCTCTCTTTCAAAGAACTTCCAGTGACTGAGAGTCTTCTAACTCCCAGTTTATTTGCTTCAGCTAGTACTAAATCTAAGTCTTCCTTAAAAGACTTGTGCGTCAAATTGGCTCCGATATCAAAAAATTGTTCTTGAATAAGTGGCATTATGGGCACTATTATAAAACACAATATTTTTTAGGGGGAGATATGAGCGGACCATTTAAAGGAGTTAGAGTACTTGAATTGACTTCTACAGTATCAGGACCTTTTGCTGGAATGATGCTTGCTGATCAAGGTGCCGAGGTTATAAAGATTGAGCCACCTGGTATAGGAGACCTTGCTAGATTCATGGGAACCATTAAAGATGGCATGGGGGCCATGTTTTCTACTCTAAACAGAAACAAGAAATGTATATGTCTAGATTTCAAAAATGAAGAAGACCTATCAGTTTTACTGGAACTAGTATCAACAGCTGATGTTCTAATTGAAAATTACAGGCCGGGTATAGTTAAAAAACTTGGGATCGATTATGAAACTTTGAAAAAGATTAAGCCTGATTTGATATATTGTTCGATATCAGGTTACGGACAATCTGGACCCTATAAAGAAAAGAAAGTATACGACCCATTAATCCAAGGAACTGTTGGAATTCCTCATGCTCAAAATGGTGAATTTCCTGAATTGATAAGAACAATTATTTATGACAAGGTTACTGGATTAACGAGTGCTCAAGCAATTTCAGCCGCTTTATATCAGAAAGCCAATGGTGAGGGAGGTCAATATCTTCCAATATCGATGATGGAATCTGCACTCTACTACAACTGGCCCGATCTGATGATGAATCATACATTTGAGGAGGGTGGTATAAATTTAGGTGAACTGGCAGATCTATTTGAGGTTTACGAAACAACTGATGGAGGAGTCGTTTTGATAATTATTGCAAGTGATGAGATATTCAATAAATTTTGTGATGTCTTTAAATTAACACTCCACTTGGATGAAAAATATAATAATCTTGTTTCCAGGATTATTAATAAGGAAGAATTAACTGAAGAAATAAATAAAGTAACCAGAAATTTATCTAGCAATGAACTAGAAAAAAGAATGGACATTGAAGGAATATCTGCATCAGTGTGTAACGAGTTAAAAGATGTTCATACAGATCCGCAAATACTTGAGCAAGGATCAATCGTAACAATTGAACACCCTAAATTAGGCAAAATGAGGATGCCAAAACCACCTGCAACCATGAAGGGGCAAGGAGAATTTCCTTATTCTTTGGCACCAGTCTTAGGTTTTGATAATCGTGAAATCCTCGAAGAGATTAGCATTGATAATGATACAATTTTGAGAATGGAAGAAAGAGAAAATCAAAATCGTGAAATGCTGAAGGCGATGATACAAGTAAACGAAGAGCAAAAATGATGGTAAAAACTTTTTATCTAGTTTTAAGCATTCTCATTGCAACATGTCTTGTGATATTACAAGAGACCATGAGTAATTTATTCTGGTTAGTTTCAGTTGATATGCCTATTTCAATAGGAATTTTTTTATCAACTTATTTAGATAATTTGATGTCGATGAATCTTGCTGGTGCTATACCCTTGATAGTATTAGTTGCTATAGGCTTCCTAATAGCCTATTCAGTGGCAAAAATTATCCTAATCTGGATAAAAGTTTCTAGATCTTATGCCTACGCACTCGCTGGTGGGGTTGCGATCTTGGCTATTGTTCTTCTCATGCCATTAGCATTCTATAATCTTGACATATTGGCAGGCGGAAGGAGTATATTAGGTAAGTCGATATTAACTTTTTTTGGGCTAATTAGTGGTTATTATTTTGGAGCTTCATTGGATAAACAGAGGGCAACATGATTAATAAAATAAATATAATTCTTTTAAGTCTCTTCACTTCTTGGTTTGCTAATGCAAACAGCACTGATTACAAATATCTAACACTGGCTGAGAATTTAAGTCATCCGTGGGGAATAGCTGTCATAGACAAGGATAATATCCTATTTACAGAGCTTTCTGGTCAATTAAGAATAATAGAAAATGGGGTATTAAATCCTGAGCCAATAAAAGGTATACCCGAGGTTCTATTTGCGGGTCAGGGAGGTTTATCAGGAATAATCTTAGATCCTGAATATGACTCGAATAATACGATTTATTTATCCTTTTCATCGCCAGACGAAGGAAAAAAGACAAATACTCTTGAAGTAATTAGGGCTAAATTATCTTCAGGTTCAATTGAACAGGTTGAAACTATCTTTAAAGCATCTCCATCAAGAAGAACTGCTGCACACTACGGGGCTAAAATGGCATTTTTAGATGACGGAACACTTTTAATAACTTCTGGTGATGGATTTAATTATAGAGAAAGTGCTCAATATCTTGATAATCATTACGGAAAGATTATTAGAATAAATTCCGATGGAAGTATTCCAAAAGATAATCCATTTCTTGAAAATAAAGATGCAAGACCAGAAATATGGTCTTATGGTCACAGAAATTTACAAGGCATTGTAGTAGTTGATGGGATTGTTTATGAAAACGAACATGGACCTATGGGCGGTGATGAGTTAAATATAGCAGAACCTTCAAAGAATTATGGCTGGCCAGCTATAACATATGGAAAAGACTATAGTGGGGCTACCATCTCACCTTTCACTGAAAAAGAAGGTATGGAGCAGCCCATTAAGTATTGGGTACCTTCTATTGCTCCTTCCGGCATGACTTACTACACAGGGACACTTTTTCCAGAATGGACAAATAGTCTTTTTATATCTGCTTTGGTTCCAGGAGATGTGAGACGTCTCGAGGTATCTGGAAATATAGTAAGTGAAGAAGAGATTCTATTTAATGATCTAGGACGTATTCGTGATGTGGCCTCTTCTCCAGATGGAAGTATTATCTTGGCAATTGATGGACAAAATGGAAAACTAATCAGAGTAACTAGTAGATAGGGGAAAAATATGTGGGCAAGAATTATTTCAGGAATTATAGGAGTTTTTATGCTTCTAAGTGCATTTAACTGGCTTATAGATCCTTCTAGTGCTGCAGAAAGCCTGTCTATGTCTTTATTAGAGGGTGAGGGAGGCAATACTCAGATCGGAGATTTCACTTCATTCTTTTTTACCGCAGGTTTAATGTCAATTATAGGAGCTTATAGAAACGAACATATCTGGCTTTATACAACTATATCTTTATTGGGGTCGGCTGCAATTTTCAGAATCTCAGCTGCCTTGTTTCATGGAACGGAATTTTTAACTTCAGCAATAATTTTTGAATTAGTTTCTTCGATAATGTTATTAATTAGTGCAAATAAAATAAAAAAAGAAAACTAGATAATCTCAATGGTATTTATAATTTAATATATTTAGTTCTTATCTGTACAACTTTATAAATAAAAATAAACTATCTTTTACTATTGGATTTATCATCGTTTACATAAAAGATGGTTAGTGATTTTCAGTGTGTATGATAAAGTCATGATAATTTTAAAAGGGAAAAATTATGAAATTTAAAGGGACTGATTCTTACATCTCAACTGAAGACCTTAGTATGGCTGTTAATGCAGCCATAGAGCTTGAGAAGCCATTATTAATTAAAGGTGAGCCTGGAACAGGTAAAACTATGTTAGCAGAACAAGTTGCCGAATCACTCAACATGCCTCTTATAGAATGGCATATAAAATCTACAACTAAAGCGAGACAAGGTCTTTATGAATATGATGCTGTGACACGACTTAGAGACTCACAACTAGGCGATGAAAGAGTTAAGGACATTTCAAATTACATTCAAAAAGGAAAGATGTGGGAAGCTTTTACATCTGATGAAAGGGCGGTTCTGCTTGTAGATGAGATTGATAAAGCTGATATTGAATTTCCAAATGACTTACTTCAAGAGATAGATCGAATGGAGTTTTATGTTTATGAAACTAAAGAAACAATTAAAGCAGTTCAAAGACCTTTAGTAATTATTACAAGTAACAATGAGAAAGAACTACCTGATGCATTCTTAAGAAGATGTTTCTTTCACTATATTAACTTCCCGGATAGACCTACTATGGAAAAAATTGTGAAGGTTCATCATCCCAAGGTTAAGAAAAATTTAGTTAAAGATGCATTGGAGATTTTCTTTGATATTAGAAAGGTGCCTGGAATGAAGAAAAAGCCATCTACTTCTGAATTGATTGATTGGTTAAAGCTTCTAATGGCCGATGATATTCCTGATGAGATTTTTAAAAACAGAGATCCTTCAAAAGCAATACCGCCTTTATATGGGGCACTTGTGAAGAATGAACAAGATGTTCAATTATTAGAAAGATTGGCATTTATGGCAAGAAGGGAAGGAAATACAAATTCTTAATGTTTATATCTCTTTTTAACACTCTTAAAGCTACTGGCATCCCTTGCTCATTAAGAGAGTTGTTAGACTTGATTGCTGCTGTAGATAAGAGACTTGCCTTCGCAAATATGAATGAGTTTTACTTTCTAAGTAGAGCTATTCTTGTAAAAGATGAAAAGCACTATGATAAATTTGACAGAGCTTTTGATATTTACTTTAAAGGAATTGAAAGTTTAGACGATATATTGGAAATGTTAATTCCTGATGAATGGTTGAAAGCTGAATTTGAGAAGCACCTAACTGAAGAGGAGCTAAAGGAAATTCAATCATTAGGCGGCTTGGAGAAACTTCTTGAAGAATTTAAGAAGAAACTTGAAGAACAAAAAGATAGGCACGAAGGTGGAAGCAAGCAAATAGGAACTGGAGGTACTTCCCCTTTTGGTAACTCTGGTGAAAATCCTGAAGGTATAAGAGTTGGTGGAGAAGGAGGAAAAGGAAAAGCAGCAAAAGTATGGGAAGCCAGAGACTTTAAAAATCTAGATGACGATGTGGAGCTAGGAACAAGAAATATGAAAGTCGCACTCAGAAGACTTAGGAAACTCATAAGAGATAGTGCCAATGAAGAATTTGATTTAGATAACACTATTAGTTCGACAGCAAAAAAAGCAGGACTTCTCGATGTTAAATTTCGTCCTGAAAAGAGAAATGCTGTAAAAGTACTCGTTTTATTTGATGTAGGTGGTTCTATGGACCCTCATATTAGAGTTTGTGAGGAACTATTTTCTGCTGCAAAGACAGAATTTAAAAATTTAGAATATTTCTACTTCCATAACTTTATATACGAGACTGTATGGAAGGATAATAGAAGAAGGCAAAATGAAAGAGTTTACACAGAAGACATAATTCATAAGTATTCAGGTGACTATAAAATTATTTTCGTAGGAGACGCAACTATGGCCCCTTATGAAATCACTAATCCGGGAGGAAGTATTGAGCACTGGAATGAAGAAGCGGGAGCTCTTTGGATGAAAAGAATGGTGGGAATCTATGATAAATTAGTTTGGCTAAACCCTGTGCCCAAAGAACATTGGGAGTATAGTGCATCTGTTGAACTTACCAGAAGCCTTGTTGAAGATAATATGTTTCCTTTAACCATCAGAGGTCTTGAAGAGAGTATGGCTTATTTGAGTAAGTAACTCATGAAAGCCCTCTCTATCTCTAATCTAAAGAAAGAATACACTGGAGGCTTGCAAGCCTTGAAAGGTATTGATTTAGAGGTCAATCAAGGTGATTTCTTTGCATTACTTGGACCGAATGGTGCGGGTAAGTCAACAACGATAGGAGTTATAAGTTCGCTTGTAACAAAAACCTCAGGCCAAGTAAAAATTCTAGATATTGATATTGATGAAAATCACTCCCTAGCAAAAAAGAAACTAGGTGTTGTCGGTCAAGAAGTTAATTTTAATCAATTCGAAAAGGTTGGTGACATTATCAGGAATCAAGCCGGTTATCATGGATTAAGCTTTAAAGAGGCTAGAGAAAACGCCAAATACTATATGCAGAAGCTCGATATATGGGATAAACGTAATGAGCAAGCCAGAAAACTGTCTGGAGGCATGAAAAGAAGGGTTATGGTTGCAAAAGCTTTAGTAAATAACCCTGAACTTCTAATATTAGATGAACCAACTGCAGGTGTAGATATAGAATTACGCCGATCTCTTTGGGATTTTCTAACTGAAATAAATAATGAGGGAACTACTATAATTTTAACCACACATTATCTAGAGGAAGCTGAAAGATTATGCCGCAATATAGCAATAATTGATTCTGGAGAAATCGTTGAAAATACAAGCATGCAAGAACTTTTAACTCGCTTGGAAGAGGAGACATTTATCTTTGATCTTAAAAACCCTGTTAAAGTATTACCTAAAAATCTTGGGTATGAAGCTGTTTTAGAAAACCCTCAAAAACTTAAAGTAACTATTGGAAAAGGCCAGGGTCTTAATACTATTTTTGAAGTTTTATCTAATTCTGGAATTCAAATATCTAGTATGAGGAATGATACAGGTCGTTTAGAAGAATTATTCATGGGGTTAGTTGATTCAAACTTGAATGGAAGTGAAAGATGACTCCATTAGAACAATATAGAGCGCTACTGACAATTTTATACAAAGAGATCCATAGATTTATGAGGATTTGGACACAAACTCTTATTCCACCAGCAGTCATGATCATGCTTTATTTTGTTATTTTTGGAACGCTCATTGGTAAAAGAATTGGACAAATGGGAGGCTTCGATTACATGCAATTTATGATCCCAGGTTTAATCATGATGTCTGTCATAAGTAATTCTTATTCAAATGTGGTTTCCTCTTTTTTTGGTCAAAAGTTTGCAAGAAGTATTGAGGAGTTGCTCATCACTCCATTACCACACTATTTAATTTTACTTGGTTGGGTTCTTGGTGGAGTAGCTAGAGGACTTTTAGTTGGAGGCATAGTAACCTTAGTGTCTCTATGGTTTTATGATTTATCAATAAGTAACTGGACTTTGAGCATATTTGTAGTGATTTCTACATCTATACTTTTTTCATTGGGAGGATTTTTAAATGCTCTATTTGCAGAGTCGTTTGATGATATATCAATTATTCCAACTTTTATAATGCAACCTCTGATCTATCTTGGTGGGGTTTTCTACTCTATTCAATTACTTCCTTCATTTTGGCAGACGGTATCACTAGCCAATCCCATCCTTTATATGATTAATGCTTTTAGATATTCAATTTTGGGCGCTTCAGATTTAGAGGCTCTTGGTTTTTCAATAAACTCCGCAATTTTTATGATCATAGCTTTTATAATCCTTTTTGCTTCTATTTGTTTATGGTTCCTGCACAAAGGACGTGGCATCAGAACTTAGAGAATGGGCAATATAATCCTCGGACAAGATTCGACTATTCCTTTACAGTATGATCCTTCCATCCTCTCACCAATGAGTAGGTTAGATTCAAGAATAAAAAATGGTTTAAATGAATTTCCAGATTTTCATGGTAAAGATTTTTGGACTTCCTATGAGACTTCGTGGCTAAATAATCAAGGCATACCTCAAAATAAGATTCTTAACATTTCATATGATTGCAACTCTAAATTTTTTGTGGAATCAAAATCTTTAAAATTATATTTATATTCTCTTAATAATAAAAAATTTAAATCTATAGATTTTCTCAAAGGGCTAATTAAAGATGATTTAGATAATGTCTTGAATACTGATGTAAATGTTGATTTAGACGCAGTGCCTAGATCAATTTCAGATAACTCTACCTCTATTGATGAAGAATATCTGGATAAGATAGATTCTTATCCAAATTCTCAAGTAATTGAGCCAGGTGAAAATGAAGATATTAGAGAATATCTGTCGTGCAGCCTTTTTAGAAGTTTATGTCCAGTTACATCTCAACCAGATTGGGCTACCATATATATTTCCTACAGTGGAAATTTAATCCAACATGATGGACTCCTTCGATACCTACTCTCCTACAGAAATCATCAGGGATTTCATGAAGAATGTGTTGAAAGAATTTTTACAGACATACTGAAACGTTGTAGATTGAAAGAGCTTTCAGTGAGAGCAAATTTTCTTAGAAGAGGTGGAATAGAAATTAATCCTATAAGAACTACACCAAATTATGATATTGAAATGGCTAGAGATATTAGACAGTAAACTTAAATAAATGAAAGATTCAGAGGATAAAAGATTAAATGAAATGGAGGCAAGAGCAACGTTTCAGGAAGATACTATAGAAAAGCTTAGTAAAGAGTTGAGTATTCAACAGAAAGAGATAATTTTATTGAAAGAAGAATTGAAATCTTTAAAAGAATCCTACGATAAAAATATTATAGAAGATATAGCTGAGAAACCTCCGCATTACTGATAAACAACTTGTTCTTCAAATATTTCTTTAAAAAACACTATAATGCCGCAACAAAACGGAGAGATGGCAGAGTGGTCGAATGCGCACGCTTGGAAAGCGTGTAAGGTGTCAAAGCCTTCGAGGGTTCGAATCCCTCTCTCTCCGCCATCTTAAACTTATGTGAATGCAAGCACAGATTTATCTAGCGAAGAACGAGTAAGGCAATAAAGCTTTCCATTGCTGGAATTGATATACTGACAGGTAACAGAGACTTAGGGTTCTTGAGGTAAACTATCCGCCAAGTTAAAGGAGAAAATTATGGATGATCTTAAAAATAAAACTTTATTTGTTTCGGGGGCCAGCAGGGGAATTGGGCTTGCTATAGCTAAGAGAGCCGCTAAAGATGGTGCAAATATTATTTTGGCTGCAAAAACAGCTGAACCTCACCCCAAACTCCCTGGTACTATCTATACCGCTGCAGACGAAATTATTGAAGAAGGGGGCCAAGCATTACCTGTAATTTGTGATATACGAGATGAAGAGAATGTTAGGGATGCAGTAAATAAAGGCTTAGAGCATTTTGGAGGTATTGATATTTGTGTAAATAATGCGTCAGCGATTCAATTGACTGGTACTCTTCAAACTGATATGAAAAGGTATGATTTAATGAATCAAATAAATGCTAGAGGCACTTTTTTGGTCAGTAAAGTTTGCCTTCCGCATTTACTAAAATCTGAAAATCCTCATATTCTAAATTTATCACCACCTTTGGATATGGATCCAAAATGGTTCGGTCCGCATGTTGCATACACGATGGCTAAATTTGGAATGAGTCTATGTGTTCTTGGTATGGCAGAAGAATTTAAAGAAGAGGGCGTTGCCGTAAATGCACTATGGCCTAGAACTGCTGTCGCAACTGCAGCTATTAAGAATACCTTAGGAGGAGATAGCATTATGAGTATATCAAGATCTCCAGAGATCATGGCTGATGCTGCTTACGTAATATTGACTAAAGATTCCAAAGAATTTACAGGAAATTTTTGTATTGATGACAATTTACTTGCCGACAATGGAGTAACTGATTTCTCTCAGTATGCTGAAGTCCCTTTTTCTGAATTAGCACCGGACTTTTTTGTTCCTGATGATATCGAACCACCAGAAGCTGCAAAGAATAGTTAAAAAGTTTAATCTCCCTCTTTTTTTATCTATCTAACATTAAACTTTTAGCAGGAAAATAAGTCAGAAATTTATGATTACGATCAAAGAAAAAAAAGAATTCAAAGCTTCTCCAGAAATTATTTGGGAAATTGTGAGTAATATCTCTCGAAGTGACTGGGTGCCAGGAGTCGAGAGCATTGAACTAGATGGCAACAAAAGGATCTTCAAGATGACAGGTATGGGCAGACTAGTTGAAGAAATAATAGAATTTAATCATGAGAATATGGAGCTATCATATTCTGCAATAGAGACTGTCATTCCTATTCAACACCATTTAGCAAAAATTAAATTATCAAAAATGGAAGGTAATACAATTTTTGAATGGACTCAGGAAATTGATCCTCCTGAATTTTCTGAGGCTATCCGACAAGGTATGCTTTCCTCTCTTGACCAACTCGAAAAAGTACTAAAAAACTCCTAAAAAACCTTTTTCTTATCATTCATAACTGGTAAGGTTCTTAAGGTACATAGATTACTGGGGAGGGTTTATGTTAGTACTAAGCAGGAAGGCTGAAGAGTCAATGTATATTGGCAATGATATCAAAATTACGGTTTTAGATATCAGAGGCGGGCAGGTAAGGATAGGTATTACTGCTCCAGATGAAGTCAAAATTCATCGAGAAGAAGTATACAATCGTATCTCAAGTGAAGATTAGATAGCGAATGAAGTTATCTGAATAGGAGTTATAATCTATTCCAGGGGCTGTAGCTCATTTGGATAGAGTGTCTGGCTACGAACTAGAAGGTAGCAGGTTCGAATCCTGCCAGCCCCGCCAAAAAAACGTTGAATAAGGATATAAAAATGAATGCAGTAGATAAATGGCATGATGTAATGAAAAGCGACGGTTTGGGAGCAGAGGATAAACTAGACGAGCTTCTTCACGAAAATGTTATATTTTATTCGCCAGTTGTATTTACACCCCAAAGAGGAAAAGCAATTACGAAGTTATATTTGTCTGCTGCTTCAGGCGTATTTAGTTCTGAAAAAACAAATAAAGATCCAGATAAAAAGAACTCTAAGTTTAAGTATGTGAAAGAGATTATTAGCGGCAATTCGGCATGTCTAGAATTCGAAACTGAAATGAATGGTATATACGTTAATGGCATCGACTTAATAACTTGGGATGAAGATAATAAAATCACAGAGTTTAAGGTAATTGTGAGACCTTTGCAGGCAGTAAATACCTTACATGAAATGATGGGTAAAATGCTTGATAAATTGAAGACTTAAGAATTTGAAGGTTTTTTTATCTTATTTAGTGCATCTTTTTACTATATCAGGTGTTCTACTTAGCTTTTTGGCTTTAGTTGCCAGCATTGAGCAGAACCTTGAACTAGTTTTTTTCTATCTTGCATTAGCTCTATTCGTTGATGGTGTTGATGGATCTCTTGCAAGAATGGTTGATGTTAAAAGGCATACTCCTCATATTAATGGAGAAAATTTAGATAACATAATCGACTATCTTAATTATGTTTTTGTTCCTGTATTTGTAATCTATTGGTTGAATTTTGTTCCTGCAGGTAAGGAGGTGATTTCTGCTTTTATCATCCTAGCGGTTTCATGCTATACATTTGCGAATAGAAATATAAAAACTTCAGATTTTTATTTTTCAGGATTTCCAGCTTTATGGAATATTGTTATTCTTTATTTTTATATTTTAGATACTGACCCTTTTCTTAATTTTATTACTATTTGCTTCTTAGCAATTTTTACCTTTATTCCAATTAAGTACTTACATCCTTTCAGAGTAAAAAGATACAGATTCGTGTCTCTATCAGTTTTGGCAATTTGGATGATCACAACAGTATTAATTCTTTATTTTAGAGAGTTAAATGAGAATCTCATAGAAGCGGCTTTCACATTGTGGATAATCACTAATATCTATTTTATCCTTCTCACTGCAATAAGGACTTGTAGCAAAGAATTTAGTTAATCGGAGTAAAGTGGCAAAATATATTTGCAAAACTACTGCCCATAAGGGGTTAGGTTCTTCCATCTAAAAGTTTTGCTCTATCAAAGAAGGCAACTTAACCGTGTTCAAAGTTAATCCTTTTGCATGAATCAAGAGCTTGGCTTTATAAGATATTTATCTCCAGTTGCTTGCTTTGTATAAGACAGAATATTCTCTACTTTTAAGGTCTCTTCCAAAGAAATTATATTAGAGTATTTACTTTCAAAGGTTGTGCCGATTTCATCAGCAACTTTTTTTTGTAATTCTCCAAACCTTTCAGGTCCAATTTTTCCTATGAAGGGAGTTAGCAACCAGCCACCTAAACCCCAAGAAAAACCAAAAGATCTAGTTAGCGTCGTTGGGCTTCTATCCAGTCCTCCATATATATATACCTGTTTAAATTTATCTGATCCATATCTGCTATATTCAGTTGCAGTTTTATTTGCGGCAAGTTCCATCGCAGTTAATATTTGACTGGATAGTTTTCCACCTCCGGTCGCATCAAAGCCTAAAGTAGATCCTGACTGAACAAGAGCTTCTATAAGATCATCCATAAAACTGTTCAAACTTGAATTGCAGACATAATTTGCCCCAATGGATTTAAGCATATCTACATGTTCTTCTTTTCTAACTATATTCACCAAAGGAATATCTTCAGATAAGCAAATTTTGATTAGCATTTGCCCTAAATTGGACGCTGCTGCTGTATGAACAAGGCCAGTATGATTTTCCATTCTCATAGTCTCTACCATCCCCAGAGCAGTTAATGGATTAACAAAACAAGATGCAGCTTGTTCTGCCGCAGTACCATCATTCATAACCAAGCAACTTGATGCTGGAACACACCTATATTCAGAATACATTGCGCCACCAGCTAGACCTACAATTTTGCCTATCAAATGTTCTGCCCCTTTACCAGCAGATTCAACTATTCCAGCACCTTCATTACCGACAGGCAAGTTTTGATCAAATCTTGCTGCAACAGATCTAATTAACCCATCTGGAACTTTCATTTCTATTACTGAACCTTTTTCTACTTCTTTTAGTGAAGAAATATCTGCTGGTCCAACCAAGAGCCCCAGATCTGATGGATTTATTGGTGCTGCTTGAACTTTAATTAGAACTTCATTATCACCAGGTTCAGGAACCTCCACCTGATTTAAAGATATTGTTAGTAAGCCATCTCTGGAGATTTTAGATTTGATTTGTTTGGATACTGTCATGATTTATTTAATTAAGGCTAGTAACTTGATAGCTTTCAACTAATTTTCCATATTTCTCTTCATCAAACCACTCCATTTGTTTTTCTTGCCACTCGGCATCACTCTCTAAAGATGAAAGAGACTTTGCTTGAGCTTCTTCTGATGTTGATAACATAACAAATTGATAGTAATTTTTACTACCCAATCCATGCTGCCATAGATCAATAAGAAAGCCATGTTTTTCAAATATAGTTTTTGCCTCTTCTAGAGCCTCCAATGTTTCAGCTGCTTTGCCTTTCTTTGGATCCCATATCCATACCTGAACTATGTAATCTCCTGGATCTATATCATCTAAGGAAGTCATTTGGTAACTTCTTACTGGTTCGAGGATTTCTTGGCTATTAAATTTTTTGAGATAAGGTGTCCAAGCTTCCGCAGTATATGCTTTAGCCCTATCTTCATATGTGTTGAAGAAGTCAACCCATAAGAACATTTTTTCTGCTCCCCTACCGATATTTTGTTGATGCACAATTACCAGTTGGTCATTTGCAAGACCAATATCTCTTCCTTCTTTCATCAATTCTGCAGCTTCGGTTAATTTACCTGGTTTGGCTTTATAGAAATAAGCATCAGCATAACCAGCAGAATATGTTGTTGAAATAAAACCAATACATAAAACTGCAAGATAATATTTTAGTGATTTCATAAAAACTCCAATTTATTTACGATGATAAGATAACAGACAAAAGTGCCTTCATGTAGTTTTTTAAAAGTCTTCTTTACACACAGCAACAAAAGAGTAAGGTAACTCGAGGAGAAAATTTATGAAAAAAATATTAACAATTCTAGTTTTATCATTACCTCTCACAATCTTTTCAACTACATTAGTGATTCTTGAATGTGAATTAATTGAGAATGGAACAATGGAAGACGTGAAAAGAATTAATTCAGCATGGGTTAAGAGTGTAAATGAACTGAATGAAAAACAGGTAAGCAGTCAGGTTTTAGAGGCTGTGTTATCAAATAACATGGAAGGTTTTATGTATATAGATACTTACGAAGATTCAATACATTGGGGACAAATTAGATATGAAATTAAAAATGGCTCTATCCAAGATATTGACGAACAATTTGATGCAGTTTCTAAGTGTACCGCAGGTAAAATGTATGACGCTGAACAAAGTTAATCATTCAAGACATTACAGAGATTAGCAGGTTCATATGTAGAATACATTTATAGATTTTATGTATAATGCAAGCCCTTTTGCGGGTATCGTATAATGGCTTATTACCTCAGCCTTCCAAGCTGATGATGTCGGTTCGATTCCGACTACCCGCTCCAACTAAAGATTTTATAAGATGAATGTAACAATAGATATAAGTATGTATCCAAATAGGGAGGAATTTGTCGAACCAATAAAGGGATTTATTGAAATTATAAATAGTTTCCCAGAAATAAAGATAAAGACCTTTCCAACCAGCACTGTCATCCAAGGAGAATATGCCTATACAATGAAAGCTGCACAGGATGCGATATTTGACGCTCACATAAAATATGATAAAGCCGTTTACGTAATGAAAATAATACCCGGCTACGAAGCCTTATAGATTCTTTGCTTTACGTTATTCTAGTTAGTAACTCGTTTAGGCTGAGTATTCCAAATATAAACTAAAGAGTAGAACCAAAATCCATTGAGTAAAGGTTCAGCAATGGCATCCACAACAGCTTTATCTAGAGCGAAACCAAGTAATAAGAAGCTCCAAGATGTAGCGATAGTAAAATGTCCAATCGTATAAATAACAGCTAATGTGCTTGTCTTAAGTCTTTTGTGAGCATATTTGTGAAGAAGATAGAACCAAAATCCATTGATGATCGGTTCTAAGATAGCATCAGCAGACGCAACTAGAAAGCTCGCGTTAAATATTAAAGTAGCACAAACCCAAGCAATGAAGACATGTCCGACAGTGTACAAAATTGAAAGACCAAAGCTACTTAGCGAATGGATTAGTGAGTTAATCCTGCTGACTTCTATTAAGAACCTATTCAAATTTTTTCCCTTTTTTGTTTATTGTTTACTATTAATCTAATAAATATAACTCTAACAAGAATTAAAAAATATCACTACCTACTTTAACTTTTTACATAATTTGATTCCAAAGTTCTAATTCCTTAATTCTTAGGTAACTATTAATCTTTTTGACTTCTTGTAGAGTTGCAGATTCTTTGGGACCATAATTGTGTCCAGGGTAGATGATCGTTTCTTCAGGAAGTTTAGAAAGTTTACGGAGACTATGGAACATATCTTCAGAGTTTGCACCAGGTAAATCAACCCTCCCACATCCTTGAACAAAAAGGGTGTCTCCTGAGATAAGACTATTATTTACTTTGAAGCACTGAGACCCAGGTGTATGTCCTGGAGTATGAATAAACTCTATATCATTATCTCCAATCTTAAAATGATCTCCTGAATCAACTATATTCATATCTATCTTAGATAAACCAGTAACTTTTTTGAGGCCATCAACCTCATGTTTATTGACAAAAGTTTTTACAGGTTCTATTTCTAATACTTCAGCAAGACCTTCAATTGAGTGTCCTCCCATACTTCCACCTACATGATCTGGGTGACAATGAGTTACTAAAACACACGAAAGTTTTAGATCTCTTGCTTGAATATGGTTGAGTAAACCTTCAACATCCCAGGCAGGATCAATTAAAGCTACTTCTCGAGTTTTTTTTGAACCTAACAAATAAATAAAGTTTTCCATTGGACCTATAAGTATTTGCTCAATATATAAATCATCATTAATCATATTAACTTTCCTCTTTAAAAGTTTCTTCAAGGACTATCTTATCCTCTTTGTACTTTATTCCTGCTAGATAATAACAAGGAATAGATACAATACTAATGATTGAAAAAATTACCAGCATTAAAGTATAGGGCTCAGAGTAGCCAGATGATCTGAGAACATCTGCACATAATCCTCCTCCTAGCGAGCCAATGGTTAATCCAATTAGATTTAGTGTAAGGATATAAAATGATACTACTGTTGCTTTAATATTATCAGGAACTAGTTCTTGTACGGTAGAAAAAGTAGGCCCGAAGAAACATCCTAATTGAAAATATCCTATGATGATTCCAATCCAAAAAACTGAGGTTCCTGGTTCCACAAATCTGTAGAATATTCCAATAGGTAAAGTTATTAGTGCTAACCAGAATAAAAACATAGGTCGTCCTTGGTTGGTATTCTCTTGCCACCAATCACTCAATATTCCACCTATTAAATTTCCTGATAGACCTGCAAATACACCTATCCAGCCAACAAGCTGAGCTATCTCAGATCTTTCATATCCTCTTTCCTGAACTAACCAAAGTTGTTCAAAACCCGAAGCTCCAAGCACTATATGATAAAAAACACCTGCTGCTATAGTGAACCTTAAAGCAGATGAAGTTTTAAGAGCTTTTATTAGTGTCTTTACAATATTTGCAGTACTTTCCTTGGACAAAGTGGGGTTCTTATTATCCAGTGTATTAGTTTGTCTTTTTCTATCTTTAAAGAGAAGTGCACATAGACCTAATATGAGTCCAATGCCACCTAACAGATAAAAACAATTTCTCCATCCTAAGGATTCACCAAGATAACCAGCAATTAAAAGACTTACCCCTACACCAATTGGAACACCCATATAATAAAATCCTGCAGCAAAACCCATTTTTTTTGATGGAAATGAGTCTGATAAAAGAGACATTGATGTTGGAGTTAGAATTGACTCACCCACACCAATAAACATTCTTGGAAGTGCCATTGATATAAAACCTTTAGCTGCACCTGTGAGGGCAGTAAAAATACTCCATAAAACTACACCAAATGCTATGAGTTTTGGTCTATTCACCATATCTGCGAGAACACCCATAAACAGGCCTGCAATAGAATAAAAAACAATAAAAGGAACGGTTGTTAAGAATCCGTATTGAGTATCTGTGAGGCCTAAGTCAGGGACAATAAAATTAGCAAAGCTGGCTATAAGTTGACGATCTACAAAATTAAGAAGATTGAGAAGTGTTAGGAAGAACAAAAGCCTATATGCGTTCATAGGAACCTCTTTTCTAAAGATCATAACACAGAGATTACATTTAATAATATTTGAAAAGATATAATTCTAAGTGTTATAGTTAAGTAACACACTCGGGGCACTTAAATGAAAATAAAAAGAGATTGGTCAAATTCAGATATGAGGTCAGTTATGCGAGGAGAGGCTATGCATTATTTCTCAGGTGGCCAACATTATTATGTTTCAAAAGATTGGTATGTCTGGTTTCTGGGCAACTCAACAAGATATTCTATTTTTCATACCTTTCTTTGGAAGTACGGAAATGGCGAAATGGTAAGTTATACAGACTTAACTAGAACAGAAAAGATTGGATCTCAAAGATTAAAAATAGACTCTATCAAAGCTACGATAAGAGAGGGTTTAAGCTTAGGTTATATAGAAGCGTTTAAATCTGAAAAGGACAGAAGGGTAACCATGTATTCTTTCGATGATTCAATCTTACAAGAAGTAACAGATTACTGTTTTATGATGAGACGGAATCGCATGTGGGAGTCGGCATCATTTATCAGCCAAGGCTCGACAGCAACTATCAATAAAGAACTTGCTAATGCAGGAATGAAGAAAGAATGGTTTGATTCTATAAACAGCTTCATTTCTCTTTTAGCTGGAACAGCCAAAGCTGTTTTTGGACAGGAACAGCTTCCGAATGTAATTGCTATAGATAAAAATAAAAATAAAAGCTAAGAAATTAGCTGTAACTTTTAGTCTTTATAAATCTTGTATATGAGCAAATTTTCTATAAATTATTGATTACACGGATGTAACTTGAGTGGGTTCACTTTCTAGATTTCACCCATCCCTTCCCAGGATATAGTCTTTATTTTGGGCCCACTTTTTAAATTAAGAATTCTCATTGAACATGGCTGTTCTACCGCCATCAACTACGATGTCTTGGCAACTTACAAAACTTCCTGCATCACTAGCCAGGTAGAGTGCAGCTTCCGCTATATCTGATGCTAGACCAGATCTTTTCAATGGTACTGCTTGAGCAAGGTTGCCTTCGAGTTTTTTTAATTTTCTTTCATTCTCTTCTGCGCTGAGTGTATTAGATACTTCTGAGCCTCCCCAGAAGATTGGAGTCGCAATAGCTCCAGGTGATATCGCATTTACTCTTATATTATCTTTCCCAAGTTCAACTCCAGACATTTTTGTGAAATGAGTAACACCTGCTTTTAAAGCAGAATATAGTGGATCCCCTTGTCTATATCTAATTCCTGCAATGCTTGAATTATTGATAATGCAACCTCCACCATTTTCTCTCATGGGACCAATGGCATATCTGGTACCAAGAATGACACTAGCCAAAAGTAAATGAACTCCATAATCAATATCCTTTTGAGTCACATTCTCAAGGCCAGCCCCAACAGGCCCACCAGCATTATTGAAAAGAATATCCAACTTACCTAATTTATCATTGGTAAAAGAAACTGCCTTTTTTATATCTTCCTCTTTGGTCACATCCGATAAACAATAAGAAGCATTTTCACCCAATTCTTCTGCTAATTGAGAGCCTTTTTCCTCAGACCTTCCTGAAATAACAACTTGTGCACCTTCTTTAATAAACAATCTAGCTGTCTCTGCACCAATACCGCTTGTGCCGCCTGTGATAAGAGCTACTTTATTTTCAAGTTTCATCATATTAACTTTCTCCCTTTAAACATTTATATGTTTCGTTTATGAGTTCTAGCGATCTACCGTCGGCTACAAAGTTATTTTTCATATTATTCATAACATATGAAATACCAATTTTGTTGATAGGATCTCCAAATCCACACGAACCTCCCCAACCAGAATGACCAAAAGAGCTTTCCTCTGGACCATATATTATTTTATGCATATTCATGACAAATCCTGAGCCCCATCTTGTAACCACATTTAAAACCAAATCTCTGTTTGTAATTCTCTCCTTTGTCATGGCATCAATTGTCGAATTTTTAAGAATCTTTTTTGATTTTTCATCAGTCACTACTAAGCTATAAAGCTTAGCAATACCCGATGCGCAACCCTGACCATTAGCCGATGGTATTTCTGCGGCTCTCCATTCTCTTGTATTTTGATGTTTCAGAAGGTTAGGACCTCTTCCAGAAGCGACTTGAGCTTCATTTGGGTGATTATTTGGTTCATTACTAACTTTATCAAATGGAACCATTTCAGCAACTCTATATTCCTCTTCTTTAGGTAGACCAATATAAAAATCAATATCATTTGGATCACCGATCTCACTTTTAAAATAATTACCTAAAGTTCTTCCAGATACTCTTAAAATCAATTCAGACGTGAGCCATCCGTAAGTCATAGAATGGTATCCTGAAGCTGTTCCTGGTTCCCAAAGTGGTTTCATTTGAGCAAGTTCATTAGCCATTATTTTTTGGTCGTAATAGTCTTCAGCTTTTGTTGCCTTTGAACCACAAATACCTGCTTGATGAGATAGAAGCATACCTACAGTAATTTCTTCCTTTCCGTTGCAGCCAAACTCAGGCCAGTATTCACAAACTTTCTCATCGTAATCTATTAAGTCATTTTCGTAGGCATGAGCTAGAGTTATAGCAGCTACACCTTTAGTGGTTGACCATACGTTAGCTAAGGTATTTCGTTCCCATTCCTTTATCTTCTCTTTGGTTGAGAAACCTCCCCATATATCAATTATTGGCTCCCCATCTTTATAAACTGCAAAAGAAGATCCTATCTCTCTATCTGTGTTGTGTAACTCATCAAACAATTCTTTTACTTTTAAAAATTTACCTTCACATGTTCCTTTTACGTTCATTTTTTTCCTTTTTTATTATCTAAAAACAATAATTTACAGAATTTTCTTAAATTTTAAAATTTTATCTAAATCCTTTCTATCATTCCGTATATCTGGAATTATAATAAAACCATATCTATTAAACTCTATTTGACCTTTCTTGATATTTATATTCGATGAAATATTACTATCCAAATTTAGATCACCTTTATCAATGAGGTAAACATTCTCACTCAAATTAAATATACAAAGTGTTTTTATATCTTGAATCTCTCTATTGAATACTAGTAAATCCTCGTGTTCATTCAAGAAAATATGCTTTCCAGTCAATAAAGCTGGGTCAGATTTTCTGAAAAAAATAAATTGTTTATAAAAGTTTAAGATTGAATTAGCTTCATTTTCCTGAAGACTTACCGATCTATTTTTCTGTTTTTCTTTTACTGGTAACCATGGAGACTTATTACTAAAACCTGCATTGATCTTTTGGTGATCCCATGTCATTGGTGTTCTGCACCCATCCCTCCCTTTATTTTTTGGCCAAAATCTGATTCCTGGAGGATCAGTTAATTCATCAAATTCTAATTCTGTCTCTACTTGACCGAGTTCCTCACCCTGATATAAACATGGAGTTCCCGGCAGTGAAAGGAGCAGGGCACAACTTAACTTTGCAAAACTATCACTTTCATTTTTATCCCATCTAGAAAGATGTCTTATGACGTCATGATTTGAAAAACTCCAACAAGGCCAACTGTCAGAACCCTCATTATAAAATTCTTTGATGGTGTCTCTTAAGAATGAAGCTGAAAACTCTTTACCAAGAAGCTTAAAACTGTAAGCCATATGAATCCTTGACTTTCTGGTATATTCCTTCATTAATTTGATCGCTCTATGTGAATCGCCAATCTCACCAATAGAAGCTTTCTCAGGATAAGAATTTAATAAATTTCTAAATTTATTTAAAAATACTAAGTTCTCATCTTGATTGATAGCAAACAATTGATTTTGCATATAGTAAGGATTAACCGGAGGATTCTTGAAAGATAAAGGACTCCTCGGATTATTCCTTAATTTCTGATCATGAAAGTAATAATTAACCGTATCAAGCCTAAAACCATCTACACCTTTTTTTAGCCAAAATTCAACTTCTCCTAATAAGAAATCTTGAACCTCTTCATTGTGAAAATTAAAGTCAGGTTGGCTGGGCAGGAAGTTATGAAGATAGTATTGTCCTCTAAGAGGTTCCCATTCCCATGCAGAGCCACCAAAGACAGATAACCAATTATTAGGCGGAGATCCGTCCTCATTAGCATCAGCCCATACATACCAGTCTGATTTTCTCGAAGATTTACTGCTTTTACTATCTATAAAAGCTTCATGCTTGTCTGAGCTATGTGAAAGAACTTGATCAATGATGACTCTTATATTTTTTTTATGTGCCTCTTCAAGTAATTCATCAAAGTCATCCATATCACCAAACAAAGGGTCTACTTGAATATAGTTACTGACGTCATATCCCATATCCTTCATAGGCGACATAAAAAAAGGTGATAGCCAGATAGCATCGATACCTAGACTAGAAATGTAATTAATTTTTTTTGTTATGCCTTTGAGGTCACCTACCCCATTATTAGAAGTGTCTAAATATGACCTAGGATAAATTTGATAGATAGTTGCGTTTTTCCACCATTCATTCATTTTTTGATTTCAGCCAGTTTATAAGATTCTCTTCAAATGGTTCGATAACTTTATATGTTTTCATATCTTGCTCAAGATTTTGAATTGCTTGAATTAGATCAGAAATAGCTTTTTTATTATTAATTATGTCAGTTATAGGGTTAACGTGAACCCTTACCGCGAATAGAACTGCTCTTGAATAATCTAACCTTCTAATCGTTTGCCTTTCAACTCTTATAAAAAGTTCGTCTGGTTGAGTGTTTTTGATTTCTACTAAACTCTTATTACCTACCGGTTGAAAAAGTTCAGGACTATCAAATACAGACCAATTATACCTTTCAAAGATTTTCTGATCTGGCAAGTTAGTAAATATGGTATTAACTCTTGAATCTATTTTATCTTTGTAACCAGGAACTGATCGATGAAGTTCCGAAAGAGATTGTTGAAATTTTTCTTTTAATGACCATCTAGTCGGCGCACAAAGTGAAGCTGAATCAAGATAAAAGATATTTTCTTTTGGTTTCATGATGATCAGATCTTCTTGAATAAGAAGTGATGCCAATTCTAAAGGGTCTTGAAAATCATCATAATAATAAAGACGATTATTCCTTTTGGATTCGATGGAATCCGTCTTTAGTTCATATGAATCATTATGATGGTTCTTAAGAAACTCTAACACGAGATCTAAAGTTTCTTTTTGAGTACCTTGCGAATTTTGAGAAGTTACTAAAACTTCATCTTTTTTTTCTGAGTATAATTTTTCTTTTAGAGCAATTTCTTCCGAAAAAAGATGGTCTATTTCTAACCAAGAACTATCCTCGATCGGCCTTAAACCAATATCAACCCCACCTTTTCCATCCTTGAAGGGCAGGTGGACTGGGTTATTCAAGATTAATTCAATCCTCTTTTTTTCAGAAGTGGTTCTATTTCGGGCTCCTTGCCTCTGAATCTAACATACTGAGTCATTAGATCATCTGTGTTACCCGCTGAATAGACGAATTTTTTAAGTTTATCAGCAGTTTCTTTATCAAATAGTCCTTTGTCTTTGAAAGCTTCAAAAGCATCAGCTTCGAGTACCTCTGTCCATAAGTAACTGTAATATCCTGATGAATATCCACCTGCGAATATATGACCAAAATAAGTACTTCTATATCTCGCTTCAATTTCATCAATTAAGCCTAGGTCCTCTAATGCCTGATCTTCAAATTTATCTATATCTGTGATTATATTTTTATCTGTGTGGTAAGCCATGTCCAAATGAGCTGCAGCTACATATTCTGTTGTTGCGAAACCTTCATTGAATGTTCCGGCGTCGGATATCTTGTCTAGTAATTCGTCAGAAATGACCTCGCCTGTTCGATAATGTTTTGCAAAAGTTTTGATTACTTCTGGTTCTCTTGCCCAGTTTTCCATCATTTGTGATGGAAATTCGACATAGTCTCTGGTTACGGAAGTTCCGGATAGACTTGGATATTGAGCATTTGATAGAAGGCCATGTAGCCCATGACCAAATTCATGAAACAAAGTCTCGACTTGTTCAAAGGATAGAAGCGAAACACCATCAGCATTTTCTGGAGGAAAATTGCATACATTAATAACAATGGGTATTACATCTCCGTCAAACTTACTTTGACTTCTAAAAGTACTCATCCATGCACCACCTCCTTTGTTCGGCCTCAATGTAAAGTCTGTATAAAAAATACCTATCACTTTATTATCAGAGTCCTCCACAACAAAAGAACGAATATTTTCACGGTATTTTGGCAAGTCATTTCTTTCACTAAAAGTTATATCAAACAATTTATTCGCAACATCAAAAGCACCCTCTAAGACCTTTTCTTCACTGAAGTATGGCTTGACTTCTTCCTCTTTAAAATCAAATTTCTCTTGTCTTAATTTTTCTGAGTAGTGCCACCAATCCCATGCTGCCAACTGAAAGTTAGCGCCTTCTTCGGAAATTAACTCCTGCATTGCCTGAACTTCTCCCTTGGCTTTTTCGATACCAGGTTCCCAAACTGTTTGAAGAAGTTTGTCAACATTTTCGGGAGTCTTTGCCATGCTATTATCTAAGACATAGTCAGAATGACTGTCGAAACCTAGCATTGAAGCTTTCTCTTGCCTAAGCGCAATCATTTCAGCAATTATTTTTTTATTATCAAATTCGTTATCATTATCTCCTCGTTGTATATAAGAATTGTAAAGCTCTTCTCTAAGCTCTCTTTGGGTAGAGTATGTGAGGAAAGGGTACATGCTGACTCGAGTTGGTTTGAATACCCATTTACCTATTTCTCCTTCAGATTCAGCTAAAAGAGCAGCCTGTCTTATTTCTTCATCAGGTAGGCCATCAAGATCGTCTTCATTATCAATAACCATGCTATAAGAATTTGTTTCTTTAAGAACATTTTGATCGAATTGAACAGATAAGGAAGATAAAGAACTATTAATTTCAGTTAACCTATCCATTGAATTTTGATCAAGATTTGCCCCTGATCTAATGAATCTTTTATAAGTCTCTGCGACTAATCTAGCTTGCTCTACTGACAGACTAAGCGATTGCTTGTTTTCATAAATTTCCTTAATCCTCATGAAGAGTTTTTTATTCAAAAGAATTGAATCATTATGTGAAGATAATTTTGGACTTACTGTCCTCTGAAGAGAATCCATATCGTCATCTGTATTAGATCCCTGAAGATTAAAAAAGACACTACTCACTTTGTCTAATGTTTTACCTGAGCGCTCTAAAGCTTCTATGGTATTTTCAAAGGTAGGTGCCTCAGTATTATTAGCAATAATATCTATTTCCTCTAGGTGCTCTTTCATCCCTTGAATGAAGGCGGGTTCGTAGTGAGAAAATTTAATAGCCTCAAAAGGAGGAATTTGAAAAGGGGTCTCGTATTCGTTTAGAAAGGGGTTCATAGAATTATCCTCATATGTAAAACTAAAAATTAAAAGCAAAAGAAAAGGAACGTGCTTCTTTAACATGAGGTAATATTACTTAAATATCATTTATTGTGAATAAATATTTTAGGGTATAAGAATTATGAAAAATCCTGCATTTATTTTTTCTTTATTGAAACGTATTGTAGGAATAATATTTTTAATTCTTAATTATCTTTGCTACGGGTTAATGGTAAAACTTGCAGCAGACTCTAGCTTGTCAGCATTTGAAAGAATAATCTATCCATCTCTAGTATATTTAATTAGCTGGATATTTGTCATTCTAGGTATTTATTTGGCAGGACCTGAGCTTGTTGCGAAGATCAAAGAGTTTTTTATATACATTAAAAATAAATACTTGAGGAAAAAAAATGATAGATAGACTCGACCACTTAATTGTCTCTGTTAAAGACATTTCTGCTGCTGAAGAAAATTTTACTAAGTTTTTTGGCATAGAACCTGTTTGGAGGGGCGAACACTCTGAACTAGGAACTATAAATGCTATCTATAATTTTAGTAACACTTACTTCGAGATCTTAGCGGCAAAAGGAGAGGGAATAGGTGCAGAACTCGTAAAACAATCCATACAAGAAAAGGGTGAAGGATTAACCGGTCTAGTGCTGGGCAGCGATAATCTAAAAGATTGCGAAAATCAATTCTCAAAAAAACATTTTAAATCTCCACCTATCTCAATTGGAGAAGGAATGGATTCTGATAGGGGTGATATAAGAAGATGGAAAAGTTTGTTTCTTCCAAATGAGCTCACACGCGGTATGTTTGCCTTCTTAATAGAACACACCGAAGGACATTTACCCTTACCTAATCAATTTCCTGATTCTTCCATAAATAAGCTTGATCATGTTGTTATCAACACAAATGACCCTGATGGATTTATCGAGGTCTATCAAGACATATATGGAATAAGACTTGCATTGGATCAGACCGTAGAAAAATGGGGCGGTAGAATGCTCTTTTTTAGACTCAATAAAACTACTATAGAAGTCATAGCAAAAAAGGATGAAAATAAAATAGAAGATAAATTATGGGGTCTTGCATGGGATGTGGAAGATATCAAAAAAACTCATTCAAGACTTTGTAATGAAGGATTCGAAATAACCCCCGTAAAAGAGGGTAGAAAGCCCAATACACTTGTTGCTACTGTAAAGTCAGCTGTCTACAACATACCAACTTTACTCATCCAACATCTTCCCTCTTAAATTTATCGTATATCCAATAAGGTGAGTAAATTATAAAAAATAGAACTGCTCCAATAATAATCAACAGAGGTATATGCCAAGGTGGTTCTGGAAAAAAGTCTAGAATACTCTCACCAATTGGTTTTGTACCTAGATACCAATAATTTGCTGGAGGTCCTAAAAGCATATTTACTACATATATGATCGGTAGAATCGATAAAGACAAATAAATCCCATTTTTAACAGAGCTAAGAGTGGGTCGATTTTTTAAAGCTATGCAGGCATAGGCTATTGCAATTATTAAAAGCCCATGGCCTATGAAAAATAAGATAAATTGTGGGTCTGGAAAAGTTTTAGGAATATCAGGGGTAATTAATGCATTAATTCCTCCTCCGATCCCCCAGAAAAAAGATACCTCAAAAAATATTCTTTTTTCCGTGAGTAAAAATATCCCAATAAACAATGTAGATAAATTGCACATATGAATAGGTATCAGTTTGATCCAGGGAAAATCCAACCCGTAGTGCCAAATAAATGGTTTAGTTAACTCCAACGTAATAGCAGAGACTCCCAGGACCTTAGCAATTAATAGTTTGTTACCTAGATAGCTATTTTTTATAAAAAAAGGAAGAAAGAACGCTACAGCTAATATCAATAGTAATGTAACTAAGTGAGACTCCCCAAAGATCTCAAAAGGTTGCGCATTCATTTATTCAGTATAAAAATAAATTTACTTGTATGGTAGTTAAGAATTTCAACAATATAATGACAATATGGAAAAAAATTTAATTAGTTTTTTGCCAACAATAGAGAAAAACGAAAAGATAATTCTATTCAGAGCTTTCTTATTTTTCTTTTTCGTCTTAGCTTCTTGGTATGCATTGAGACCTGTAAGAAACGAATTAGCTGTTCAAGGAGGAATTTATAATCTTCCCTGGCTATTGATGGGAGTTATGTTGGCTATGCTCATTATCAATCCCATTTATTCCTGGTTGGTTTCTCGTATAAATCAAAATCATTTAATTCTCTATATCTACTCTTTTTTCATTCTGAATTTAATCCTATTTTTAATATTGTGGACATTTGCAGGCGAAGACGGTCGTATTTGGACAGGTAGAGCTTTCTATATCTGGGCAAATGTATACTCTTTTTTCGTTGTATCTATTTTTTGGGTCACTATGATTAATTTCTTTTCGCATACAGACTCAAAAAAATTCTTCGGTATTATCAGTGCAGGAGGTTCATTAGGTGCTTTTTTTGGATCTACTGTTGCAAGATATTTTTCAACTGAAATTTGTGGCAATACCTCTATTTCTGATTTAGGGCCTATGAGCTTGATAGTTTTTTCCATTTTTTCACTTCTTTTCGCTATATTTTTTTCTAGAGCATTCAAGCCTAGAGCATTAGATATGGACAATTCCCCAAAAGAGTTAGGTGGTTCTAGCTTTGATGCAATTCAAAATATTATCAAAGATCCCGCCATAAGGAATATAGGCCTTTATGTCATATTATTCACTATGCTAATGACAACCTCTTGGATGATTTCTTTAGGAATTGTTGAGGAATGGTCAAAAGATCCATGCGAAAGGACTGGTTTTTTTGCAAGAATAGAGCAAATTGTTACTCCTTTAACTCTTTGTATGCAGCTCTTCCTTGCCTCCTATATCTTACGAAGAGTGGGTTCCTTAGCTGTGCTATCTATTTACGGTGTCTTGTTTGCAATTGCTTTCATGGCTTATGCTTTTTATCCAAATATCACAACTGTGATGATGGTTGTGATAAGTCTGAGAATATTTGAATATGGACTAAATAAGCCTACTAGAGAGTCAATCTACACAAAGCTAAAACAACAAGATAGATATAAATCAACGGTTTTCATAGATACGTTTCTTGCAAGATCTGGCGATGTTGTAGGAGGATGGTTTGTAAGAGGTTTAGTTGGAACTGGAATAGCTGTGTTATCCGTCACATGGGCTGCATTACCTTTTGCGTTATTTATCTCTTACATGGGTTTCCAAGTAAATAAGGCAGTTAATGATGAGTGAAGAATTTATTAACGTTGCAGACATAACAGATATAGAAATTAATCAATCTCAATCTGTAGAATTAGATGGAAAAGCTATATTAATTTGTCATACAACCAAGGGAATATTTGCTGTAGAGGATAAATGCAGCCATGCAGATATTCCTCTTTGTGGAGGACAAATTATAGATAATTTCATAACTTGTCCTGTTCATGGAGCTGTATTTGATCTAACTGATGGATCTGTACAGTCACCTCCTGCCTTCGAAGATCTAGAAACTTTTGATGTACAAATTGAGGGTACTTCTATTGGTGTTAAAAAAAGTATTTCAGAGTAATATTAATTTTATGGATTATGAATTTATTGACTGTATTGAAATCGAGCCCTCAATAAGGCGTATTTTCTTAAATAGGCCTAATAAAAGAAATGCTCTTTGCAACCCATTAAGAAAAGAACTTTTTAATTGTTTAGAGGCTTTAGATAATGACTCTAAAGTAAAAGTTATCATCATATCTGGCAAGGGGTCATGTTTCTGCGCAGGTTACGATCTTTCATATGATAACAGCAAAGATTTACCATACCATGCCAGTAAGACAGATGGTTTTTGGCCACGCCATGTTGTTGAAGGAGCCTTTAAGATATGGGATCTCTCAACTCCTGTCATTGCAGAAGTGCATGGCTATTGTTTGGCAGGAGGAACAGAACTTGCAGCTTCATGTGATCTTGTTTATTGCTCAGATGATGCTGAAATAGGGTATCCAGTAGTTCGATCAATGAGCCCTCCAGATAATCAATTCTTTCCTTGGTTGTTGGGAATGAGAAACGCAATGGAGATGATGCTTACTGGAGAAACAATAACAGGAAAACAAGCTGCAGAAAATGGGTTTGCAAATAAGTCTTTCTCTGCTGACATTTTGTCAAAAGAGGTTGAAAAAATTGCAAGTAAAGTAGCAAAAGTGCCTTCGGATATACAGGCGATCAATAAAAGATCAATACATAGACAGATGGAGATTATGGGTATGAGAGATGGCATAAGAGCCGGTACAGAATTACAAGCTCTTGCTATGCATAGTAATTCCACTAAAGAACATCTCAAAGAGCTTTCATCAGGATTAAAAGAAGCATTGGATAACAGAGACAAAGACTTTGGTGACTATAGGACAAAAAATAAAACATAAAATACTGATTATTTTTGTGAGTATCATTTTAGGCTCCTGCTCGAATTCAACTCAACCAAATGGTGTTGAATGGAGTGGCCCACTTAATTTCATGCATGTTACAAAAGAAAAAATGGAAATGATTTATTCGGTTGATGTCACAGGACAAAAAGTTTTTCTGGATGGTTTCTATGAAGTCACTAAAAAAAATACTGACGAAGTCTTATTCCGTTTAAAAGTTGAAGAATTAGAGCTCGGAAATAGAGAGGACGGAAGAGGCTTTTGTAGAGTATGGGGTGAGATCGATGAAAGCCATATCCAAAGTTACTTGTTCGCTTTAGATTGTAAGCCAATCTAATAGATGAAATCTGATTTTTTAAAGTCCCAAAAAATAATTCACTGGGTAATGGCTATCATTATTATGCTGGATCTCAATATCGCACAAAAATTTGGAGGAGAGATGGATATTTTGGATAGACTGGAATCAAGGATTGATCACACTAGTGTCGGACTATTCATAACATTTCTTTTCTTATTGAGAGTCTTCTTAAGATATAAATATGGATCTCCAGGTTATCCTGACTCCATGCCCAGATGGCAAGTAATCTCAGCTAAAGTTTGCCATTACGGACTTTACTTCTTGATGGGTGGATTGATTGTTACCGGTTTATTGACGGCAAGGTATGCAACTGACCCGATTCTTGCTTTTAATACGTTAAATCTAACGATGGGCAATGGAGATCTACAAATTTATAACGTAATTAGATTTTTTCATGAGGTTTTTACAAATTTAATAATAGCCTTTATCTCTATTCATATTTTTGCTTCTATGTATCATCATTTCATTGCTAAAGATTTAACAACTTTGAATATGATTAAATTTTGGAAGAATTGATTTAAGCCCAACTAAATTTAGCCTATGAATTCATTATTCTCATTTTTAAATCATTGATAAGCATATCAATAGAAATATTTGAATTTGTAGATCCAAAAATATATCTATCAGGTCTAACCAGGAAGGCTCTATCCTTTTCCATAAAAGATTTCATCCAAGGATTTTTCTCAATATATTTTTTTTCAAGAATGACTAACTTACATTCTATTAAATCAAGAAATTCGTAATGATCTTCAGAGATTTCCAAAGGAGATTTTGATATCAAAGAAAAGTTTTTCCCTAGAATATGATCCATTCTCTTTACAACTTCTTGATTGTAATACTTTACGGGCTGGGGAAAAATCTCTCCAGCATTCATTGACTCATCAGCCTTACCGCCAAAAAAAAGACCCTTCGTAAGATTAGGTAATATAAAAGATCCATAACCCTTTTGAACTAAATCCTGTGAGACCTCTTCTGGTGTTTCTGCCTCAGCATAAGCTTCCATTAATTCTCCAATACCCGCAGAATTTTTCACAACAAATCTAGAGTGAGGAATTCTCTCTGTCTCGAAGCTATCAACTAAATTTGTATTTAATTTATTTTTAATTGATGCCGCAATTTTCCAGGATAAGTTCACTGCATCTCTATAACCAGACATCATGCCTTCTCCCATAAAAGGAGGAGCTTGATGCGCGGCATCGCCTATTAAAAAGCAGTTACCTTTCTGAAAATTTTTAGCAATTACCGAATGGAACTGGTAAACAGCCTTTCTTATGATTTTATATTCTTCTGGCTTCAACCATTTATCTATTAGCTCGTGAATGGTTTTGTCATCCAAGAAGCTCTCCTTATCTTCGTGCTCATGAATAATGAATTCCCATCTTCGAAAAGGTAAGTGAGAAGGAACAAAAGTTGCAAGCCTTTCTTTATCACAAACTTGTATTAACTTATCACCAAGTTTATCAGGCTCATTAAGTTCAACATCAATAACAACCCAATCACGATTGTAATTTAAGTCCTCTTGAGAGATACCTAGCTGTTTTCTTACAACACTTGATCCTCCATCAGAACCTATTAAATATCTAGAAGTAAAATCTTTCTCTTCTTGATTATTTAAATTGATAGTTTTAAAACTTACAGATTCTTTCTTTTGATCAAGACTTATGAATTCATGTTCTAAAATAATTTCAACATTAGAATTTTCTAATTTATTTCTTATATCACGATCTGTATAGGGCTGATGAAATAGGCTTGATGCCGGCCAACCATTTGCTGATACAAAACCTTTTAAATCAATAGAACCGCCAATAATTTCCAAATTCTTGTCAGAAAAGTAAGCACCACCAAGAATAGTGCTATTTTTTAGATAAATGTCATCAATTCCAGCTAGTTGAGACATTCTAAAACCTTGATCGCTGACAGTTACTGCTCTTGGAAGATTGTAAATATCTTTTTCTTTATCGATGCACAGGACTCTCATACCGTATGATTCTAAGAGAAGTGCGGCCATACTTCCGGCAGGTCCCATACCTATGATGGCTACATCAAAATGATTCACTAATTTAATGCACTTAGTTCCTTATAAAAGGATTTAAGAAATGGATTATTTTGAATGGCATATTTGAGCTCTTTTATACCTTTTTGAAGGTTAGGATTGTTTTGATCTACTATTCCTTTTATGAAACTATCTCTTTGTTTGATTTTTTTATAGTAAGCATTGATGAATGGTTTTTTTTCAAGCAAAAGACCGTTCCAACCGCACTCATCAAGGCGATGAAGGATAACGGACCAACTTATATCTGCGTGAGAGAAATTGTTAGATGCAAGCCAATCTTTTTTACTTGATGACAGTTCAGTTTCTAACTCGCGTAAATGGTTATTCAGTTCTTTAAAAGAAGATTTAATGAGATTTTGAATCGGTGGTAATTTTATGAAAGTAAACCCAAATATTTTTAGCAGCAAAAAAATAAATACTCTCTGTTTCATTGGGTGAGAAATTAATCCTTTCATAACTTCTAGGATAGAGACGTTTTTTAGCATAGTGGTAAAAAGTGGAAATGTAAGGGGTCCAATCGTATTACCGGCATATTTTTCATGACCTTTTACTGGATTTCCGACCATCGACGCTTTATCTGTCCAGTAATTTATTGATTTAATATCACAGTCTTCAATCATATTTAAGTTTTCCTTAGCATTGAATATGAATTTAATTTGTTCATGTGATTCGTATATAGGCCTACCTTTATTGAGCAAGACAGGTACTGTTGCCCCTGGATTTATTTTTAAAAATGATTTTGAGGCCACTTCATACCTCCCTGTTTCAATAAGATCTATATGTTTTGAATCATATTTGAAACCTACCTCGTGAAGACAAATTCTAACTTTCCTAGAACATAGTGAAAAATCATTATGATAAAGGGTCCATTCTGCAGAGGTTTGCTCGACTAGGTAATCTTGAAGGCCTACTTTCATCCTTTGCATCTATTTTAGGACAAAGTATTAGACAATTAGGTGATGCCCACCATCCATGAGCATAGTTTCACCAGTTACTACTTTTGATATTTCAATAAAGTTATATATACCTTCAGCAACTTGTTCTGGGGTAACAGTAAGTTTAAGTGGAGTAGTAGAAGTTAAATTCTCCTTAGCTGCATTATAAAGATCATCACCCATACCTTTTCTTAACCAGTCCCCTTGAATAAAACCTGGGCAAATCGCATTGACTCTAATAGGACCGAGATTTCTGGCCATAGATTTCGTCATTGTATTTAAAGCACCTTTTGATGATGCATAGGCTAGAGAGCTACCAATTCCTTTAATCCCCGCAATAGATGAAACATTAACGACACTTGGATTCTCACTATTTATTAGCATTTCTTTGCAAGCCTTTACCATCTGAAAGGGCCCCACAACATTAACTTTGTATATATGTAAAAAATCATCAGCATCTAAACCATCAAGATCGGCATGATTAAATACAAATTTTGTTGTTCCAGCATTATTTACAAGCGCGTCGATTCGTCCCCATTTTTTGATCGTTTGTTGGGCTGTTTCTACACAATCATCATTCTCAGAAACATCTGCTGTTATGGCTAGAGCTTCGACTCCTAATCCCTCACATTCTTGGACTACTTCATTTGCATCTTGAATAGAACTTGTGCAAGTTATGGTCACGTTCCACCCCTTTGAAGCGAGCAATTTTGCTGTGGCTGCTCCTACGCCTCTACTTCCGCCAGTTATTATTGCTACTTTATTAGATGTTGTATTACTCATATTTAAATCTCATCAGTTATCTATTCACAAACTCTTTTGTACTTTCTTCTTTTAGTACAAAACCTGGTTTATCTTTGAATGTATTCTCTACCCATTTTAAGGCATCTTTTTCATTTAACTCTGGATTCCAAGGCTCACCTTGGGGCTGTTCAACATCCCAGGGGGTATCTAAAAATATCTCCATCCCATTATTTTCAGGATCATTGAAATAAAAGGATAGGGCATTCCCATGACATAAAGGCATGTATTCATGATTGATTGCATCAAATTTCTTTTTAAACTCTTTCAATTCTGAGTATGTTTCAACTCTAAATGAAATGTGATTTAAAGCGGTTGGAGACCCTACATCTTCTCTGCCTAAGACAAATGCTAATTGATGATGTTCATCAGGATCATAGCTAATAAAGATTATTTCAGGACCATTTTCAAAGATTGGACCACTATCACTCACTTTAAAGCCCAAAGTATTTATATAAAAATCTAATATTTTTTCCTTATCTTGAATATTAAGAACTGTGTGTGACCATCCTAGTTTCATATTTTCACCAATTTAATTGTCTATTTATTCTATCTAAGCAAGCTTGCCTTACTCAACCCCCGAATGATTTGTAATTCTTTTACATACATTTACTAATGAACCAAGACCTTCAATACTAGTCGTGAGAACATCGCCTTCTTTTAAAAATTTACCTTCCATGACACCAACACCACCAGGTGTTCCTGTAAAAATTACATCGCCAACATTAAGAGTAACTATCTCAGATAAATATTTAATAATAGATGGAATATCGAATATAAGATCATTAGTGTTGTCATTTTGCCTAATTTCACCATTGACCTTACATTCTATCTTGAGTTTTTCTCTATTATCCAAGGCATCTAACGAAACAAGATAAGGACCCATGGGTCCGAAAGTATCAAACGATTTACCTAGATTAAATTGAGGTGGTTTCGCAGCAAATTGAACTACTCGGTCAGAGATATCTTGACCTACACATAATCCAGCAACATGATTCCACGCATCATCTGCGCTTATATCTTTTCCAGACTTACCAATGACAGCTACTAATTCAGCTTCATAATCAACATGATCACTTCTCATCTCGATCTCTGCATGTGGTCCAACTAGGCAACTGGTGTGTTTAGTGAATATCATTGGTACATTAGGTATTTCCATACCGGCCTCTTCGGCATGATTTCTATAATTTAAACCTACTGCATAACAATTTTTTGGTGAAGAAATAGGAGCATCTATTTTAGCTTTTTCTAATAAGCCAGTAGGCCGTTTTTCATCTAAAATACCATTCAATTCATGCAGTTCGTCCAAACGATTCAAGGCATTGAGTGTATCTTCATCGAAAGTATCATTTGATATTACTTTCAGATCATAATAATGTTCATCTTTTACAAGAGCTGCTTTGCCAGATATGTTGGCTAATTTAAATGCCATGAGATCTCCTATCTTTTAATAAATTGATTATAGGCAATTCTTAATATTTTATAAGCTTTATATACCGATAAAAATTGATGGAAAGGAAAACTTTTACAAATAAAGAAGGTGAAGACTTTTCTTACTTAATTCATGAATCTGAAGGCAGTAGTAAAAATTTTGTTTTCTTTCACGCAACAGGTTTTAACTCGGAAACTTATAAGATTCTTTTCGACAAACTACTTTCTCATTATGGTAACGAAATAAATATCTATGCATTAGACCAAAGAGGTCATGGATTATCTTCTGCAAAATCTAATCCTGAGGAGTTAAAGACTTGGGATGTTTTTGTCCGTGATGGAGAGGAATTTATTGAGAGTATAAGCGGAACTGTCATCCTTTCGGGACATTCTATGGGATCTATTATTGCTGCAAAGATAGCTTCTCTAAACCCCAGTAAGGTCTCACATTTATTCATGATAGAGCCAGTTTTATCTGGGCCAATGGAGTCTTTAAAATTTAGATTAAAGTCAATGCTCCGTATCAATCGAGAGTTGGCTATTGCTGGTGGTGCAGCAAAAAGAAGAAGAAACTTTTCTTCGATTGATGAGGCAGTCACTTCTTATACTGGAAGAGGCGCTTTTACCACTTGGTCACAAGAATGGATAGAAAATTATTTAAAGGGTGGAACTCAAAAAACTGAATCAGGTATCGAATTATCGTGCTCTCCTAGCTGGGAAGCAGCAACATTTAGATCATCCTCCATGGATACCTGGAGATACATCAAGAAAATAAAAATGAATGTTAAGGTAGTCTATGGAAGCATTGGTTCGACATTTTCATCTCAAGCCAGAGAGGCGTTATTTAAAATTGGTCCAAATTGGAATTCAAATTATTATAAAGAAGCTTCCCATTTCTTACCTATGGAATATACAGACTCAATTATCAAAGATTTAGAATCTTACTTAGAAAATAATTAAAGACTTTCCACGAAATTTCTTAAAGCAGCACCTATTTCTTCTGAAGAATCTTCCTGTATGAAGTGATTTCCACTCACAGTTATCTCTGTCTGATTCTTCCAACTTCTAGCAAATTCTCTCTGATCGCCAATTAGAATTGAACCTGGATCAGCATTGATAAACAATTTAGGTATATCCGATTCTTTATGAAATTCAGCATTAAGTCTCACTTCTTCAACAACCTCGCTCGGCTCACCATCCAGAGGAATTTGTCTTGGCCAGGTAAGAGTAGGACGTCTATCCTCTCCTGGATTAATAAAAGGTCTTATGTACTCAGATTTCTCTTCTTCTGTGTAGCCAGTTGAAGAATCTGCTAGAAGTATTCTTTCAACAAAAAAGTTTTTTTCTAGCACAAGTTCCTCTCCAGCCTCAGACCTAAATAATCCAAAAATTTTAGTTGCAGGATCAGGCCATTGATCCCAAGTTAGTGGCATAACGATAGCTTCCATATATGTTATGGACTTAATTCTATCTTTGTTTTCTCTAGCAAATTGGAAACCCATAGCCGAACCCCAATCATGAATAATGAGATGGATATTGTCTCCTAAATCTAGCTCGTCCATCAAAGCTGTTAAATAACTATACTGACCATGGTACTTGTAGCCAGGATTATCCACTCCCTCGAGTTTATCTGAATCACCCATACCAATTAAATCTGGGACAACTATTCTTCCAATATCTTCTACATGGGGCGCAATATTTCTCCATAAAAAAGATGATGTTGGATTGCCATGCAGAAATAAAAAAGTATCACCACTACCTTCATCAATGAAAGCCATCTTACTGTTCTTTATATCTTTGTATTTTTTTGTATATTTCATATTGTTAATCTAAATTAGGAACGACAAAGGCCTTGAATTCTTCTTCGTAGAGTTCCGCAAATTTAATTGTTGTCTTGTCTTCGTAAGCTCCACCAATAACTTGTAGACCAATTGGCATACCATCCGCTGATAGACCTGTTGGAAAAACGGTACTCGGTAAATGAGCATTTACCGCAAGACCTGGCCAGAAGATTTGTTGAAAATATCTTTGTTCTTGATTATCTACCATGACAGTTCTCTCAGAGATTTTTCTGTGATCGTGCTCAATAGCGGTTGTGGCGAGCTGCGGACAAATTAATACATCCCATTCTTCAAAAAACTTTGACCAAGATATTTTGATTTGTTCTCTGGCATAGTTCTGTCTTATCCAATTTCTGTGAGATAACACAGTACCTTTGGCTAAGATTGCGTCTACTGACAAATCATTTTTATCTAAACTTGAAGCCAATTTTTCTATTTTTTGATATTCATCTTCAGGTAACCCACTTTGCATGACGGATTGTAAAAGTAATTGATAATTAATTTCGGCTTTCATAAAGTCATGTTCAGGTTTTGCTGCAAAAGAAACTGTTGTTCCAACAGAATTCAGTTGACTGCCAACTTCCTCACATCTTTGAGCTATTTCCTTTGCAACTGGAGCCAATTCATCATTGCTCCAAATAGCCACTTTAAAATCTTTCAGAGAAGTTTTATTACATTCTGCTAGATTGAGTTGCCATCCCTTAGATCTTCTTTCCATAGGACCTGCCATTACATCTAATGCTATTTCTAAGTCTTTTGCACTTCTAGCTAAAGGACCGCAGACCGATAGATCAGGTTCAGGAACATTAGGAATTAATTCATGACCTGATGAAGGTATGATGCCGTGACTTGGCTTATGTCCAAAAACTCCACAATAGTGCGCAGGATTTCTTATTGAACCACCGATGTCGGATCCAGCCTCCAATGAACAAAACCCAGCCGCAAGTGCAGCAGCACTTCCTCCTGATGAACCTCCTGGAGTCTTTTTCAGATCCCAAGGATTCCCTGTAATTCCATAGATATCGTTATAGCTTTGAAAGTCAGCTAAATTCATAGGAACATTAGTTTTACCTAAGAAATGAGCTCCAGCTTTTTTTAATCTCTTAACAGCCAATCCATCTTCTTTGGCTATATTTCCTTTGTAGTCAGGTATACCCCAACTTGTACATTGACCTTGTATATTGTAAGACTCTTTTATAGTCATCGGTATGCCATGCAGTGGACCTAAAGAATCTTGCTTCAAAATGGCTTCATCTGCTTTTTTAGCAGCGTCTATAGCATCTTCAAAAGTTCTTACTACAACGGCATTTATCTTGTCATCGTATTTCTCTATTCTATCTATGAAATGTTGGGTGAGCTCTAGTGAACTTATCTCTTTATTTTTTATTTTGTTTGCCAATTCATAGGCAGGTAAGTGATGAATATCCAAAACTAACTGTCTCCTGGTTTCCAGTCCTCAAATCTTCCTTGAAGTCTTTGCATGCCTGTTATCCAGCGATCTCTATCGTTTCCTTTTCTAGAAACATATTCCAAGACCTCAGCATGAGGAGTCACAAGAAATCTTTCATTTTCAATGGCATCAAGTACATCGGCAGCTGCCTCATCTGCTTCAATCATCCCATCAACTCCAGCAACGCCTGCACCTTGAGCTGTCATAGCTGTTCTTACAGCTTGAGGACAAAGACATGAGACACCAATTCCTTTATTTCCATAAGTAATTTTTATCCACTCCGCAAAACTCACTGCAGCTGCTTTAGTTACTGAATATCCTGCAGAACCTATTTGAGTTAGTAAACCTGCAGCAGATGAAGTGTTCATTAAATATCCTTCGCCTCTTTCTAACATTTGAGGCAGAACATGCTTAGCGGCAAAGATATGGGATTGTACATTCACCTCCCAGATATTTTGCCAATCGCTAGTCTCTACTTCAAAAAATCCATGTACTCCACCAATCCCTGCATTGGAACAAAAAATATCTATTCCACCTGAATATTCATTTGCTTTATCTATTACATTGATAATGTCTGCTTCTTTTCCAACATTAGCTTGGACCGCTAAACCATTGATATCATTGGCAGTTTCAGTAGCACCTTCTACGTTCACATCAACACAAACAACTGATTTAGCTCCTGCCTTATTAAACGCTTCACATAAAGCTTTGCCTATTCCGCTAGCAGCCCCTGTCACCACAACTCTTTTATCTTGTATTTGCATTAATCTAGTCCCAATTCTTTTATGGCATCTTCTCGCATTTGTTTTTTTGCAATTTTTCCAGCTGCTACTTTTGGTAATTCTTCGGCTTGAAACCATGTATATTCAGGTATCTTAAATTTAGCTATTTTTGCTGCTAAAAATGATGAAAGATCTTCTTCTGAAAGTTCTGCTCCAGGGTTAAGAGATATTCTTGTTGCTAGTTTTTCTCCTAGCCTTTCATCTGGAATACCAAAGACGGATGCTTCTCTGACAGAGGGATGCTCATAGATTGCAGCTTCTATCTCTAAACAAGCTATGTTTTCTCCACCTCTTATGACAATATCTTTGATTCTGTCTTTAATATAGAGGAATCCATCTTCATCAATAATGCCTACATCACCACTTCTAAACCAACCTTCACTATCTAAAACTTCATTAGTCGCTTCTTCATTCTTAAGATAACATCTGAAATTACATGTCGATTTAATTGCCACTTCTCCAAGTTCATTGGGTCCCAGCTTATTACCTTCTTCGTCCATAATTTTTATGAGATTTAAAAAAGGAGTAGGGTAGCCAGCAGTACTTGGTCTCTCATACAAAGTCATTCCACTAGCATTCGTCGCATGAGCGTTAGTTTCAGTAAGTCCATAGCCTACCGTAGCAACTTTATCTGGATGTTCTTTCTCTTGAGCTTTAATTTGTTCAGGAGGTCTTGCTGCTCCTCCAGAACCTAATCCTTTTAGGCTCGAAATGTCTATTTCAGGATTATCTTTATGTGCTTGTAGAACTTCTGCTGACATAGTTGGTACGCCAGTCATATCAGTCACTTTATGTTTTTCAATAAGACGTAAAGCTTCTACGGCATCCCATTTATACATAAAAACAATCTTTCTCGCTGTTACCAAAGACAATAAAAATACAGCATGAGAACCTGTTACATGGAATAAGGGTACTGCAGCAATTGTGCAAGGATTTTCACCAGAAATTGGAGACGGCAAAGGCTCTCCATCAACTTCAATTTGCGTAGCAAGTTGACCCATAAGTGCCCAGGTAATTGGAGCAGATACTACTGCTCTGTGAGTAGAAACCACACCTTTTGGATAACCTGTACTGCCAGATGTATACATAATACTTGCATCATCTTCAGGGTCAATTTCAACCTCAGGAAAAGCATCCATGAGCGATACAACTTCATCAAAAGCTTCTGTGTTTGTAAATTTACTTGCATCACAACGCACTGCTATACGAGGCATCTCTTCCACATGACCTTCTAATCTTTGAAGTCTCTCTTCATCAGCTATGAATATTGATGATTCACTATGGGTTAAACCATAATCAAGTTCCTCACCTTGCCACCATGAGTTTAAGGGAACTGCTACAGCTCCGATTGAGGTAACAGCAATATAGCTGTATATCCATTCTGGATAATTCCTCATAGAAAAAGCAACCTTATCTCCTTTTTTGATACCGTATTTTTCCATAAGGGTATGTGCTAGTCCGGCAGCAGTATTTAGAACCTCTTGATAACTATATGTTTCATCCTCATACGCCAAAAAATCCCACTCTCCATGTATTAATGGAAATTGAAAATAATCTCTTAATGTTTGAGGTAAGTTAGCAAATACATGATATTTGTTACCTCTAATGGTTTCTTCTTTAAGTTCAAACAAACCTTCTTTTGTAAATTCTTTAGTTAAACTTTCTCTGCCTTCTATTTTAATAAATTCCTTTATATCCATGATTTTATTTCCCTGTAAATTTTGCTTCTCTTTTTTCTACAAAATGTGAAACACCTTCTTTGAAATCCTCAGACTTAAAACTATCAAGCATTGCTTGCATTGAACTATCTAGATTCTCTTGAATTGTTTCTCCCTGAGCGTTATAAATTTGCTGCTTCATAATTCGAAGTGATCGTGGTGAAACATTTTTTGCTAGATCGGCTGCATAATTAAAAACTTCGCTATCGAATTCATCTTCAGAAAAGGTTTGATTAACTATACCCATATTTTCAGCCTCTTCAGCAGTAAACTTTCTTGAAGAAAACAAAATATCATTTGCTCTCGCAATACCTACGAGTCTAGGAAGAATCCATCCAACACCCCATTCAGCTATAAGTCCTCTTTTAGAAAATGCACTGGAAAAAACAGCACCTTCTTTAGCAAATCTTATATCTGCATAAAGTGCCATAATGAAACCTACTCCTGCAGTAGGTCCATTTATAGCTGCAATAATTGGCTTAGGGACTGTCGGAAAATAACTAAATCCTCCATCAAAGCCCTTTACTTCATTTGCCGCATACTCTCTTTCTTCTGCTTCGACTTGAGAGCCTTGCGACTCACCTTGACTTGTAGCTGCAAGTCCATCCATATCTGCTCCTGCACAAAAACCTCTTCCTGCACCAGTGACAATAATCACTTTTACATCAGAATCTTTCGCAGCGTCATCTAATTTCTCTCTTAGTCCTGCCCTGATCTCATCATTCACAGCATTGAGTCTTTCAGGTCTGTTTAAGGTAACTGTCGCTACACCATCTTTTACTTCATAAAGAACCGCATTATTCATATTCTTCTCCTTTTAGGCTGTCGACCCGCCATCTATGACAAGGGTGTGACCATTAACAAATGTTCCGGCATCGGATGCTAGAAAAACCGCCGCTCCTCCTATTTCGTCTGGTTCACCAATCCTTCTGAGGGGACAAGTTGCTGTTGATTGTTTGAGAATTTCAGGATTTTCCCAAAGTGCTCTGGCAAAATCTGTTTTAAATAGTCCCGGAGCTATAGCATTAGTTCTGACATTTTGTGGACCAAATTCAGCAGCAAGATTTTTCACCAGCATGATGTCTGCTGCTTTTGAAATATTGTAAGTTCCTATGACTGTACTAGATTTAAGTCCACCAATAGAAGAAACAATTATTATGCTTCCATCTTTTCTCTCGGTCATCTCAGGTATGACCATCTGACATAACAAATGATTACTTTTAATATTGTTGTTCATTACTTTATCGAAAGCATCTTCCGGAATATCCATCATTGAACCAAAAAAAGGATTAGACGCTGCGTTACAAACTAAGATATCAATTTTCCCTAGTTGCAATCTGGTTTCATCTACAAGCATCTGCAAAGCTGCTTTGTCCGATATGTTACAAGGTATAACTATTGCTCCACCTTCAGAATCTGAACAAGCTTCATTAATTTCATCAGCAACAATCTGACAAGCATCTGCTTTTCTACTTGATACGACAACTTTGGCACCGTGCAGTGCCATCTGCATAGCAATTGATTTACCTATTCCTTTGGATGAACCAGTAATAATTGCTGTTTTTCCTGTTAAATCAAACATAACTCTCCCTATTTAAGAAGGGAATACTTTAGAATTAATTAGTCAAAATTACTATAGATAAATTAATCATTTCGTTTGATAGAATACTTCAATGATAAGAAAAGCTATTTACTTCGTTTTATTTCTCTTTCTTATATTTTCATTTTTTGTTTACCTAATTTCAGAAGGTCTTCTTGGAACCTATGAAACGAATAAACCAATCAATACTAGTCCTCAATCTCCAGATTTCTTAATTGAAAAGGCTCAAAATCAATTAGAAGCCAAAGATGATCTAAATATTAATAATGAAAAGGTTATCTTGTTTGGTGATTTACATGTTCACACAACCTATTCGTCTGATGCTTTTCTTTTAAGTTTGCCCATGCTTTCGGGTGAAGGTTCTATGCCTCCATCTGATGCGTGCGATTTTGCAAGGTTTTGCTCTAGTCTAGATTTCTATGCGAATACCGATCATGCTGAAGATTTAACTTACATTGATTGGCAAGAAACTAAAGATGCAGTTCGACAATGTAATTTAATTTCTGGCGATAATGAATCTCCAGACACCATAGCTTTTTTAGGATGGGAATGGTCACAAAATGAGGGCTTTGGTATATCTCATTATGGACATCGGAATGTAATTTTGAAGAGCCTTTTCGATGATGAGATTCCTGCAAGGCCAATATCATCAACTTCTGGCGGTTTTATGGATATGCCACAGTCGATAAGATTAGGACTATCAGGCATGCGGTCGTTAGATACCAGAATACATGACCTAATGAGATTTATAAAAGATGGTCAAACGGTACCATGTCCCAGTGATGTTCCAGTCAGAGACTTACCTTTGAATTGTAAGGAATATGCCGAAGATCCAGGCATCTTATTTGATAAGCTAAATGATTGGGGACATGAAGTCATCGTCATTCCCCACGGTACATCTTGGGGAACGTATACACCTGATGAATCAGATTGGAAAGATCAATTAAATGACGACTTTCATGACCCAAATTTACAAAATCTTGTTGAAATTTATTCTGGTCATGGAAATACAGAAGAGTATAGGTCATGGAGAAGCGTAATTTTTGATAGTAGTGGAAATGTTTCTTGCCCAGATCCAACAAAGAGTTTTACTCCAGGTTGCTGGCAAGCTGGACAAATAATAAAAGAAAGATGTGAGGCAGAAGGAGAATCAGCACGAATATGTAAAAAACGCTCGGAGGAAGCAAAGTTAAATTATGCTTTGGAGAGCTTTGCAGGTCAGTCTGTCATAGTAGGAGAAGATCCTTCTGAATGGTTGGATTCAAATCAATGCCAAGATTGTTTTCTGCCTGCTTTTAGTCATAAACCAAAAGGTTCAATTCAATACTTATTGGCATTACAAAATTTTAATAAAGACGACCGAGTAAGTAAGTTTAGGTTTGGTTTGGTTGCCTCAGGAGATAATCATAATGCTAGACCTGGAACTGGATACAAAGAAATAAATCGACGGGAAATGACGGAAGCCGCTGGTCCTGCTGATCCAACAGGATACCTTTTAGGTTTTAGAGAAGGTGATGGTCCCTATGGAGAGTCAGTAAGAAGAAATTGGACTAGACAAACTCTTCCACCTGGACCAATAGAGATGGAGAGAACTTCATCTTTTTTCTATACAGGTGGTTTAGTAGCTACTCACTCCCAAGATAAATCTAGAGAATCAATATGGAACTCACTTAAAACAAAAGAAGTTTATGCGACGAGCGGAACTCGAATTTTGTTGTGGTTTGATTTATTAAACTCTGGTGAGGGTATTATTCCTATGGGCTCTGAAACAAAAATGAAAACTAATCCAAGATTTATCGTTAGAGCAGCTGGATCATTCAAACAAAAACCAGGTTGTCCAGAATATGCAATTAGTTCGCTCGGCAAAGAAAGGATCACTGATCTGTGTAGAAACGAATGCTACAACCCTTCAGATCAAAGAAAGAAGATCGATCGAATAGAAGTTGTAAGGATTCTTTCTCAATTAAATGAAAATGAAGAGGTATCAGACCTTATTCAAGATCCGTGGAAAGTTCATAAATGTAATGATAGCGAGTCATGTGAATTTACATTTGTTGATAATGAATTTGATCAGTCCGAGAGAGATGTTGTTTATTATGTAAAAGCAATTGAAGAAACTTCTAAAATTATCAATGCAGGTAATCTTAGATGCGAATACGATGAGTTCGGTAACTGCAAATCTGTGAATATTTGCAGTGGTAGTTCAATGCTTACGCCATACGAAGATGATTGTCTCTCTGAAGAACAAGAGAGAGCCTGGTCCTCACCAATATTCGTTGATTATAAAAAATATTGATGAGGATAAAACTTACTTGCCTTTCCAGTTAGGTGCACGTTTTTCGGCAAATGCTACCGGACCTTCAATGAAGTCTTCGCTGGTAAACAAATCGTGTACAGCAGTATATTGGCCTTTCATTGAGTTCTCCAAACTTGCATCATTTAGACTTTCATAAGCAACTTGTTTTGTTGCTCTAATAGACATTGGTGAACAGGCTTCTATTTGTTTTGCCCAGTCTCTGGCTCTATCCATCAAGTCAGCCTGAGACTCAACAACTTCATTTACGATACCAAGCTCCTTTGCTTCAGCAGCTTCAACATGTCTACCAGTAAGCATCATTCCCATAGCATTTTTCATTCCTATTTGTCTGGGTAACCTTTGCATACCACCAGCAAGAGCAGCTAATCCAACTTTTGGTTCCGGTAAAGCAAACCTTGCGTTAGATGAAGCAATTATGATGTCACATGCAAGAGCAATTTCCATTCCTCCTCCCATGGCAACTCCGTTCACTGCTGCAATAATAGGTTTATTCAAATTAAAACGACTGGTTAGACCGGCAAAACCAGTTTCAGGCATTCCAGACCTATCTCCACCTGAGGCTTGATACTTCAAGTCATTACCTGCTGAAAATGCTCTATCACCAGCACCTGTAATAATACCCACCCAAAGATCTTCATCGTTTGTAAATTCACTCCAAACCTCATCGAACTCTCTATGAGAAGGAGGATGCAATGAATTCATTACATCAGGTCTATTTATAGTGACTTCTAGAATATGTCCGTTTATTTCCGTTGTTAGAAATTCGTAATCAGTTTTCATAATATCTCCCTTAAATTTTTGATAAAGAATATCAGGCATTGAATGATCAGTCATGTTTTATAAGTTAAGATTCACAGCAGTGAGTGAATTAACAATAGGAATACTTTTGACAGATCATGTTTTAGATGATCTTCAAGTAAAACATGGAGATCAAAATGACTTTTATAACAAAATCTTCACTGAAGCAGACCCGAATATACGACTTAAGATTTATGACATAACCCTAGACGAATATCCTCAGGATATAGATGAATGCGATGGATATTTGATAACGGGCTCTAAATTGAGTGTTTATGATGATATTAAATGGATTAGAGACCTGGAAAGTTTTATTTGTCTCCTTAATGACAAGAAAAAATCGTTACTGGGTGTTTGCTTTGGTCATCAACTTATAGCCAAAGCACTAGGTGGAGAGGTTAAGAAAGCTAAAGTAGGGTGGGTATTAGGACTTCAAGAATACACATTCCACAATCATTTTCCCTGGCTTGAGAAACCAAATAAAGATATAAAATTAATCCATTCACATCAAGATCAAGTTATTAATCTACCTGAGGGATCGACTTTAGTAGCCTCTAATGACTCTGTTCCCAATGCGATGTATTTTATAGGCGATCATATAATGTCTATACAAGGACATCCTGAATTTACAAATGAGTATGCTTATGACGTTGTTTGTAAGAGAAGGGATCTTCTAGGAGAAGAAAGTTTTCAATCTGCTGAAAAGAGTTTATTGAATGAACAATCCAATTATCTTGAAGTGACAAATTGGTGGATAGATTTCTTTAGATATCAATTCAAGACTCAATAGTAATTCTCTCCATTCTTCTTAGTTGAGGCCAATAGTCATTAACGGGCTTATGGAGAACAGATCTATTATCCCAAAAAGCTATAGAGTTATTTTCCCAAGAAAACCGATATTGATATTTCTCTTGATGAATGTGATCAAACAAGAAATTTAAAATTGAACCTTCAGTATCATCACCTTCAATATGAGAAGTAAAGAGCCTATTAACATAAATTATTTTTCGTCCCGTGACAGGATGTTGTTTGATTACAGGATGGGATACGGGTGGATTTTCTTTGAGGGCATCAGCTAATCTTTCACGACCACCTTCCTCTTCGAGACTTTCTTTAAAACCAAATTCAAAACTATGGATAGCATTCATCTCTTCAAGCTTTTCTTTCCATTCCTGCGAAAGATCATCATAGGCTTTTGATAGGCTTGAGAACATAGTATCTCCACCAGTCTTAGGAATAATTTTGCCAATCAAGATACTTCCCAAAGGAGGAGTTTTTTTAAAGGTCATATCTGTATGCCACTCCTCAATTTTAGATGGGTTTTTTTCATCGTTTTCAAGGATAGTAATCTCAGGAAAGCCATCAATAGTTGGATATGCGGGGTGGGATTGCATTAAACCAAATGCGGAAGCTAATCTTTTGTGATCGTCATGAGTTATATTTTGATTCCTGAAAAACAAAACTTCATTATCAGACAAAGCATTTTTAAGTTCTCCTAACGTCTTCTCTGAAAAAGATTTGGACAGGTCTAGACCTTCAATGTATGCCCCCAAGCAAGATTGTGTTTTTTTAATTTCAAACATTAAGACTCCTATACGCATTAAATAAACATTCAAATATACAGTCAATGCAATTATTATATTGATCGTAAATTACTTCGTTTAATTATGATAAAAGGCATAACTTTCGGTGCATTTGACCTCTTTCATGCAGGTCATGTACTGATGTTTGAAGAAGCAAAAACTGTTTGTGAACATCTAATTGTATGTATTCAAACAGATCCAAGCATAGATAGAAAAAATAAAAATTCCCCGGTGCAATCTATCGTAGAAAGACAAATCCAAGTATCAGGTTGTCGTTATGTTGATGAAGTCTTGATATATGATTCAGAACAAGATGTATTAGATATTTTGAGTACAAAGGAATGGGATATTAGGATCATTGGAGATGAATACAAAGATAAAGATTTTACTGGCAAAGAAATATCAGATGGTAAATGTTATTTTAATAAACGCGAACATAATTTTTCTAGCTCTGAATTAAGACAAAGGGTGGCGGATAACCACAAAAATAAAATATCTTAACTAAATTGATATGTGTAATTTACAATTTTGTCACAAGGTGACAATATACTTAACAGATGTCAAAAAGAATACTCATTGTCGAAGATGAGCTAGATCTAAGGTCTACTTTAGAGTTCAAATTCAAATCGGAAGGTTACACAGTCAATGCTGTCTCCAAAGGTAAGGATGCTATAGACGCAATAGCTAGAAAAAAACCGGATCTTATTCTTTTAGATCTTATGCTTCCGGACATATCAGGCTTAGATATATGTAAGAAGATAAGGAATAACTCAGACTCCTTTGATATAGCTATCATTATGCTTACAGCTAAAGGGGAAGAGGTCGATAGAGTGTTAGGCTTTGAACTAGGCGCTGATGATTATGTTGTAAAACCTTTTAGCGTTCGGGAGCTTGCTCTTAGAGTCTCAACGGTACTTAAAAGAAGAGAAAAACAGGAAGAGACTAGTAAAATCACTTTAGGTGATATTGAAATAAACCTTTCCTCTTATCGAGTTTTTATCAGCGATACCGAAATACAATTAACTGCTAAGGAGTTTTTATTATTTAAGCACTTGGTTCAAAAAAATGGCCGAATACAGCCTAGAGAAGTTTTACTTGAAGAGGTGTGGGGCTACAATTCCTCAGTGACCACAAGGACAGTAGATACGCACGTTAAAAGACTGCGCAGCAAAATAGGTGATATAGGCTCAAAAATAGAAACAGTTCGTGGCGTAGGTTATAGATTTAATTATGTTGTCTAAAATCTTACGTCTCTTTGTAAAAGAAAAAAAAATAGAATCTAGTAACATTGTTCAAAATGGTACTTTAACCACAAAAGAGTTACCGCAAATATTAGATAAGACAGGTATCGGACTTATTGTCTTAGATGAAAATGACTGTATCGCTCAAATTAATTCAGTATCTTCTATGGATTTAAATATTCCTAAAGACTATGAAGGTAGTAAATTAGTTGAGGTTTTTAATAACGGCGAGATAATTAATTTAATAAAAAGTGCAAAAGTTGATACATCAGCAGAAGAAGAAATCTTTGGTGTTGATCCAGGTAATAAAAGTTTCTTGGTAAATGCTACCTACGACTATGAATCACTTGAAACAACACTTGTTTTTATTGATATCACCCGAATAAAGAAATTAGAGAATATTAGAAAAGATTTTATTGCTAATTTATCTCATGAATTAAGAACTCCAGTTGCTGTTATAAGAGCTAATTCAGAATCCCTAGTTGATGGCGCTTTAGATGATAAAGAGATTGCACAAAAATTTTCTAATGCAATCTTAAAAAACTCAGAAAAGCTCTCATATCTTCTGGAAGATATTTTGAATTTATCAACTATAGAATCGGGTGAATACAATCTTGAGCTTGCAGAAAATAGTATTTCAGAGATTTTTAAAACCTCAATTAACTCTGTTTTATCAAATAATCCTGACATAAAGATTATTAATAATATCTCTTCTGATATAAAGGTAATTTGTGATACTAAGGCATTACTCCAAGTTGTTGATAATCTTATAGAAAATTCAGTCAAATACGGGATAACTGAAGAAAGTAAAGAGATCATTATTAATATGCAAGACCAAGGCTCTAAAGTGAGATTTGAAATTGAAGATCATGGACAAGGTATACCCGCAGATCAAAGAGAAAGAGTATTCGAGAGATTCTTCAGAATTCAAAATAACAATACTTCTTTAAAGGAGGGAACTGGATTGGGTTTATCTATAGTCAAGAATTTAGTAAATCTTATGGGTGGTTCTGTGGGTAACGAAAAAGCCTACCCCGATGGTACAATTTTCTGGTTCACCCTAAACAAAAAAAACTAATCCTTTTTCCAAACCTGTTCCTGTTACGAAACACAAACGTAACATTTCATATTTAAAGTACAAAATAAATATTGGAGAAAAAATATGAAATTTAAAATTCTTTCTATGCTCTTACTTGTTCCTGTTCTTTATTTACAATCTGAGGAACCAACTGTGTACGGAAAACTTTGGATATCAGTTGAATCTCAAGATACAGCTTCTGGTACCGAAGTGGATATGGTAAGCAACGCTTCTAGATTGGGTATAAAAGGAAGTATGGATTTTGGAGAAGGAATAGAAGCTATTTATCAAGCTGAATACGAAATTGATCCTGTAGATGGAACTGCAGATGAATCAAAAGATAGAACTTTTAAACAAAGAAATAGTTTTGTGGGTTTAAAAGGATCTGCGGGTACTATTTTCCTTGGTAAGCACGACACAGCCACAAAAAAATCACAAAAGAAAATAGATCTTTTTAATGACCTTGCAGGTGATATTAAAAATATATTGCAAGGTGAGAACAGGATGAGCGACCTGGTAGGATATACAACTCCAAAGATTAACGGCTTTTCTGCAACATTTAATGCAATAAAAGGCACAGAAGGGCTTGGTGATGACAGCATAGGTGACTCAACTTCAACCTCTATCAGTTACGACTCAGAAAATTTTTATATTGCCTTGGCCTTTGATTCGGAACTTAAGGGCTACGACTCAACAAGATTAACACTTCAAATTCCATTCAACCGCAGTCAATTAGGAATTATGTTTCAAGATAGTGAAAAATTATCTACAGGAGTAGAAGAAGACGGTTATGTTATTAGTTTTTCCCAGAAGGTAGGTGATAAGGGAACACTTAAATTTCAACAGGCAGAGTCCGATATGAAATTAGATTCAGGAAAGCAATTTTCTTTTGGCTATGACTATAAGTTAAGCAGTAAAGCTAAAGCTTTCTTCTTCTTCACGGATTTAAGTGGAGACAATACATCTAAAGAAAAAGAAATAACAGGAATAGGGTTTGAATATAAGTTTTAAATCTTCTGAACCTTTTTACAAACCTTTCTTATATTTGTAACAAATTTGACACAATAAGAATTCAGAATACCTAATAGTGAATATTTTTAAGAAATTTCAACCAATAATCTGTGGAGACCATTTATGAAATCTACTGGCTACAATGACATCATTAGAAAGTCACCTTTCGGCCCAATAAAGGCACATATGCAAGTTTCTATAAACTCAGTTGATGAGTTGCTTAGATTTATTGAATTTGTCGTAGCATCAGATTGGAGCGGGGCAACTCAATCCAGGAAATTAATTTCCGATCTGGAAAATCAAGCAGATGAATTAAAGGCTGAAACTAGAAGTCTGTTACCTAAAAGTATCTTTTTCGCTGTCCCTAGGGAAGATATATTGGATCTAATAAAATTAGCTGATGATATTCCTAATACTGTAAAAGATATTTCTGGTCTGATGATAGGCAGAAATATGGAAATTCCCTCTACCATACATCAATCATTTCAAAATTTTATTCTAGAGGCTAAAGAGATAACTTATGCAGCAGCTGAAGCTGTAGATCATATAGATGAATTATTTCAATTTTCTTTTGGGGGAAAGGCTGCTGAAAAAATGCAAATTTTAGTAGAGAAATTGGATTCTTTAGAAAATAGTAATGATCAAACCGAAATCACTTTGAGAGGTGAGCTCTTTAAGATAGAAAAAGATCTACCACCTGTAGATGTTATGTTTTTGTACGACGTTATTAATAAAATTGGAGAATTATCTGATAGGGCTGAACAAGTTGGCCACAGAATCTCCTTAATCGCCTCTAGATAGGAGACTAATATGGAAACTATTATTTTATACGGACCTTACTTACTTATTTCAGGCTGTGTTTTTGGATTCTTTATGGCCTGGGGAATCGGAGCTAATGACGTAGCTAATGCAATGGGAACTTCTGTCGGTGCTAGGGCTCTTACTTTGGCCCAAGCTATTCTGGTTGCTTGTATTTTCGAATTTGCCGGAGCTTACCTTGCAGGAGGTGAAGTTACCTCAACCATACGTAAGGGAATAATAGATCCAAATCTACTTCAAGATTCACCAGATTTATTAGTATTTGGAATGATGGCAGCTCTCCTAGCTGCAGGAACATGGTTACTAATAGCCTCATCAAGAGGTTGGCCCGTTTCTACAACTCACTCGATTGTTGGTGCTATTGTCGGATTTGCTGCAGTAGGAATAAGTGTTGATGCTGTTAGTTGGTCAAAAGTCGGATCTATTGTATCCAGCTGGGTAGTTTCTCCCTTAATGTCAGGAACTATAGCTTTCATAATCTTCCTCTCAGTACAAAAATTAATTCTGAACACAAATAAGCCATTTGAAAATGCTAAGAAATATGTGCCTGGATATATGTTCTTAGTGGGTTTTGTTATAGCAATGGTGACATTACTAAAAGGCTTGAAACATATAGGACTGTCTTTGACATTTGGAGAAAGTTTAACGTATTCCATCGCTATTGGTTTTGGTATTGCTCTTATCGGAACTTTCTTTCTTAGGAAAATAGAGAATACAACTCAACAACGCGGTGATGTTACCTTTGATGGGGTTGAAAAAGTTTTTGCGGTTCTTATGGTTTTTACAGCTTGCGCTATGGCCTTTGCGCATGGCTCAAATGATGTTGCAAATGCAGTAGGTCCACTGGCCGCTATAGCGAGTGTTGTTCAATCAGGTGGTGAAATTGCAGCTAAGTCTTCTATGCCATGGTGGATTCTCTTGCTTGGAGCTACAGGTATTGTTGCTGGACTAGCCACTTTAGGTTACAAGGTTATTGAAACAGTAGGTAGAAACATCACTGAATTAACACCAAGTAGAGGATTTGCTGCTGAATTAGCTGCTGCAACAACCGTAGTATTAGCTTCTGGAACAGGCTTACCTATTTCGACAACTCATACACTCGTTGGAGCCGTATTAGGTGTTGGCTTAGCAAGAGGGTTATCAGCAGTCGATTTCTCAGTTGTAGGAAGAATAATAGTCTCTTGGGTAGTTACACTGCCAGTCGGAGCAGGTTTATCCATACTATTTTTCTTTACCCTTAAAGGAATATTTCTATAGAAATTATATAAACGCTTCTTCGTTCTTGAGGTAGTAATCGAATGCTATAGCGTCGCATAGACTCCAATTGAGAGCATATAAATCTTTTATACCTGTCTTATTTAAAATCCTTTCTATTATCTTGGTTGCAGGAACTATGACATCAGCTCTATGATCACCTAAATTAAATAATTTCTTTCTATCATCAAGGGAGTTATTTTCAAGCTTCTTTTGTAAAGTTATAAATTCTTCATAACCTAAAGATGTAAATTTATCTTTTCCAGATATTTCAAGAAGAGATCTTATATTGCCTCCAATTCCTACAAGAGCCTCTGCATTTAAATATCCAATCTTATTTAAAAAATCATCCAACTTATCCCACTCTTCTTTTAAATCTTTTTGTTGCAATAACCTGACAGCACCCAGATCTACCGATTGTAAATACTCTTCATCACCATATTTGATATGCAATTCAGTGCTACCTCCGCCTATGTCTATTGATAGGTAATTGTTTAAATCCATGATTTTTTTTGTATTCAGATATTTTAGAAAGTACGCTTCCTCATTACCGCTAAGAAGTCTTACATCAACGTTCAATTCACTTGCAAGTCTTTCGCAAATATCTTTACCATTTTCTGCACTTCGCATTGCCGAAGTGGCACATATACCTATCCACTTAATATTTCTCTTTTTTACCGATTCTATAAGCTTGCTGAGTTCTTTAAATAATTTCTTTTGTGTATTTTCACTTATCAATCCGTAATTAAATACATCTTCACCCAGTCTTATATTTACCCTACTAAATGTATCCTGCTGTATTTTTGATTTTTTATTTACATCTATTCTGTACTGCTTGAACTTAATACCATTAGTTCCAATATCTATAGTTGCAATTCGATGAAATTCGCTTTTTTTCAATTGAATATTTTATTTTTTAAACGCTTTTTCTAAAGTCTTAAACTGTAAGTACGATAGATTGGAGAATTCGACATCATTATGAGTAATTCTGTAATTATTGATCTTACCTTCCCATGTCGTTGGTTTACTGAGTTTTTTGTTATCGTAATCTATTTCATTAAGTAGATATCTCAAGGCACTCAATCTTGCGACCATTTTATTATTAGCATTGATAATAACCCAGGGTACTTTATCCGTTGAGGTAAGTTTAAACATCTGATCCTTAAAGAAAGAGAAGATATCCCACTTTTCAGCAATCTTAAGGTCATTTGCACTTAGCTTCCATGTTTTTAATGGATCTGTTTTACGCTCATTAAACCTTTTATTTTGTTGTAATTTTTGAATTGATAGGTAGAACTTAATAAGAATAAGACCATCATCAATATATTCTTTTTCCCAAGGAATAACCTTTTTCATGAAGTTTGCATATTGCTTATTTGAGCAATAACCCATTGTTATTTCTACAGTAGCCCTTGTATACCAAGACCTGTCAAAAAAGACTATTTCGCCTTCATTAGGCATATGCTTTTCATATCTTTTAAACCATTTTTTTGATTCACCTTCTGATGGTATTCCTAGATGTACATATCTGAAATGATCCGGTATCAAATGTCTTGCCAGCAAGTTAATGGTGTCTGTTTTACCGGCAGCATCTCTTCCTTCAAAGACAACTGCAATTTTTTTCTTATTAGTAATTGCCCATTTTTGAAGCTTAAGAAATTCAATTTGTAAGAGTCTTCTTTCTTCAATATATTGGTCTTTACTCAAAGAGTTATATTCGGTCACATCAAACTTAAACACGGTAAAACTATAACTTATAAAAAATACTGTTCAAGGAACTTAAAGTGACATCTTCTAATAACCTTAAAGCCCTAAAGTGGTTGAAGAAGAATAGGATTGAGTATACAAAGTCATAATGTGTGGACGTTTTACACTTAGAAATCTAGATAATTTAGAAACTAAATATGGTTCTACTGACTTTGAGGCAAGTTATAACATTGGACCAGGACAAAAACTTTTAGCCTTAACCGATAAATTACAATCTATTGAATGGGGCTTCACTCCTTACTGGGCTGATAAACCTTTTAATTTAGTAAATGCAAGAATTGAAACACTAACTGAAAAACCTTCTTTCTCTAATTCTAATCGTTGTCTTATACCAACAGATGGTTGGTATGAGTGGAGAAAATCTGGAGAGAACAAAATTCCATATTTTCATCATCTTAATGGAGATATTTTCTTTTTTGGAGGAGTTTTTGGAGGATACAGGGGCAAGGTAGGTTGCGCGATAGTCACTACAGAAGCCGTAGAGTCGCTTAAACCTATTCATGAGCGTATGCCTTTAATTATTTCTAAACAACATTTTCATAACTGGCTAAATGGTGATGATATAAGCTGCGAAGATACTTTTTCAGCAAAATCGATTGTTCACCATACCGTTTCAAAACATGTAAACAATCCACAGCATAATGATCCTAAATGTGTATTTCCAACCAAAGAAATAGAAGAGCCAGATGAAAGCTTATTTGAGTGAATATTTAGGAACAACTTTTCTATTAATGATTGTTGTTGGTTCTGGAATTATGGGTCAGTCACTTTCAGATAATGACTCGATTACACTATTAGCGAACACAATCGCAACCGGTGCTGGTTTGATAGTGCTTATATGGATGTTCGGCAAAATTTCAGGAGCTCATTTTAATCCAGCTGTTTCTGTTGTCATGTTTGCAAATGGTGAACTTTCATCTAGAAATTTTATTCTTTACGGTTTATTGCAAGTGTCTGGTGCAATTTCTGGAACCTTATTGGCAAATTATATGTTTGGTTTAGATGCCCTTCAGGTTTCAGTAAATTCTAGAAGTGGGTTAAATTTATATATCTCGGAAGTTGTAGCCACTTTCGGATTGTTATTAGTTATCCTTAGAGTAAGAACAGTTAGATCAGAATTGGTAGCACCCGCAGTAGGTTTATACATAACCTCAGCTTATTGGTTTACTTCCTCAACCTCTTTTGCCAATCCTGCGGTTACAATCGGAAGAATGTTTACGGATACGTTTACAGGTATTGATCCTGGTAATGTTCTCTTTTTTATAACTGCACAATTTATAGGTGCGTTTTTAGCTTTTGGAATCAATAAGATTTTGGATAAACCTAGCTAGCAAGATAAAGAAGACAGGCCTTTTTAGTTTCAGCAACACAACTCGGTGTAATTACTTTTTCCTGACTGAGAGAATCTCCTAAACACGCCATTAAAATACTGAGAGAAAATTTTATTTTTTTAGTTTCTCCGGTACTTTTTGCTTCTATAAGTTTGAGAATCTCTTCAATAAGAAAGTTTTTAGAGAAAACATTAAAGACTAGGTCAGAAATACAATAATTGTTATTAACATATATTGCGTAGACATCCACTACAACCTTGATGATTTCTTTTTCATCAGAATAATTTAGGTTATTTAGATTTTTCTTTACTAGACTAAATAGGGATGAAGAATATTTATATGATAGAGCTTCAAGAATAGATTCATTACTTGGAAAAAATTTATAAATAGAGGGTCTTTTCATGCCGGATAGCTTGGCTATATCTTGTACAGTTAAATCATAATCATCTTGGTTTTTATAAATAAATTCTGCAGTTTTTAATACTTCTTCAAACCTTTTCCTGCTTCTTTCTTGTTGGGGTTCAATAAAGCTATGATTTTTACTATTTGGCACAATAAGTTTTCTTTATGTATACACTATATCTATATATTAAGGTTTCCAACTAAAAGATAAATGCAATACAAGACTTATTTTCATCTATTGGCTGGCATGGCTATGTTGGAACTCGGAAATCTAGCTTCCTCATTAGCACCCTTTAATGTAAGCGCTGTATCGGTTGGCCTGAATGCTAATTCACAAGAAGCTGGATTGGTGGTTACGCTTGAACTTTTCTTCGCCGCGATTAGCTCCTTATATTTCGGTAACGCAGTTTATAAGGGCAGGATACTTGGCTTGATTGGCAGTCTTATTGTTATGGTTTGTTATTACTTATGTTCTGTATCCAGTGATGTTAATCAAATTACTTTTATAAAAGCTTTTTCGGGAATAGGTTGCGGTATGCTTATAGCTTCAGGTCATTCAATATTGGCCTCATCACAAGATCCCAATAGATCTTATGCACTGTTTACTCTTTTCGCATCACTTACTGCTGCGTTTCTTATATACATCTCTAGTACATGGATAGAGGACGGAGGACATAGTTATTATTTCTTTAATTTTATTTATGTCTACATAGCGTTAACCTTGCTCTTTTTCTTTGCCAAAACATCAAACACAAATGATGCTAATTTAGTTAGAGAACCTATTGCTCAGAAGTGGCTTTATTTCTTACTTATTACGGCGGTGCTGTTTTACGAGATTCCTTCCAGTGGTATGTGGGCGTTTATGGAAAGATTTGGAGTGGAATATATAGATATGGGAGTCTCTGAAGTTGGGAGTGTTATATCTCTAGCCATTATTCTGAGTCTTCTCGGACCGGTATTTATAGGTATATTTGGAAATAAAATAAGAAGAAAAGAAACAATTTTATTGTGTCTATTGGTTTCCTCAATTTGCGTTTATGCAATCTTTGGAATCCCTTCTTATGATACTTTTTGTTATGGAAACATCACTTGGAATATAGTTTTTGTCATTATGGTCATTCTCATCTTGGCGGCTGCAGCTGATATTGATCCTTCAGGTAGACTTGGAGCTTGGTTAAATGCTTGCATTCTACTTAGCGCATCTTTAGCACCCGCAGTTTTTGGATGGATCATGCTGGAGAATGAAATGACTGTTATATATCCTTACTTAATCTTATTCCTTATTGTTGCAATGATCTGTATATTCAGTACAAAAAAAGACCTCGAACCCATTGATAAAGTATAATTGTAGACATGAGATCACAAGAGAATCTAAATTTAGATAATTATTGGCTTCCTTTTACGCCCAATAAAAAGTTTAAAGCAAACCCACGTCTTTTAACTTCCGCTAAAGGGATGTATTACAAGAGTGATGATGGCAGAGAAGTGTTAGATGGCATAGCGGGCTTGTGGTGCACAAATGCTGGCCATTGCCATCCAAAGATAGTCGCAGCTGTACAAAATCAAGCAGCTGAACTGGATTACGCTACAGCTTTTAATATGTCTCATCCTAAAGCTTTTGAATTAGCTGAGAAAGTATCATCACTAACTCCCAAAGGGCTCGATAGAATTTTTTATGGTAATTCTGGATCTGAAGCTGTTGAAACAGCTATGAAAGTTGCTTTGGCATATCACGCATCAAAAGGCGATGGTCAAAAAACTAAGTTCGTTGGAAGAGAAAAAGGTTACCACGGAGTAAATTTTGGAGGAGTTTCTGTTGGTGGACTCACTCCAAACAGAAAATCTTTCGGACCTTTATTGCCTGGTATTGATCATATGCCTCACACTTGGGACACAGAACATATGGCCTTCTCTAAAGGCCAGCCTGAATGGGGACTTCATTTAGCTGATGAACTTGAAAAAATTCTTATTCTTCAAGATCCTTCTACAGTAGCTGCGGTAATTATTGAGCCAGTCACAGGATCAGGTGGCGTTATAGTCCCACCAGTAGGTTATTTGGAACGAATTAGAGAAATATGCACAAAACATAACGTGCTTTTAATTTTTGATGAAGTGATAACTGGTTTTGGAAGATTAGGTTGTTGTTTTGCTGCCAATAGATTCGACGTTAGACCCGATATGATAACGATGGCGAAAGGTCTTACTAGCGCAATGATACCAATGAGTGCTGTTGCTTTCGATAATTCCATCTATGACCAACTTATGGAAGGTCCAGAAGCAATGATTGAACTATTTCATGGTTACACATATTCAGGTCATCCAGTTGCATGTGCAGCAGGTATAGCTGCCTTGGATGTATACGAAGAAGAAGGTTTGTTTGATAAAGCAGAAGAAATGGAACCTCACTTCCAAGAAGCCATTCACTCTCTTAAGGGTTTGAATCAAGTCATTGATATTAGAAATATAGGTTTAATGGGTGCAATTCATTTTGGTTCCGATGGACTTCCCGCAACGGAATTTGCAGCAAAAGTTTTTCAGCATTGCTATGACAACAATGTTCTAGTTAGATATTCAGGTGAATTCTTGGTGTTATCTCCATCGCTCATAGTTGAAAAGGAACACTTAGATACGATTGCCGATGCTCTCAAAGCTGCTATAACCTCAGTCAGCTAGATCCATGTCTAATTTAGACTGGTTCAATGAATCACTTCTAGTTGAGCCTGTTTCTAAATACGTTGAAGTTAAAGACAAGAATATTCATTACTTGGTATGGGGTGATGAAAGTAAGCCAGGTCTATTTTTCATCCATGGTTATAGCGCTCATGCCCACTGGTGGGATTTCGTAGCTCCTGCATTTTTAGATAATTTTTGTGCAGTTGCAATCGATCTATCAGGATCTGGAGATAGTGACCATCGAGAAATTTATAGCCAAGAAATTTTTGCAGAGGAAATAAAAGCTGTATGTGATGATATGAGGTGGAGTCAGGCAGACTTCATAGCACATAGTATGGGAGGATCCATATCTCTTAATGCCACGTCTATCTATCCTGAAATATTCAAATCTTTAACGCTGTTAGATTCAATAGTTGTAGTTCCACCAGATAAAGCTAGAGGATTTTCTTCCAGCAAATCCATGATAAGGGCTGATTTTATTTATGATGATAAAGAAGCTGCAATGGATAGTTTTAGATTAATCCCACCTCAGCCATGCAGAAATGATTATCTGCTCAATCACATCGCTTCCAATTCCTTCAAGGAAAGAGACGATGGATGGGTTTTAAAATCTGACGGAAAGATCATGAAAACCTATAAAACAAAAGATCTTACCGATATTCTTATGGCCATAAAATGCCCAATTAATATTGTTTATGGTTTAATGAGCCAAATTTTTACACAAGATATTTTGGATTACACCCTTTATGTAGGGAATATTCCAAATGAGAGAGTAATAGGAGTTCCAGGGACTATGCACCACCTATTCGTTGATGATCCACTGAGTGTCATCGATGCTCTAAAAAAAGTGATAGGAGAAGATTGATGACAGATGGACCTAAAAAAATCATAAAAGATATTACCAAGGGATTTGCGAAGCATGGATACATTTGTAGCGAGCAAATTGCTACTGCTGTATATCTAGCATCTGAATTAGAAAAACCTATTCTCATCGAAGGGCCTCCAGGAGTTGGAAAGACAGAATTAGCTAATACAGCGGCGCTTTATTTCAAAAAAGAGATGATAAGACTGCAATGCTATGAAGGTTTGGATGAATCAAAAGCACTTTATGAGTGGAGATATGGAAAACAGCTTTTATACACTCAAATTTTAAAAGAACAGATGCAAGAAGTATTGGAAGGAGCTAAAGGCTTAAAAGAATCGCTTGATAGGTTAATGAAGTTTGAGGATATTTTCTTCTCAGAGGATTTTTTGGAAACACGCCCTCTATTAGAAGCTTTAACTTCTGAAAAGGGCTCTGTATTACTCATTGACGAGGTAGATAAATCCGATGAGGAATTCGAGGCTTTACTCTTAGAAATCCTATCTGAGTTCCAAATTTCTATCCCAGAATTGGGCGTTAGGAAAGCGGATATTAAACCGCTTGTCGTTTTAACAAGTAATAATAGTAGAGAAATAGGTGATGCCCTTAAAAGAAGATGCCTTCATTTATATATCCCTTTTCCTGATGCCAAACTGGAAAGACAAATTGTTCAAGCAAGGGTTCCTGAAATATCAGAGTCTATGCAAATACAGTTAGTTAACTTTGTGCAGGGAATACGAGAATTAGACTTAAAGAAATTGCCCGCAATTAGTGAAACAATAGATTGGGCGAAGACAGTCATTCTTCTTAACTCTGAAGAGTTAGACGCTAAATTAGCAGAAGACACACTCAATGTACTTCTTAAACATCAACAAGATATAGAAGTGGTGAAAAAAGAGATTCCTGCTTTGGTGTCATCAGCTACTGAAACATCAGATGGAAAAAGTCTTAACTGATTTTGTAAAAGCACTTAGAAACTCTAATGTCAGAGTATCTCCGGCTGAGACCATAGATGCTGTATCAGTAATTGATTCTGTGGGTTACGAAGACAAAGAGTTACTAAAAAGAACATTATCAATAGTTCTATCTAAAACACCGGACGAAAAAGATAAGTTCAATGCTTGTTTCGATGATTTCTTTTCCGATGAAATAAAACAACAAGACTCTGTTGATATGGATCAACTATCCGATATAAAAGATGTAGATTCAGATTTAGCAAAAAAACTCTTAGAGGGATCTCAAGGAGAATTGATGTTATCAATCGCCGATGCTGCTGAAGAGGCCGAAATAAGAGAGATTAGATACTTCACTCAAAGATCAGTTTTTACTAGACGCATCTTAGAAAAAATGGGAGTAGGGAAGCTAGAAGATGAATTGATGCAATTAGGTTCGTCTAGAGAAGATGAATTACCTTCAGATCTTGAGCAAGAACTCAGAAATCAACTTACAAATTTACGAGAAAGAGTATCTGATTATGTTCAACAACAATTTCTTCTTCATGGAGATGTATCAGGGGAACAGCTAAGAGAGCAAATATTTAAATCCATGAATATGGCTCAAATAGACAGATCTTATTTAAATGAAGTTCATTCGCTAGTAAGAAAGATGGCAAAAAAATTAGCTAATCTTCATTCTCGAAGAAAGAAAAACTTTAAAAAAGGTAAGTTGGATATCAGAAAGACAATTAGGGATAACTGGGTTAATCAAGGTATTTTGTTCAATCTGAGCTGGGCATATAAGAAAGTTGATAGACCTAAAATATACGTAATTTGCGATGTGAGCGGTTCTGTAGGTGCTTATGCAAGATTCATGTTGATGTTTCTTTTTAGCCTTACAGAAGTCGTATCAAAGTTAAGAGGCTTTGTTTTCTCTTCTAATCTTGGAGAAGTCACTAACGACTTTAAAGACGCAAAACTAGATGAGGCAATCGAAAAAGCATTGCAAAAGCATGGCGGAGGCTCTACCGATTATGGACAAGCTTTAACTGATTTTGTGAGTTTGTGTCTGGATGAAATTGATAACAAAACTACAGTTGTCATACTTGGTGATGCCAGAAATAATTTTGGTCCTGAAAAGGCTCATCTGATGAAAACCATCAAAGAAAGATCAAAACAGGTATTTTGGTTAAATCCAGAAGGAAAATATAGATGGGATACTGGAGACTCTGTAATGACAAAATACTCTGCATACTGCACAAAAGTCTTCCAATGCGGGAACATAGACCAACTTGAAAGAGTCGTATCAACCCTTCTCAAAACTGCTATTTAGTTATATTATTTTTTTTATGAAATACATCAATAAAATCTTCTTACTTCTTCTTTTAACTTTATCTCTTGCTCCTTTATCTGCTCACGATTTAAAAGGTGCTGTAGCGAGTGATGATCGAACGCCAAAAAATATGCTGAGAGACTCTTCTAGAAATCCAGTTGAGACTCTATCTTTCTTTGGTATCGAATCAGACATGGTTGTTATTGAATTATCGCCTGGCGGAGGATGGTATACGGAAATATTAGCTAATTATATTCATTATCCTGGAACTTTGATTGCCGCTCATTGGAGTAAAGATTCAGAAGTTGCATATTTCAGAAGAGGTAGAGCAAATTTTGAAAAGAAAATGTCCGAAAATCCAATGTACGGCAGAGTAGAGATTGTAGATTTAAATTCTTCAATGGCCGATGCTAATTCTGTAGATGCTGTACTCACATTCAGGAACTTACATAATTGGCTAGGACCGAATATGGACAGTATTTTTGAAAACACTTTCAAAGCTTTGAAGCCAGGTGGAATTTTTGGTATTGTTGAACACAGGGCTAAACCAGGAACATCAATGGAGATGATGAAAAAGAGCGGCTATGTGACTGAAGAACATGCTTTAGAAATAGCAAAAAAACATGGTTTTGAGCTAGTTGCAACATCGGAAGTTAACGCAAATCCAAAAGACACAGCCAATCATCCTAAGGGTGTTTGGACTCTTCCCCCTAACTATAGATTAAAAGATCAAGATAGAGACAAATATACTGAAATAGGGGAGAGTGACCGTATGACACTCTTACTTAAGAAGCCTACTCAATCTTAAAAAGATTGATTATGTTGTTCTTGTGTTCGCAAGTTTCGAATATTTTAAATTTGTGATCTAGACCGAATAACTCAACATATTGAAAAGACATTTCTTCGGAGGTAAGAATTTCAGGAATGGTCAATAGAACGATATAGTCATTTTTTAAGATACTTTTATCTTTAAGAAATTTAAGATCCTTTTTAAGGATATTACAAATTTCCAGTGAATCCTGTTTAAGTTGTTGTTCATTAACTTCAAAACCATTAAGACTCTGAATAACAAAGTGCACTCTTGTATCGACAGACAATTGTTTTAATTGATCAACGATGGAAGTCAGACTCATGATGGATAAGTATAATGTTTTTATAAATGACTTATTAAAATTTACCACATAAAAAAAAGGAGGGTAAAACCCTCCTTTTCTTCATTATCCTAAAAGTTTACTTTTAGACGTGAAATCAATTTTTCTTGGTTTCTTTTCATCAGGTATGACTCTTTCAATTCCTATATAGAGCATACCATTACTCAAAGCTGCGCCTTTGATGATCATGTCATCAGAGAGTACAAATGTTTTTGTAAAATCTCTGGCAGCTAAACCTTGATGAACTAAGCCTTCTGAAGCATCTTTTGCTTTAGATCCTTTGATTGTTAGATTTTCACCGGCTGCTTCTATATCGATTTCTTTTTCTTCGAAACCAGCTAGAGCAAGTTCAATGGTGTATTTATCTTCGCTTACCTTCCTTATGTTATATGGGGGGTAATTTGAAGATTGTTGTTTAGAATTGGCTAGAAGCGATAATGTATCGAAAGTTCTATCAAATCCTATAGTAAATGGAGATATATCTCTCCACAGTAGGTCAAAAGTATTATTTATCATTTTTTTTCTCCTTTTTTAAGCAAGTTATTAAATAATTTACGTAAGCCCCTAAGGCACTTACACTACTTATATGGGGTATTTTTTTAATTAATCAAGGAGAAGTATGAAAGATTTATTTTCTATAGAGGGCAAAGTAGCTCTAGTAACTGGTGGCTCAAGAGGAATAGGAGAAATGATTGCAGCAGGTTTTTTAGCTAATGGAGCAAAAGTTTATATAAGTTCTAGAAAAGCCGAAGTATGTGACGCTACAGCTAAAAGACTTCAAGAAGAATATGGCGGAGAATGTATTTCCGTTCCTGGAGACTTATCAAATTTAGATGGGATAAATGCACTCAGAGATATGTTACCCGCCGATGAGGCTTTAGATATTTTAGTCAATAATGCAGGTGCTTCATGGGGAGAACCTATAGATGAATATTCTGAAAAAGGATGGGATAAAGTCATGGATACTAATGTGAAAGGAGTTTTCTTTTTAACACAACAATTGCTACCCAAGCTCAGAGAATCAGGCAGTGCAGAAGATCCTTCAAGAGTAATTAACATAGGAAGTATAGATGGAATCAAAACAGGAACTTTTGATGCATTTTCTTATGGCCCCTCCAAAGCAGCATTGCACCATTTAACACGTGTTTTAGCAGCATCTCTTGTTAAAGAAAATATTATTGTAAATGCTATTGCGCCCGGCCCTTTCCCAACATGGATGTTAAGTACAGGTGTTGGTGGAGGTGGTGATCTTGATATCAATTGGTCTGAAGTTGGAAATGCCAATCCAAGAGGTAGAGTTGGAACCCCAGAAGACATTGCAGGTTTATCTATATTCCTCTGTTCTAGAGCAGGTGCATATACAGTAGGAGAAACAATTACTTGTGATGGAGGTGCTGTAGCTAGCTCCTAAAGATCTTCCACAAAATTTAAACTAGTGTTGATTTACGATCCTGTATTTTATGCAGTTTCCATACCTGCTGTGCTTTTGTATGGAATCGCAAAAGGTGGTTTTGCTGGTCCATTGGCTATTTTAGGAGTTCCATTAATGTCACTAGTTATTTCACCTCTTCAAGCTGCAGCAATATTGCTTCCAATATTATGTGTCCAAGACATGATCAGTATCTATAGTTATCGTAGAAGTTTCCATTTAAGAAACTTAATTATTTTATTACCGGCAGCTACTGTAGGGATAGTCTTTGGTTACTTATGGTTTAGTTTATTATCTGAAGATAATATAAGAATATTTCTTGGTCTTCTCGCGATTATCTTTTCGCTTAATTATTTCTTTTTTTCTAAAGATTCAGAAATGGCTAATGTTTCAGTCACTAAAGGATCTATTTGGGGAACAATTTCTGGATTTACAAGCTTTGGTATTCACGCTGGAGGATTGCCATTTAACATCTATATGCTTCCTCAGAAACTAGATCATAGAGTTTATGTAGGCACGGCAGCTATTTTTTTTGGCTTAGTCAATTTGATCAAACTTTACCCATACTATTTGTTAGACCAATTGAGGGTTGAAAATATAACGACTGCATTATTTTTATTACCATTTGCCCCTTTAGGTTTTTATGTAGGCTTCAAATTAACGCATAAACTGGATGGAGATAAATTTTATGGAATTACTTATTTTTGTTTATTGATAATAGGCTTAAAATTGTTGAGTGATGGAATATAAATGTACGGAATAACTTTACGAGAATATGGAGATGAAACTAAGTTAAAGTTAGAAGATGGCTTAACAGTGCCTGAACCAAAACCGAACCAGATCTTAGTTAAAGTTTCTGCGTCTTCTGTTAATCCCCTAGATCTAATGAAGAGAGAAGGTTATGGGAAGTCGATATTTGAGAGGCAAAGAAAAAATATCTTTCCCTGGATAATAGGATGTGATTTTTCAGGTACGGTTGCCGAAATTGGAACCAATATTAATAAATTTAAAACAGGGGATGAGGTCTGGGGCTGCAGCTCCAATGCAAACTCTGGCACTCATGCAGAATTTGTGTGTATTGATGTAGACGAAATAACTCATAAACCAAGTCGGTTAGATCACTTGCAAGCTGCATCTTTGCCTTATGTGGCACAAACTACTTGGTCGGCAATCATTAGATGGGCAGGTCTTCGACCTCAGGATTTAAATGGAAAAAAAGTCTTCATACAAGGTGGTGCAGGGGGTGTGGGATGTTTTTCCATACAGTTATTCAAAAGTATGGGTTGTGAGATAGCTACAACCTGTAGTGAAAAAAATATGGAATTGGTTAAATCTTTAGGTGCTGATCATGTAATAGATTACAACATCTCAAATTTTGAAGAGGTATTGGTTGATTATGATATTGCCTATGATCTTCTGGGAGATCATGTATCAGATCATGCAATAGAAAAATGCTGTTCTATCTTAAAGAAAACTGAGGACTCACATTACATAACACTAACCCATCCATTGGTAAGTACTATGGATACGAAAGGCATTCTTCTAGGTGCTCCTCATGCTTTGTATATAAGACAAATGCAGAAAAGAAAATTTCGTCCAATTAATATTCATTGGTCTATATACAGACCAAGCTTATCTGGTCTAAAGCAACTGACAGATTTAGTTCAGAATGGGACAATAAAGCCCATTATAGATTCAGTTTTTAAAATAGAGGATATAGGACAAGCTCATAGAAAAGCAGCAACTGGGCATGTAAGCGGCAAAGTAATAATAGAACATCAAAGATGACAAATTTAAGTGTTAATGTAAATAAAATTGCATGGTTAAGAAATGCTAGAGGCGAAGGCAGGCCTGATATCATTGAATTATCAAAAATCTTAATTGATTGTGGAATTCAAGGGCTAACTGTTCATCCGAGACCTGACTTGAGACATATAACACCAGATGACGTATATGATATTTCTTCACTCTGCATAGAATCAAATGTTGAATTTAATATTGAGGGAAATCCATATTCAGAGCTCACAGAGATTTATCCTGGTTTTGTAAATTTAGTCAAAGAAATTGAACCTGATCAATGCACATTAGTTCCAGATTCTCCTGAACAGATCACTTCTGATCATGGATGGCAGATTAAAGATGATGATCTTGAAAGTATCAAAGAAATAGTTGATACACTTAAAACCACTAAAACCAGAATAAGTTTCTTTGTTGACCCAGATAAATTACACATAGATCAGATAAAATTAGCTGGAGCAGATAGGATTGAGCTTTATACAGGTCCATATGCTGTTAATCCAACTCTCGAGGTAGTCTCTCAATATGAAAAGGCCTTTAATCATGCCAAAGATATTGGGTTAGGCGTTAATGCAGGTCATGATCTAGATCTAAACAATTTAGAATTATTTTTATCCAAAGTACCTGTTGATGAGGTATCGATAGGCCATGCATTGATTTCAGATGCTCTTATTAGTGGACTAGAAGTTGTAACTAAGCAATTCCTTGATGTATGTAAATGAGGTAAGATAGATAAATGACTATAATTGAAGAACTAGAGAATCAAGTTAAGGAGAACCCGATACTCTTGTATATGAAAGGTTCACCAGAAGCTCCTCAATGTGGATTTTCTTCAAAAGCTTCACAAATTTTAATTGCATGCGGAAAACCTTTTTCATTTGTGGATATTCTTTCAAATCCAGAGATACGAGCCAATTTACCTCAATTCTCAAATTGGCCAACATTTCCTCAACTATTTGTGAATGGAGAGTTAATTGGAGGCTGCGATATTATTTCTGAATTGCATGAAGCAGGTGAGTTACAAGCAATAGTAGATTCTGTTGAACAACAGGAATAATCCCTTACCTCTGTTTTAATCTTTCTGTCATCTCCTTTATATGAGATGGTCTAGTGCGGCAGCAACCAGCTAGGATTGTGGCACCTTCATCAATCCATTTAGAAACTTCGTCAGTGTAAGTTCTCTCATCAATAATAGATGCAGAAGACCAATGGTCATTTTCAGCACTTATACTAGAAGAATCATTTTGAATTGCTTCTATCATTTCTGAGTTGGCAAATCCCCCTATAGGTTTATCAGTGAGTTTATTCAATTCTTTTAATGATTCAGTGACAAGATTAGCTCCACAACAATTAATTAAATACGCATCGCAAGCTAAATCAGGGACTGCTTCAAATGCTTCAATAACTGTTTCACCACTAGGTAGCGTATTTAGTCTATTGCCATGTAAAGTCCAACTTAACCATTTTTTAGCTTTAGAATTTTGAATAGAAGAGAGAGCAACTCTACCTTCTTCACTATTTGCCATAGTTTCGCATAGCATGATATCTACTTGACCTTCTAAAATTTCAGCCAGTTCTCCATATTGATCAGACATTTTTGAGGTATCTTGAATAAGGTCAGCCCGATAACTTGTCTCCAGAGGGGGTAGGGAGGCTGCAATCATTATATTTTTACCAGATTCTTTGATGGCTTCTTTTGCAAGAGAAATTGAGAGGAGCGTTAAGTCTTCAAGTTGATCGGACATTCCTACACGTTCTAAGATAGGTTGAGTAACTGTATAATTATTAATAGTAATATACTCAGCTCCTGCTTCAATATAATCCAAATGTATTTGTTTTATAACTTCTGGATTATCAATAAGAGCTAAAGCAGACCAGATTGATTCAACATGAGAAGGTACTTCGACTCCTCTGAATCTTAATTCAGAGCCCATTCCTCCATCACCTATGATTAAATTATTCAAATTAATCTCCTCATAGCACTAATTTTTAAATAATTTAATTAGATAGTCGAGCACTTTGTTCGGCTCTTCCATCATCAGGGAATGTCCAGAGCCATATATTTCCTCTACAAGAGGTTGATTAAAATTATCAATTAAATCTTGTGCTTTAATCCTCGGTGTTAGGAAATCGTTGGAACCCAAAATTAATTGCACTTTAGCCTCGACTTTTTTTGCTTTATCAAGCCCATCAGCAAATTCTGAACACGCCTTCAAGTCCTTAAAAATAATTCCTTTTTTACTTTTCTGCATCAATCTTTTAGTCGATTCTGTCATCCACATGCCTGGAGTTTTATTGCCACCTAATCGCGAAGAATAGCTGTACCCCATAAATGTAAGTATATTTATAGCAATTTGAGGATTTCTTTTTGCAGATTCCAATAGCGCTTCATTTACTTGCATTGGAAAAGCCGTTCCTATCATAGATATAGCTTTGACTCTTTCAGGTCGAGAAGATGCCATCTCTAATGCTATTAGAGAACCCATACTATGCCCAACTAAGGAGCATCTTTGAATTTTATGTTTATCTAGAAAATTATAAATGTAGGTTGAAATCTTAGATATTGAGTTCAGTGGTTTATCTTTATTTTGTCCATGACCAGGTAAATCTATTGCCAGTACATCTATTTTTTTTCTAGAAAAGTATCTCACTGGTAAAGTCCATACCGTATGATCCATACCAGTACCGTGAATAAAAATAATAGGTTCACTATTATTAATTTTTTGTTGGATAGGATGATAATACATTTTATCGATTCGCTTGTTTTAATGCTTCATCAAGATCTTCTTTTAAATCATTTATATCTTCGATACCTATTGAAAGTCTTACTGTAGATTCACTAATTCCAGCATTTTTTAATGCTAGAGTATCCATTCTATGGTGAGTTGTACTAGCAGGATGGATCACTAATGATTTTGCATCACCTACGTTTGCTAAATGAGAGAAGATGTTTAATGATTCAATAAATTTCTTACCAGATTCAAGTCCACCCTCAATTTCGAATGTAAAAACTGCTCCACAACCTCTTGGTAGAATTTCTTGAGCTAGTTTATTGTCTGGATGATTCTCTAATTCAGGATAAGAAACACTCTTAACTTCTTTGTGTTCATTGAGAAATGAAACAATTTCACGAGTATTTGAGATATGTTTTTCCATTCTTAAACTAAGTGTCTCTAATCCTTGCAGAATCAAAAAGGCGGTGTGAGGACTCATGCAAGCACCAAAGTCTCTTGCTCCCTCTTTTCTGGCTCTATTAATAAAGGCGGCAGGTCCAAACTCTTCTACAAATTTCATATTATGAAATCCGTTATAAGGTTCATTTAGTGTTTTAAATTTATTATTTGAACTCCATTCAAATTTACCACTATCCACCAGCAGCCCACCTATAACAACTCCGTGTCCTGAGAGGAATTTAGTAGCTGAGTGAAAAATCAGGTCAGCTCCATAGTCGAAAGGTTTCATTAAATAGGGCGTGGTAAAAGTAGAGTCTACCAAAAGTGGTAATTTATTTTGATGTGCAATATTTGAAACCATTTCAATGTTCATAACATCAAGACCAGGATTACCTAAAGTTTCACCAAATATCAAACCTGTATTTTTTTGTATAGCTGACTTTATATCTTTAGGTTTCCTAAAGTCCACAAAAGAAGAGGTAATTCCAAATCTTGGTAATGTATATTCAAGTAAATTATGACTTCCTCCATAGAGACTCTTAGAAGCTACTATGTGTGAACCTTTACCTAATATTGTTGTAATTGCTAAAAAGAGTGCAGCTTGTCCACTAGCTGTTGAAATTGCACCTATTCCACCTTCCAATGAGCTGATTCTTTCTTCCAGAACTGCATTAGTAGGGTTTGTTATCCTCGAATAGGTATGACCAGCTCTTTCATTATTAAAAATGCCAGCAGCTGTTTCCGAATCTGGAAAAACGAAAGATGACGTTTGGTAGATCGGAGTTGCTCTTGAACCGAAATCAGAGTCAGGTTTATTGCCAGCATGTAGAGATAGTGTCTCAAGGTTTAAATCTTTAGGTTTTTTCATAATTAAAAAATCATTGATACATTCCGTATTATTAGAATTCATAGCAGCACATATAGCAATAAACAGAACAAAATAAAGTTGACGAAACAATCAAAAGAAATCAGCAATGCTAAACACTAATTTAAAGGGTATTTATTTTCTAAGTTCCTTAATAATTGATAAGGCCATTAATGGATAAACAAATAGTAATGGTAAAGACGCTATTAATATCAAGTCTAAAGCTACGTTATGATCAGAATACAAGACTAATACAGCTGGGAGAATACCTAGTATGATAGCCCAGATTAATCTCAAATTTTTATGCGGTTCTTTCATTCCACCTTTTATATTTAAAACATGAGAAGAGATTACATAAGACATTGAGTCATATGATGTAGTAATAAATATTATTGTAATAACACAAAATAGAAAAAGCATTATTGTATTGAATGGTAGCGAATTTACGACTGATATAGCTGTTTCAGCATGACCAATATCTTTCATATTTTGAATTACATTTAGTTGATCATTTAGCTCACCACTCATTGAGTAACCACCCAATATTAAATAGAATAACCATGTACCGAGAGTTCCAAAAAGCAACATACCAAAAATTACCTGTCGCAAAGATCTACCTTTAGAAATTCTTGCAATGAATAAACCTACTAAAGGTCCAAAGGCAACCCACCAAGCCCAATAAAATATTGTCCACTCTTTAGCAAACTCTGAGGGTGTTGCTAAGCCTAAAGTACTCATTTTCCAAAAATAAAGAAATGAATATTTAATGCCAGATATAGATAATTGAAGTAATTCTTCAAAATTTATTGTTAAAACTATTGAACACAAAAAAATCAAGGCTAATATCAGATTAAAGTTACTTAGTGTTCTTATACCTTTATCAATCCCTTTATAAACACTGAAGCCAAAAAGAGAGACACATAAAAGTATTACTAGAATATCTATATGCAAACCATTGTTTATACTGAGAATATTAGTAAATCCACTTGATAACATTGGTATATAAGAGCCTATCGTGCCACCGGCGGCACCCACCGTAGCTAGTATGAAAATAAGATCTATAAACCTTCCAAATAAAGATGACTCAATATCATTTATTCCTAAACCCTTCAGACTTGAGCTTAATCTTAGAGAAGTAAGATTATATTTGTAAAATACAATAGATAATCCAATAGCAGGTATACCATATATTGACCAGGCACTTAGTCCCCAATGAAATAACCCGTAAGCAGTTGCAAGAGAGTAAGCTTGTTCTGAATTAGGTTTAATATTAAATTGAGGAATTTCAACGTAATAAGCCCATTCAACCCCTGACCAGTAAATAATGCCACCACCAATTCCTGAACAAAATAACATGCCTATCCAGCTCATATATGAAAATTCAGGAGAGCTATCCTTGCCACCCAAAACATATTGCCCATATTTCGAAACTGAAAGAATTATCAAAAATAGAAAGCTAAAAATCGTCAAGATTAAATAGTAAGATCCAAAATAATCAGCTACAAAGGAATATATTTCGCCAATAATTATTTTAGCGAAATCGGTGTTCAATAAAATGAAGCTCGCTATGCCAATTACGGTACAGAAACTAATCAAAAAAGTTATTTTGTCTATGCTATATGACTTAATAAGTTTCTGAAATAATTCCACGTGACCAAGCATATCTCTCTCTTAAGAAGAATCAAACCTCGTATTTGAAAATATAAGAAGTAGTGAGTATAAAACAGCTTATAAAAAAGCTTAGAACTCTAAAATTTATTATTAAAATTCGTAAAGTTTTCTGTAAGTTAACTTAATCTTGTGCACTTTAGTGAAATTACAGATTCTATGTATACAATACGCATCTAATTATTATGATTGATAAAAAAATTAAAAAAATAGTTCTAGCATACTCTGGTGGTTTAGATACTACCGTTATACTGCATTGGTTAAAAAATACATATGAAGCTGAGGTTATAGCCTTTACAGCAGATATAGGACAGGATCATAATCCTGAGCAAGTTAAAGATAGAGCTAATGCTATTGGTGCTTCTAAGATATTAATAGAAGATTTAAAGGAAGAATTTACAAAGAACTATATATTTCCAATGTTCAAAGCTAACACATTATATGAAGGTGAATATCTTTTAGGTACATCGATCGCGAGACCACTAATTAGTAAAAGACTGATAGAAATAGCAGAAGAAGAGGGTGCAGATGCAATAGCTCACGGTGCTACTGGTAAAGGAAATGATCAAATTAGATTTGAAATTGGATCTTACTCATTAAATCCTGATATTCAAGTTATAGCTCCTTGGAGGACCTGGGAATATACTTCAAGAGCTGACTTAGTAGATTATTGCAAAGAACATCAGATAGAAATTGATGCAAGCCCCGATGATCCTTTATATTCAACAGATGAGAATTTACTTCACACGTCTTATGAAGGAGAGATATTAGAAGACCCATCGGTAAAAGCACCAGAGGAAATTTGGCAAAGAACGTCTTCTCTAATAGATGCTCCAGATGAGGAAGAGATAATCTCCATTGAGTTTAAATCTGGTGAACCTATATCAATCAACAATGTTAGTAATTCTCCTTCTGAAATACTATCAAAATTAAATCAACTAGCTGGGAAACATGGTATTGGAAGGCTTGATCTTGTTGAAAACAGGTATACGGGTATGAAATCAAGAGGATGTTATGAAACTCCTGGAGGGACTATTCTTCTGCAAGCTCATCGTGCAATAGAATCTATAACACTAGATGCTGAAGCTGCACACTTAAAGGATGGATTAATGCCAAAATATGCTCAACTCATCTATGATGGCTATTGGTGGAGTCCAGAAAGAGAAGCTCTTCAAGCGTTGATTGATAAGACTCAAGAATTCGTTTCAGGTAGTGTCAAAATGTCATTATATAAAGGCAATATAACCATTTTAGGTAGATCTTCAGATTTAAGCCTTTACGATTCAAAAATTGTAACTTTCGAAGACGATGAAAATACTTACAATCAAGAAGACGCAACTGGGTTCATCAAGATCAATTCTGTCAGATTGAAACAGGTAGCAAGAAGAAAGAAGAAACTTAATCTCTAACGCCTAGTTTCTTTTGTAACTTAGTATTAGAAGTTGTATAACCGAAAGGAACTCTTTCACCAGGATTTGATCTTCTGAAAGCTTCTTGAACTGCTAAGGTAGTTTCATGAAATCCACAAAGAATAAGATCTAGCTTACCGGGATAATCATTTATATCTCCAACTGCAAAGATCCCTTTTGTTGTTGTCTCATATTTTTCTGTATCTACAGAGATTTTTTTATTATCCATATCAATACCCCAATCAGCAATAGGGCCTAATTTTTTATTAAGACCAAATAAAAATAGAATTTCATCACATTTGATTTCTTCTATTTTCTTTGACTCAAAGTTTTTAACTAAAACACCCTCAATTTTTTCTGTACCAACTAGATCTTCTATGACATACGGAGTTTTCAAATCTACACTACCTGTTTCTACTAATTCTCTCATTTGAGCTTCAGTATTAGGCGCACCTCTGAACTCATCTCTTCGATGAATTAATTTTATAGATTTTGTTATATCGGCCAATTCAACTGTCCAGTCTAATGCACTATCGCCACCCCCAAAAATTAGTAGATCTTTATCTTTAAATTTATCTTTAGATTTAACAGAGTAGGAAACACCTTTCTCAAGAAATCGATCGGGATTATCAATATTTGGTGGTCTTCTGGGTTCAAAAGATCCGGCACCTGCAGCTATAAAAATACTTTTAGCTTTAAATTTGTTTCCTTCAGATGTAGTTATTTTCCAAGAAGAGATATCCTCATCTTTGATTTCTTCTAAACTCTCGACTCTTTCATTTAAGAATACATCATATTTAAAAGGCTCTATCTGTTTTAGCAATGCGTCGACATGTTCTTGTGCTGTTTGATTGGGGACACCGGGTATATCATAGATTGGCTTTTCAGGATAAAGCTCACTACATTGACCTCCAATTTTATCAAGATTGTCTATTAGGATGCATTCAAGTCCTAAAAGTCCTGCTTCGAAGACAGTAAAAAGACCAACTGGTCCTGCACCAATGATAATAATATCTGTCTCTTTAGTCATTACCTTACTTGCATACCAGGTATTGCACCTTCATCCGGGGATAAAATGAAAATTCCTATGTCATCATCGCCTGCAGCTAAAATCATACCTTCTGATGTACCAAATCTCATTTTTCTATGTTTCAGGTTATTTACACAAACTACTAATTTATTGACCAAAATTTCTGCGTCATAAGATTTTTTCATTCCAGCAAAAACAGTTTTATTTCCGTAATCACCTACATCAAGTTCTAATTTTAATAATTTATCAGCTTCTTCTACAGGTTCGGCATTGATAATTTTGGCTATTCTTAAATCCAATTTCATAAAGTCTTCGATACTAATTTCATCCATTTTAATTTCCCATTAATTTATCCAAGTGATTGTCATCTATTCTTGTGACTATGGCTTCAAAATTGTCTATTTTACAATTTAAAAGAGTCTTATTTATTGAACTCCATTCTATTTTATCTTCTTTTAAGAATCTTAAACTCTTATCAACAAAACCAGGTATAACAGGTTGTAACATTATAGTTAGTATTCGAAATAAGTTTAATGAGGTAGTGCAAATAGAGTGTACTAATTGCTCATTTCCTTCTTCTTTCATAAGGACCCACGGTTGCTTTGAATCCACATATTGATTTGCTTTATCAGCTAATAACATTATTTCTTTAAGTGCTTTACTAAATTCAAGCTTTCCATAATGATCAGCTATTTTCTGTGAAGTTACTTTAAATTCTTTGATCAACTCTGGACAATCTAATGTCTCTGAAAGATTATTATCAAAATTCTTATTAATAAATTTTGCGGATCTACTGGCAATATTTGCATACTTATTTACTAAATCTGAGTTACATTTTTGTTTGAATTCATCTAAATTTAGATCAATATCATCGACGCCAGTACTTAGTTTGGATGCAAAGAAATATCTAAGATAGTCTGGATCTAGATTGTTGATATAGTTTTCTGCAGATATGAAGTTCCCTCTTGATTTAGACATCTTTTCGCCATTGAGTGTAAGAAAACCATGAACAAAAACTCCATTTGGAGTCTTTAAATCTGCGTTCGCTAACATTGCAGGAAAAAATAACGTATGAAAATACATTATATCTTTACCTATAAAATGGAAAACTTCCGTGGCCGAATCCTTACTCCAGAAACTTTCGAAGTCTTTTTCGCAATCTTGTTTTATTAAATAATTTAAATGACTGGCTAAATAACCAATTGGTGCATCTAGCCAAACATAAAAATACTTATCATCGTATCCAGGTATTTTGAAACCAAAGTAGGGACCATCTCTACTGATGTCCCAGTCTTTTAAATCAGCTTCTAACCACTCATTTAGCTTATTTTTTACTGGTTCTTGTATTTTAGATGAGTCTAGCCATTTATTAATCTCATCTTTTAATAGACTAAGTTTAAAGAACAGATGTTCTGATTCCTTAATTATTGGCTCTGTACCTGTTAGCACAGATATAGGATCTTTTAAATCTATGGCATTATATGTAGCACTGCATATCTCACAATTATCTCCATATTGATCTTCAGCTCCACAATTGGGACATGTTCCTTTGACATATCTATCAGATAAAAACATGTTTCTTGAAGTATCAAACAGCTGGTTTATAACTTTCTTTTCTATAAGGCCCTTTGCATCCAAAGATTTATATATTCTTTCAGAAAGAATTTTGTTTTCATTACTATGTGTTGAATGATAATTATCATGAGAAATTTTAAAATCTTCAAAAGTACTCTTATGTTCTTTATAGATCATTTCAATTAATTCTTCAGGGCTCATAGAAAGCTCTTCTGCTTTTAACATTATAGGAGTTCCGTGCGCGTCATCTGCACATACGTAAGTACATTCATTTCCGTATAGTTTTTGGAATCTAACCCAAATATCAGTTTGTGTATGTTCTAATATATGGCCAAGATGTAAAGGTGCATTTGCATAAGGTAAAGCGCTTGTTACTAAAATTGATCTTTTTTCGGAATCTTGTGCCATTGTAGGGTTAGAATATTAGATAAATGTTAATTATAACCTACTTGCACGAGTTCTTTTTTAACAAAATATGGCGCAATCAGATAACAAACTAAGGATTCCTGAAACTCTTAGAAAGGTTAAGAATATCGTAGGTATCTTTTCAGCTAAAGGAGGAGTTGGTAAGTCGGCTATTTCTCTTCAAATCGCACTAGCTTTAAGGGACAAAGGATTTTCTGTAGGATTAGTTGATGCAGATATTTATGGTCCATCACAACCTATTATGCTTGGCTCATCTGCAGGTGAATTGAAGTTATCAAAAGCACAGATTATCGAACCACTAACCAAAGAAGGAATTAAGTTCATCTCAATGGGATTAATTTCTGGTGAAAATATGCCTGTGATTTGGAGAGGTCCAATGGTAAGCGGAGCCGTTATGCAGTTACTTTCTCAGACTGATTGGGGAGAATTAGATTATCTTATTGTAGACACTCCTCCTGGAACGGGCGATGTTCAATTAACCTTACTCCAAAGAATACCTTTAACTTCCTCAATAGTCGTCACGACACCGCAAGAAGTTTCAATTTCTGACTGCAAAAAAGGTATTGAAATGATTAAAAGATTAGATAAACCAATAACAGGACTTATTGAGAATATGAGTTGGTTCCAACCTGACGATCAAGACAAAAAATATTTCTTATTTGGAAAAGGTGGTGGAAAAAAACTTTCTGAAGAATATTCTATAGATTTATTGACTCAACTCCCTTTGGTGGAAATCTCACAAGATTCCAATATTCAAAATCATCCACTTTTAAAGATGGAATTTGTTAACATAGCAGAGAAATTAGTAGATTCATTAAAAGCTCTTAAGGAAAAGAAATCATCTGGTATACCTCAGATCAACATAATTAAATGAACATAATAAAGATTTGTTTTATAGGGTTTATTTTAATTTTAAGTAATACTGCTAAATCTGAAATTGATCCACTAAAGAATGTCAATGAGAGAACTCATAATTTAAATCAAACACTTGATCTTCAATTTGCTTCTCCAATAGCAAGGTTCTATAAAAGAGTAACACCTGACTTTATCGAAACATCAATTACGAATTTCACTCGTAATATAGAAGATCTTAGCATAGCAATAAATAATATATTACAAGGTAAATTTAATGATGGAATTTCTGACATAACAAGATTTACCATAAATTCAACTCTAGGAATTGGTGGATTTATCGATGTAGCATCGGGCCTAGGTTTTGATAAAAATGACGAAGATTTTGGACAGACATTAGCAGTTTGGGGTGTACCTGATGGTCCTTATTTAGTTTTACCAGGTTTAGGACCAAGCACAATGAGAGATACATTTTCTATGATCCCAGATGCATTTTTAACTCCTCTGTGGTTGATAGATCATGACCGGACAGCATATTCTCTTACTGCAATTGATTTAGTAGATACTCGGGCAAGATATCTTGGTTTAGAAAGTGTTGTAATAGGGGATGAGTATCTTTTCTTTCGTGATGCTTACTTACAAAGTAGGGAATTTGAAATTCTTGATGGTCAAGTAGACGATGACTTTGACGAATTTGATGATTTTAATTAATCACCTCTGACTTCTAGCTTTATATTAATGTAGTCACTGTGACTAATATGAACCAAGTCAGAAATTTTTCTAATGAGATGCTCCTCATATTTATCAAGATTTCCGTCGGCATAAGCGACTTTCCAAAGATTCTTCAAAAGACTTAATTTGTCTTCATACTCAAATTCATCATTAACAATTCTAGTGTATCCATAAAGTGAAGTGCTTTCAGATACTGTATCTTCTGCATCTCTTATTATTTCATCGATTTCAGCCCCTTCAATTGAATAAGTCTCTATCAATGTTTGTTTCAAGGAAGTTTTTTCAGTTTCATCAAAATCTTTGTCCGCAAAGGCTATCTCTACTAATAACGCTGCACAAGCATTATTGAGCTGCGATATTGAAGACTCTTCTTCAATTTCTTCTTTATTACCAAACTTAGTTATTAAATCCTTAATTTTATTAATCATATTGCTATCTCTGAAAGAAAATTTTCATAGTTATCAACTGGTTGGACTTCATTGCTTAAAGATACTAAATACTTTCTTATATTTTTTGCACCTTCAAAGCCTTTAAAAAGTCCCATTAAATGTTTTGTAATGTGAGATATTTTAGTTCCTTGATCTATCTCAGATTGAATATACGGAAGCAGTTTGTAGAGGATATCAGTTCTTCGTATTGGGTGCATTGGTTCGGAAAAGATTTCACTATCAACTTCTGTCAAAATAAAAGGATTATCATATGCTTCTCTACCTAACATAACACCATCTACATAGTTCAAATGTTCAATAGATTCTTTAATTGTTTTGATACCTCCATTAATAATAATGTTTAGCTCAGGGAAGGTTTCCTTGAGCTTGTAGACTCTTTGATAATTCAGAGGCGGTATTTCTCTATTGTCTTTAGGACTTAAACCCCTAAGCCAAGCTTTTCTTGCATGTATTATGAACGTCTCACATCCTGAAAAACTGACTTCTTTAATGAACTTATCTAGATATGCGTCTTCGTCCATATCATCGACCCCAATTCTGCACTTAACAGTCACGGGTACACTTACGGACCTTTTCATGGCATAGATACACTTAGATACCAATTCTGGTTCTCTCATTAATACAGCACCAAATCTTCCTTTTTGCACTTTGGTGCTAGGACAGCCAATATTAAGATTTATTTCTCTAAAACCAAATTCCTCTGATATTACTGAAGCTTCTGCTAACGAGCTTGGATCAGATCCTCCTAGTTGAATTGCCAAAGGATGTTCTTCTGCCTTAAATTTAAGTAATTTATTTACATCACCGTTTAAAATTGCATTTGAATGCAGCATTTCGGTGTATAAGAAGCTCCTTTTTGTTAATAATCTATGGAAATATCTACAATGACGATCTGTTCGATCCATCATAGGAGCTACGCAAAATCTATGATTCATCAAGGATGAAGCGGGAGGGCATAATAATCAAAGAACATATACATGATTACTGTACAAATTACCAACGTCAATAACATTACAGGTAAACCTTTTTTTGCCCACTTAAGTGGGGTTATCGCCATATCTGGATTTCCAGTTGTCTTCGCTAGTTTCTCTGAGACAGTGACAATATAGACATTTGCTGTAGAACCTATGTGCGTTCCATTACCTCCCATTCCTACACCTATCGCAAGACACCAACATAAAGCAGCAATATTTACTCCTACTGCTTCTAGTGAAGCAATTATGGGGATCATAGCTGCGGTGAATGGAATGTTATCAATGGCAGCTGACATAATAGCTGCAACCCACATTAACGCGATACAAGTCATCATGAAATTCTCTTGAATGACTTCTCCACTAACTGGATCAATTATAAATGGAACTATGTATTGACCTAAATACTCAAGAAATTTGCTTCCCTCTACACCACCAACAAGCATAAACAGGGCAACAAAAAACATAAGCAGGGGTATTTCATGGGTCATATTTTTCATAACATCTTCAAATTCAATTTCTTTTGCAAGGATAGTCAGTAGAATCAAACCCGTTCCTGCTACCATCCAAGGTTCCCAATGGATTGTGTTATGAATTACGAAGAGTATTACCATTAAGCCTAAAATTGAAAGTGACTTATTCCAAAGGCTTTTATCTTTATAGGGAATGGTCTCTTCAAATTTTCCTTCTGGTACGATTGCAAGTTCTTCTTTAAATAAAAACTTCATGAAGTATAAAGTTGCTAACCAGGCAACAAGTACTATAGGAAACATTTTATATGCGAAGGGCATAAATGCTATATCAAAAGCAGATCCAATCATTAGATTGGGAGGATCGCCTACAAGTGTTGCGACACCACCAGTGTCTGATAGTAACGCTGCGGCCATTAAATAGGGTATAGCACTGACTTTCATTTTTTGACATATCAACACTATTAAAGGCCCAAATATTACGACTGTTGTAACGTTATCTAATAGAAGAGATATAACGGTTACTGCTGTTCCAAGTAGTGCAAGAAGCAGGTATTGTCTTCCTTTTGCTATTTTTCCTATATTGCCTGCCAGGACTTCGAATCCTCCAGTATTGATCATGATAGATACAACAGCCATCATGGCACCTAATAGAAATACTACATTCCAATCAACAGCTTCAAATGCTGCTTCTGGTGAATAGAAACCATAGGATTGACCAACAACAAGCATTACAGCGGCTCCAGCCATTGCAACTTTAACTCTATGAAATCCGTGAAGTGTTTCTGTAAAAATAAGAATAAAACTAACAGCCAGAATTATTCCAGATACCAACATTCCTTGATCCATGACTATTGTGTGCATGCTTACCCTCTTTTAATTTATTTATGTATTTTAAACTATTCTTTAATAGCTTAAACTTAAAAAATGATTCCCGTAAACAATAATTTAGTATTTACGCCAGAAAATATCAATACTTCACCTGAACCAGGTGTATCAATTATCTTAAGAAATCAAGAATTTTTAACTTCTAAGGCTTCTGAAGTTTTGATATTTGAAGATGACGATCTTAAGTGGTCTGAAATGAAATTTATCAATAAACATTTCTTAGGTTACCTTGGTAAAAGACCTTGTTTCGTCTCTTGCTTAGAGGATTCTTCACCTATATCAGATGAAATGATCTTGTGTCCTCTAAGAAGTCTTCTAGGAAGAATTCCTGATTCGATATTTAACATTTTCTCTAGGTCTCTTCAAATTGACAATTGGTATACTTCAAATCAGTTTTGTGGAGGATGTGGAAAGGGAATAAATGCTCATGAAACCGAGAGGGCAATGATATGTGAATGCAAGAATAAGCTTATATATCCAACAATTTCACCATGTATTATTGTCCTAGTTACAAATGGCGAAGAACTCTTATTAGCTCATAATAAGAATTTTCCAGGAGAATTTTATAGCACACTAGCAGGCTTTATCGAACCTGGTGAGTCCGCTGAATCGGCGATTGAGAGGGAGGTTTTTGAGGAGGTGAGTGTAAGAATTAAAAATATTACTTATTATGGAAGTCAATCTTGGCCTTTTCCAAGCCAACTTATGCTTGGATACCACGCCGAATATGATGAAGGGCTTATTAGTCCCGATGGCGTGGAAATCGATAAAGCAGATTGGTTTAACTTTAAAGAATTACCTCAAGTTCCAACTGGAAATATCTCTATTTCAGGAAAGTTAATTGAAAGTTATATTGAAAAATTAAATAGTTAAGATTTATTTCTGGGATCGTTTGAAGCTCTTCCCCAATCTTTAGCACTTTTAACATTTTCTTTAATCTTATTTTCTTTAACTGTATCTGGTTTAGACTTCTCATCAGCCACTGTGTTAGTTTTATCTTTTTCTGAATATTCGACTTTAGAAGTTTTTTCAATTGTTTTATTTTTCGTCTTTTCACTTTCCCTAGCATCACCTACAGAAGGCTTTTGTTTCTTGTTTTCTTGGATCTTTTCAATATCTTTCTTAACCTCATCAACTTTAGGTTTACTCGATACTTTATTCACTGATTTACTTTGAATTTTATCCGCATCTTGTTTAGTTTGTTTGTCAGCAATTTTCTTTCTATTTTGTGATTTTGGTTTAGAATTTTTATTTTCAAAATCTTTTTTATTTTCTTTAGTTTTTTCTTTATTAGAATTTCTACTTTGAGGTTTTTTGTTATCTTTATTTTCAAGATTTGGTTTAGGTCCTCTTTTATTTCGATTTTTGTTATCAGATTCTTTTTTATCTAGACGTATGTTATTGGATCGAGAATTATTTCTATTCTGTGATTTTCTATTTCTGTTATCTGGTTGCCCCTTATTCCTCTGGTTTCTCCTATTTGGTGTTGAGTATTGCTTCTTATCATCTTTTGACTCAAACAAATTCAATAATTTTTTGAATAAGCCTTCGCCTTTTTTCTTAGGTTTTTTTGGTGGAGTAAGATTTACTGCAGGCTTTTCAAATTTTGGTTTCTTATAAGTTTCTTTATTTGTACTATTAGCTCCAATCTCGCTTTGAATATCATAACTTGCATTATCTTTAGTTTTCTTACCATCGGCTTTTAGTCTAGTAACTTCAAATCTATTGTCAGAACGAGTAGGATCGGAGACAACTATTACTCTTACGTTAGTTCTTTCTTCAATTTCATTAACTCTTGCTCTTCTCTCATTTAGTAAAAATGTAGACATATCAGATGAAACCACAGCCCTGACTTCTCCACTTTTCTTTTTACTCGCTTCTTCTTCGATAAGCCTTAGAACTGCAGTAGATAAACTAGCAACGTCCTGAGTCCATCTCTCTTGCAGGGAAGGCCTTAGCCTTTGTCTAGACATTTCCATTAAACCAAATCTAGATATCCTACCTACTTGAACTTTTGCTCTATCTATTGAAAGAGCCGACCATAATTTGTCTTCAACTGCACGTTTATTTTTCAGAGAAAGCATATCTATAAAGTCGATTACTACTAAACCTCCTATATCCCTAAGTCTTAGTTGTTTGCCTATCTCAAGGGCAGATTCTATATTTGTATTTAATGCTGTCTCTTCTATATCGCTGCCACCAGTAGCTTTTGCTGAGTTAACGTCAATTGCAACTAAGGCTTCTGTTTGATCTATTACAATAGATCCTCCGCTTGGAAGAGAAACTTCCCTTTGATAGGCGGTTTCTATCTGACTTTCAATCTGATATCTAGTAAATAAAGGAATTGCCTCATCATATTTCTTAATCTTTTCTTCGAAGTCTGGCATTAATTTAGAAGTGAAATCATGTGCTTTTTCAAACGCTTCATCGGTATCAACTAATACTTCTGTAATGTCATCTCGCAAAAAATCTCTTAATGAACGTGATATGAGGTCATTTTCACGAAAAATTAGGAACGGAGCCTTCCTTTGCTGATTAGCTTCTGTAATTGCATCCCATAGATTTACTAAATAGTCTAAATCCCATCTTAATTCTTCCAAAGAAACGCCATCTCCTGCAGTTCTTACTATCAAACCGATATCTTTTGGAATGTTGAGTTGTTTTAGCTTTTCCCTTACTTCATCTCTAGCCTTTCCTTCAATACTTTTAGAAATGCCGCCTGCTTCGGGACTATTTGGCATTAAAACTAAATAATGACCGGGCAGGGATATAAATGTGCTTATTGCAGCTCCTTTTGTCCCCCTCTCTTCCTTTTCGACTTGGATGATAATTTCATCTCCTTGAGTCAAAATTTCATTTATTGGTGCTTTTTGATTTTTGCCTTTGTAAAATCCTGGATGCAGTTCTTTAGTTGGTAAAAAACCATGTTTTTCTGAACCAAAATCAACAAATGCTGCACCCAGACTTTGTTCTACGCGAGATACACGTGCCTTATAGATATTTGATTTTTTTCTCTCTTGGCCTACTTGTTCTATATCAAAGTCATATATGCTTTGACCATCAACAAGAGCTACGCGCAACTCTTCTGGTTGAGTTGCATTAATAAGCATTCTTTTCATTTTTTACCCTATTTAGGGAAGCAGAAAGCAAAAGCCAAATATTATGTTTGTTTTTGTAGGCGAATTACTTAATTTGCCACGCCTACGTAGCGATTGTTCTTGTGAGCTTTTTAGCTAATCTGCTTCTTGTATTAAACTCTAATTCTTTATGCGCCTTACAATTAACTCATTAAAATGCGCAATCTGATGAGTATAATAGCTTATAAACTTGCTATTACAAAGTTCAGTAAAATATGGAAGAAATTTTTCATCAAGTATCGTCATATAAAGTAACTTCTGATTTCGAGGGGGTAAGGCTTGATAATTGCTTAATTTCAAAGCTTAGAGGGCTTCCAAGAACAAAAATTTATTCTATTATCAGAAAAGGTGAAGTAAGAGTAAACAAATCGAGAGCCAAACCAAGTCAAAAGCTCAAAATAGGAGATTTGATTAGAATACCACCCTATAAACAGTTCATTAAAATGCCGGGCATGGCATCAAGGAAAGATAAGGATAAAGTTTTCGAATCCATAATAAAAGAAGAGAAGGAGTTCTTAATATTAAATAAACCTGAAGGGATAGCATGTCATGGAGGTAGTGGAATTTCTTCTGGAGTTATTGAAGTAATAAGGAAGATAGATAATAAATACAAAGATGCCCATCTAGTTCACAGAATTGATAGAGATACTTCTGGTTGCCTTGTAATTGCATTAAAAAAATCTTTTTTGAGAAAATTACATCAAGAGATTAGAAATAAAGATGTAGATAAAATCTATGATCTCATTGTTTTTGGAGAATGGCCAAAAAACTTAAATAGTATTGAAGCTCCACTATCCAAGGAAAGAATCGGTTCAGGAGAGAAAGAAGCCATTGTTCAATCAGATGGAAAACCATCAATAACCCAATTTAAAGTTATCAAATCAACACAGAAATTTTCACAGTTAAAGGCAAAAATTTTAACGGGTAGGATGCATCAGATAAGAGCTCATACTAAATTCCAAGGGTATCCAGTTGTGGGGGACAGAAAATACGGTGATGAAAACCTTAATAAAAATGAGAGAAAAAATGGATTAAATAGAATGTTACTTCATGCCTTTTCAATTAATTTTAAAAATCTTGGTATTGAATGCACTGCTGAAACACCAAAACTATTTTCTGAGATGATGTCATGAAAATATTAAATTTAAATGAAGGCTCATTTCCTATAGAAATGGATTTAAATCTAAAATCCATAGATGTACCTGATGTTGGGAGTTTAAAGGATACTATTGATATAAAGCTAAAAATATCAAAATTATCATTAAATCTTCTCAAATGTGATGGTTATATCAATGCCAAATTTATCGATACCTGTCAAAACTGTCTTAAAGACACTGAGGTTCTCATAGATGGATCCGTTGATGTAACAATAAAAGATATAAAAGAACTTCATGCAGATTCCTCAGAACAGGACCAAACACATTATCAGGATCTTGAGTACTTCAATATTGATAATCTCATAGAAGAAGAATTAGCTTTAATTTATCCGGATATCGTTAAATGTGATCGGAAGTGCCTGGAAAAAAAAGATACGTTGATTGTAGAAAAGAACTTACCATTTAAAAAAATTAGAGACTTGATCGATTAGTTAATTTAAAATCCGCGCCGGAGCATATTATGGCAGTACAAAAAAGTAAAAAGTCTAAATCAAAAAAGCTACAAAAGAGAGCTCATCAATCTCTTTCTAAACCAACTTTGTCCAATGATCCAGTTACAGGTGAAAGACATCTAAGACATCAAATGACAGCTGATGGATTCTACAGAGGAAAAAAAGTTGTCGAAATTAAACAGAAAGAAGAAGAAATAGAGGAATAGTACCTTGTCACGAAAACTTGGTTTTGTTTTCCCAGGACAAGGTTCTCAGTCTATTGGTATGCTCTCAGAGCACTTCGCTGCCTCAAAAATTTTTAATAATATTTTTGACATAGCTAAAGAAGTTCTTGGAGTTGATTTCAAAAAACTAATTTTTGAAGGAACTACAGAGGACTTATCAGCAACAGAAGTTACTCAGCCTCTTTTGTTAACTGCAAATCATGCCATCTGGAAAACTACTAATATAAGCCCATTAGAAGTCGAGCTTATGGCTGGACATTCTCTTGGAGAATATTCTGCTTATGTAGCAGCTGAATCCTTGGGTTTTGAAGAAGCTTTAAATTTAGTTTCTTTAAGAGCTAAATTCATGCAAGAAGCAGTAAAAGAAGGAGAGGGTGGAATAGCAGCAATCATAGGTTTAAATTATTCGGAGCTTTTGACTATTTGCAACGAAATTAGCGAAGGTGGAGATTTAGTCAGTATGGCTAATATTAATTCTGATAATCAAATCGTTATATCGGGTACAAAAATTGCTATAGATAAAGCCGTAGAGGTTTGTAAAATTAAAGGTGCTAAAAGGGCCATACCTTTAGCAATGAGTGTACCATCTCATTGTAAATTGATGACTCCGGCTTCTATCAAATTTTCTAAAGAACTAGATAAAATAGATTTAGTACCTCCAAAAACACAAGTATTGCAAAATTTTTCTGTATCTCATTCTGATGACTTAAATGAAATAAAAGAGAATTTAGTATCACAGCTCTATAGCCCTGTTCGATGGTCAGAAATAATGGATTATTTTGAAAAAACGCAAATTACAAAGCTTTATGAGTGCGGGCCAGCAAAAGTTCTAACGGGCCTAGTCAAAAAAAGATTTAGAGATATTGAGATCTCCTCTCTAAGTAATTACGATACTTTAAATAACTTAAAAGATAGCTAATATGAAAACTGCATTAGTAACTGGAGCCAGCAGAGGCATTGGCAAAGCTATAGCTGAAAAACTTCAAGCTGATAACTATAGAGTTCTTGGAACAGCCACAAGTGATTCCGGGGTCGATACACTAAATAGTAATGGCATAGAAGGCCACCTACTAGACCTTAATTCAAAAGATTCAATTGAAAACTTTTGGAGCAAATTAGAAAGTGATAATAAAACTATATCTGTGTTGGTGAATAATGCAGGCATTACAAGGGATAACATTATTCTTAGAATGTCTGACGAAGAATGGTCCGATATTATGAATGTCCATCTTTATGGTACTTTCCAATTGAGCAAAAGAGCATTGAAGATGATGCTAAAAAATAAATGGGGTCGTATAATCAACATATCGTCTGCTTCAGCTTCGATAGGTAATAGAGGTCAATCTAATTATGCAGCTGCTAAAGCGGGTGTAGAAGCATTTACTAAATCTCTAGCTAAGGAAGTTGGTAAGAGGGACATAACTATAAATTCTGTTGCTCCAGGCTTCATTTCAACTGATATGACTGAAAATAACAAAGGAGTAAATGCAGATTATTTAGTAAAAGAAATACCACTTGGAAGATTTGGTAAACCTGAAGAAGTGGCTTCCTTAATTAGTTTTATGTGTTCTGACGGGGCTTCTTATATAACTGGACAAACCATACATATTAATGGTGGTCTTTACATGTAGGTATTTGACATTTTATTTTTTAATAGTACTTAACAGAAGAATATTTTTTTAAAATTAGTATAATGCGCAGTTTCTAGAACCCACATCCGTGTTTTAGTTAGGAGAGATAATATGAGTGTTGAAGATAGAGTTCAAAAAATCGTTTGCGAACAGCTTGGTGTCTCTGCAGAAGAAGTAAAATTAGAAGCTTCTTTTATAGATGATCTAGGTGCAGATTCACTTGATACTGTTGAGTTGGTCATGGCTTTTGAGGAAGAATTTGAAATAGAAATTCCTGATGAAGAAGCTGAGGGAATTCAAACAGTAAAAAACGCTGTTGACTATATAAATAGTAATTCGTAAGTTCCAGCCTTTAGGCTTCTATGGCACGTAAAAGAGTAGTAGTTACTGGTCTTGGTATGCTATCGCCCGTCGGTAGCAATGTTACTTCTTCATGGGAGAAAATAATTGAGGGTTCCAGTGGTGTTAAAGAAATTGATAAATTCGATACATCAGACTTTGAGACTAAATTTGCTGCAACTGTAGATATTAATCTGGAAGATTATCTAGACAAAAAAGATACAAGAAGAACAGATCCTTTTATTCAGTTCGGTTTAATCGCATCTAAAGAATGCTTAGAAGATTCAAAAATAGATCTTCAAAATATAGATCTCGATAGATTTGGTGTTTCTATAGGTTCAGGTATCGGTGGTCTAGGCACTATTGAAGATAATAAAACAATACTTTCTGAAAGGGGTCCAAAAAAGATTTCTCCCTTTTTTGTTCCAGGAGCTATATCTAATATGGTATCAGGATATGCCTCCCTAAAATTTGGATTAAGAGGTCCAAATATATCTATTGCTAGTGCTTGCTCTAGTGCAAGTCATTCAATTGGTTATTCGTTTCGTAGCATTGTTCATGGAGACGCAGACCTCATGCTTACAGGTGGATCTGAAATGGCTACCACACCCCTTGGAATAGCCGGTTTTAATGCGGCCAAAGCTTTATCTACAAATAATGAAAATCCAACAGAAGCTAGTCGTCCATGGGATCAAGATAGAGACGGATTTGTTTTGGGAGAAGGAGCAGGTTGCTTGCTTCTTGAAGAATATGAACATGCTATTGCAAGAGGAGCAAAAATCTATGCAGAGATTATTGGATTTGGAATGAGTGCAGATGCTCACCACATTACATCACCACCCAATGAAGGAGAGGGAGCTGCGCTATCTATGCAAAACGCAATAGCTGATTCTGGTATTGAAGTTTCCATGATTGACTACGTAAACGCTCATGGAACATCCACCCCTGCTGGAGACATAGCAGAAACTAAAGCAATTAAGTCAATTTTTAAAAATGAAATAGATGACCTGATTGTAAGTTCAACTAAATCTATGACAGGACATCTTCTAGGAGCGGCTGGAGCGATTGAAGCTATTTTCTCAATATTAAGTATTCAAGATAATATCTGTCCACCTACTATAAATTTAGATAAACCTGATCCAGAATGTGATCTAAATTACTCTGCACACACAGCAACAAAAAAAATAATAACTCATTCTCTTTCCAATTCATTTGGATTTGGAGGAACAAATGCAACTCTAATTTTTAAAGAATTAGACTAAGTGAAGAATCTAAAATCCATCTCATTATCATTAATATTTTTTGTAGTATTCTCTTTTATATTAATTCATTTCAAAGTTACCAAAGAGTCATCTGTAATAATTAATATTCCGGAAGGATCAAACATTTCTTTGATATCAAAAATATTATTTGAAGAAGGCTTAATTCTTAATCCAATTCTTTTTAAAACTTACACGAGATTAACTTTATCTGATAAAAAATTACAAGCAGGGGAATACTTAATTGATTCTTATCAATCTACATACACTTTAAATAAAAAACTTCTAGAAGGAGATTTTTACTATAGAAAATTGACACTTTTACCAGGTTCTACATTGAAGACTATATTAAATCTTTCTAATTCTGCGGGTTTAGTAAATGACTTAGATAGTATTGATATTAATCTTGAGGAGGGAATATTTTATCCTGATACTTATTATTATTTGAAGGGAGAGACTTTCTCTTCTATCCTTTTTCAGTCTCACATTAGATGGAAAGAAATCTCTAATAAGCTATGGGAGATCCGAGATGATGATCTCCCGTATGCCAACATAATGGAAGCAACAACATTGGCATCAATTATTGAAAAGGAAGGTATTGAAAAAGAAACCATAGCCGGTGTATTCGTTAATAGATTGAAACAAAATATGAAACTACAATCTGATCCAACAGTGATTTACGCACTAGGTGATGATTTTGATGGTGATATTAAAAGAAAAGATCTAAGAATAGATAGTCCGTACAATACTTATCGGTATAGGGGCCTTCCGCCAGGACCGATATCTATTGTAAGTGAAGATTCATTGCGTGCCGCACTTAGACCTAAAGAAACTGATTATTTGTATTTCGTATCTATGGGCAACGGTTTTCATAAATTTTCAAAAAATCTAACAGATCATAATAAAGCTGTTTTAGAGTATCAAATAAATGAAAGGTAAATTTATTACATTAGAAGGGATTGAAGGTTCAGGAAAATCTACAAGCTTAAAAGACATCGCTAATATACTCGATCAAAAGTCAATTGATTATATCGTTACTAAAGAGCCAGGAAGTGGTTCTTTAGGGAAAGATTTAAGATCGCTGTTATTGAGTAATGACAATAAAATCTCAGGTGAAGTTGAACTTTTATTAATGATGGCTGATAGAAAGAATCATCTTGATAGTTTAGTTATCCCAAATCTTAGTAATGGAAATTGGGTCTTATCGGATAGATATCTTGATTCTACATATGCTTACCAAGGCGGGGGAAGGAAGATGGACTTTGCTTTAATAGATGAACTTTCAACTAGCCTGAATTTACCTACTCCTGATTTGACAATATTATTTGATTTACCTGTTGAAATAGCATTGGAAAGAGCTAAACGAAGAGCAAATTTAGATAGATTTGAAAGAGAACCATTGGACTTTCATAACAGAATAAGAAATATTTATAAATCAAGAGCTGAGGAAGACCCTAAAAGAATAAAAATTGTTGATTCTTCTTTGAGTTTTCAAGAAGTTAAAGATCAAGTTGAATATATTGTTTCGCAATTTCTAAATGATTAATAATTTACCAAATTGGTTACAAGGACATATTAATATTTTCGAGAAAGAGCAGCTTCACCATGCGTTTATTATTTCAGGCTCAAAAGGTATAGGTAAAGGACTTCTTATTGAGAGTTTAGCTGAAAAGATCCTAAATAATAAAATATCACCAGAGAATAATCCGGATTATCATCATCTAAAAATACTTCCTGAAAAAAAATTAATAGGGATAAACCAAATTCATGAATTAAGGGATAAATTATACGAATCTTCTTTTTTAGGAAAAAATAAAGTTGCTGTAATAAATGAGATAGAAAAAATTTCTACAGATGGTTTAAATGCAATCCTTAAGATATTAGAGGAACCTCCAAAAAATACTTACTTTCTGCTGTCTACTAATTTTTTAAATCAAATTCCTCTAACAATTCAAAGTAGATGTTTTGATCTACGAGTTTCTTCTCCAAAAATTGAGCAGAGCATAGAATGGCTATCTGAATATCAAAGAAAGGATGCATTAAAAGCACTAGAAATAACCAATTATTTACCTATTAAAGCTAAATATTTTTTAGATAATAATTTACTTGATGCAAGAGATAGTTTTGTAAAAGATGTTTCTGGTATTATTAAGGAAGGCAAAGATATTATCTCCATTTCTGAAAAATGGATCAATGATAATGATACCCTTAATTTAAAATTAGAATGGATGTCGCAAATTCTTTCTGACTCTATTAAATTTCATGCGGATAAATCAATTGAAAGTCTTACCAGCGATACGGATACTATCAGCAAGTACTTAAGCGGCGTAGCTTCTCCAGAAAAAATACATAAGCTGATATCTAAAACTAATTTTTTATGGAATTTATTTTCCAGAGAGACAAATCTTAGAAAAGATTATCAACTAGGTGCTTTGTTTATAGACTGGGAAAAATATTTAGGAGTCAGCAAAAAAGTTTAATAATTTGATATTAAATTCATCAGCTTTTTCTAAATGAAGAAAATGGCCACAACCATCTAAAATTTCTACTTTTAAGTTTTCGAAGAAGTCTTGCATTCCGTCAGCTAGTTTGTAATCAATACATCCATCATTCTTTCCATGAAAGTAGAGACATGGAGGCTTTATTTTAATTCCAAGAAGTTCTGATGACATAGCATTGATTCTGTCTAGTTGAAGAGATTCTTGAAAACTACACCTATAATAAGCTAAGGCTTTGGAGAGTACATTTGCTTTACTCAGCACAGTCACAACATTATTAGAATATTTCTTATAGTCTTTTAAGTCTGGAGACCATTCTCTCCACAATCTATGGATAAACTCATACTCATTCATTGGTACAGATATTTCAGCTAATGGAAGTTGAAAAAAGAACATATACCAGGATTTTCTTTGCTGATCACCATCAGTCAGAAATGCAGTCTGAACGCCAACTCCGTGAGGAACGGATGCGGTTGAAAATTTATGTATTATGTCTGGCCTTAATTGAGCTATTCCATTAACAATGGGTGCACCCCAATCATGACCATAAAGATATATTTTTTCATCACCACTTACCGACTCAATAAAGCTAATAAATATCTCTGATACTCTCAAAGTTTGGTAAGTGTCTAACTCATTATCATTTTCTGAATAACCTGGAAGAAAGGGAGCTATAACCTTATATCCATTTTCTGAAAAAAAGTTAATTTGAGCCTCAAAGTTTTCTGCACAATCTGGAAAACCATGAATAAGGTATAGAGGTTTACCGGAACCTTTGGTGAAATAATTTATGTCATTAGAAGTGCTTTTATCCATTAATGATCAAAAGTTTGTTAAATAGATGTAGAAAATTTAATACCTTCAAGTATTATAAAACCTGTCTTTATATAGTGACAATTTAAGAAGGAAATATCAATGATAGAAATATGGTCTAAACCCAATTGTGTATTTTGTGATAAAGCGGTGATGCTTTGTAAAATGAAATCACTAGAATTTAAAAAATATATGATCGATGTTGATTACACCAGAGAAGATTTTGTTGAAAAATTTCCTGATGCAAGAACCTTTCCTCAAATTACTATGGACGGAGAATATATTGGTGGTTTCACTGAATTAGATGCCCATCTAGGTTAGTGGAAACCTTTACAGCAATTCTTGAATTTCTAACCTTCTGGTTGGTTGATCAATATTGGTTTCCAGTATTTCTAATTGGATCAGGAATTTTCTTTACGATTTATCTCGGTTTTCCACAAATAAAGTATTTTAAACATGGTTGGAGAATCTTAAGTGGTAAGTATGTAAAAGAAGATACAAAAGGAGAGACAACTCCTTTTCAGGCTCTTTCAACTGCACTCTCAGGAACGGTCGGTACAGGTAATATAGGAGGTGTCGCATTGGCAATATTTCTTGGCGGTCCTGCAGCTATCTTCTGGATGTGGATAACTGCATTTTTTGGAATGACCACTAAATTTGTCGAAGTAACTTTAGCGCATAAATATAGAGAAACTTTACCTGATGGATCTATCTCTGGTGGACCCATGTATTACATAGAAAACGGCCTTAATATGAGATGGTTGGCAATACTATTTTCTATTTGTCTTCTTTTAATGTGTTTAGGTACAGGTAACATGCCACAAATAAGTAGTATAGCTGTTGTCATGAATGACACCTTCAATATTCCTAAAATTGTAACTGGTGGTGTTTTAGCCGTTCTACTTTGGATGGTAATAATTGGGGGCATTAAAAGAATAGCTCAAATAGCCTCTAAACTAGTTCCGTTTATGGCTTTTTGGTATTTGGTTGGTTCATTTGCAGTAATTGTCTCTAACTATGAAAATATCATTCCTTCACTACAATCAATATTCATCCATGTTTTCACTCCTGCCGCAGCTGTTGGAGGGTTTTTAGGAGCCTCAGTAGCTGCCGCTCTTACAAGAGGAGTCAACAGAGGACTTTACTCTAATGAGGCAGGACAAGGATCAGCACCAATTGCACATGCTTCTTCAAAAACTGAAAATCCTATAGAGGAGGGTATGGTTTCCATCTTAGAGCCTTTTATAGATACGATAGTCATTTGCACTATAACCGGTTTAGTCATCCTTTCGTCCGGAGTATGGACAGAAAAATTTGAAAACAGATTCGAACAAAGCTCCATGTGTTACTTAGATGGAACTTACTCAGATTCTAAAACAGAAGATATAAAAATCTTACAAGACTATATCTTGTCTTGTTCTGGGCCCCAGACTTATTCTGGAAAAGAAGAGGTAATAGATGGCAAATTATCAAATAATGAAATAACACTCATGCACAATCGTTCTGTTTCAGAGAATGTTATTTACAGTCAGGAGGGAGAGCTTTTTACCGGTTCAGTTGAAATAGCTGATGGGAAACTTAAGACATCTGGTATTTTTATCACTGGTGATTCACTGCTATTAGGTGCAGACCTAACGAGTAAAGCCTTCACAAGAAGCCTTTTCGGTGAGTTTGGACAATATATAGTTGCGATAGGCTTGCTACTGTTTGCGTTCTCTACTGCAATTGCATGGTCTTACTATGGTGATAGAGCAACAGTTCACCTTTTTGGAGAAGGCTGGATTCTTTATTACAGAATAATTTATGTCGGTGCATTTTTTACTGCTGCAATTATTGATACTAAAATTGTCTGGGATATAGCCACAGTTATAGGACCGATAGCCACAGTACCAAATTTATTGGCCATCTTATTCTTAAGGAAAGAAATAAAGAAACTTGATTCTGAATACGTTATAAAAAACTAAAAAAGATATCCTACTTCTAAGGCTACTTGATCATTTGACCCTTTATTAGAATATCTAATCTTTCCATATAAAGACTCTCTAAAAACCATAGATCCATAAACTGTTGTATTTATTGTTTGGTTTGGATTTAAATCCTCTTCTAAGAGTAAGTCATCTATTGAGTTGTCTATATTTACTTTCATTTTCAATATATCTTCATCATAAAAAGGCTTATTTATTTCAAAACCTATATCAATTTCAAAATTGAAAATTGGAAAAGTTTTAGAAAAATCTAAGAAAGGAAGAAAGAGATTTAGATCAATTTCTTCAATTTCGTAATTATTAGCAAATCCATTTAAATTTTCCTCAAAAGGATTAAATTCAAGACTTAAGTTAGCAAAAGAAAAACCTGCTTTTAGATTTCCAGATAAGGTTTTGAAAGACTTTGATATGTGAAATATATTTCTATCTATTTCTTTATTTTTTTTATGTGATCCTTGGAAAATAGACGAGTTTACAACCATGGATCTTGATGATTTATCATCCTTTTCTTCTTTGTATAGTTTGAGATATATATCTATATCTTTTATAGGTAGTTTGTAGCTGACCTCATATGCAGAAGATTCAGAATACGTATTAGAAGTCTTACCATTAAAGTCTGAATCTATATTGAAGTAAGCAAGGTTAATTCCAGAATAATTAACATCGAACCTACTTATCCTCGAATCATAGTTCATTTCATTATTTTTAAAATGGATTTTAGACTCACTTATAAAGATTCCCTGTTTTTGATTAGTCTTAAGTATTTCTAGTCTATAAAGAAGTGGGCCAATATCATTTGTAAGGACCAATTCTTCAATTTTCTCAGAGACCATTTGATCAGTCTCAACATAATTAATTTGATCTAAGATATTTTGTAAGTTAGGTGATATTTTTTTGTTTGATGAATCTAGATACTTTCCAACTAGTTTAGACTTATTGTTTAAACCAAAAGTCGCATAGAGAGGATTAGATAGTAATAGATTTATAGAACTATCTTCATATTCAATTTCTTGCCTAAGTCGACCTAGATTTGTATTTAAAATTTCAAAATCAGAAAATTCTGAACCCTCTTTAGAAGAAAAACTTAAAAAATTAAAACTAGTATTGGCTTTATAAAAATTAGATATAGGATTTACTAATAACTTGCCTCCGATCGTGAATTTATCTGCAGTTATAAGATCACTATTTCCTGATGTTTCTATATCTATTTCTATTTTGCCATTGTTAATTAAATTACTATTAAAAGATAAGTTGCCTATTGAATTTTCTCTCTCTCCTGGATTTATTGTCCCATTATTCAAAAATATATCGGACTTGAAAGTTCCATCACCCAAAATATATGCTTCATTGGACTCAATAATCGATGCTGAAACATAACCATTGTTTAAAAGAGTTCCGTTTATAATCCGTAAAGAGTTTTCAAATGATGAATTGTTGCGGTTTTCAAAAATTCCATTTTCAATATAAAGATTAGAGCTGCTAAAACTTCCTTGATTACTCATGAAGCCTTGATGAATATGAGAATCCAATAGCACAGTTAAAGATGAATTGGGTTCCAGCTCTAAGTATCCAGTGTTTATAATATTTAATGAATCTATCTCAATAGACGCTTTAAGGTTCATAGAATTAAGAAGTGAAACTGAATAGTATTTTGCCGACTGAGTACTGTAATTTAATTCATCGGGAGATTGGTTAGAAGGATAGCTGCTTTCATCCCAGTTTGAATTTTGACTCCAGATACCATCTGAAATTGATGATATATACCTCAATGGATTATTATCATTAATCCATAATGAATTTTGTTCTACTGAAACAAATCCTGCCGTAGAACCATATCCTCTGTTTTGATCAGGACCTTTTTTTACCCATGATGCAACTCCAATTAGTAAATACACCTGGTCATCTTTAATCAATAGTGGGCTGCCACTGTCTCCAAGACTAATCATCGATTCGAGTACGTTTATATCCTTGTCAAAATTAATGACATAAATATCCCTGTCTGCAGTATTATTAAAGTTTGAAACACCATTTATAAGATCTTCTGAACTGATGGTAGAAATAGAATTACTACCCCATCTTTTTTTTCTGTCAAACCCTTGATCCGGATTTGATCCAGTTCCATATAAGCCATATCCAGATAGATAGATATCATCGTTTATATTTGGAATTATGCTACTTATGTTTATTGCATTAACTTCAGTTAAAGGCTGTTTTAAGCTGATTAAAGCAAGATCATATGAGGCCCCAGTAAAACTAATATATCTTTTATTTTCTGGATAGCTTATGAAACTAGTTGTTTCTTTGAAAGGAGAGTTCTCGTCAATATTATTACCTAGGAATATTTGAGCTTGCTGAACATCATTGAAGCAGTGCGCTGCAGTTAAGATAGTTCTATGATTGATAACAGTTCCTGTACAAATTACATTTCCAGTTTTTATATAAACAATGGATTCAAATTCGCTTGGAATATCAAGAGGTTTATCTCGTAAATCATCTATATTTATCGCATAGATTTTATGTGAGCTAGAAAGCAGTGAACAAATGACAAAAAGAAGGGCTGTAAAGTTGTTCGGGTAGAGTTTTAATTTGAACTTTTTAAAAAAAATAGGCATTTGAATTCACTTGAAATTCCAATAACTTTGTATATATTGATTTAAGTAGGCTCATGCTTATTGGAGTGTGTTGAGGGGATTATAATCCTAATCCTACGGGTTTATTAAAAAATTAAAGAGGCAATTAATGGGTGACATTAAATCAAGAACAACAAGCATTGGAATTAATCAAACTGAGGAATTAAAAAAAGCTTTACAAGAATCCCTAAAAAGCAATACAGGGAAAAAACAAGTCATCCAACTTAATGGAAAATCATCTTTACTTTTTGCGAATCTTACTGCACTAACTTTAGCTTCTTGTGGTGGTGGAGGGGGAGGAGGTAATTCTACTCCTGCAGCACCTGCACCTACATCCTCATTTTCTTTATCTAATCAAAGCTTTGATTTTACTGAGGACACAGCTAGTTCATTCTCTATTATTGCGTCTGGAGAAACCTCTGACTCATTTACTATCACCGTAGACTCTATACCTTCTGGCGGAGTACTGACTTTAGCATCTGGAACAGAATTAACCGTAGGGGCAACCCTCTCATTGGCCGATCTTGAAGGTATTACCTTTACTCCAAATGAAAACGTAAATAGTGAGAATACAACCATAGGAGATTTAGTTCTAAGTATCGTTGATAACACTATAGCTAGCAGTGCAACTATATCGCTAATTGTAAGTGCTGTTAATGACAATCCAACAATTGGATCTGCAAATGCTGTTGAGGTTTTTGAAAATGTAGCTGGTGGTGCAGTATTACTAACTCTTACAGGTTCTGATGTTGATGGAGATTCTCTAACTTATTCTTTGTCGGGAGACGATGCTGGTCTATTTAGTGTAGACGCTTCAGGAAATGTGTCATTCATTGCATCACCTAATTTTTCTTCTCCCGGAGATTTTAATTCAGATAACACGTATTCATTTAATTTAGTTGCAACTGATCCTGGTGGTTTATCAATCACAACTCCCTTAACTATAAATGTTCTTAATGTAACGCCTAAAGGTCAGGCAATTGATGGATATTTGGTAGGTGCAACTGTATGGGTCGATTTAGATGGCGACGGAATAAAGGACGAAGGCGAACCTGAAACGACTACAGATAAAACAGGTGCATTCGAATTTGCTGATGATATACCTGCTGATACTAATATATATGTACAAGGTGGTTACGATTTAGGAACTGGAAAACCAAATGAACAAACTTTCAAGCTTACTACCGGAACAAATGGAGATGGTTCTGAAGCTCTGATTGTTAGCCCGGTCAGTACACAAATTTCAAGAGCTTATTCAAAATCTGGTGTTACTTTAGATCAAGCTCAAGAAAAAATAGGTAAAGCCTATGGGCTTGATGCTGCTTTTGATAATCTTACTAATTTTGATCCCATTGCTCTAGCTTATTCAGCAGACTCAAACACACAAGCTCAAGCTGCTCTGACAGCTCAAGCAAGAAATATAATGGTTTCTTCTCTTGGTGAGCTTTCTAAAAAAGTATCAGAATATTTTTCAACTGAAATAACTCCTACTACAAGAACACAAATCACTGATATTTTTAAATTTGGAACACAAACTCTTAGATATTCATCTTGGGATAGTGGCGTTGATCTTGAGACTCAACCAAGAATCGTTATTGAGTTAGATGGATTAGAAGATCTTCTAGATTCAACAAGTGATACTTTTAATGACAAAATAGTAGAAGCTATTCTGGCTTCAGAAGATTTAACAAAAATATTTGAAATGAAAGCTGATGGTTCTGGTCAGTTTGATCAAGTCATCAATCAAGCTACTTCTGCAATCATATTAGAAATTAAAAATATTATTCTTTCTGAGATGGGTTTTGATCCAGCAACAAACTTTACTACTTTTAAAAGCTTAGATGGCTATACAGGTGAGACTGTTACCTTCCTTGGCTCTACGAAAACTTTAGGAGAGTGGGCAGTTCTAATGGTTGATGTTTTAGATTCTCAACAACCAGATCCTTACCTTGGAAGAGTGAATTTTGGACCTGACGGCGGAGTAACAGATATGGTCGGTAAATACTATGCCGAACAGATGGTCAAAATGGTCAGGTTGATGGAAACAATGACTGGTCTTACTTTCGAAAATCTTACTGATACTCAGATAGATCAAATTGTTGACATGGGCTTTGAATATAATAGAGGATCAACTTTTAATGATAGTTATTCAAGATGGATACCATTTGATGAATTTGGACAAGAGCTTTGGTCGCAAGCAATATATCTAAATTATAGTGGGGAGAGACTTCGTTATGATTCAAATGGAAATGAAATTCAAGGTAATACAGGTCAATGGCAATTAACAGCTGATCAAGTAAAAGCATATCTAAAGGATCCTACAACCCAGCTTAATGATGGAAATTGGGGTAATGATTTTACAACTTATAATTGGACAGTTAAGACCGGAGATTTAGGTGTTTACTTGGCACTTGCCGAAGGTAGAACCCCAGATGAAGTTACAACCTTACTTAATTCTGTTTCTGCAACTTCTGATGCAATAACTAATTTCAATGAAATTCTTACTGCATCATTTACTCAAGCAACTAAGGTTTTTACAAATTTAGTTACTGGGGCATTAGATTTCACTTTAGATAAATTTACATCTTTTGTTGAAAAACAAATTGATTATAGAAATGATGAGCAATGGCTTCCTAAAGAAGCCTTCGGAATACCTGTATCAACTGTTGAGACAGTCACCATTGCAGGCACTCCTGTAGATCAAACTATAGTTGTAACAGTTGCCAATGATGGCAATGGTAATAAGTTCTATTTTGATGGTGTACTAGCACCAGATTACTCTTTTGATATAGGTGCAACTTATACTTTCGATGTGAGTGACTCATCTAATTCAGGTCATCCATTTAGATTAAGCACAACTCAAGATGGTACACATGGCGGGGGAGTTGAATTTACTACAGGGGTAACATTTAATTCGGGATCTGTTGTTTTAACTGTAGATGGCAATACGCCATCAACTCTTTATTATTATTGCGATGTTCATAGTGGTATGGCAAACGCAGCTGTCTTAAGTGCACAGGCTGTTAATGGAACTACATTTGAATTAGAAACTGTATCTGGTATTGGCTGGATGGTAAATGGTGATGCATTAAATCCAGATGTTCAGGAATCGGGAGACTTTTCTTACGCCTTAACCGGTGGACCAGATAAAGACCTTTTTAGAATTAGTGATCTAGGTTCGCTTGCTTTTAAAGATACCGCACCAGATCCTGCTAACCCTAATGATGCTAATGGAGATGGAGAATATATTGTTGAAATAACAATCACAGATAATTCTGATAATTTTGAGCAAATTGTTGAATTTGTCTTAGAGATTCCAGATTGGAATGATAATAGAACATACTCTACTGATACGAAACCTTCACTCGCTGAGAATGTTATTTCACAAGCTGAACATACATTAATGAGAGCGTGGAGTAACTATGATAGTGAAACACAACAAGAAAATATTATTTCGAGAGGAATAGAGGTATCTATAAATGGATTAGATGGATTAGATTTAAACAATGTTAGTGTACATTTACCAGATAGAGATGATGCTGGAAATCCCATTAAAGATAACGCAATTTTCTACCTCCAGAGATATGACAACAAGTTCTACTTAAATTTAAGAGAAGGTAATACTCTAGATTTTGAAGATCCCAAAGACAAGGATGGCGATAATATCTATGAACTATTAGTGAACATTGAGGTTCATGGCAGCGGATCTGACTCTATAGGCACAAGAGCTGAAATGCTATTTATAGTAACAAATTCAGATACTGATCCTGCACCTGGTTTTAGCAATGCCGGTGACGATGGGTCTATCAACTTTAGTGTAGATGAAAATTTAGCCGGAGTGGCTACACTTAGTAATGCAACAATTGATGGTAAATCTCAGGAGAATATCTTTGTTGTTGGACAAATATTACAAGTCGATAACCAACAAGGTTTCAGTGCACAGACTGCTGAGGAAGCAGCAGCTCTAACAATAAGTGGCTCTGTTACATCAACCATATCAGGAGCTGATGCTGATAAATTTGTAATTAGAGATACTGAATGGGGAACACAGATATTCTTTACAGAGAGACCAGTTTTTTCATCTCCTACTGATGCCGATGGAGACAATATCTATGTCTTTGATTTAACGAAAACTTCTTCAGATGGACAAACCGCCACTTCAACCGTGAATATTACGGTTAATCAAAAACAGGAGGGATCACCGGATGCATTAGCTACACCTTCCGCACCCCTTGTCTTTTCAGTGGATGAGATACCAGAACAAATTGATACTGGGGATGGCAGCCGAAACTTAGTCGGTACTGAAGGTGATGATATCTTCACGAAGGACAATACTGGCTTTAAATATATCTCTGGAGGAGCTGGAGCAGATAATTTTGATGACTATCGTGAAGGGTATCTGACTGGTGGTGAAGGAGCGGATATCTTTCAAATCAGTGCAGATTCTATGACAGATCCCTTAACTCTAGGAATCAGGGATCAGGCAACAGCTTATATAGAAGGAGCACCGGAAGGTATAAATGGTAGCGATGACAATAGGGATGGAGTTTTAGATCTTGCAACTGAACTTCATTGGACTAGAGTTTCTTTAATTTCAGACTTCACACCTGGAACAGACAAACTTGCTTTAACTACATTGGGCTGGACAGGTAATAATGTTCCAAATCTAACTAAGGCTGATATCTCATTTGTACAAGGTATAGACACTATGTCAGCGCACACTCTAGTTATGGTAACGGGAAAAATGGCTCAAGATAGAGGCTATAGTGATGGTGGTGTAGTTTCTGTTTTACTTAATACGGATGCATCAACAATATCAAAAGAAACAGACGTTATAGAAGTAGGACCTCAATATGATAATGTTTTAGGTAATATTAAGGATGCTATTGGAGCATCAGTGGGATCTACACTTGACCAAGATGGAAATAGCGTTCCGATTCTCCAACTTCCAGATGGTCAATTTGTTTGGCTCTATTTGGATTCACAGGAATATGATAACCAATCGTTTTATCAAAACTTTGCTACAGCACCAGATGGAACTTTGTATGTGCCTAGATCAGAAAATTTAGACTTTGAAGATCCTAAAGATGGAAATAAAGATAATATTTATGAGCTATTATTTACCGGTCAGACCTTTTCGTCCGTTGAGTTACGAAAAGAAGAATGGGGCGGCTACAACGTAAATTGGGAGAATTCTCAGAGCACTGGTGGTATTGCCTTTAAAGTATTTATAGATATTAATGACATAATTTCAGACAATATAGGTAAACTTTCTATTGCAGAAACTGATTTCTTCTCGGGTTCTGATGCAAATACAGGTGATGCTGCTCTTGATACACAACTTGTAGATTTAGTACTAAGCCAAATTTCAGCTGTTCAAGGATCCTTAATGGATATAGATTTTAAGGCTATTGCTGAAGAAATAAATTTTGACTTTGCATTCTTTTCAACGGCTGATCAACAAACACAAGCTGAAGAATGGTTTAGTGATTACCAAGAAAATAGATTTAGTGATTTCAATAGAGAGCTAGAAGAGACTTTTGAACGTAATTTATTATCTAAGTTTACTTCTTATACCAATGCGGATTCTCTGACCAACCTGACTGGAACCGCAGAAGCAGACACTCTTACTGGAACAGATACAAAAGAGACAATATTCGGTAAAAAGGGAGATGATACGATTACAGGTGGCGGTGGAGATGATGTAATCTTTGGAGATCAAGGCGCTGATATCCTAGATGGTGGTGCGGGAGCTGATGCTATCGATGGTGGTGCAGGTGATGACATCATTAAAATCGGTGAAGGACTTGACGTCTTAGATGGTGGTTCTGGTAATGATAAATTTGATTTTACAAACATAACTACTTTACCTGAGTTTATAAAAGGTGGAAGCGGAACAGACACGCTTATTCTATCGGGATTAAGCACTGTAGGCCTTGAAGTTGATGATGGAACTGATGCAGACTCTTTACCGGACTATACAGGTATTGACCTTAATAAACTTGTATCTGTAAAAGAGACTTGGACATATGAAGATGAATCCGGTAACACAGTTAACGAAGAGGGATGGAGAAATAGAGTTGAAAGTATTGAGAAAATTGATTTAAGAGATTCCCAATCATCAATAGTTGATACTCTTGCAGCCGGTGCTAGTTTTGGTGATGAACTGAATATAACCTGGGATGCTCTACAGAGAATGAGCTGGGACAATAGAACCTGGACCATTCGAGGTGATGATACTGATACTGTCAGATTATTGGGTCATGAATATAGCTACAATGAAGGAAGTGAAATCAAAACTCAGTTCGAAGCTTTTAGAGCTAAAGGAACAACAGTTGAAGATGGCATTACTTACAATGTTTACGAGTTATGGGATGGTCGTGTTCATATAGAACAAGGCATAACAGTAATTCATACAAAAAGAGACTTAGGAAAAGCAATAGCTGGAGACAACACACGACCAGATTTTTGGTATCAATATACAACTGTTTATGAAAACTCAACTGCAGTTTTTGGAGCAGTAAAAGACTCTTGGGATGCAGATGGTGACACAATAACCTATTCATTAGATGCGTCATATCCTGATGCTGCACTATTTGATATTAATGCAACTACCGGAGAAGTTACATTCAAAGTAGCTCCAAATTATGAAGCTCCTTCTTCGATTTCAACTGGTGCTTCCAGCATTGGTTCTACTGAAGCAGACTTTAGTAGCCTTGATCAAAATATGCTTAGACAGTATAACCAATATCAAATACGTGTTATCGGTGATGATGGGTCTGGTGAATCTAATTCTGCTAATTCATATAACATGTATATTGATGTAAGGAATTTACCTGATTATGCAGGATATGATTCTACGAACAAAATACCTTTCTTTAAGGACATGTGGGGCAGTGATTCAAAATTCATCGATGATGCTGCAAACCAATCTATTCAAATTAAGGGATTTGATCTTGATTTTGATACTCTAACATGGACTCTGATTGGAGTAAGCAATACAGATGGTGCTTGGGGTGAAATGGAGGGTGGTGAAACAGGTGGAGCAATAGCTGATGCACCTTTACAACTTTCTTCCACTGGAGTTGTTACTCCAAAATCTACTTTGAGTTATGAGGATGGTAAAACATGGTTCAATGTATATGTACAGATTACCGATGGAAAATCTACTGCTGTTAAAAAACAGTTCTATTTTCAAGTAGAAGATACACTGGGTGATGGAAGTTTAACCGTTTCCGGTACAGCCATGGTTGGATCTTATAGTCTTGCTTCTGCAACAGTATGGCAAGATTTAGATAATGATGGTATCCAAGACGGAGGTGAGCCGACTGCTACAACAGAAATTGATGGTCGTTTCAATCTATCCGTAAGCAAATCAGATACTGATGCGCCAATACTTGCTACTGGTGGCTATAATGCTAGTACTGGTGTTGCTAACTCAGCTATTTATAAAATTAACTCTAACCTTAAATTGACCTCGGGAAGGGAATGGGGTGAATATTCTCTAAGTCCAATGTCGTCCGTTGCATTGAGCATGCAAAATATTGATAGAAGTATTTTAGACAAAACAACGGTTATAGATGCACTAAAGGCGTTTGGTATGGATCCCCTATGGATGGAGGGAGATGGTAACTTTTATGGTGAGAGATTCTATGATATTAAGAACAGACTTGATGGCCAGACATCAGTTGGTGAATGGGAACTATTTAATTTAAATATATTTACTTTAAATAACCTTTTAACAATAATTACTGATACTGCAACCAAGGCTGGTATGCAGGTAATTACTGATGCATTAGCAGATGTGAATGCAAAAGTAAGTGCAACATCAAATGTAACTGGTTACAGTGCCGCTTCTCTTACAACTGCCCAACAAACCTCAATTAAACAAGCTGCTAGTCAAGCTCTAATAGATTCTGTAGCGGAAGTGATAACAGGTCAAACTTCATTTGATGGATTTAGACTTGCAAAAACTAATCCAGTTACCATTACTGATCATGAAGGATCTCAAAATGTTGTTCACACACCAGATTACAGTGTAAGTAGCAATGTGTTGACACTAGATTCATCTCAAGTTCAGGTTAACCAGGCAGCGCTGCAAGATGCTTTAGATTTGAAAGCCGGTTCCAAGGGACTGAAGATAGAAGTAGAAGTAGGTACTTTACCTTCAACTGCACAAACTATTGAGTTCACAGGAAAATTAATTGATGGTACAAATTCTACAATTGACCCTGGAGAAAGAGCTATAGAAATAAAATTCCAAGTTCTTGTCGATCCAACTCAAGAAGTTGGCTCTTATCAGTATGTCTATGTACCAAATTCATCCGATATAACGGTTATCTATACTGGTGAAGATGGTACTACTACCTCAACCACGGTCGATCATAGTGGAAATATGGTTACTGTAGAAACCTCTTCTAGTGGCGTGCCAAAATTTGTTGTAGATTTCAATGAAGTTTTTGCAAGAGGTATACCTGAAACCAATTTAAGTACTTACTTTACAACCTCTACAGCAAGTGATGGTGATTACTATATGGAACTCGATTTTACAGGCGCTACATTAACAACTTCTGCAGGGGAAACATTCACAAAAGTCGTTGCTCCATTTAAGGTAGCTGCTACAACTACACCCGTAGTTTATCTAAATGATATAACGGTATCTGAGGCCAGGGGTTGGAATCAAATAGAATTAAAACTTAGTAAACCTGCAACAGAGACATTCACTATTGAGTACAATCTAGATAGTTCTGGAACGGCAATACAAAATGATGATTTCTGGTGGTGGTCAGACGAATCTGGCTATAGATCAGTTACCTTTGTTCAAGGTCAGAGCACTGCTGTAATTAATGTTGATGTAAGAAATGATTCTGTTACTGAAAGTGACGAAACTATTGTCTATGGATTGAGAATTGCTTCAGGATCAGAAGGGAAAGTCGTTTTACCAAAAAATACTGTCACTGTTACCATTGATGATGATGAAAGTGCTTCTTCTATAGATCTAAATTCAGTAGTAGATAAAATGCTTGCAAAATTGTCTACAACTTTATCGACAGAGTTAAAGACCCTAACAGATGCAAATTCTGCTGACTTAAGCTCCACTTCAACTAGCTTTACTGACATATTATTAAGTAATGCAGATATAACTGATATCTCAACTTATTTATCAGGTGAAATATCTGATGACGTTACTGTGTATTCTCCAATTGCAAAAGCAGTAATGGAATTAATTAATACTTATGTTATGGCTGTAAGAGGTCCATCCGGAATACAAGAATCTCTCAAAATTGACGGTTCGGAGATGGCAAAAGACATGGCAGCTTTATCAGTAGGATTTAATGCTTTAAATTTATCTGAGTTCACTTCTACTGCAAGTGCAGATCTGAATGCTGCTTTGATAAATGATATTTATAGCGATTCTGGTTTTAAATATACCGGTGCAACTACAGCATTGCCTGCCATGGGACTAGTCTATGATAGAACTATAGATACAGACTCATCTGCTTACTCGAATTTACTGTTCCCAACTGGAGAAGGACTCAGAGATACATCCTATGAACAAGGTACTTTTACCTTCTCTGAAGGGACTAGTGGTAATGACACCGTAAATTTAAACGCTTCAGGTACACATGTACTTTATCAAGGTTTTGCTGGAAATGATGACATCACACTTTCAGATGATAATAGTAGTTATATGATTTTTGGCGGTGCTGGTGATGACATAATTAAAGACACTAACAACTCAGGACGCACCTCGCTTTTAGATGGTGGTGATGGAAATGATACTTTGTATTCTAATTCACAACATCAAATTAAAATGACTGGTGGTAATGGTAATGATGTATTCGTGATTGAATATAATACTGGCTGGAAATGGGATTCTGGTAATTCATTCAATGGTAATGATAGCAATCAAGATTTAAGTATTAATTTTGATGAATATTACAGTATCCAAGGTGTAGTAACTGATTTCCAAGATGGTTCTGATAAGATTGGATTAAGAGGATCAGATTGGTCAGGAAAAACTATTGTAGTACAACAGGGAACTGGAAGTATGTCTAATCATACATTCTTATTGACTGGAGCTGCGGAAAGAGGAGGTGACACCGATTACCAATATTGGTTAATTCTTTGGAATACAACAGCTTCAAGTATTACTTCGGATGATTTCGTACTTGTTGACGCAAATTATGCTACTACATCACTTTCTGGTGTCACAATCAGTAGCAGTATTTCTGATGCTGGTCTCATAGCTCAAAATAGCTCACTTAATTCAGGGAACGATGACATAGAAAACGATTTTTACTCAGGATTAGTAGATGATTCTGATGGAATTGTAATTGGAGACTTTAGTAACTCGGAGGAATACAAAGAAATCCATAATTTTGAAAATCTAATTTCTAATGAATACTCAACTATTTTACCGGAAGAAAATAGACTTTCTGTTGTTGATGAAATGCACGAAGAAGAAATCTTGATTTCTATTGATATAGTGTAGGAATTTCTTTGAAAAAATTGTTCATATTACTAGGGCTGCTTTTGCAGCCCTTACTGTTTTATGCTTCTGAATATGAATCACTCGAAAATATACTTACTAATAGACTGGATAATCCATTTATAGTTGGTATTTCTCATAGTAGATTTGATCAATCTCTTGATATTCTCAATTATGCAGATAATTTAGAATCTACGAAGCCAAAAGAAGCATTAATAGACAGTTATTATCTTGGATATCAATTTAATAAATGGAAACTTTCGTTTGAGTCTAATGAATCTACTGGAGAAGTGGAAAGATTATCTCAACCCAAATCAATTTCAACTGATGTTAGTACAGAAACACTTACTATTTCCTATGACGTACATGAGAATAAAAATAATTTAGTAGAGATAGGATTCCTTATAAGAGATGAAGACCAAGATCCAGTGACTATTGATTGTTATGCTTTTGGTGAAACTATAATAGGCGGCTCTTGCGATGATGCAGAATTAAATGTTCTAAATAGTGAAGCGTATAGGACAAGTGGAGAATTAATTTATGAGCCAGTACTTAGAACATCAGGAAACGCTAAATCTCAAGGTATTTATTTAAGATTTTCTTCTAAGTCATTGGGTGTATTGAATTTTAATCATACATTATCTTTTAAAGCTTCAGAAATTAATCAGGATTTTGCTTCATCTATTTTAAATACATCTGATTCTTTCATTAGAGGACTAACTGTAGATAATAGAAATGCTGGTGAATTATTAGACCAATTTAAGGCTGAATTACCCCAAACAAGTCCTTGGAAAGAAAACTCATTTAAATATTCCGTAAGTAATCTAATACCAGTTGGAGAGAATTTTGCTATTTCTGGGATGTATAGCTATATAAAAGTTAAAAGAAAGGACTATTTAAGCAACCCCTCTAAAAAAGACTTTACTGATAATCATCTCATTGATTTGTCACTCTTTTACTCACCGACTGATAATAGTCTTCTTTATTTAAAACTATCTGCTACCTCAAATTATCTCATAGGTGAAAATCCTTTAGCTTATAATAGGAGGTCAAATCATTTATTTGATCATCCTTATGGTCAGGTAAATGCCGGATTAATATTAAATTTTTAAATAAATTCATGAAATCTTTCATAGCAATTATTGCAATGGCTTTTTTAAGTAACGCTCTGCATAGTGATGACTTATTGGATCCATACATGAACTCAACAGAATATGGCGTCTTTGTAACACAAGTTAGTGATGCAGTGAGTGATCATCCTGAATATCTATCATCACTCGATTCTTTAAAAGCAGCGGGTGCTAATCTGAAAGGTAGTAAGGCGAATCTATTACCACAAATCAGATTGATAGTAGATTCTAATAATCAGTTAGATAAAAGCTTCGAAGATGGTGCCAATAATCTATTTGAAAAATCAAGATCAGAACATAAGACCGATGCAACTATAACTATTAGCCAGCTTTTGTATGATTTTGGTGCAACTAGAAGTGATATATCAAAGTCAGAAGCATTATTCGACGCAAAGAGAGCTGAACTTTCAGCTACAATTTTGGACCTTATTTACAGATCAGTAATTAGCTATATAAATGTTTCTGCTTACACAATTTTCACCGACACCATAAATGAGTCTTATAAAAGGCATACCGCTATTAAAGAAAGAATTCAACAGAAAGTAGAAGGTGGTTTATCTGCTCCGAGAGAACTAAGTAGAGCGGTTGCTAGAGAGGCGGAAGCTTATGCTAAGCTAATAACTGTAAGACAAAATTTAAGTAAAGCTATATCTGAGTATAGGGTTTATTTTCCAACAAATGAACTTCCAAAAAAACTTCCGCCAGAGAATCTAAATATACAATTTAGAACTTTAGAAGAATCCAGAAACTTAATGATGTTAAATAATCCTAATATTCTTAGAGCATTAAGTTCGCTAGAAGCATCTATCTTCAATGCTCAAAAGGTTCAGAGTGAATCTCTTCCTAGATTGGATATAGAAGTTCGGGGCAGTCAATATAATCTATCAGAGCAGTCCGATGAATATGATGTTTATTCAGGACTAAATCTCTCATATGATCTTTATACAGGTGGAAAGAATAGAGCATTAAAAGAACAGGCGAGAGCTGAATCGAGTGCTTATATGAATAACAAGGATGCAATTATTAGAAAAATTGAAGCTGAGATGAGTAATTCTCTCCAAAACATCAAACTTATTCCAAGCAATATAGAAGCATATCAAAACGCTTACAAAGCAAATAAACAGTCACAATATTATGCAAACGAACAGTTTCAAACATCTAATGTACTGCTATTAGATCTCCTGCAAACTGAAAGGGACTTTTTAGAATCCTCTCAAGCACTTTTAGAAGCTATAAGATCATCCCAAATTGAGAGATATTCTTATACAAAACTTACCGGAGAGCTAGGATCTGAATTTGAATTAAGGGTGAATTAATGAAACTTATAGATCACTGGTTTTGGTCTGCTTTTTTAGAGAATAAACAGACTTACTACAAAGTTATGTTGGCAGCTACACTTGTTAATTTTATGTCAGTAGGAAGTTCTATTTTCATCATGGTCGTTTATGACAGAGTCCTTCCTAATTCAGCTTATGAATCTCTTTATGCTCTTACGATAGGTATGGCTTTAGTTATTATTTTTGACTTTGTTTTGAAGATGCTTAAAACATATTTCATTGATTATGCTGGAGAATATGTAGATAAGAATGTTGGGGACACTATCTTTAATAGATTACTTGATGCACCTACAGCTGTTGTAACTGGACCTGTTGGAGCAACAGCTAATACCTTTAGGGAATTTGACTCTGTAAGAGATTTTTTTACTTCTGCAACTCTATCGTTAATAGTAGATATACCATTTATATTTTTATTTATTTTCGTTATTTACCTTATTGCCGGGCCTTTGGCCTATATACCCCTTGTTGCTGTCCCAGTAGTATTGTTAATAGGAATACTAATTCAGCCATTTCTAGCCAGAGTAAGTGAAGATTTGGGTCAACATAATCAAGAAAAGCAGTCGGTACTAGTTGAAACTATAACAGGTATTGAATCAATCAAAGTTTTAGGTGGTGGAGATCTGGTCAAAAAAAGATGGAATGATGCAGCGACCAAGCAGTCAAGTCGGAGCAGATTATCAAGGGCGTTAGCACAAATTGCTGTTAATTCCGCTCAATCGGCTCAACAAATATGCCTTGTGGGAATAGTTTTTTATGGAGTTTTTCTTGTTTCAGAAGGGACGGTAAGCATGGGTGGTATGGTTGCGGCTGTTTTATTATCTTCAAGAACTCTTGCCCCTTTGGCACAAATTGCAAATTTATTTGGAAGAGCGAATAACGCAAAGACATCCTATAAAAGGCTTGCATCCTTTATGGAAGAAACACAAGAAGATGACGTCTCTGAGAAAAATAAAAGTGCTATAAGAAGAGAGAAGCTTGGAGGCATAGAATTTAAAGATACAACATATAGATATCCTGAAGCAGATTTAGATACTATAAGAAGTATTAATCTATCTGTTAATGAGGGAGAGAAGGTAGCCGTATTAGGTAGAAATGGTTCCGGTAAAAGTACTTTAATGAAACTCGCGTCTGGTCTGTTCAAATCCTCAGATGGACTCGTTATGTATGATGGTGTTGATATTAAACAACTTCATACGGATGATTTATCAAAATCTATTGGCATCATTCTACAAGACGTTCAACTATTTTCAGGATCAATAAGAGAAAATATCACTATGGGAAGGGAGGATATTAATCAAGATGATTTAATTATTGCAGGAAAGCTCTCTGGATTAGATGATTTTGTCACTAAAATACCTGGTGGATATGATCTGCAGCTATCAGACGGGGGTAAAGGTCTATCAGGCGGCCAAAGACAGTCTATAGCTCTCGCAAGAGCTATCGTACATAAACCGTCGCATTTTATCCTCGATGAGCCAACATCAGCTATGGATATGAATGCTGAAAATATTTTTATCAGTCAGATGAGTTCTATAATACAAGATTCTACGATGCTCATAGTTACCCATAGAATGCCTCTTTTAAATCTTGTAGACAGAATTATAGTTATGAATGAAGGCCAAATTGTTGAAGATGGTCCAAAGGAAGAGATAATTAATAAACTTAATCAACCAAGATAATGTTAAGTAAATTAAAAAATATATTTTCTACACCTAAACCTGATTTAATTTTATATGTAATACTTTTCTTCTTTATCACTTTCTTTGTATGGGCCGCGAATGCAGAGTTAGAAGAAGTAACAAGAGGTAATGGTAAAATTATCGCTTCCAGCAAATTACAGGTAATTCAAAATCTAGAAGGCGGAATTATTAATGAAATTGCAGTCAATATGGGTGATAAAGTCAATAAGGGTGATTTATTAGTAAAACTTGATGAGACTAAATTTCTGGGAGATTTAAACTCTTCACAACAACAATTAAAATCCCTAGAGCAATCACTCACACTTCTTGAAGAAGAAAGGCTTATATTAGAACCATTGGTTGATAGTAATGTTGAGCCTCGAATTAACTTAATTCGACTTTTACAAAGGATTTCAACGGCAGAATCTGAATATCAAGCAACATTGGATCAAATACCAAATTTGCAGGACAAGCTTAAAAGAACCAATGTTACTGCACCTATGGATGGAATAATCAATAGAATCTTAATTAATACTACTGGAGGTGTTGTTCAGCCAGCTAGTCCAATTCTTGAAATGATTCCACTAAATGATGAGCTAATTCTTGAAGTAGAAGTATCTCCAATGGATATCGCTTACGTAATCAAAGGACAAAAGGCAATAGTGCAGCTTAGTGCATTTGATTTTGCTATATATGGCAGCTTAGAGGGAGAAGTACTTAATGTAAGTGCTGATACAGTTTCTAAAGACGACGGATCAACTTGGTATGTATGTTTAGTAAGCATTCCTTCAGATGGGATAACTAGTATGTCTAGAGAGTTACAGCTTCTTCCTGGCATGCAGGCAACTGTGAATATTGTGAGTGGCAATAAAACTATTCTAAAATATTTGCTACAACCTGTTACCAATATAAAAAATAAAGCATTCAGAGAAAGATGATCCAGAACTTTTGGAAATATATATTAATAATTTTTTTATTTTCGGCGAATTTAAAGAGTACAGATTACGAAATAACAATTTTAGCTACTAATATTGCTAATTTTGGAGGAATAGGGGAATGGAGCTTTTCTGCACTCTTAGAAAGTGAACAAGAATCTATCTTGTTCGACACTGGGTTTGACGAAAATACAGTTCTACATAATGCAAACCTCTTACAAAAAGATCTTAGTAGAGTTGAAAAGGTCATACTTAGTCATTTTCATGGAGATCACACAGGCGGATTAATTAAGCTAAGACAAACATATATGAACTCGAATCCTAAAGCTTTTAGCAATGTTTATGTTGCGGAAGGTTTTTTTGATCAGAGATTTGATGAAAATGGAGAACTTCGTGGTTTCATAGGCGGTTTTAATAAAGTTTCAGACTTTAAAAAGCAAGCGGAAGATGTAGGCATTAAATTCATAATAATTAATGATTCTTACGAAATAGCTCCTAACTTAATTCTATCTGGACCTGTTGAAAGAATTTTTGAAAAAGTAGTTGTATCTCCGGGATTTTATTTGAAAGAAAATGGTGTATTGATTGAAGATCTATTAAGAGATGATCAATCTTTGGGTATAAAAACAGACAAGGGCTGGTATATGATGTCGGGGTGTGGGCATGCAGGAATGATGAATACCGCTCACAAATTCCATCAGATTGAAAACAGAGATATATATGGTGCAATAGGAGGTTTTCATCTATATAGATCTTCTGATGAGGTAATTAATAATACAGCAAGATCGCTTAAAGAATTTGGCCTGAAGCAGCTAGTTGGAGGGCACTGTACAGGTATCCATGCCGCCAGGACTATCGCAGATATAGCTTCCATCACCAAAGATAATTTATCTCATGGGGCCATAGGAACAGTAATTACAAAAGATCTGCAGATCATTAGAAGCTCAGTAGAATAATGCCTAATCAAGAAATTATAGTATTGATGGTACAAATTGTTGCTGCATTGGGAGTTGTCGTTTCAGTTGTATATTTAGGATTACAAATAAAACAACAAAATATGATAACTAAGGCTCAATTTGGTCATTCATTGACACAAAGACTTTACGATAGATATTTTCAAACTTCTAAAGATCTTGAATATGCACAATTCATGTCTACTGATTGGCATGCTGATAAATATGATCCTGTAGAAGGTTGGCGAATCAGTATGGCTATTATGACTTACTTGGTTGATCTTTTTGACGTATACGACAAAGTACAAGAAGGTCTAGTAGATAAAAGTCACTTAGATACAAGAATGCGAACTCTTAAGCTAGGAGTTATGAAAACTCCAATTGCAAAAGGTGTCTGGCAGCAGTGGAAAGGTAATAGATCGCAGGAGTTTATAGACTGGTTTGAAAGTGAAATATATCCGGATACTGAAAGCCATTTGGATGAAAGTGTTTTTAAAGAATCTGCAGATCAATTAAACATAACGAGAGATTAAATATTTTCTTCAGCAAATTCTATCAATTGAGACTTAAGTAGGTCGTTATTAAGGTGAAATCTATCAACTTCCATGTTCCAATCTAGACTATTAAATTCATTTAGACCTCTTTTGAACCATTCATCATTAGAATAATCTGTATCTTTCATTTGGCACATATAAGAATTCAACAACCAAGTTCTTGCATCTGAATTAACCATCTGCTGATTAAGCAACTGACATTTATCAAAATCATCTTTTAAATAGTATCCATAAAAGAGTGCAGCAAGACGTCTATCACTAGTTGTTTGACCTTGAGGTATTGGATCCAATTCATACGCTTTTTCTAAATACTCTAAACCCTTATCTAACTCGTTAACTCTAAGTAATGCCTCTCCATATACAGATATAACTCTGGGATCATTTGGATTCATGCTAGTTGCTTTTTGACCACTTATCTTAGATTTTTCAAAATCATGCATTGAAAGGTATACTTCAGCCTGCATACGATGGCATTCAAAATCATTTGGATCTACTTCCAGAGCTTTGTCTAAGAGTTGCAGCAATTCACTAACTTTTTCATCCGTCATTTCACAGTATCCTCGACCTAATGCTTGTCCAATGACACATGCCTTCCATGCATAAGCTTGAGCATTATTTGAATCAGTTGAGATTGCTAAATCTAAGTTAATCATAGCTTCTGTATTTGCTTCCTTTGTAAATTTGTGGTGATTGTCTTTACCTTTAAGTAAAAATTCGTAAGAAGTAATGCTTTCAGTTGGTTTTCTATGTGCTCTTTTTAAACTTGATATCTCAATTCCACCCAACAAAGCGATTGTAATTTTTCTGACAATTTCATCTTGAATATCAAAAATATCTTCCTTCACTCTGTCGTATTTATTACTCCAAATAACATTACCGTCTGGGGTTTCGGATAATTCTACTGAGATTCTCAATCTATTTTCGACTGCCCTTATACTCCCTGAAACGATATAGTCTAATTCATGAAGATCTCTGTATTGTTGGTGGCTTAGATTCTCTTCGCGTAAATTAAAGCATGTCTGTCTTGAGACAATTTCTATCTCACTTATCATAGAAAACTCTGTTATGAGATCCTCAACAATACCATCAACAAGGAACGCTCCATCATCATCTTTATTTAAATTAGTAAAAGGTATTACTGCAATTTTTTGTTTATAATCTCCTGATGCTGTAACTTTCTTTTTTTCAGTTTTTCTATCGTCTTCAGCGTTTTTAGATGATAAGTAAGCAATCAATAGCACAATAGGGAACCCTATGGCTACTAGAGCGAAAAGGTATTGCATCAATCGATCTGCGCTGAGCCCAAAAAGTGTTTCAGGTGGAAAAGTATCAAAAAAAACTGGCGCTAATTGAATGAAAGCTATTCCGCCCACTAAGTAGGCTGCAGCTGATTTACTCATCTTTCGGAACATTTCCTTTTTCATATCTTCAATAAAATTTTATAGTAAGATTAATATAAATTTTTAAAGGGAACAACAATGGTCAAGCTTATAGTAAAAACAATTATTATTTTCACTCTTTTCAGTTGCAATAAATCTGATGATAACAAAATTGAATTATTTGTAACTGGAGCTCAAATAGCCGGTGTAAATGGTATGCACTTTGGTCCTGATGGATATCTTTATGCTGCTTCAGTAGTAGGATCAGATATTTCTGTAATTGATATCAACCAAAAAACTATCAAGCAAAGATATGATTTATCTGATGGAGTAATCGGTCCAGATGATATTGCTTTTAATTCTAAAGGAGAATTCTATTGGACATCTATATTTACAGGTGAAGTGGCAGGTTTTGATATAAATGGAAACAAAGTCATAGCTGGCAATCCAGGACCTGGTGTAAATCCAATAACGTTTTCTAATGATGACAGGCTATTTGTTGCACAGTGTTTTTTTGATAATGGTTTGTTTGAAATGGATCCAACTGGAAATAATGAGCCTAGAGTCATATTTGATGAGATTGGTGAATTTTGTGGTCTAAACGGTATGGATTGGGGCCCTGATGGCAGACTTTATGGTCCTAGATGGTTCAATAATGAAGTTGTAAGTGTTGACGTTGATACTGGAGATATACGAAAAGAAGTCGATGGTTTAAATGTTCCAGCAGCAGTAAACTTCAATTCCAAGGGCGAATTATTTATTTTAGATACTGGAGCAGGGAAAGTTGTAAAAGTGGTTGATGGTATAAAATCCGATTATGCATATGTTGAACTTGGACTTGATAATCTTGCTATAAGTGAGAATGATGAGGTTTTTGTTTCTAGCTACTCAGAGGGAAGCATTCTAAAAGTATCTCCTTCTTCAGTAGAGCAGGTCTTACCAGGAGGAATTTCTCATGCTGGAGGAATAGCAATATTTCAAGATGACATAGTTGTTGCCGATATACAGTCTGTAAAAGCATATAGCACGTTAGATTCCTCTGAATCTTGGAATTATAAAAATATATTTCGAGTATCTCCACATGGTTCAAATACAGCTGTTGCGACTTTTGATGATTATTTAATTTTATCTAGTTGGGTAGATAATCATGTAAAAATCATGAGACCCGATACAGGTGAAATTATTAGTAGTCTTGATAATCTAAATATGCCAGTGTCAGCTACAAAATATGGTGATCGTATAGCCGTAGCACTTCAGGGTAATGGTTCTATTACCTTATTTAATCTAGAAGATGGAGTAGGGGAAGTATTGACTGATGGATTCTCAGCACCAACTCATGTAATAAACTATGAAAATGACTTACTGGTTTCAGATACTTTAAAAGGACAGATTGTGCGTATTAACAGTAAAGGTGATAAAGAAATTTTAGTTGATGGTCTAGATTCACCGGAGGGCTTGGCCATTGATGGCAATACGATATATATCTTTGAAGGTGGCACAGGTGAAATAAAAAAATATGAAAGTAACAATATTGAGGTCGTTGCTAAGGTTATGCCTGGTAGTGCTGCACAATCAGAACTCCAACCTCCTTCAATGGTATTCAATGGCTTGGCAATAAAGGGTAGATCTCTTTATATCTCTGGTGAGTTAGAAAGGTCACTTTTTCGAATGCCTTTGTAAATTAACCAATAAATACATGACAAGTTATCAGAAATGTAATAAGTTTGTGTTAAGGAGAATTATATGAAAATTTACAAAAGTATGTGTGTTGCAATTTGTCTTATATTTGCAACTTTTTCTTATGCTGAAATAGCTGAGGTTTATACTTGGGAAGCTTCACCTGGAAAAAACCAAGAGATGATTGCCAATATGACAAGAGCTGCTGAAATCCATAGATCTCAAGGAGCTCAAGTCTCAATTAATGTTCATGATGTTGGATCTACTCAATTAGTTGATTACGTCATTAGATGGGACGATATGGCTAGCTATGCAGAAACGAAAGATACACAGATGACTTCTGTTGAATGGCAAGAGTTTTGGAACGATGTTAGTAGTAATCCTGTAGGAACTCTAACCACGAGCTTTTCTGCTGCTAATTTAGATCAAACTAAAATGGCATCAGATTTCAATGGATCATATGTCTATTCTGTTAGCGTTTGGGACAATGTAGAAACTGGAAAAGTACAGCAATTACTTGAAAATTTCCAGACTGCAAAAGCAATTATTGAAGAATCAGGAGCCAGAGTTGAAATCTATTCAGGTGGCCATGGATCAAGAGGCCAATATCATTTTGTTCTTCTTTACGATTCATGGAGTAGCTTGACCGATAGCTTTATGAAACTTGGTCAAAGTCAAGATTGGATGAGCTTCATGCAAGAAACTTCTTCCGAAAATATTGCTGATGAGATTAGGTACTTTACTGGTTATACAGTAAATTAAACCAAATGAATAAGGGGCTCCCCTCTAAGGGGAGCCTTTTTTATGCAGCTGTAAACCCTCCATCAGCTAAATAGATGCTTCCATTACAATATGAAGATTCATCTGAACCTAGAAAAAGAGCCAAATTAGCCATTTCTTCATTGGTACCGTATCTACCCGCGGGTATATTAGCGGTTACATTCTCTCTGAAATTTGATGGATCGTCTGGTTGGGATTGAGTACCCAGAGACTCCATCATTCTGTTATCAATTGGTCCAGGAGCTAGAGCATTAAATCTAATGCCTTTCTCTCCGTATTCTAAACAGGCAGTTTTTACCATTCCACAAACAGCATGTTTACTAGCAGAGTAGGGACATAGACCGGGGAAACCTACTATACCTGCGCCAGATGCTACTGCTACTATTGAGCCATAGCCTTGATTTTCCATATGAGGTATGGCGTATTTAAAATAAAGCCACACACCTGTGACATTGACAATCAGTGTATGATTAAAATCTTCCACTGAGTAATCAACTAAAGTTTGCACAACCCCTTCAGTTCCAGCATTTGCAACCACTATATCAACTGAACCAAAAGTATCACTAGTTTTATTTACTGAGTCCCTAATTGCTATTTCATCTGTAGATTCAGCGACACAAAAAGAAGCATTATTAGGTTTACCCAGCTGATTATATACTTCAACAAGTTTATCCTCGCTTCGACCAACCATCATTACGTTGGCTCCTTCATCTAAATATTTTGATACAGTTGCAAAACCTATTCCTCCAGTTGCACCTGTAATTATGGCATTTTTATTCTCTAATCTCATAAAGACAATTAATAAACTCTTTTTATTTCAGCTATATTGGTAGTTGGTGATCCATCTAACATAACTGTGTTCTGAAAGGTTATGGAATCATTATTATTCATAACCCATTTCATGCCAGTGACGAAACTTTCATGTTCGGAATGTAAATCTACCTTAGATTTGTCTAATTTAAAAATCATTGTATCTGCAGATAGACTTTCAACTGCAAAAACAGGTTCAGTTCCTAAGCCACAATAGTGTCTTATAACTAAATCTCCATCGTCATCACTGTATGTCGTAAGCATTTGGACACCGTCTTCAATAAGAGTCTCAGTAATAGTATTACCTCCAGAAGTAAGAGCGAATTCATAGGATACGTTAATAACAGCACCATTTAATCCCTGAACCATTGTTCCTTCCCATTTACCAAGCTTCTTCTTAACTTGTTCAAAAGCTGCACTTTTTTTCTCAGATGCCATTTCAACGTCACCAATCTTTACTGCATCATCAGCAACAAGAGTAATTGAAAATAAAAGAGAAATAAGCAGATATATTGTTTTGATTTTAGTTTCCATTTGTTTCCTCATTAATTAAAAAGAACCTATAATTTATAACATCTTCTGATAATTGCAATAGAACTCATATTTTATATAAAGTTTCTTTAAAACTAGATGTAGGTGATATAGAACTCTAAAACACTACATTAAGTTGTTATATATGCGTATAATATATATTATGTTAAATTAAAGAATTATCCGCAGATTTATCTAAATGTATTATCACAAGTAAGGTTTATTATGCTCTACCCTAAATACGTCTGCTTCTAGTACTTCATAATCAACAGATTTAACAGTAGAAACATATTTGAGTAGTTAATTTTGTCCATAAAATTACATTTGTATTAGTAGGATCGCCACTAGCAACTCCATAATCGAATGATATTGGTTCTTTTTTTATTGAAGGAAATATCTTGAAAGAAAAAGAAGCAATTGTCAGTACTAGAACTTTAAAAAATAATCTCCTTACATATATAGAACATTAGCAAATATCTATTAAATTAAAGTCAGAGTATTGTGTTTTTTTAAGGCAAAGAAGATCAATAAACTATGGAAGAATAAATTGAAATATCCGCCCTACCCCATATTTCCTTAAACTTATTGAGAGCTTTAATCGATTCTTCTTGATTATTTAATTCAAATTGTGCGATGTGTAGTCCGTAGTAAGACCATCCATTTCTAGGATAATCTTTTAAATCTTTTTCAAAAACTAAAGCTGCTTCCTCAAATGATTTATTCATTAAAAGTACATGCCCTAAAGTTTGACGAGTCGGATAGTACCAAAATGGAGGTTCAGTATATGGAAGAGTATCTTGGATTATTACAGCCTCTTTAAAAGAAGCTATAGCCTCACTATATTTATTGGAGTACATATCAATTGATCCTGCAGCAAGTAAAGAAGCTATTTTCATCAATGATTTTGTTGGGTGACCTGCCATTACCATGGCGTTTACTTCTTCAGACTCAATATCATTTAATATCATGCTTTGAAATCTATTTGCCTCAAGTGAGTTTCCGTTAGCAGCATGTGCAACAGACAAAGCATAGTTGAAAATAGAATTGGAAAATTTGAAATCTTCATCTGGTCTTTCATAAGAAAAAACTTTATCCCACTTTGCAAATCGCACGTAAGACAATAAAGGTATTGTGTGAAAGAATTCTAAAAAAGGTATATTTCTAATTTGCTCTGGCGAAACATAATTTGATACCTTTATTGCTGATTCAATAGATAAGTCGCTCATACCTTCCATTGTTGATGCGGCCCAAAGGAAATGAACATTATGAGGATAATATAAGGCCGGGTAAAAACCTTGAGCATTACATTGAGCAATATACTCCTCATCGACCTTTGCTGCTGCTATGTTAGCTAATGATGCATCTTCATATCTTCCCACTCTCCAATAGATATGAGATGGCATATGTACTAAATGACCAGCTCCAGGAACCAAATCAGCTAACCTATCAGCGGCTTCTTCCGCCCTACCAGGATCACTTGATGCTTCTACAGCATGTATATAAAGATGAATTGCCAAAGGATGATTTGGATCCTTATCAAGAACTGATTCGATAGTATTAATGACTTTAATTGTATCTGGTTTGGGATTACCATCTTCTGCCCAATAGTTCCAAGGCATTGTATTCATCAAAGCCTCAGCATATAACGATGCTGCATCAGTGTCATCGAGATATTTAGACGAAAGTGCCTCCATTGATTCAGCATAAGCAATATCAAGTGGCACTCTTGAGGAATTCACATCCCCGTTATATCTCGATTTTAAAGTCAGAATGAAGTCCTTTTCTTTCTGTGAAGCAAATTCTATTAGCGCTATGGCTTGATTTGTTGTCTCAAAAGCATCAAGTCGGTCTTGAGGACTCATTATTGCATTGCCATCACTTGTAACATTAATATTTGGACCTAAGGCCAGAGCTTCTCCCCAAAAACAAATTGCACAATTAGGATCTAATTTTTGAGCAGCTTTGAAGCTTCGAATAGATTCAGCATGATTGAAAGCAAACGCCATAATAAGACCCTGATTAAAATACTCCTGTACGCCTTCAACTTTAGAGGAAATGGTAAAAGAATGAGATCCAAGTCCATTTAGTAATGGTGCACCAGCTTTTTCTATTAAATCATTTCGATCAATCGAAGCATCTTGAGAACATGAGTAAACAACAAACAGAATAGGTAAAAGTAGTTTAAATTTCATAAAGTTAATATAACAAACTGACCTGTACATTCAAGATGAGTCATTGAGCCCCTAAACTCTGTAGTACAATCTCACTTATGAAGCCATTAAACGGGGTAAAAGTAATCGATCTGACGCACATGTTAGCTGGACCCTATGCTGGAATGGTTTTAGCAGATTTAGGAGCAGAAGTTGTTAAAGTTGAACCCTTAGGAAGCGGAGAAATGACTAGAGGATTATTAAAAAATGATCCAAATTATTCTTTCAAAAACTTTGGAGCTTATTTCCTAACTTTAAATAGAAATAAGAAAAGCGTCTCTATTGATCTTAAAAACAAAAAAGGTCTGGAAGTTTTTTATGATCTTGTAAGATCCGCTGATGTAGTACTCAATAACTTTAGTGCCGGAGTGGTAAGTAAGTTAAAAATTGACTTCGAAAATTTGTCTTCAATAAACCCAAAGATAATTACTTGTTCTATCACTGGGTTTGGTGAAACTGGTCCACATTCTACCAGACCTGCATATGACCAAATTGTTCAAGCCTATAGTGGTGGTATGTCGATTACAGGAAAAGATGCCAAGTCGCCTACAAGAGCCGGAATTCCTATTGGAGATTTAGGATCTGGACTATATAGTGTTATCGGAATCCTCTCAGCCCTATATTCAAGAGAAAAAACACAAAAAGGACAACATATAGACTTGTCTTTACTTGATGTTCAAATATCACTTCTAACTTACATGGCTACTATGCAAACTTTATCAGGCATAGATCCTGAACCAATTGGAAATGCTCACTTTGTTCATGTACCTTACAATAGTTTTACAACTAGTGACGGTTTTGTCGTGATAGCAGTTATAACAGATGAATTCTGGAAATCCCTCAAATCAGTGGTGAATATTAGCTCTTTGGATGATTCCAAATTTGATTCCTCTATCGACAGGCTTAAGAATCAAGCTTTTATTGAAAATGAACTTAATAAAGTACTTTCCACTCAAACATCAGATCATTGGATTGATAAGTTAAATAAAGCGAAAGTTCCTTGTGCACCGATCAATAAATTCAGTGATGCATTAAATGATGAGCAAGTTAAACACAGAAATATGATAGTTGAGGTTGAACATCCTGATGGCGGTTTTGTTAAAATGCCTGGAAACCCAGTTAAGATGTCTTATACAAATGAGGAATCCTACTCTTCTCCACCACACTTAGGGACCAACACAAAAGAAATATTAAAAAATTGGTCAAAATATCAAGATGATGAAATTGAGAGCCTTAAAAACGAAAAAATTATCCAATCAGTAGACTAGGATATATTTATCCAAAACATATGCAGCTAAAGCTATAAAAATGGTAATTAATGCCAAACAAAGTAGTAGCGTTTTAAATTTAAATTCTTTTTCTTTCATCTTTTGCTTTAGTAATTAAGCTATCTGTTAGAAAATGTATTATATATGGCAAAACAAGATTTAATAGAAATGGATGGAGAGGTTATAGAAACCCTTCCTAATACTACCTTTAGAGTTAAATTAGATAATGATCACGTCGTGACTGCTCACATATCTGGGAAAATGCGTAAACACTATATTCGAATTCTTACAGGCGATAAGGTAAAAGTGGAAATAACCCCTTATGATCTATCCAAAGGAAGAATTATTTTTAGAGAAAGATAAATTATTTATTTATTTCTTCTATTAGAGAAATTAGAAAATTAAGTCTATGCCCTCCAGAGTATCTATCCAGAGCTGCTAGGTCTCTTGCACTGTGCATAGCTATAACAGTTCTTGAATCTGGATCTACCCAAATAAACTGTCCAAAAATACCATCAGCATAATATGATTTATATCCAAATCCGGCTAGCCACCACTGGTATCCATAGTAACTGAAACCTGGAGATGGTTTAGTAGACTGAACCATCCAATCATTAGGTAATGTATTTCTACCATCCGGTAAGACACCATTTTTTAATGCAAAAAGTCCTATGCGGGCATAATCTCTTAGTGTTGCATTTATACAACAACCTCCAAGCTCTTGGGAATAATCACTATCTAACGCCCAATAAGCATCAAACTCCATTCCAAAGGGTTGCCATATTTTCTTTTCTAAATAAGTAGAGAGATTTTGTCCAGTTGCTGCTCTTACAATTCCTCCTATGACATTGGATTCAGCAGTGTTGTAGTTAAATTTAGTACCAGGTTTATTTGATACTTCAAGTTTATTAAGATAGCTATAAAGCTTGGTATCATTAAATCCGGAAGCTATGTTGACGTCTGAATTAGGATCAGCATAATCTTCGTTCCAATCTATACCTGAAGACATTTGTAACACATCTTCTATGGATACATTTGAATAATTTCCTCTATTTAAATCAGTTACATAAGTGGATACCGGATCATTTACTGATTTGATAAAACCATCTTTAATTGCAGCACCGATCAGCATAGATGTAACAGATTTAGTTACTGAAAATGACATCCACTTTGATGTTTCATCATTACCAAAATTATAATTTTCATAAAGGATTTTATCGTCCTTCACTACAATTAGACCGGCAACCTTAAATGTATTTATATAATCATTTATAGTGAATTTCTTACCCCCATATCTGTAGGTTAAAGAATCGAGATTTATTAGTTGGTAAGAAAGAGAATAAGGGTCAGAACTTTTATTTATAAGTCTGGTTGGAAGGATATGTTGTATATTTTTGAATCCAAGAAGTTTCTCTTCAGTATTCCAAAATAGGATTGACTTTGGAGCTTCATCACTGCTCAACTCATTTTCAGATCCAAAAAAAAGAAATGAAAGACAAATTAAATATGCAGCTAAGACAAACCTCATCAAGAGACTTTTTCTTTTTTCTTTGAGGTTTCTTTAAAATCTACTTTTATTTCATTATCTTCCAGAGATACGAAGGCAATACCACCAGATTTTGATAATTTGCCAAATAGAATCTCTTCAGCGAGGACTGTTTTTATACTATCTTGTATAAGTCTCTGCATCGGTCTAGCACCCATATTCTTATCATATCCGTTCTCTAGCAACCAATCTCTAACTTCTTCGGAGACTTCGAGTTGAACTTTTTGAACCTCTAATTGAACTTGTAGTTCAACTAAAAATTTATCGACTACCGTACGAATAACTTCTGTTGGCAAAGGATTAAATTGTATGATTCCATCAAGTCTATTTCTGAACTCAGGAGAAAAGGTCTTCTTAATCATTTCTGTAGCATCACTTGTATGATCTTGAGATTGAAAGCCCATACTAGCCCTGCTCATATCTTGAGCACCAGTATTTGTTGTCATTATTACAATAGTATTTCTAAAATCAGCCTTTCTACCGTTATTATCCGTTAAAGTTCCATGGTCCATTACTTGTAGGAGTATATTGAAAACTTCTGGGTGTGCTTTTTCTATTTCATCCAACAGTATTACTGAATGCGGATGTTTATTCACAGACTCAGTGAGTAAACCGCCTTGATCATAACCGACATAACCAGGAGGGGCTCCAATCAACCTCGAGACCGTATGTCTTTCCATATATTCGGACATATCAAATCTTACAAATTCAATACCCATTATTTTGGCAAGCTGTTTACTAACCTCAGTTTTGCCTACTCCAGTAGGACCAGAAAACAAAAATGATCCAACTGGTTTTTCATCTACTCTCAGTCCTGCTCTGGCAAGTTTTATTGCAGAAGAAAGACTCTCTACTGCTACATCCTGACCAAATATGACTCGTTTGAGGTTTTCCTCTAATTTTTCTAAAGATTTTTTATCGGATGTAGATACTGTTTTTTCCGGTATTCTAGCTATGGATGCTACGATCTTTTCAATGTCTAGTTCGTTAATAGTTTTTTTTCTTTTGGAAATAGGAACTAATTTCTGTCTAGCCCCAGCTTCGTCGACTACATCGATTGCCTTATCAGGAAGAAATCTATCATTGATATGCTTTGAAGCCAAAGAAGCAGCTGCCCTTAAGGAACCTTCTGTATATTTAATTTTGTGATGTGCTTCAAAGCGATCTTTGAGTCCTTTTAATATATTGAAAGTCTCATCAACAGTAGGTTCACTCACTTCTACCTTTTGAAATCTTCTTGATAACGCTCTGTCTTTTTCAAAAATACCTCTAAATTCTTTGTATGTAGTTGATCCGACAAATTGAAGTCCACGTTTTGCTAATGCAGGTTTGAGAAGATTGGAGGCATCCATAACGCCACCAGAAGTAGCTCCCGCACCTATGATGGTATGAATTTCGTCAATAAATAATATTGCAGAACTATCATCTTCTAATTCTTTCAAGACTGCTTTTAATCTTTCTTCAAAATCTCCGCGATATTTTGTACCTGCCAGTAGCGCCCCCATATCTAATGAATAGATAACACTATCTTTGATCAAATCTGGAACTTTGTTCTCTGTAATTAATTTAGCTAGTCCTTCAGCAATAGCTGTTTTACCAACTCCTGATTCACCTACTAATAGAGGATTATTTTTACTTCTACGAGCTAATATTTGTACAACTCTCTCTATTTCAGAAGTTCTACCTATTAAAGGGTCTATTCTCCCTTCTAATGCTTCTTTATTTAAGTTAGTGGTAAATTGTTCAAGCGCATTATTTGACTCTGGTTCATTAGATTCACCAGTTTCTACGCTATCAGGATCAGTATTTTCGCTTCTTCCATGACTTAAATACGATACGGCATCTAGTCGAGTTAAGCCTAATTGCTCTAAAAGGAAGACACTTTGTGACTCTTTCTCACTAAAGATAGCCACAAGTATATTACTGCCTTTAACTTCGTCTTTACCTGAGGACTGAACATGAAAAACGGCTCTTTGTATTACTCTTTGAAAGCCCAAGGTTGGTTGAATATCAATTTCAGTTTCGTTTGATATCTTAGGTGTTGTTGAACCTATAAATTCTTGTAGATCAACGCGAAGTTGTTCAATATTTACTTTGTTTGAAGTTAATAATGCAATTGCGTCAGAATTTTCTAAAAGCGCAAGCAAAAGATGTTCGACAGTAACAAATTCATGTTTTTGATCTTGTGCAAGTTTAAAAGCATTATTTAAATTTTGTTCTAATTCTTGGTTAATCATCTTCGTCAACTTCCTCTATGTCGCTTAATAGCGGGTGACCATTTTCTTTAGCGAAATTATTTACTTGAGCGCTCTTAGTTTCTGCCACTTCTTTAGTAAAGATACCACAAACTCCCTTTCCATGTGTATGAACAGCTAACATTATTTGCTGAGCCTTATCACCATCAAAACCAAAAAATATTTGCAATACATAGACTACAAACTCCATAGGTGTGTAATCATCATTAAGGAGAATAACTCTATAAAGAGAGGGTTTCTTAACTTTAGGTTTTTCTAAAGTTGCTACTGAAGAAGTATCTTGATTTTGGTCTTCGCGATTTTTATTATTTTTTACTAAAAGCATTAATCCATATTTGAAATTATTGCCTCTCCAAATTCAGAGCATTTTAATAGGCTTGCCCCACTCATAAGCCTCTCGAAATCGTAAGTCACAGTTTTTTGACTGATCGTTCTAGCTAAGCCTTCAATTATTAAATCTGCTGCCTCCATCCAACCCATGTATCTCAACATCATTTCTGCTGAAAGAATTAATGATCCTGGATTAACTTTATCTAATCCAGCATATTTTGGGGCAGTTCCATGAGTCGCTTCGAATAATGCTATTTTTTCACCTAAGTTTGCACCTGGTGCTATTCCTATCCCTCCTACTTCTGCTGCTAAAGCATCCGAAATGTAGTCACCGTTTAAATTTAAAGTAGCTATAACACTATACTCATCGGGTCTTGTAAGTATTTGCTGAAGAAAAGCATCGGCTATAACATCTTTAATAACTATTTCTTTTCCTGTAATTGGGTTAGTTAATGTATGCCATGGTCCTCCGTCTAATTCTTTGGCATCATACTTTGAAACTGCAAATTGGTAACCCCAATCCTTAAAAGACCCTTCGGTAAACTTCATTATGTTACCTTTGTGAACCAAGGTAACAGAGTCCCTATCATTGTTTATAGCGTACTGGATAGCTTTGTCTACTAATCTCTCAGTACCCTGTTTAGAAACTGGTTTGACACCTATTCCACAATTTTCTATAAATCTTATTTTGTTTACACCCATTTCTTCAGTAAAAAACTTTATTACTTTATCAGCCTCTTCAGTTCCTGCTTCCCATTCAATACCTGCATATATGTCCTCAGAATTTTCTCTGAAAATCACCATATCTGTTTTCTCAGGAGACACAACTGGGCTTGGTACTCCGTTAAAATATCTTACCGGCCTTTGACATACGTAAAGATCTAATTCTTGTCTCAAAGCAACATTTAAGGACCTTATGCCACCTCCTACTGGAGTAGTTAATGGGCCCTTAATACCTACTAGATAAATTTCTAAAGCTCTAAGTGTTTCAGGCGGAAGCCAATTGTCATCTCCATAAACCATTGTAGACTTCTCACCGCAGTATATTTCCATCCATTCAATCTTCTTCTTACCACCATAAGATTTCTCTATCGCACTATCTACTACACTAATCATAGCAGGTGTAATATCGGAACCTATACCATCTCCTTCGATGAAGGGAACTATGGGATTGTCAGGTACTATAAGTTTTCCTGATGAATCCATTGATATCTTAGAACCACCTTTAGGTTCTATTATGTGCTCAAATTCCATGATTGCTCTGTATAATTAAAATTGGTGGTGCATTATATATTATTTAGATGAATAGGTTAATTGAGCTCAATGAGTAAAGGAAAAGTACTAGTTGGACTATCAGGAGGAGTAGATTCATCTGTTTCAGCTTTATTGTTAAAAGAACAAGGCTATGAAGTACATGCTCTTTTTATGAAAAATTGGGATGATGATGATGGTTCTCCATATTGCAGTGCAAAAGAAGATTTCATGGATGCAGTGTTTGTGTCAGATCAATTAAAAATTCCTTTAGAACAAATAAGTTTTTCAAAAGAATATAAAGAATCAGTCTTTTCTTATTTTCTTTCTGAATTAGAAACTGGAAATACACCTAATCCAGATATCTTATGCAACAAAGAGATTAAATTTAAAGAATTTTATAATTACGCAATGTCTAATGATTACGACTTTATAGCTACCGGACATTATGCGATAACTGATAATCAAAGTTTATATAAAGGTATAGATAATTCGAAAGATCAATCTTATTTCTTGCACGCAATAGATAAAGAAGTTTTGCAGAAAACCATATTTCCACTGGGAGAACTTAAAAAAGAGAAAGTAAGACAAATAGCAAAAGAAAATAGCCTTATAACAAGCAATAAAAAGGATAGTACAGGTATTTGTTTTATCGGTGAAAGGCCTTTCCCTGAATTTGTAGGGAGCTATCTATCAGGCGAGGAAGGTAACATAATAAATGAGAATGATGATGTGATAGGAATTCATCAGGGGTTAGTTTTTTATACCCTAGGGCAAAGACAAGGTTTAGGAATCGGCGGTGTTAAAGGATCTCCCGATCTTCCCTGGTATGTAGCTAAGAAGAATCTTAAAACTAATGAACTCTTGTGCGTCCAAGGCAATGATCATCCTCTATTATTTTCTAGAGAATTGTCTACAAAGAATCTCTTTAAACTCGAAGATTCACTTCCGACAAGCTTCGAGGGAACTGCCAAGGTAAGATACAGACAGGAAGATCAGGGTTGTGAAATCTATGTTGAAGATAATGCTTTGAATATAAAATTTCATAAACCACAAAGATCTGTCACTCCAGGTCAATCGGTAGTAATTTATAAAAATGATAAATGTTTAGGCGGTGGAGAGATTTGCACTATTAATTAACTCTATTTTCTTAGATCTAGTAAGTTTTTTAATCTCAATCTCTCTCTTTAGAGATCTACTTTTATCGTGAGTATGTTCTTCGTAAACAAGAGTGACTGGAAGCCGACTTTTAGTATATTTTGCTCCTTTACCAGAATTATGAGTATCAATTCTTTCAGAAAGACTGTTACTAATTCCGGTATATAAACTACCGTCAGAACACTTCAAAATATACACGCACCATTTCATTCAGACAAAAGCAGAAGCGATCCAGAGAGTTAGGACAATAATAACAACCAAAGTACAAAGCCAAGCCCTTATTCTGTCCTCTTTATCCATCAGGCTGAAGCTGAATCCAATTCACTTAATCTTGAATAAAGATTAGAAATATTTTTATTTTCTTCACTAATAGCTTGACCAACAGAAGCACCAAAATTTAAGAAGCAATAAAGCATAATGTCAGCTAGAGTAAATCTATCACCACAAATAAATTCTTTTCCATCAAGTTGTTTATCAAGCCACTGTAATCTTTCTTGTGCAATCATCTTTAAATCATCTGCAGCTTGAGGTATGAGATGTAATCTATCTTTAAAGAGTTCATATCCTTCAGCGGATCTAAAACCATTTGTTAAAGGCTCGATAATTTGTAGGTCAATTCTTCGAACCCACATTTTTGTCTCAGCCCTCTCTTCAGGCGTTTTACCGATAAGATCACTATGGCCATTGATTTCATCTAAAAATTCACAAATTGCTGTTATTTCTGCCAAGAAATCTCCATTATCAAGCTCTAAAGCTGGCATTTGACCAGAAGGATTTCTTTTGAGATGTTCTTCTTGTCTATTTTCACCAGCCATTAAATCAACTTCAATTGTTTCAATATCAAGACCAAGTTCAGCTATAAACATTCTAACTACATGTGGGTTTGGACCCATTGAATTAAATAATTTCATTTTTTCTTAAGGTTCTTTTACTACCTTTCCTCCTTTCATTACAAAATCTACTGTCTCAAGAATTGATATATCCTCTAAAGGGTTTCGTGAGACTCCAATTAAATCGGCATATTTATTTTTTACTATGCTTCCTAAGTTTTCTTTTTCACCGAGTAAATCAGCTGCATAAATAGTAGCGCTCATTAATGTTTCTTTTGCAGGCATACCCCCTTTTACCATCAGAGAGAATTCTTTGGCATTTTCTCCATGAGGTGAAACACCACTGTCTGTTCCAAAAGCTATCTTAACACCGGCTTGATAAGCCATTGAAAAGGTAGACTGAAGCTTAGGGCCTATTTCTAATGCCTTCTTTTCGACAAAGGGGGGATAATAACCTTCTATTAGAGCTTTGTCCGAAACCCATTTCCCTGCTAAAAGAGTTGGAACATAATATACTCCATTATCCCTCATTAAAGCTGCTCCTTCATTATCCATTAATGTTCCATGTTCTATCGAATCTACTCCAGCTAATACTGCTCTTTTAATTCCTTCAGCACCGTGCGCATGAGCAGCTACCTTAAATCCATAATCTTTTGCTGTTGAAACAATTGCTTTCATCTCGTTTAATGTCATTTGGGGATTTTGACCATCTTTAGCATTACTCAGGACTCCTCCAGTTGCTGTAAATTTAATAAGATCCGCATTTTCTTTATAACGAAACCTTACTGATTCCATAGCTTCTTGTTCACCATTCATAACACCATCTTTAGGACCTAAATCAGCGGTTAATCTCTGATTTAGAGAGTTTGAAGAATCCCCATGACCTCCTGTTGAGGATATAGTCTTGCCAGAAGAAAAGATTCTAGGTCCAATTACGATTCCATTATCAATTGCATTTCTTAATGAAATAGTAACTGTATCTGAATCTCCTAAATTTCTAATGGTTGTAAAGCCTGCTAGCAAAGTATTTTCAGCATTTTTTGTAGCCCGTATAGCATAGTCTGCAGCATTCCAAGTAACTCTCTCTAAGTAGGCATTTCTAGAGCTTTCATTTGAAAGATGTACGTGCATGTCAATTAGTCCAGGTAAAATATAATAGCCAGTAAGGTCAATATAAATATCATCAGGCTCAGGATTAACATACCCCTCAAGAACATTTGCTACTTTATCTTCAACAATGACGACTGACATTTGTGGTTCAATAGTTCCATTTTCAGCATTAAATAAGTAACCAGCATGGATTAATGTCTTAGCATTGATTGCAATGCCAATACATAAAAAAACTAAAGTTAAAAACATTTTAGCCATGCTAATAGTTTGTATCTAGTTCATCTTCAAGGCAAGGATTAAAAACATTAAGTTATAATAGAAATATGAAATCTGAAAATCTATTATCTATTTCGCCTTTGGACGGCAGATACAATAAATCTGCTTCAGATTTAAGGGCTATTACTAGTGAATTCGGGTTAATAAAATACAGAGTAATCATTGAAATCAAGTGGTTCATGCACCTCTCAAGTAATTCGAAGATTAAAGAACTCCCTAAATTAACTATTAAAGAAATTACTTATCTCAATGATTTAATTAGTAATTTTGATATTACCGATGCTAAACGTGTCAAATCTATCGAGAATAAAACTAATCATGATGTCAAAGCAGTTGAATATTTCTTAAAAGAAAAGTTTAAGGAGCACAAAAAACTTGTCAAATATTCTGAATTTATACATTTTGCTTGTACCTCTGAAGACATAAACAATCTCTCATACGCATTAATGATTAAAGATGCTTCAGTAGTTGTTAATTTATTAATTAATAAATTAGAAAAAAAACTTAAGTCTTTATCAAAAAGATATTCAGGTAAATCAATGCTTTCAAGGACTCATGGTCAAAGTGCCTCTCCTACTACTATGGGTAAAGAACTCTCAAACTACTTCTACAGAATTAACAAACTTTCTAGTGAAATAAAACGACATGAAATGGCAGGAAAGATTAATGGAGCAGTAGGTAACTATAATGCTCACCATGTTGCTTATCCGAATGTTGATTGGGAGAAGGTTGCAAAAGATTTTGTTAAAAGTTTAAAGCTCAGTTTCAATAGTCACACTACTCAAGTAGAGCCTAAAGACTCTATTGCCTTGTTATTAGGTGATTACGTAAAGCTGAATAATATCCTTATAGACTTAAGTAGAGATATTTGGGGATACATATCATTAGGCTACTTCAAACAAAAATTAAAGGATGATGAGGTTGGTTCTTCAACAATGCCTCACAAAGTCAATCCTATAGATTTTGAAAATGCAGAGGGTAATTTCGGAATGGCTAATGCCAACTTAACTCATATCAGTAACACAGTTACCATATCTAGATGGCAAAGGGACCTGACAGACTCCACTGTCATGAGAAATATAGGTATTTGTTTCGGATACATAAACATTGCACTGAATTCTCTACTCAAAGGTTTAAATAAACTTGAATTGAATAATGAAAAATTAATTGATGATTTAAATGATTCCTGGGAAGTTCTTACTGAGGCTATTCAAACAATTATCAGAAAAAACAATATACCTAATGGTTATGAATTAATGAAGAAACTATCCAGGGGTAAAGACTTAAACAGATCTGATTTGATGAAATTTATAGAAGATATGGAAGTTCCCCAGGACGAAAAACAACGTCTTTTAGAACTTACGCCTCTCTCCTATACAGGTTACGCAGAGAAGCTTTCTAAGAGCTAAAAGTTAGTTGATTTATAGCAATATCTCGTTAAACTGACGCCTCCTTAAAACTAGATTACATTTTTTTTGCTGAAATAGTTTTAGAGAATAATAGTCAATTCATATAAAGAAAAGGGAGAAAAATGACCTCTTACAAAGAATTAATAAAAGAACTTACCGATCTAAAAAACAAAGGTAATGCTTCCAATGTGAACATTGAACCTGAAAGTGCTGCAAGAATGAAACTTCAAAATCAGTTTCAATCAGGTCTTGATATAGCTAGGTATACAGCAGCCATAATGAGAAAGGATATGGATGAGTATGATGCTAATCCAGAATCTTATACACAATCTTTAGGTTGTTGGCATGGATTTATTGGACAGCAAAAACTTATTTCAATTAAAAAACATTTTGGTAATACCGATAAAAAATATTTATATCTCTCCGGTTGGATGGTCGCAGCCTTAAGATCTGAGTTTGGACCCCTACCGGACCAGTCCATGCACGAAAAAACTACAGTCGCATCTTTGATAAATGAACTTTATACCTTTTTAAAACAAGCAGATGCTAGAGAGCTTGGAGATTTATTTAGGCAGCTAGATGAAGCTGAGGGAGACGCTAAAGCAGAAATTCAAAATAAAATAGATAACTTCCAAACACATATTGTTCCAATTATTGCTGATATTGATGCCGGTTTTGGAAATGAAGAAGCCACATATCTTATGGCTAAACAAATGATTGAGGCTGGAGCCTGTTGTATTCAAATTGAAAATCAAGTTTCTGACGAAAAACAATGCGGACATCAAGATGGAAAAGTGACAGTTCCTCATGCAGACTTCTTGGCCAAAATAAATGCGGTACGTTATGCTTTTTTAGAATTGGGGGTCGATGACGGAGTGATAGTAGCAAGAACTGACTCATTGGGAGCTGGTTTAACAAAGCAAATAGCAATTACTCATGAAGTAGGAGATCTTGGAGATCAATATAATTCTTTTCTAGATTTAGAAGTGGTTTCTGAGGATCAAATGAAACACGGTGATGTTCTCATAAATTATCATGGAAGGGTTGTGAGACCTAGAAGGCTTCCAAGCAATCTATATAGATTTATGGAGGGTACCGGTGAGGCGAGATGTATTTTAGATTCAGTTACCAGTCTTCAAAATGGTGCAGATCTTATTTGGATAGAAACAGAAAAACCTCACATTGGTCAGATTGGTGCAATGATGGATGAAATTAGAAAAGTTATTCCAAATGCTAAACTTGTTTATAACAACAGTCCTTCTTTCAATTGGACATTAAATTTCAGACAGCAAGTTTTTGATGCAATGGAGAAGGCTGGAAAAGATACTTCAGATTATGACAGAGATAGTCTTATGGATGAAAAGTATGACACAACTGAGCTTGGTCTAGAGGCTGATGAAAAAATCAGAACATTTCAGGCAGATGCTGCAAAGCAAGCTGGTATTTTCCATCATCTAATCACCCTCCCCACTTACCATACTGCAGCCTTATCCACTGATAATCTTGCAAAAGAATATTTTGGTGATGAGGGTATGTTAGGTTATGTAAAAGGTGTGCAAAGAAAAGAAATACGTGAGGGTATTGCATGCGTCAAACATCAAAATATGGCTGGATCAGATATGGGAGATGATCATAAAGAATATTTTGCTGGAGAGGCAGCTCTAAAGGCTTCAGGTGAAGACAATACTATGAATCAGTTCTAATTAACTTTCATAAAAAAAAGGGGGCTTTGGCTCCCTTTTTATTGTTCTATACATTTTGATGGATTTCCACCACATAGTTCACATTCGCGATCTGGCTCTAAATTAGATAGTCCGCCGCATGACCCGGCTATAGGCTTTTTACCGAAAAATAGACCTACAGACATAAGAGTTATTATCGCTAGAAGAACTATGAAAATTAAGAAAGTTTCAAACATTTTTACATTTTAACCTTTTGTAGCTCTTTAGAAAATAATAAATTAGGTTTGCCGTCTTTCTCATAAATAAATAAAGCCTTAATCTCATATTCATTGGCATAATCAATAGCAGCATCTAATTCCATTACATTCAATGTCGTGGCTAAAGCATCGGCGATCATGGTGTTATCAGAAATTACCGAAACAGATTTCCTGGATAAATTGTTGGGTGAACCTATTATAGGATTTATTGTATGGCTGTATTCTTCCTCATTGAAAATTCTTATATTCCTATAATCGCCTGAAGTAGCCATGGCAAAGGAGTCATGATTACTAGAAATAAATGAATAAACAATCTTGTCAGGTTTTGAAGGACTCACGATACCTATTTTCCATGGTGTCTTGTCAATTTTGTGCTTGCTAGTCCTAATTTCTCCTCCAAGTTCAACAAATAGATTATCAATATTCAATTCACCAGAGAGATGTTTATATACCTTGTCAATCGCAAAACCCTTAGCAATAGATGAAAAGTCTAATGCAACATCTCTTTTTCTTTTGACGGCTGATGCTTCTTCATTTATCTCTATAGAATCACAACCAACTTGAGTTTTGAGATATTGAATATCTTTCAGAGGTGGTTTTTGATTCTTTTCAGGGGGTCCAAAACCCCAAGAATCTACCAATTTACCTATTGAAACATCATATAGACCTTTAGATTTAATGCATGTATCAACAGCGTACGTTAGCACTTTAATGAAGTCTTGAGAAACTTCTACCCACTCATTTATATCAGAATAATTTACTTTGTTTATCAATGAATCATTTAGATAAGTTGACATTGATAAATTTACTGAATTAAAAGAATCATATATTGATTGCTCTAAATTATCATATTCAGAAAAAACAATTACATTATAGGTAGTCCCCATAATAGTGCCTTCGATTCTTTGAGGTTCATCATCGTCTGAAAATAAACTTAGAACTAGAACTGATATTAAGATTAATAAAATCAGTATTGGAAAAGTTTTTTGGATCAAACTTTAACTACCAAAATCATCAAATTTTATTGCTTCAGGCTCTACTCCAAGACTATCTAACATATCAAAACATGCAGCCATCATTGGAGGTGGACCACACATGTAATATTCACAATCTTCTGGAGCAGGATGATCTTTTAGATATTGATCGTGGATGACTTGGTGGATGAAGCCTGTATGCCCTTCCCAATTGTCTTCAGGTAAAGGATCAGATAAAGCGACATGCCATTCAAAATTCTCATGTTCTTCTGCTAATTTGTCATATTCATCTGTGTAGAACATTTCTGTTAAGCTTCTAGCTCCATAAAAGAAAGTAATTTTTCGCTTAGAGTTTAATCTTAGTAACTGATCAAAAATATGAGATCTCATTGGAGCCATACCTGCACCGCCACCTATGAATACCATTTCTGCATCAGTCTCTTCAGCAAAAAATTCTCCAAAAGGTCCGAAAATCGTCAGAGTATCGCCTTCTTTTAAATTAAAAATATAAGAACTCATTTCACCTGCTGGGAAATCTGTTCCAGGAGGAGGTGACGCAATTCTGATATTGAATTTCATTATTCCTTTTTCATTTGGATAATTGGCCATAGAGTAAGCTCTAATAACTGGCTCAAGTGTCTTAGAGGAGTTCTCCCAAACACCGAATCTATCCCAATCTCCATGGTATTCTTCTTCAATATCAAAAGACTTGTAATCCAACTCATATGGAGGAATTTCCATTTGAACATAACCGCCAGCTTTAAAAGCAACTTCTTCTCCTTCAGGTAATTTAAGAACAAGTTCTTTAATAAAAGTCGCTACATTTTTATTTGAAACAACTTCACATTCCCACTTCCTAGCACCAAAGACTTCATCTGGTACTACTATTTCCATATCATCTTTGACAGGCACTTGGCAAGATAGTCTCCAACCTTCCTTTTTTTCTTTATTAGTAAAATGAGATTCTTCAGTTGGAAGAATAGATCCTCCACCACTTAAAACTTTGCATTTACATTGGGCACAAGTTCCACCTCCACCACAGGCAGATGATAAGAATAAATTCTGAGCAGCCAAAGTTTGTAGTAATTTACCTCCAGCCTCTACATCAATAGATTTAGCAGCATCGTTCATAGATATACTGATATTACCCGAAGAAACTAAAAGCTTCCTTGCGCCAAGAATTATAAAAACCATCAAATTGACTGCAATTGTGAAAACTAGAACGCCTAGCACGATTTCATTTTGAATAAAGTTCATTTTATAAAGATATTCCTCCGAATGATAAAAAACCAAAACACATTAGTCCTACTGTTATGAAAGTTATACCTAACCCTTGAAGGCCTTCAGGTATATCGGCATATTTTAACCTCTCTGTTATCCCTGCTAAAGCCACAATAGCAAGAGCCCAACCAGTTCCTGCTCCAAGTCCATAAACTATGCTTTCAGTGAATTCTAGGTTTCTTTCAATAGAAAAAAGTACTCCGCCTAGAATTGCACAGTTAACTGTAATCAACGGCAAGAATACACCGAGTGCATTATAAAGAGCTGGTATATAACGATCTAAAAACATTTCTAGTATTTGTACTAAAGCCGCAATAATTCCTATGTAACATATGAGTCCTACGAAATGTAAATCTGAACCAGGAAAGAGTGCATCTGCTTTTAAGAAATAATTAAAAATTAAATTATTTATTGGCACTGCAAGTCCTAGTACGACAATAACAGCAATTCCCAAACCAATCGCAGGTTGGATTCTTTTAGAAATGGCAAGGAAAGTACACATGCCAAGAAAAAAGTTGATTGCTATATTCTCAATGAAAACAGCTTTAATAAAAATACTAAGATATGCTTCTAGCATTAAGCTGCTCCCTTTTCACCTTCAAGACTATTTTTAGATATCTTAAATTCTGACTCTTCTATTTGTTCTGTTTTCCATTGTCTGAGTGCCCATATAGTAAACCCTATGATGAAAAAAGAGCTTGCTGGAGTTAAGAAAAAGTTATTTGCAAGATACCATCCACCATTAGTAGTCAGAGGCATTATTTCGATTCCATAGAATGTTCCAGCACCCACGAATTCTCTTATGATAGCAATAACAATTAAGATAACACTGTAACCAAGTCCATTACCAAAACCATCTATTGCACTCATCAATGGTCCATTCTTCATAGCAAAGGCTTCTGCCCTGCCCATAACTATACAATTAGTAACGATTAAACCGACAAATACTGACAATGTCTTACTACTCTCATAATCGAAAGCTTGAAGGACTTCGTCTACAAGCATGACGAGTGTGGCTATTATAGATATCTGTACAATGATTCTAATATTTGTTGGGATATGATTTCTTATTAGAGACACAGAAAGATTAGACAAGGTGACAACGGTAGTTAGAGCAACACACATTATTAATGTGATGTAGAGGTTACCCGTTACAGCAAGAGCAGAACAAATGCCTAAGATTTGCAATGCAATAGGATTGTCATTAAAGATAGGATTGAGTAAAACTTCTTTCGCTTTAGACATCTTTTACCTCATTCTGTTTAAGTCGGTCTATTAAAGGCCCGTAACCCATATCACCAAGCCAAAAAGAAAGTAAATTTGTAACTCCGTTACTTGTAATGGTTGCACCAGATAAGCCATCTACTTGATATTTTGCAAGAGTACTGCTTTTATCAACAGAACCTTTAATTACAGAAATAAGGATATCTCCAGAATCAGAATAAACTTCTTTTCCCTTCCATATAGATTTCCACTTAGGATTATCTATCTCACCACCAAGACCAGGTGTTTCTTTGTGATCAAAGAACTCTAATCCAATAATTGTTTTAAGGTCTGGTTCAAGAGCCAGATAACCCTTCATTGTTCCCCATAATCCATAGCCTCTTACAGGCAAAATAACTGCGTTTAATGAATCAACATCATAGTGAAGATAAACTGTTTGGAAATTTTCACGTCTTTTTAGGAGTGCAATATCATTGTCAGAGGTCAGTTCAATAGAAGTAGCTGGATTTCTAGAAAAGGCGCTTTCTTCATATTCAGTTAAACTAATTTCAGAATCAAACTCACCAGTTTCAAGATTAACTATTCGTGCTTCTATAGACTGAAATAGTTCTTTTACATCAGTATCTTCGTCAAGCAAACCAGCAGCAGAAAGTATCTTACTTTGTTTATCGAGTGTCTTGTTAGCCTCTTGAAGGTCTCTAAGTTCAACGGCTGAAAAAGATATTAAAGCAGAGCAGACGAGGCATAGCGAGACAGCTACAATAAGAGTTTTACTGATTGTATCATTATTGTTCATTAACTTGCCCTCCTCAATCTTTGTTTGATATTTCTCTCTTGCACAAAATGATCAATAAGTGGAGCAAATAAATTTGCAAATAAAATGGCCAGCATCATCCCTTCTGGATAAGCCGGATTAACAACTCTTATCAACACCACCATTACTCCAATTAGAATTCCGTAATACCATCTACCTAAATTTGTATGAGAACCAGAAACTGGCTCGACTGCCATAAATGTAAGGCCGAAAGCAAAACCTCCAATTACCAAGTGCCAGTGAAAGGGCAACGAAAACATTGGATTAGTATCTGATCCAATTAAATTAAATAATTCTGATGTTAAGAATGTTCCTAATAAGACTCCTGCAATTATTCGCCATGAAGCAATCCTTGTATACAATAGAATTATCAAACCTAAAAGAATAAACAAAGTTGAAGTTTCACCTATTGAGCCTGGTATTGAACCTAAAAATGCATCATTCCATGAATATTGAGCCTGTATTCCATTAAGACCTTCTTGAGCCCCTATACCTAATATTGTTGGGGAGCTGTAACCATCGACTGCAACCCAAACAGAATCACCAGACCAATCTACTGGATAAGCAAAATAAAGAAATGCTCTTCCAGCTAAAGCAGGATTTAGAAAGTTTTTTCCTGTGCCTCCAAATATTTCTTTCGCAACAACAATACCGAAACTTATTCCAACTGCCACTTGCCATAGTGGAGCATCGGGAGGACAACATAATGCAAATAAAACAGTTGTTACGAAAGCGCCTTCATTTATTTCATGTCCTC
>CACLAF010000001.1 GCA_902604855.1 uncultured SAR86 cluster bacterium | reverse complement strand
CTTTACTATTTGTTGATATAGATACACAATCTCTTCTGCATATAAAAAAAGGTACAGTTTTGAAACAATATAGTATATCCTCCTCTTATTATGGTACAGGTAGTAAAGAAAACAGTTTAAAAACCCCCCTTGGAAGGCACGAAATTTACAAGAAGATAGGGAATGATCTGCCGAATAATGCTATCTTAAAAGGAAGAGTCTGGAGTGGAGCAATTGCAGATATTATTGTAGAGCCAATAGATACTGATTTTGACCTCGTTACTTCTAGGATTTTGTGGTTGGATGGCCTTGAGGCCGGAAAAAATAAAGGAAAAGGTATAGATTCTAGAAATAGATATATCTACATACATGGAACAGCTGAAGAAGGATTAATTGGAAAACCTGCTTCTGATGGTTGCATAAGGATGTATAATGATGATGTTATAGAGCTTTTTGATCTAGTTGATGAAAAGGCACAAGTCTGGATTTATTAAATATTTAATTATGAAGAAATTTTTATTGTTCTCTCTAGTCCTTTTTGGTTCTTATGCATTTTCATGCTCCAAAGTTTTGGATCACGAGGTTAGGGTTTTAGATTCGACCGAAACTTTGAATCTATGCCAATATGAAAATAAAGTAGTTCTTGCTGTGAATGTTGCAAGTCGATGTGGTTTTACATATCAGTACGAAGCTCTTCAAAATCTATATACGAAATATGGAAAGGAAGAATTTGTAATATTAGGATTTCCATCAAGAGATTTTATGTATCAAGAATACAGCAATGAGTCCAAGGTAAAAGAATTTTGTAGTACTGAATATGGCGTTACCTTTCCAATGTTTGCAACGACACCCGTTAAAGGAAAAAAAGCAAATTCTTTTTTTAAAACTTTAGCTGAAATTACAGGGCAAACTCCTGGTTGGAATTTTCATAAGTATCTTATTTCGAAAGAGGGTGAAGTGTTAAGCTTCGACACGAAAGTAGAGCCTGATAGCCAGGAACTCACGTCCCAGATCTCTAAGCTTCTATAAATATAGTAAGCACTTACTATCATTTAAACACATTAATTTATTTAATTATTTCGATAGAGGAATCTGTCGAGCAAATAATGACATCTGCTTTTCTGTTTGCAAATATACCGTTCTCCACAACTCCAGGAATATTATTTAATTTGGCCTCCAGATCATAAGGTATTTCTATAGGCAAGTTGTGGATATCTATTATTTGATTTCCATTATCTGAAATAAAACCATTTCTAAAAATAGGCTTCCCGCCCATTTTCATAAGCTCTCTTGAAATAGCACTTCTAGCAATCTCTATTACTTCAATTGGCAGAGGAAATTTACCTAATAAATCTGTATATTTTGATTCGTCTACGATACAAACAAAGATGTCTGATGAATAGGCAAGTATTTTTTCTCTGGTAAGAGCTCCACCACCCCCTTTTATCAATTCCTTTCTATCATTGTATTCATCTGCTCCATCAATATAAAAATCGATAGAGTGAACCTCATTTAATGACAAAACTTCGTATGACCGATCTATTAATTTTTCTGAAGCATCTGAGCTGCACACAACACCTTTTATGTGCAATCTGGCTTTATTAAGTTCTTCGATGAAGAAATTAGTTGTAGTTCCCGTTCCAATTCCAATAACTGAGTCTTTTTTTATATCTTTCTCAATAAAACTAAAAGCTTCTTTTGCTGATTTTTCCTTTTTTAAGTCTTGGTTCATATTATTCTAGATGTAATGAATATTATCACTGACTCAGTATAATAGCCTCCTTTTATAAAGCCTATCAAAGCGAAATTAATGAATTCTTCTAAAATAAAAAGGTATGTAGGTTTGATTGAGTCCTCAAATGTTTATGATGTGGCTCAAGTTACTCCTGTAACAAAAGCAAATCAGCTATCGAAGTTACTTAAAAATGAAGTTTTGCTTAAAAGAGAAGATCTTCAGCCTATTTTCTCATTTAAAATCAGAGGAGCTTACAATAAATTATCAAAATTAAAGCAAAAGGGCATAAAAGGTCCCTTTATTGCAGCTTCAGCAGGCAATCATGCTCAAGGTGTTGCGTTCGGCGCTAAAAGCTTAGGGTTAAAAGTATATATTGTAATGCCTATTACGACGCCATCTATTAAAGTAAATTCAGTAAGAAACTTCGGAGGTAAGGTTATTTTGTATGGCGATAATTTCGATGAAGCTTTCCAACATGCAAAATTTCTAGCTAAAGAACAAGGATATATATTCATACATCCATACGATGATAAAGATGTAATTGCTGGCCAAGGTACTATAGGTAAAGAGCTGATCGAACAGGTGGGTAGTGAGATCGATGCTATTTTCGTCCCAGTTGGAGGTGGAGGACTACTTGCCGGTCTTGGCACCTATGTTAAATCTGTCAGTCCTAAAACCAAGATTATAGGTGTTGAGCCAGAAGATGCTGCCTGTTTAAAGTTAGCCCTAGATAATAATAAGAGATTGTCTTTACCTGAAGTTGGTTTGTTTGCAGATGGCGTTGCAGTGAAACAAATAGGGAGGGAAACATTTTCTTTAATAAGAGATTGGATAGATGATGTTGTGACCATCACAGTAGATGAGATGTGCGCCTCTGTTCAAGATACTTTTCAAGAGACACGAACAATCTCAGAGCCAGCAGGCGCTTTGGCTTTGGCAGGATTAAAAAAATATAGCCTTTCGCGAGGATTAAAGAATAAGACCTTAGTTGCAATAAATTCTGGTTCAAATTTAAATTTTGATCGTTTGGGTCATATTGTAGAAAGAGTCCAGTTTGGAGAGAGTAAAGAAGCACTCCTAAGTGTAAAGATACCAGAGGAGAAGGGGAGCTTTAGAAAATTTTGTAATTACCTGGGTAAAAGAAGTATTTCTGAATTTAATTACAGAGCAGAAGAAAGTGAAGAAGCTAATATATTTGTAGCATGCAGATTTAATGATAAGGAAGGTAAGTTAAAGTTAGTAAAACATTTAAAGTCTAAAGGGTTTTCACCTAAGGATCTTTCAGAGAACGAAGTTGCAAAACTTCATATAAAGCATATGGTAGGTGGAAGGGCACCAAAAGAAGTTTTCAATAAGGGTGAATATATCTTTAGAGTTCAATTCCCTGAACGTCCTGGAGCATTGATAGATTTTTTGGATAAGTTGAGCGACAAATTTAATATAACATTATTCCATTATAGAAATCAGGGTGCAGCATACGGAAGAGTTCTAGTTGGCTTTGAGTCTAAGGAAAAGAATTATCCCAAATTATTAAAATATTTAAGAAATACTGGATTTAGATTTTGGGATGAAACACAAAATTCAGCCTACAAATCATTTTTAAAGTAGATTTCATTTAAATTCGTATATGGTGTTTTCCGTGATACACATATGCGCTTTTATATCATGATCTTCAGGAAGGCAATTTTCAATTTTCTGAAATTCATGCGCCAATATTATTAGTTTAATGCTGGAAGAATCTATGCCAGCTAACGAATAATCGTAATAGCCTTTTCCCATGCCAATCCTGTATCCCTTTTTGTCAAAACAAACGCAAGGGAGAAATATTATGTCTAGCTCATTTGGGTCAATTTCTGTATTCCCTATAGGTTCAGAAATTCCTAAATTGTTATCTCTTAAACTAAGCTGACCATCTATCTTAACGAATTTAAGTTTTTTAGAATTATCAATCATCTTGGGCAAATAGACTTCTGATCCAATGCTGGAAAGCATTAACACTAGTTCATGAGTTGGCAGTTCTTTGCCAATCGACCAATAGCAAGACACTTTTTTATTTGCGTATAATTCTGAATTATTTTTTACTATAGATAATAAATTTATTTCAGCATTATCGACTTCATCAAAAGTAATACCATTTCTCAGTTCGATATATTCTTTTCTCAAATAGGATTTTTTGGTCATGAACAGTATTTCCCAGATTACCGTTGTTGATTACTGCCCTGAACCGTGAAGTTCAAGGCGGTGACTCCGTCAATTTATTAGGCTTCCCAATGTATGGGTATGCACAACAAAACCTTTCAGAATCTCCTATTATTTTTTTATCGGCTCGAGAGTAGTAATAACTATCGAATAATCCAGGAAACTGAAAAATTATAACTTACTTACTGAGCTTTAAAAGATAAACTTTTTAACTGTTTTTTAACCTCTAGGGTTAAATTATCAAGACCTTGATTAACGGATTCATCTCTACTCACATCAGACAAGTTTTTGAGGTATTCATTACTTATATTTAGTGCAGTTATAATTGCCGCTCTCTTCTCATCAAGACCAGATGTTTCTTTTATCTCACTCAGTTTATTATCTAAAAATATTGCAGCTTTTTTTACTTCTTCTGATTCCTCTGATGGACAGGCTATTTTGTAGCTAGCCCCTAGAATTTTTACAGTTGTAGTTTCTTTACTCATTAGCTTTTGTATGACTGAATTATTTTCTTTATACCTCTTTTAGCTACATCAAGATTTTTTGAAAGTTTGTTATTCTCTTTTGATAGCTCAAGATTTTTTTTGGAAAGATGATCATTAACTTCTTTAAGTTGTTGACTAAGCTTAATGAGCTCATTAACTTCTTTTTCTAAATTATCAAATTTATTTTCAGACATTTTCTAGTTTAAGTTTAACTTTGAACGTAATTTCTTGCTACCATGTTTCCACAAAATTGTTTATTGTTTGTTTATGTCATGAGAAATAACTTTTCTGAAAGAAGATCGAACCTAGCTGATAAAGTTTTGGATGATTCTGCAATTATTATTGCCTCTGCCTCTGTAAAATCAAGAATCTCAGATACTGACTATGCTTACAGACAAGATAGTAATTTTTACTACTTATCTGGTTATGAAGAACCTGAATCCTTGATCCTGATAAGACCTAATCATGATAATGAGAAATTTATTATCTTTTGTAGGGATAGAGATCCACTAAGAGAACAATGGGATGGCTTCCGAACTGGACAAGAAGGAGCAATATCAGAATATGGGGCTGACGCGTCCTATAGTATTAATTCTGTAGATCAATTAATGCCTGAACTTCTCAAGGGGTCTAAGAATATCTATTTCTCTATGAGCTCACCTTGTGGAATAGATTCTAAGATTAATCATTGGATTGAAGATATTAGAAAGAATATGAGAGCTGGAGCTGAACCTCCAGAAAATCTTTTGTCATTAGATTCCATCCTGCATGAGATGAGACTCATCAAAGAAGACCATGAGCTGGATATCATGAGGTATGCTGCCGATATAACCACGGAAGCTCATATTAGAGCGATGCAAGCAGTAACTCCGGGTATGTTTGAGTACCAATTAGAAGCTGAGTATCTGTATGCATTTAATAAAAATGGCGCTAGATCTCCTGCTTATAATTCAATTGTTGGCGGAGGAAATAATTCTTGCATCTTGCATTATGTTGAAAATAATGAGGAATTAAAGGATGGAGATTTAGTTCTTGTTGATGCTGGATGTGAATATCAGTATTACGCCTCGGATGTAACAAGAACATTTCCTGTAAATGGAAAATTTTCTCCCGAGCAAAAAGAGATTTATATGATAGTCCTAGAGGCACATAAACAGTCTATCGAGCAAGCTCAACCCGGTAATAAGTGGAATTTGATGCATGAAAAATCAGTAGAAGTTCTTGTTGAAGGACTTTTATCTCTAGGTTTATTGAATGGTTCGAAAGAAGAAAATATTGAAAAAGGTCTTTATTCAAAATTTTATATGCATCGCATTGGTCACTGGCTTGGTATGGATGTTCATGATGTAGGTGCTTATAAAAAAGATGGTGATTGGAGAGAACTAGAAAAAGGGATGGTTATGACAATAGAACCTGGAATTTACATTTTAGATTCTCTTGAAGATATTGATGATAAGTGGAAGGGAATTGGTGTAAGGATAGAGGACAACATTGTAATTAATGATTCTGGCAATGAATTTCTCACACCTGATGTTCCGAGGACTATTGAAGAAGTTGAACAAACTGTTCAAGGTTAAGTGGACTATCAAGTATCTGTTGTAGGAGGAGGTATTTCTGGTGCCTTAACGGCACTATACCTGGGTAAATCAAGGGTTGAGACTTGTTTAATTGATCGAGGAAAACCATCTCAAAAATTATCTGATCCTTGTAAAGGAAGAACTACTTCTCTAAATCTATCTTCAATAGCATCTCTTAGAGATTTAGGAATATGGGAGGATATCAAGAAAAATGCTCAAGAATTTAATGAAATATATGTCTGGGACGCAGAGGGCTCATCTTCTGTTCAATTCAACGCAGAGGAAATTGCAAGAAATGACCTTGGTGTCATAGTCCATAATAATATTATCCTTGAGTCTATTTACAGTAAGTTAGAACAAATCTCTGAAGTCACACTAATTGAAGAAGAGTCTTTAAAAGAAATTACTCAAGATCAGAATAAAATAGAATTTACATCTGATTCAGGTTTAAAGATTGCCTCCGAACTTCTTATTGGAGCAGATGGTTCGCTTTCAAAAGTAAGAGACTTTAGCAGGATACCTATAAGGACATGGAGCTATGAACAGCTTGCGATCGTCTCCTCGGTAACCACAGAAGTTCCTCTAGATAAGACTGCTTTTCAAATATTTACTGATACAGGCCCAATTGCTTTGTTGCCACTAATAGTTGGAGAAAATACTGCCTCACTAATCTGGTCTACTGATGAAGCTTATGGTAGGAAACTCCTCGAATTAGATAGTGATGAATTGAGTCAAGAATTAAGATTAAAAACAGAGGATAAATTTGGCGATATTTCTTTTAATGAAACGATTATTTCATTTCCGTTGCATCAACTACATGCTAAAAAGTTCTATAAAGGAAGAGCGGTTTTGGTAGGAGATTCAGCTCATACGATCCATCCCTTGGCAGGTCAGGGTTTAAATTTGGGGATTGCAGATGCACAAGAGATCACTGAATTAGTCATTTCAGCTAATAGATCTGGCAAGGCTTTAAATGATGAGGAGATGCTTAAATCTTACAGTAGAAGAAGGGAACCTGAAAGTTACAAGATGATTGCCCTGATGGAAGCCTTTAAGAGAGGTTTTGGATCTGAAAATCTCTTAGTAAAGCTGGGAAGAAGTTTTGCTTTTGATTTTGCGAATAAAACAAAGCCACTGAAACAACGTTTAATAAAGGAAGCTGCAGGAATTATTTAATTTTTGCTTCTGTATAAATAACGTGCTTTCTGATAACCGGGTCGAATTTTTTAATTTCCATTTTGTCAGGCATTGCAGACTTATTCTTATCAGTTGTGTAGAAGTGGCCAGTACCAGCAGAGGATACTAATCTAATTTTCTCTCTCATATTTTATCTCCTCTAGCCCTTATCTCAGCAAGTACGGTATCGATACCATTTTTATCGATGGTTCTAAGACCATTTGCAGAGACAGTAAGGCTTATATACCTATTTTCAGACGCTACCCAAAACCTATGTTTGTGTAGGTTTGGTTGAAAAGTTCTCTTATTTCTGTTTTTGGCAAACGAAACATTGTTTCCTGCTTGAGGTCTTTTCCCTGTTACTTGGCAAACTTTAGACATAATTTTATTAAAAATTTCTTTATAGAGCCGCGTTTTATACCAGAAGCCTTGACAGCAAGCAAGAATAAGCCGCTATAATCTGTTTTACATAGAGATAAATATTGAAATCATTAGCAAACAAAAATATTTTATTAGGCGTTACTGGTGGCATTGCCGCTTATAAATCTGCTGAAATTGTGAGGCATCTTAAAAAGTCTGGCGCATCAGTTCGGGTTGTAATGACTAAGTCTGCCGAAGAGTTTATAACTCCTCTCACTTTACAGGCCTTATCAGGCAATAGAGTGTCGACTGAACTACTCGATGCTGAAGCTGAAGCGGCTATGGGACACATAGAGTTAGCAAAGTGGGCAGATGGAATACTAATTGCGCCTGCAACTGCAAATACTATAGCTAGACTATCCTCTGGAAGAGGGGATGATCTCTTATCAACTGTCACACTTGCTTTTGATGGTCCAATATCTCTCGCTCCAGCCATGAACCAAGCGATGTGGAGAGATAATAGAACTCAAGATAATTTAAATAAATTACTTAACCAAGATTTTGGTATCTGTGGACCTGGTTCTGGTGAGCAAGCATGTGGAGATATTGGTCTTGGACGAATGTTAGAACCAATAGAGATATTAGAGGTATTTTCATCTTCTTTTGATAAAGGAGTCATGTCTGGTAAAAATGTCCTTATTACTGCTGGGCCCACTCAAGAGCCAATCGATCCAGTAAGGTATATCACAAATAGGAGTTCTGGAAAGATGGGATATAGTATTGCTCATGCTGCAATTGAGCAGGGTGCACAAGTTACTTTGATTAGCGGTCCAGTAAATATAGAACCACCATCGAACTGTAATGTAATTGCAATTAACACTGCAAAAGAAATGTCTGATGCTGTGAAACATCATATCAAAGAGATGGATGTCTTTATCGGGACAGCAGCTGTTTCGGATTATAGTCCTGCTGAAGTTAACAATTCCAAAGTAAAGAAGGCTGGAGATAATTCACCAATGATATTGGAGTTAAAAGAAAACGAGGATATTTTAAGGTTTGTAAGTGAGTTAAAAGATAGACCATATGTTGTAGGTTTTGCAGCTGAAACAGACAAACTCATAGAAAATGCTGAGAATAAACTTAAAAATAAAAAACTAGACTTGATCGTGGCCAATGATGTGTCAGATAAATCTATAGGATTTGATTCAGAAGAGAATGAAGTCACTCTAATTACACATGAAGAGAAGACACTTTTACAAAAACAAAATAAAAAGAAGATTTCAAAAAAGATAATAGATTTCATATCTGGGAAAATTAATAAAAAAAATAACTGATATTGACTCAAGTCTGTTTATAAAAAAAAGACGCATAAAGCGTCTTTTTATATTGAGAGATTTAGCTATTTTTCTTCTGGTTTGTCTTCCTCAGTATTAGTGTCTTCTGCAGAAGCTTCTTCAATAGCAGTCTCCTCTACAACAGTTTCTTCAACTGCCGCTTCTTCAGCAACTGGCTCTTCAGTAACAACCTTTTCAACTTCAGTTTCAGCGACATTTTCTTCAATTATCGTTTCAGCTACTGGAGCAGCTTTCGTCTTATTTCCAAAGCGTTTTCTAAACTTATCAACTCTTCCGCCTGTATCTACAAGTTTTTGTTTACCGGTGTAAAAAGGATGAGAAGCAGATGAGATATCTAGTACACAATAGGGATAAGTCTTTCCTTCATATTCTTTGGTCTGATCTGTGCTTAAAGTAGAACGTACAAGGTAGTATTCATCAACACTTGTATCATGAAATAGTACTTCTCTATATTCTGGGTGAATGTCTTTTTTCATTTATAAATCTTGTAAATAAAAATATGGTGGAGCACTATAACAGACAGGCAAAACAAGGCAAATGCATAATTTAAAAAACAATGACTGATAATTAGTTCATGAGTTTAGATTTAGTTGAAGTTCTCATACCTATTCCTTTGATGGAGAAATTTTCGTACCTACCTCCAAAGAATAATTCTAATTTGCCAAAACAAGGTTCAAGAGTTTTGGTACCTTTTGGAAAAAGAACATTGGTTGGAGTTGTCTGGAGTTTTTCTGAAAGAGATAAATCTTTAAAAAGGAAATATAAATATATTAAAGAGATTCTTGATGAGGTTCCCTTGTTAGATTCTAATGCAATAAACCTAGCCGAGTGGTCGTCACGTTATTATCATTATCCACTTGGTGAAATCATTTCTTATTTTTTTCCTCCCTCTTTAAGAAAAGGCAAGGAAGCAAAATTTAGAGAGAGTAAATATTTAGAATTAACTTCCAAAGGTTCTTTTTTGGAAGAAGAGACCCTCACAAGAGCACCGAGTCAACAGAAACTTATTTCCATACTGAAAGATAAGAAAGAAATGACATTAAAATCTGCTCAGGCTTTTGGGATAAGTAATGCTGCAGTAAACGGTCTAATTGAAAAAGGATTTGTTAATAGGTTTTCAAGAGAGTTATCTCCTTATAAGAAATTAGAAAACAAACAGTTATCGTCACCTAAGCAACTTAACCCGGAGCAAGATAAAGCAGTTAATTCTATTAAAAAAGCTAAGGATAAAAATATCACGTTTTTATTAGATGGAATTACAGGAAGTGGGAAGACTGAAGTTTACTTGCAAGCAATCCAGGAGGTCATTAAAGAAGGCAAACAAGCATTAATACTCATCCCAGAAATAGGACTCGCTCCTCAAGCTGAAGAGCGATTTCGAGAATATTTTGGAGATAGAGTAATGTCTTTTCATTCCGCTAAAAATGAGCGAGAAAAAGTTGATGCATGGTTGGGAGCATCTAGAGGTTTGGTTGATATAATCATTGGTACTCGTTCGAGTGTATTTTTGCCAATGAAAAACCTAGGCATCATCGTTGTAGATGAAGAGCATGATCTATCATTTAAACAGATGGAGAAATTTCGTTACTCAGCAAGAGACATGGCTCTATATAGGGCTAAACTCGAAAAGATACCAGTTGTACTAGCATCTGCCACACCATCTTTGGAGACCCTAAAAAACGTAAAAGAAGAAAAGTACAAAGTATTGAAATTGAACAAAAGAGCAACTGGAGCAAACTTACCTACATTTCATGCTGTAGATTTAAAAGGCAAAGAGCTCCATGAAGGACTAAGTAAAGAGCTTTTAGAGGCCACTCAAACTGAACTTGATAAAGGCAATCAAGTATTAATATTTTTGAATAGAAGAGGTTACGCACCTTCAATGATTTGTAAGGCTTGTGGCTGGATTTCAAATTGCGACAGATGTGATGCCCTTATGACAGTTCATAAGAACCCACTTAAATTACATTGTCACCACTGCGAAGCACAGAAGCCTTACCCAAGTAAGTGCCCGTCTTGTGGTTCTGATGATTTCCTTACATATGGTTTTGGAACAGAGAGAGTTGAAGAGTTTTTAAGAGGTCACTTTCCCGATACAAAGACACTAAGAATAGATAGTGACTCAACAAGAAAGAAAGAAAGTCTTAATGAATATTTTGATGAAATTAAAAAAGGAGAGCCCATTATTTTGCTGGGTACACAACTTCTGGCAAAAGGTCATCATTTTCCCAATGTAACATTAGTCGGAATAATCGATGCGGACTCAGGTCTATTTAGCGCAGACTTCAGAGGTAGTGAAAGAGTTGCCCAGCTCATGACTCAAGTCGCTGGTAGGGCAGGAAGAGATAAAAAACCGGGAAGAGTAATTTTGCAATCTTATTGCCTTGATCATCCTCAAATAGAGGAAATTATCACTGGAAGTTATGAAAAGTTTGCAAAAAAATTATTAGAAGAAAGAAAAAGTTATAAGATCCCTCCATTTTCATTTCAAGCTAAAATTTTTGCAGAATCACCAAAAAGCTTAGTCAGTAGAGATTTTATTTTAAATTTATTGAATAAATCAAAAATAGAGAAACAGATAAGTTCGAATGTTCGTATCGTAGGTCCTTTGCCATCCATCATGGAGAAAAAATCTGGCGTTTATAGATGGGAGTTAAGTATTTTTTCAAGCAGCAGATCAAGTTTACATAAATTTTTAGATGTTATGCAGTCTAGGCTTTATGAACCTAAATTAACAAAGCAAGTTAGGTGGTCTATTGATGTAGATCCGCTTTCATCAATTTAATTTCAATCCCGTAATTTCTTCGCTTATTTCCCAAAGTCTGGTGGCTTGCTTCGGATCTTTTGCTGCTTCTGAGATTTTTTCTATTTTACAGTCTACGAAATATTCTCCGGTTGTATCTTTGACTTCAGACGAGCAGCATAAGTAGATCGAAGTTTCTGCTCCTTTATCTGTCTTTCTTGCAAAAGGCTTTGCTAAGAACATGAGAAAAGGCCATAGCCCCTGATTATTGTTTGATCCTATACCTGTGCTTACAAAGCCTGGATGCAAGCAATTAACAGTTACACCAAATCTTGAAAGTTTTTCAGAGAGAGATTTTGTAAATAATATATTTGCAAGTTTGGATTGACCATAAACTTGCATAGGTCTGAAGGTTTTTTCTGACTGTAAATCTTCAAAATTCATACCTTTGACGAATTGATGAGCACCAGACGCAACATTTACAACTCTAGATCCACTTGTGTTCTTAAGCTTTTCAGCCAATAACAGAGTAAAGGTAAAGTATGCTAAATGATTAACTGAAAAAACTTCCTCAAGGCCATCAATAGTTTCATTTCTTTCTCTATTCATAATGCCTGCGTTATTGAGCAGAATATCTAGAGGTTTCTCCATGGACAAAAATGCCTCAGCTGCTTGTTTGACATCTGCTTGGGAAGATAGATCAGCTACTATCATAGTTGCCTCCCTTCCCGATTCCTTTAGAAGTTGTTCTTTTAAGCGGTTACCTTTTTCTGGATTTCTAGCAATAAATATTATTTCGGCTCCCATCTTATTAAGTTCTTTTGCTGACTCTTCACCGATTCCATTTGTTGCACCAGTTATTAAACAAACTTTATTTTCTAGGTTCTCATTCATTGTCATTGCCTTTAATTCTTCTACGTATTAGATTAGTTCTATGAGTTTATACGAAAAATATGTGCTGCCAAAATTTCTAAATTGTGCCTGCGGATCTAAACCGGTTTCTTACCAAAGAAAAAAAGTTGTTCCTCATGCTGAGGGAAAGGTTTTAGAGATAGGAATTGGGTCCGGTCTCAATTTACCTTTTTATGATAAAACTAAAATCGAAGAATTATGGGGTTTAGATCCTTCTGAAGAGCTCAGTAAAATGGCTAAAGAAGTCGCCATCCAACAAGGGATAGATGTCAAATTTGTTTCTTCGGGAGCTGAAGAAATGCCATTACCAGATAACTATTTTGACACCGTTTTAGTTACTTACACTATGTGCACTATTCCAGAAGTACATAGAGCTAATACTGAAATTAAAAGAGTACTTAAAAACGATGGCAAAATGATTTTTTGCGAACATGGCGAAGCTCCAGATGCGAATATAAAGAAATGGCAGAAAAGAATTAATCCTTTCTGGGGATTAATTGCAGGTGGTTGCAATATTGATCGAAAGATTCCAGATCTAATCCAAGAATCAGGCTTCGATATTGTTGAGATGGAAGAAATGTATCTCCCAAGCACTCCTAAGATTGCTGGGTATAATTATTGGGGATATGCAGTAAGTAAACAATGAGATTAGGGTGGATACTTGTAAGTATTTTCTTTTTAGTCGTATTAGTTCAATCAAAAAATATATTAACTTTCATTGGTATTGAGCTAGGCGTTTATTTTTCATTCCAAGAGCAAGATAAGAACTCAAATGGAACTATAGAAAGAGAAGAATGGGCTAAGGGGATATTTTCTTTAGTTGATTCTAATCGAAATGACTTAATTAGTAAGAGCGAGCTAAGAGAGTTTATAAGAGGTTACTCCAGAGATTTTTCTTGGGTAAATGAAGTTAATGAAAAATTTGATTTACCAGCACAGTTAAAAAAAGGTACTTTCACCAGTGCTTCAATGAATATTCCTGTCGGTTATTATATTTATATCCCCGATATATACTTTGAAAATCCTAACAGAAGATTTAGATCGGTCTATTATCTTCATGGTGGTAGACCCGGTAATGAGGCTAGGTCGGTATACATATCTAATTTTTTGAAAGATATTATGTCCGATACTTCTATTGAGCCGGCTCTTTATATCTTTGTGAATGGAGGGGAGCTAAGCCATTACAATTCTAAAGAAAAAAATTCTTTTGGAGAGGATATTTTTATTAATGAGCTCATTCCTTTCATTGATAAAGAATATAGAACAATCTCCACAAGGAATGCGCGAGGCCTTGAAGGCTTTTCTCAAGGAGGAAGGGGAGCGACTCGTTATATGTTCAAGTATCCAGAACTTTTTGGAACTGTTGCCGCTGGCGGTGCTTCTTATATGATGGAAAAGTTAATTAAAGATAATAATGGCATTGAAGATGATCCAAGAGATAACGACGAAGCAATCTATTACGTAGGGGAAGGGAATGATGCCTGGTCCCTTGCAAAGATACATGTGGATTCTGGAAAAAGAACTCCTAAATTACTTCTTTGGTCAGGAAAAGAGGATATGAATTTTAAAAGCATAGAAGAGTATAGTTCCTACTTAGAGAAATTCTCTATAGAACATGACTTCTTGGCCATCGACGGAATAGATCATAATCCTTTTTTATTTTATGAGACGGCAGGTGAAAGATTGATACGATTTCACCAGGAAAACTAAATGAAATTTAAATTTTTATTATTAATATTGTGTTGCTCGTTAAATCTGATGAGTGAGCATAGGACTGTTATTCATGAAGGATTAGAAAGAGACTATATTATTCATGTTCCACCTAATATAAATCAAGATTCTCCTTTAGTAGTTGTCATACATGGATATACAAGTAGTGCTGAAATTATTATGACCTATTCTGGCATGAATGATATAGCAAACAGGGAGGGCTTCATTGTTGTTTACCCTCAGGGAACGGTGGGCAGAGATGGTAATACATTCTTTAAAGTAGGTTATGATTTTCATTCAGACTCAACTGTAGATGATGTATCATTCATTAGATATTTAGTAAATTCCCTGACTCAAGAATTTAATCTTAAAAGAAAAAAGGCCTTTGCAACTGGGATGTCTAACGGGGGCGATATGGCATACTTATTGGCATGCACATCATCTGATTTATTTAAAGCTGTTGCTTCTGTCACGGGAGTCATGATGAAACAAACAATGGATAATTGTGAGTTAGATAATCCCGTTCCTATATTTGAAATTCATGGAACGGCTGATGACATCTCTTTTTTTGATGGCGATATAAATAACTCAACCGGTTGGGGTGCCTATTATGGCTTACCAGAAACTATAGACTTTTTTGTTGAAAAATATCAATTGGCCCTGAAATCTGAAGAATTAATTTTGAGTAAAGATGAAGGAGCGCCTAATGATATATTTTTTGAAAGATATTGGAGTGAAGGTGATGAAACTGAAGTATGGATGTACAGAATAGAAGGGGGTGGACATATTTGGCCAGGAGCGGGAGTAAAATTGACTTGGTGGAATAACCCAATTCTTCGTTACTATTTCGGTTCTGGAGAAGATGAAATAAGTGCTTCAGAAGCAGTATGGATGTTTTTTAAGAAATATCTTTAATTTACCTAATCCTCTTCTTCCCATTCGAACTTCGGTAATGTGTGAATTGCATCCGAGAGTTTTTGGGCCCAGGTATCTGACATTTCTTTGAAATAAGGTGACATAAATTCATATTTTCCTTGATAATCTAAATGTATTTGATCCTTTTTATAAACTACAAAATCGATCGGTGGTCCGACAGTCAGGTCACTTCTCATAGTTGAATCAAGAGAAAGAAGTGCTACTCTTGCTGAATCTCCAATAGGAGTATCCTTATTTATCATCCTATCAAGTATTGGTTTTCCATACTTAGTTTCGCCTATTTGTAGGTAGGGTTGTTCATTTGAAACATAAATGAAGTTACCTTCTGGATAAATTAACAATAGGTTTGGCTCTTGATCTTTGATTTGTCCACCTAAAATAAAAAATGATCCCAACATGGAAGATTGATTTTGAACTTCTAGGGACTGGTTTGAACTAGAAACACTTAGTCTTCCAATATATTGAGCAGCAGCTTCAATATCTTCACAAAGATTAAGGTTCATTTCTGGGTTATCTGCATTTAGATCTTTCTCGAGTTGGTGATATACCGCTTGAGATGTGGCGAGATTTCCAGCTGTTAGAACAACAAAAGCCCTGTCACCTACGTTATAGGTAAACATTTTTGAATAAGTATTTATATTATCTAACCCCGCATTAGTTCTGGAATCAGAAGCAAATACTAAACCTTCATTTACTTTAATTGCTAGACAGTAAGACATATAACCTCCCACAAGAACATGCAATACTTATGCCAGTTTAATCTTTCTTTAACTCTCTGCCATTTTTTTTATATAAGGCCTGTAAAAGGCACTCAGGAAGAAATCTCATAAATTATTATATTCTTTTTAAGCTACAAACAGCACTTAAAAAGTGCATTATTTACGATAAAGAACCAAAATGTTTTGGCTTGCTAATTGCATATTATTTAAAGTGGCTATTTCATGGAAAAACTATCAAACATCACCTTTTTTTGATGAATACCTCAACACATCTCAAGGCTTCAGAACTCACACAAAGAAAATAGGTAAGTTTCTAGGATCATTAAGTCCAAATGACCTAAATGAAATAAATAATGCCACTGAGTCAGCTATTAAATCAATGGGAATCTCCTTTCGAGTTTATTCTGAGGAGTATATAGAGGGGCAAGACAGGTCTTGGCCGTTAGATTTCATTCCAAGAATCATCAGAAAAAAAGAATGGGACAAAGTAGAGAAAGGTTTAGAGCAAAGAGTAAAAGCTTTAAATCTCTTCATAGAAGATTGTTACAACGAACAGAAATTTATAAAAGAAAGCGATATGGATGAATCTCTAATAACTGAATCTCCCGCTTTTAAAGAATACTGTATGGGTATGAAACTTAAACATCATTCTTGGTCTAGCATCTGCGGTTCTGATCTGATTAAAGATAAAGATGGAATTTTCTATGTATTAGAGGATAACCTCAGGGTGCCCTCTGGTGTAAGTTACATGCTCGAGAACAGAACCGTTATGAAGAGAGTTTTTCCTGATCTATTCCAACATTATGGAGTAATGCCGGTAGGTGCATATCCAACAAAACTCTACGAGACACTTGTATCTCTAAGTTACTCTAGAAGTCGTCAACCAGAAATGGTTCTCCTCACTCCCGGCATTTACAATTCAGCATATTATGAACACTCATATCTTGCTCAGCAAATGGGCATAGATCTAGTTCAAGGGACGGATTTGGTAGTATTAAAGGATAACTTTGTATACAAAAAAACTATAGAAGGTTTAGTTCGTGTTGATGTGATTTACAGGAGAATTGATGATGATTTTTTAGATCCCTTAAGAGGTAATAAAGATTCTGTGTTGGGCGTTGAAGGCTTAATCGAATCATGGAGAAAAAAACATGTTTCTATAATAAATGCGCCGGGCTGTGGAATAGCAGATGATAAAGCGGTTTATTCTTTCGTACCTGAAATGATCAAATTTTATTTAAAGGAAGAACCAATTATAGAAAATCTCAAAACCTATTTGATGAGTGATAAAGAAAGCTTTGAATTAATAAAAGATAGATTTAAAGAATTTGTTATTAAGCCTGTAGCTGAGTCTGGTGGTTATGGTATAGTCATTGGGAAGAGCGCTTCCAAAAAGGAAAAAGAAGAGACACTGAAGTTAATAAGAAAAGATCCACGCAATTACATTGCACAACCGCTTGCGTTGTTATCTACCACTCCAACTTATGATAAAGGTTCCATAGAGCCTAGACACTTAGATTTAAGACCATTTATTTTAACTGGTGAAAAAAGTTATGTGACTGTAGGCGGCCTAACTAGAGTTGCATTGAAGAAAGGCTCTACCGTAGTTAATTCTTCTCAAGGAGGAGGAAGCAAGGATACATGGATTGTAGATAAATAGTTATGTTAAGTAGAGATGCAGAACACCTATATTGGCTTTCTAGATATGTAGAAAGAGTTGAGAATACTGCTAGATTAATAAATGTTAATTCTGAGCTAATGTTAGATTTTCCTGGTGATAAAACTTTAGGATGGCAATCAATAATTGAAACTCTGGATAATCTTGATATTTATCAAAGAAGGTATATGACCTTCAAAGAAGCTAATGTAATTAATTTTCTTTGCTATGAAGAAGCTAATCCTAACTCAATTAAAAATTCTCTAGTTAAAGCAGCTTATAATGTTAAAGAAACAAGAGACTATCTTCCCCAATCTGCAACAGAGCAAGTTAATAATCTTTTAAATGAATTTAACCGAGGTACTTTGAAAGCAAGAAGAGGACAACCAAAAGATATGTATAAACTCATTGAAGGATCTCAAAGATTTTTTGGCATAATAAATGACAATTTTTCTACTGGATTAGTTTTTGAATTCATCAGGTTAGGAAGGTATATCGAACGTGTGGATATGATCTCCAGAACTCTTGATACATTATGCGTCTCAAAGAAGAATTCTCAGACACATGACTTCTCAACTCTCGAATGGGCTAGTATGTTAAGAAATCTCTCTGCCCAAGGTGCATACAGAGAAGAATCAAAGGGTGAAATTGAAAGAGGCAGCGTTCTTAGATTTCTCTTTAAAAATAAAGGTTTCCCAAGATCATTGAATACCTGTCTTAGGGAGATTGATAAATGCGTCGCTGTATTACCAAATAATAGTTTATTGAAAGAAGAAGTTTACAAAGTCATAGAAAGAATAATGTCATCAAGAGTTGAGAGTTATGACGACGACAAGCTCCATACTTTTTTGGATAACTTACAAGGTAAGATTTCAAATCTTGACCAAAGAATACACAAAAGCTGGTTTCACTTGCATGCTTAATCTAAGCAGTTAAAGAAACTAAAACTTCTCTATTCTTTTCTCCTGAAAATGGTTTCCTGCCATGCATCACCCTATGATTATCAATTAACAAGATGTCCTTATCTTTCCAATTTCTAAGAAGAGTTAATGACTCTGCTAAGCTAGAAATCATTTGAAGATTTGAGTTACAAATTTCTTCGCCATTACCAAACCTGACGGGCGAAGTTTCATTATTTAAGTTTTTTTTCCATCCTAAAGATGCTGCAAGAACTTGATTAAAGAATGATTTATTACCATTTCTAAGTTCTTTTATGGCTTTTAGAGTTCTTGTTGTAACTGATAGGTTGTCGCTTTCAAGCCAGCTCCAAGTATACCCAAGTTCTTTTAATTTGAGCTCGACCTCTTCTTTAGAGCTAACACCTAAAGTTTTTTGCCAACTTCTTCCTTGTCCTGAGACTAATTCGTCCCCATTCGACATGATAGAATTATAAATAACCCCATTTTTTTCAAACTTGGCTATTAAACTTGCATCTTCTTTTAGAAGCTCAGCATAAAGATAATCAGACCTACATAAAGGAGTTTCTCCTCCATACTGAGAAGCAGATTTGCAAAAAAAGAATATATTTTTTGGATACATGGGAGTCTGCGCCATTTCATGATGGAGAAATATCTCAATCTCACTAGGCGCTTCATTTGCAGTAAAAACTTTATCAGTTTTGTTTATTCTAACTGCATTCGACAGAGACTCTTCATAAGTAAATGTATCGTATTTGAAAGCAGAAACAAAAAGATCAAAATCCTCAGCATTTTCTACTGGAAGGTCCCTAAAGAGGATTGCTCCATATTCATCAAGTTGAGATTCAATAGAAACCTTATTTTCATGTACCCATTTCTCAGTAGAAGACATTGTTATCAATTCTGTATCTTCTTGTATTTCTTTTAAGAAATCTTTTTTATTCATAAATTGGAAAGAAGGTATTAAATGCATCCTCACAAAATATTCCCGGATCGTTATATCTTTTATTTTCATTGAGGGCCGATATTTTATCTATGATGGATTGTTGTAGTTGTATTCTGGAAGCAGCTAAATTTTCTTTCATACGTATTTCATTAGTGCTTTTAACTACAATTGAAGTACCTCTATTCAAGCCCCATCCTAGAATTAATTGAGCTGGCGTTATACCAAGATCTTTAGAAATAGACTGTACAGTTTCATTCTTTAAAATTGATTCACTTTCTTCAGCGCCACCCAGTTCCTCATAGGATATAGATCCTAATGGCGAAAAAGCTGTGACTTCTAACCCATAGTCTTTAGCTAGTCGTATAAGTTTTTCTTGAGTAAGGTATGGATGAGATTCTATTTGGAGAATTTCTGGTTTGGTTTCACAGTAGTTCATAAGATCATGCAGTAAACCAGAAGAGTAATTACAAACGCCTATATGTTTGGTCAAATTTTCTTCTTTTAATGATTCCATCGCTTGCCAAGTTTCAGATAGCGGAACTCTAGACGAGATCATTTTAGGCTCAGGGCTATCTGGATCATTGAACCATTCAGGTGGATATCTTTTCTCGAAAGGCACAAACTTCAAAGAAATGGGAAAGTGAATCATATACAGATCAAGATAATCTAATTGAAGGTCTTGCAGTGTTTTATCTAGAGCCGGTTGAACATGATCGGGATGGTGATAGGTATTCCATAGCTTAGATGTTATCCATAGTTCTTCTCTAGTACACAAACCCTTTTCTAAAGCCGCCTTTATTCCTTGGCCAACCTCCTTTTCATTACCATAGTCAGAAGCTGAATCTAAGTGTCTGTAACCTAATTCTATTGCTTTAAAAACTGTAGCAGAACACACATCTTTTGGGACTTTCCAAAGCCCAAAGCCCACTTGAGGTATGTCTTTTATTGATCTGTATTTCATATTTTAATTTGAGAAATTTTCCAAGAAAACGGGATTGCCTGTTTGAATGGATTCTTGTGCAGCTAACCCAAGAATAATCGAATCGAGACCTTTTTGGCAATCTACAAGTGGTTTCTTTTTATTTTTAATACAATCTATTAACTCCAAATGTTCGATATAACTAGCGCCATGATGAAAACCTACTTCTTTCACTCGAGGATCATCTTTAACTACTATGGTCTTAAGTGAATAATTTTTCCTATTGGTTAATATAAGTTCATTTCCAGGAATATATGTTTCTAACTTACCTTGATCTCCAGTAAGTACAATCTCTTGTTCATATTTTCCCGCTTCGGCAAACATACACAAATCAAGCATGGCTCTTTGTCCATCTTGATAGTCTATGATTACAAAAGAATTATCAATTATGTCCGGAGTTTTTCCGTTATATTTTTCATCCAAATGGTTTACATCTTGACCTCCAGAAGCATAAATTTTTATTGGTTTACTCGGGACTATTAGATTCATCAAATCAAAAAAATGACAACATTTTTCAACTAGTGTTCCTCCAGTATTTTTATTAAAACGATTCCAGTTACCCACTTTTTCTAGAAATGGAAATCTATGCTCTCTTATTGATAGCATTCTTATATCACCAATTTCTTCAATATGTTTTATCAAAGATTGAATAGGAGACATAAACCTGTATTCAAGACCAATCCAAACTAAACCCTCATGTTCTTTACTTTTCTTGAGAATTTCTAAGCCATCTGGAAAAGTCGTGCACATTGGTTTTTCAAGCAATACATGTTTATCTGTTTTGAACAGCTCTCTCATAACCTCTATATGAGTAAAGTTTGGGCTAGCAACCACAACAACATCAATATCTTTTTGTGCTAAGAGCTCTTTATAGTCTTCATATAACCTAATTTTGAATTTATCTTCACAAGCCTTAAGGGCCCATGTCCTAGATTCCTCATTAGGATCCGCAATTGCAACTATACTTACATCAGGTATTTTTTTGAGATTACGGATGTGTTCGCAACCCATCATCCCAGTTCCTATGACTCCATAATTTAATTTCATAAATGCTCGATTTTTCTAAACTTTTCTACATTAGGTATCTATACTGAGTGTGCCTCAACCTTAACAGTAAATATAATAAATATCTTTAGTAAATATTGAGCAAATTAGAAAAATTTGAAGTTGATTGCTTGGTTATAGGAGGAGGAGTCTCTGGAATAGCTATTGCAAGAGAGCTCTCTTCAAAATTTGATAACATCTTCCTTATTGAACGGAATCTTCACATAGCACAAGAAACCTCTAGCAGAAACTCTGAAGTCATACACGCTGGTATGTATTATGATCATGGATCTCTCAAATCAAAACTGTGCTTGAAAGGTAAAGAATTACTATATAAATACTTAGAGGAGAGGAAGATTGACTTCAATCGTTGTGGAAAATATATTTTATCTTCAAATGACGCGGAATCAGAAACCTTAAACAGTATTTATGAGAATGGCCTGACTTGTGGGGTAGATGATTTAACTTATGATAATTCTCTGAGATCCAAATACCCCTTTCTTCACTATAAAGAAGCTATATTTTCTCCCTCAACTGGAATTTTTGATAGCCATTCATTTATTCATTCTTTGAGTAGAGATTTTCAGAGCTTGGGTGGAAACATACTACTAGGCAATGAAACATTAAATGTGGAGCAATCTTCTAAAGGTTACGAGGTTTTGATAGAGGATAAGAATACTGAAAATCAATTCGTTGTTATTACTAATATTCTCGTAAATTCTGCAGGACTTAATGCGGTTCATATTGCAGGTCTTATTGATGAAGGAAATTCTTATCAAGAAGAATTTGTAAAAGGTGAGTATTACATTTATCAAGGTAAAGAAAGATTAGAGAATCTGATTTATCCAACTCCATCTGAAAATAGTCTAGGCCTTCATGCAACAATAGATCTTGGCAAAGGCATTAGATTTGGACCTTCTGCATATGTGGTTGATGAGATTGACTATAGCCTCTCTTCACATCAAAAATCTGACTTTCTTAGCGCAGTTCAGTCTTATTGGCCCAGCATCCACGCTGAAGATCTTACTCCTGGTTACTCTGGGATAAGACCTAAACTCAAGGGAATAAAGGACTTTATTATAGATTCTGGCACAATAAATGATAACCAGTATGTAAATGTTCTTGGTTACGCTTCTCCTGGCTTAACCTCCTCTCTAGCGTTGGGAATTGAAGTATCAAACTTAATAGAATAGTTGTCATCTAAGGCCATTACCAAGTTTTGTATTAGACCATAGGATTTCGTTATCCCTAGCGCTCACAAATTGATAATTAGCACTATTATTATTTACTATCATTTTTAGATACCCCGGAGTCTCTATGTTGAATTTACCCGAGTCAACCTCGGCGGGCGAGCCACCGGGAAGAGCGCCAGTAGCGCTTATGAGTTGCAGAGTGTTTTTATGATCACCTTCATCTGCTAATACATGATTATGGCCTGTGATATAAATATCAAAAGTTCCAAAGACATAGTTTTCTAGAAACATTGCTAACTGTGGGTTGGCCCTGTCTCTATCACCTGAACTAAATAAAGGATGATGAGCTACTGCGATAGAAAAATCACACTTTTCTTGCAGTTTATCTACTTCATCTTGCAACCATCTAATCTGACTGCCCCTTTTATAAAAATAATATAGCTTGTCGAAAATAGTCGTATCCAGAACAAAAAAACACGTTCTTCCAAATTTTTTGGTATAGAAATTACTAGGATGATTAATAGATGGATAATTCTTTGCAACTTGAAGATATACACTTGGATCACCTTTATAATCATGGTTACCAACTGTTAAGTAAAAGGGAATTTCAGTTTCTAGAAATGGTTTGAAGGGTGTTAAAAAACTTTCTTGTAGTTCTGGATCGTCTAATGATTGGACTCCAAGTTGTGTTATGTCTCCTAGATGCCAGACCATGGAACAATCAGAATTTGCCAAAGCTTTTACAACCATTTTTTGAGTTGGATTAACTTCCCCAGCATCTCCTACAAAACAGTAGATATTCTCTTCTGAAAGTATAGATTTACTAACTATCATTAGAATTAATAATAAGATTTTTTTTAAAGATTTCCCGTTCATGATATCAATAACTCTCTTCTATCATCTTTCCCATTGTATGAAATTTGAACATTAAAATCGGCAGAGGGAAGAGTTCCTTTACCATTTTTAGGCCACTCAAAGATTGAGACTGATTTAAGCTCTTTAAGGTATTCTTCTATACCAATTTCTTCTAGTTCTATCGGTTCAGAGATTCTATAAAGATCAAAATGAAAAACTCTATATTTATCTGTTTCGTGTATTTCAACAATATTGTAAGTAGGACTTTTAACTAACTCTTTATAATTAAAGCCTTTAAGAATTCCTTTGGTGAAAGTTGTTTTACCAGCTCCCAGTTCGCCTTCTAAAAATATAATTATTGATCTATCAGTTTTAATTTTACTAATTTCTTGCGCTAGCTCCTCCCCGGCAGCGATGGTTTCATTCTCATTTGAGGTAACTGTAAGCCTAGTCATATTTCAGTAAGTATCTTAACTCTTCAATCACATCACTTGGCGTCAGTCCAACTTCACCCAAATCGAATGAAGCTTGATCAGCTGCTTTGGCATGCAAGTCTACGCCTACTTCACAGGCTTCCTTTGGTGTTAGTCCTTGGGCTATCATTCCTGCAATGATACCCGTTAAGACGTCACCCATACCTCCTGATGCCATTCCTGGATTACCGGCATTGCAGACTCCCCATTGCTGAATCCCATTTTTTTTGTGACATATGACAGTTCCTGATCCTTTCAATACGACGGTTGCATTGAATTTTTTTTGAATCTTTGCTGAATAAGCAAATCTATCTGATTCAATAGTTTCTACATTAGTATTCAATAATGTAGCTGCCTCTCCAGGATGAGGGGTTAAGACCAAACGCCTTGGTAATTTACTAGATAGTTTTAATTTGGGTAAAAGATTTAGTGCATCGGCATCCATAATGACTACAAAATCTCTTTTTTCAGCTTCCCAAAAAACTCTTTGTATCATTTGTTCTGACCAAGCTGTCCGCCCGAGACCTGGACCTATTGCAATTACAGTTGGTTTAATTAGATGCTCTTCTAAATCTTGCCCAGAATTTACTCCTTTCACCATCACTTCAGGACATGATACTAAGCTTGCATTAACATGTTCAGGTCTTGTAACTAAACTGGTTAATCCTGCACCAGAGTAGACTGCTGCTTTTGAGGCCATAAGTCCAGCTCCACCCAAACCTCTATCCCCGCCTACTACAAGAACATGCCCAAAATTTCCTTTATGGGCATCTTGTTCTCTGTAAACCACCTTATCTAAATTTTCTTCAAAATTAATGATGGAACTTGTTGAAGTGACTTTAGAAAATAATTGTTTTGGTATTTCAAGATCAGAGTACATTACTTCTCCTGACACTTTTTTCCCAATCGAGGTAAAGCAACCTCTTTTTTGAGCAACAAAGGTTGTAGTGATGTCTGCATAGACACAAATATCCTCTACTTCCCCTGTATCTGGATTAACACCAGATGCTATATCTAGAGATACAACTGGTAATTTGGTGCCCAATCTATTCAAGGCCAATATGGAGTCCTTAATATTCTTTCTTAGATTACCTTTTATGCCAGTTCCAATCAGAGCGTCTACTATGACCGCTTTCCTAGAAACTTTTAACTTTCCAATAGAGTTGATAGAGATAATTTTGGCCTTGGACGCCTTCATTTCTTTGAATGCTTTGATGGACACTCCCTTAATTTCTTTAGAAGGACAACAAGTAACTATAGTCACATTCAGGCCAAACTCTTTTGCTAAGCTTCCTAAAAGAAAACCATCTCCAGAGTTTTTTCCTTTTGCGCAAAAGATAACTAATTCTTCTAGTGGTCCAAACTCCTTTAAAATTACATCTAATGCAAATTCAGCAGCCCTTTGCATAAGTGAATAACCTGATATTTCTTTTTCTTTTATTGCAAGGTTATCAATTTTTTTCGTTTCTTTGGCGGTATAAAGTTTCATTTCTAGATTAATTCTTATTTTTTAATTATAACTCTAAGACAGACTTTCCTTCAGCGATTGTAAAAGAAGATATAAACTAGATAATAGATTAAAGGATATAAAAGATATGAGTGATATTGAAATTAAACTTGAACCACAAGATGAATTTAATCATCAACCTGATGAAGCCTCCAATTACAACGAAAGTATGTATTTCAATGTATTTGACCACAATAAGAAAATGGGTGGCTGGTTTAGATTGGGTAATAGACCTAATGAGGGATACGCAGAGATGACTTGTTGTATATATCTTCCTGATGGAAGGATTGGTTTCATGTTTGGTAGACCTGAAATAACAACAAATGAATTTTTTGATGCAGGTGGCATGAAGTTTGAGGTAATTGATCCCTTCAAGTCATTAAAAGTTCAATATAAAGGGAAGATATTACTATTAGACAATCCTAAAGATATGTTAAACCCAAGCAAAGCTTTTAAAGAGAATCCAAGAGTTGAATGCGAAGCTGATATAAATATTAGTGGCATATCCCCTATGTTTGGAGGACAGGCAGTAAGAAAAGATGGGAGGCCTCTAGAAAGAGATCCTGAAAAAAGTTTCTCAAAAGCCCACTATGAACAACATACGTCTGGAAAAGGTGTTATTAAAATAAATGGTGAAGAATGGACTATCGATGGCCTAGGCCTTAGAGATAAAAGCTGGGGTCCTAGATATTGGCAAGCAATTGAATGGTATCGATGGTTAACGATAAATATAAATGACGAGATAGGGTTTATGTTTAGTATTGTTCACCAGAGCGAAGATTCTGAAAGAAGAGGAGGGATAGTTCTTAAAGATGGAAAATATGAGATTGTTAAGGACTGCAAAATAGAGACTGAATATGATGATGATCATTTCCAAAAGACTTTTACGGCTTGGGCAGAAACCGATGAAGGTGAATATGAGGTTGAAGGAAAAGTTATCTCTTTGATTCCCCTAAGAAACAGAAGAAACACGCCTGCAGGAGATAGCCTTGTCACAAGAATTACTGAAGGAATGACTCAGTATACATACAAAGGTATTGTTGGTTATGGCATGTCCGAATATTTAGATCAAGTAATTGATGGTAAGCCTATCGGACCATGAAGATAAGCGTAGTCGACCAATCTCCTATTTTTTCTAACTCAAGTGCAGATCAAGCAATCAAAGACACTAGAGAGTTAGCTAAATATTGTGATTCTTTGGGATTAAACCGATTTTGGTTAGCTGAGCATCACGGGTCTTCTTCATTTGCTGGATGTTCACCTGAGATATTAATACCTAGTCTGGCATCAGAAACAGAATCGATTCGCATAGGCTCAGGAGGGGTTATGCTTATGCACTATAGTCCCTATAAAGTAGCAGAAAATTTTAGACTATTAGAATCATTATTTCCAAATAGAATTGATTTGGGTCTTGGAAGGGCACCAGGAAGTGATGCCTACCAGGCTGGCGCGCTTGCTTATGGTTCTAAGACAACTGGACCAGAGTTTTTTCCGACAAAGATGAATGATTTGAAGTCCTTTCTAGAGGGAAGTGTTTCATCCACAGAATCTTTTGAGTCAGTTAACGTTACTCCTGGACTAGGTGAATTGCCTGAAGTTTGGCTATTGGTATCCTCAAGACAGGGGGCAGAATATGCCGCCCATTTCGGGTTACCTATGGCACTGGCATATTTTATTGATCCTTCATGCATAGAACTCGCAGATGTTTATCGAGATAACTTTCAGCCATCCATTTTTGCAGATAAACCAAAAATAAGTGTGGGCGTATTTTCTATCTGTGCTGATACAGATAAGGAAGCAGAAGAATTATCTTTAAGTGCAGCTGCATGGAGACTTAATTCTCAAAAAGGGATTTTCGGAACATTCCCAACTTTGGAAGAGGCAAAAGACTCTATTAATGGCGATCTTGTGAGAACAAATGATAATAGAACATTTGTAGGTACCGCACAGACTATAAGAGAGAAGCTTCAACCAATTTTGAACAAAGTTGAACCTGAGGAGCTAAAAATCATAACTATATGCGAACCCTTTTCTGCCAGAGTAAGATCCTATGATCTAATTAAGCAATCATTTGCTCTTAACTAACTCAATAAATTTAACATAAATGGAATTATTTAAATCTCGTCTTTTGAGTGAAGGCAGTATTTGGCATATTGGGAGTCTTAGCGCCGTTTATTTGTCTCAAGGACTTTCTGGAGGCACTTTATTTGCCTTAACAACCTATCTTGTATCTATCGGTGCTTCTGTAAAAGATATCTCATTATTGTTGTCTATAACAATGGTTCCGTGGACACTAAAAGTATTTCTTGGGCCAATTATTGATTCATTTACTTTAAGTAGATTCGGTAGAAGAAGATTTTGGATATTGATCAGTCAGGTTGCAATGATGTTAGCTGTCTCACCTTTAATCTTTATTGAGGTGACGCAAGTTAACTTCATCCTTATAAGTTTATTGACGCTTCATAACACGTTTGTAGCAATATCGGATATTGCTATAGATGCCCTTGCTGCAGATAGTTTAAGAAAAGACCAGATGGCCAACGCAAATGGTTTCATGTGGGGCAGTAAGACATTGGGACGAGGTTTTGGGATGGCTTTGGCTACTTCTGTTTTTTATGGTTATGGAATTAATGAAGGTTTCTTAGTCTTGATTTTACTGATGTCCCTAGCTTTCCTATTCCCACTTTTTTCTAAAGAGCTGTCTCATAAGGCCGGCCAACGAGAGCTATCTTATAAGAATAGACTTACGCTCAATGAGTTAATAAAAGGCATTAGTCAAAGTCTATTCAATAGAAGCGCATTTGCTGCAATTATCTTTATGCTTTTTTCGAACATAGGATATGGAATATTTGATGTAATCTACAATGAATTCTATATCAAAGTTCTAGGTTGGACTGGAGAGGATATAGGCTCTTTACGTCCCTATGGCATGTGGTTAGGAGGATTGATTGGTTTATCGGCAGGTTTACTAACCATCTATTTTTCAAAAAGATTTCTTCTTCTATTTTTTATTACTGGACAAGCTTTTATCTTTTTTGCGGTGAGTAGTTTTAGTTCTGAAACTTCTGATCTTATTTCATCAATAGCCATCATTGGTGTGGATGCTGTTGATGCAGGTTGGTCGGTTTTAATATTTTCCATCCTAATGGCACTTTGTACTTCAAATACTAGCGCAACAAACTTTGGAATTTTTATGGGTTTTGGGAATATTTCCATGCTAATAGGAAACAACATAGCACCCTTAGTATTAGGCTCAGGAGATTATAGCTTTGCTTTTATGATTGCAGCTTTATCGTTAATTCCTTGTTGGTTTTGTGGTTACTATTTGACCAAGTCTTAGTCAAACTTTCTTTTGTCGAATCTGACGAGTAGATTTGGGAATAGAAAGAAATCAATAATAAGTGCAAAGACAAAAGCGAGTATAGAAAATTGTGCAAAATTGTGCATTGGAAGAAAACTTACAAGATGCAAAACTGAGAAGCCCAAGGCCAGTATGATGGTCATAGCCATTAATGCAAAACCAACTGCTTCAAAGGCAAAAAGAACTGCATCTTCCGGACTCTTTTTCAATTCTTGTCTCGCTAAATCATATTTGCTAAGAAGGTGGACTGTGAAGTCAACGATGATGCCTAAAGTGGAACCCATTCCAACTGCAACCATAAAATCTATTTGACCATCTATAATTGCCCAGATACCAAAGGCGCTCACAATTGGAAGGATATTGGGAAAAGAGGATAGAAATCCGAAAGAAGCTGATCTAAAGAAAAACCCTATTACAGTTATGATTAAAGCCAGCCCTATGGTCACACCAACTAATAAAGAGTTCACTATAGCTTCCATCAAATAGACAAAAATAACTCTGAATCCAGCAGGTTTTGAAATGGTACTTTCAAGATTATTTTCCCTAAGATATTTGGTGACCTTTTCATCAAATATTAGATATTCTTTAGACGTCATTTCCCTCAATGTTGCTGCTATTCTTGTAGAACCTCTATCTTGGCTAATCGAGGTATTAAGATCTAAACCCAAAGGGAGAGACATTTCATAGAAGAAAAGGTATTGGGATGATAGCTCTTGATCTTCAGGTATAACTTTCATTTTCAAATCATCGCCATGCATACTTTTGTTAAGAGATTTCATCGTTCTTGCTAAAGATGTAACATGAGTGACTTCTTTTTGCTTTTCTAGCCATATAGAGAAACTATCAAGGCCTTCCAAAAATCTTGGATTTGAGACACTGCCATTGTCCGAAGTAGCTTTAAAGCTTATAGGAAAGCTTGCTCCTAATTTTTTATCGAGCCATAAAACATCTGGACCAAAACTCGTATATTTTTCTGAATACATTTGAGTAGGATTCATTTCTAATTTATTCAAAGGAATTAATAAAATAAGCAAGAAACAAATCAAAGGAATTGTCCAAAGAAAAGTCTTTCCACTAGAGAGACTAAAAATCGCAAGCTTCCTAGATAAATTTATTTGTTGTTGTGTAGATGTCGGAATTTTTATATCTAAAAATGAGATAAGAGGAGCTATAAAAAATATTGTGTATATAAATGCAAATAGAACTCCAAGTGAAATTCCATTTCCAAGATCTCTCAAAGGCTCCACATCGAGTGCATTAAATGATAAAAATCCAATACAGGTTGTAACCGTTGTCAAAAAAAGTGGTTGAAGATTTAATTCTAAGCTTTTTATCATTGACTCTTTACTTGTTTCCCCTTTATTACGTTCCTGAAAATAGATTGCAAAAAGGTGAACACAGTCCGCTAATGCGAGAGTTATAATTAAAACTGGATAGGTTATAACCATTTGATTAAGGACATTACCCAAAAGACCAACTGAACCGAAAGTTGCTCCAATTGTCAGAAGGATGACACCAAAGGTTGAAAAAACTGCGGCAAGACTTCTTAATACAAAAAATATAGACAAGAAAATCATCAAAAACATCAGACTCATGACCGTCGGTATTTCTTCTTCAAGCATTTTTGGATCCATATATTCCTGATAAGGGTTGCCTAATATCCTTATGTCTAATTCTGGATTTTCTCTCTGAGCCTCATCAAGATATTCAAGAACATAATCAACAGTTACTTCTAAGTTTGCTTCCTTATTAGGCTGAGGCGGATCTATAACTAGGTTTATGATTGAAGTCTTCTTATCTTTAGAGACTACCGAGCCATATATAGCTTCTTCGTCTTCGACTATTATGGATTTCTCCCTTATTTCTTGATCTGACAGAAGCAGAGCATTTTCAATGAAAGGTTCTACTATTAAATCGTCATCAACAGAGCGAACGTAAGAAAAGTTTGTAAGGCTGTCGACTCTTACTGAGAATGGTGTTGTCCATGACAATTCAGTAAGTTTTTCTATTACATTTAAGGTCTGTTTCTTGAAAATTGTTTCATTTCCGCCGCTTATCGCAATAATTAAACTATCTGTTGGAAGGAAAGTATCATCTATATCATGCTTTAACTCTGTAGCGGGATGTCCTTCAGGGAAGAACGTTTCTAAGTCTGGATTGAATACTAATTTAGATAAACCCTGAGACAATCCTAAGAATAAAATAAGGCAAAGAAATATCGATAATTTTCTATATTCAATTATCAATCTAGCTAATACTTTTTTATTCACGCCTATTAATCACCTATGTAATATATAAATTCAAATCTCAAAAAATCGTCCTCTTTGTAGGACTGAAAAAGTTTAAACTCTTCATTATCTTCATTCGTATCGTCGAAATAAAATCCTTCAATTGATAAGGAACAACATACACCCAACCTTCTCGATGCTTCCAATAAAATTCCTATTTCCTCAGATCTTTCATCATAGATTATCCCCGTTAATATTTGAGTATCAGATATATCATTAAATGTAAGCCTCGAGCCAATTACCGCCGGCGAGCTTGGGAGTCGATCGTCATGATTTGCTTCTAAAATCCATCCGAGATCAAGTCTAGAACTGAGAATGCCCACTTGTGTGTATTCAAAACCATATGTAGCGGCTGTAAATCTATCTCTCTGTCCTGATCTTGAGATAATCTCTGACTTAATAGCCAAGCTACCTAATAGATATTGAAATTCAAATCCTGTTTGGTCTATCACCTCATAAAGTGGAATTATCTCTTTCAAATTTTGGTTAGATACTACGAATCTCGGCTCCCTGGAAGTACCAGAAAAGTGAGAAATCGCTATTTCAAGTTGATCAAAGTAATTGCTCCATCTAAAAGCAAAATCTACTCTTTTATTTTTTGCAGAGGATAAATATTGAGGATTATCGGTATCGATGATCATTGGCTGTCTGAGTCTTCCATCGTTTCCTGGATAAGTTCTTTCACGAAAACCAAGCAAAGCATAAAAATCTAAGAGGCCCCAATTTTCTTCGAATGATACCTTGACCATCGGCTGACCAAGCTTATCTTCACCATCGAAACTTTCGGCGGTATCTGTTTGATTGATTATATCCACTCTATGAGTAGTTTCTGTAACGCCCCAAAATTCCTTACTTATTCCATACTTGATTTCTTTATCTTCGAGTAGATTAATTAAGTACAGTTCTTGTATATCTACCAAATTTCTTTCATTGTCTTCATTATCTTTTCTTAACTTGGGTTTAAAGTGCAGAATTGAATTTTCTTCTTCAAGAAATATTTCTGGTGATAAAGTGAATGAGGAATGATTTCTTTCTTGTCCTTGCATGCCCGAATTAAAAAAATATCTATTATCAAGAGAATACTCTCCAATAATCTCTCCGATAAGCGCAGGACACAAGAAAGCAATAAATACTCCAAGATATTTGTAAGACATTTATCTGGATCTTTTAAGACTGTTTTGAGTGAAATCTCTATCAGTAAAGCCACTATTAAGCTTCACATTCTCAAACAACAGGATGGAACTTTTTCCATTTTGATGATTAATCATTTCTATTTTTTGTGGTTGCCAAAAAAAACCTTCATATAGTTTATATTCTTCAAATTTTTGAGTTTTCAGATGAAAAGATTTTCTATCAAAGAGGTGTATCTTTTGTATTAGGTAATTTTCTTTGTCAATCCATACTAGTTGTTTTGTATATCCTGAATAGGGATCTAAAGGTGTTCTTTCAATAACAAAGCACTTGAGGTTCAAATAATCTTCTTCACCAATTAATTTATATTCATATTTCTCCACTTCCTGGAATGAAAAATCTTCAAAGGAGAATTCACTCCCTAAAAATGGCCCAGATTTATTTTTTGAGGCGATCCTTTTTACTCTTTTCAACGCAGGCAAATAAAGCCACTGATCATCTGATTGAACTTTATGTGCATAAGATAAAATTGCTACACCTTTAACATCTCTAGGACTTTCAAATACCGCTATTGACTTATCTCCGTCTTCCGGAACTTCTAGTCTTTTAAATCTTAATTTTCTTGAGACTACATCGCCTTTTCTATTTATTAAGTTCATAGTCATATCTGATGAACTATCTATAAAGCCATTATTGTTTTGGTCATTCAGTATGGCAATCTCTAAGGCTTTATTAGCCGAGATATGATAAGAAATGGAGCTGGCTAATATACAGAATATAAAAAACTTTTTTCCTACATTTAGTAAAGACATCTTTCTCCCTTAATTACTAGAGGTACTTTTTTTGAATACTTGAGAAATCTAGTGTACCAAAACCTTGATTTTTCATCTCCTCATACAGCTGCAAAGCAAGTTTACCCATTGGAGTACTTGATTCAGATTGAAGAGCTAATTCTGATACTAAGTTGAGATCTTTAAGCATTAAGGTATTTAAGAATCCACCAGAATAATCTTCGCTAGCGGGGGCTGTCTTCATCACTCCTGGATAAGGATTATATTTCTCTAGAGACCAATTTCCTCCTGAACTATTTTTCATAATTTCAGAGAGAACTACTGGATCTAATCCGTTATTTACACCTAAAGCGAGAGTTTCTGCAGTTCCACACATATGAACAGCCAGCAACATATTATTACAGAGCTTAGCAATTTGACCGGAACCAGATTCACCTGCATAAAATATTTTGTCTCCCATAATTTTAAAAAGACTTGAACCTTTCTGTAGATCAGCTTCGCTTCCGCCTACCATAAATGTAAGATTTCCCAATTCAGCTCCTTTTACGCCTCCAGACACAGGAGCATCAAGCATTGAAATGCCATAATTTTTAGCCATCTTGGAAACTTTCTTACTTATTTCAGGACTGATAGTGGACGATTCAATAATAAGCGTTTGCTTATTAATCCCTTCGAGCAAATTGTCATCTAAAAAGATTTTTTCTACTGAGCTTCCATTTGGCAGCATTGTAATTAGAGCATCTATATCTTCTAAAACGCTTTCAGAATTTTGCTTGATTGACATTCCTAAAGTTTCAGCCTGATTTAAAGCTTTCTCAGATAAGTCAAAAGCATTAACTTCAATTCCTGCTTTTAATATATTATTAGCCATTGGTAGACCCATATTGCCTAACCCTATAAAACCTATTTTTTTCATCTCAGAGATCCTCCAAAGGATTTATATCCCAGGCTAAATCAGTATGCCTCTCAAGCCATACTGATGGTGTATTTGATATTGAATCATATTTCCATTTAGCTTCATTATCTTTATCTATTATTAATGCGCGTATACCTTCCTTAAAGTCTCCCATCCTAGTTATTTGAATCGCGAGGTTGAGTTCAAACTGAAATACTTCCTTGAGATCTAAATGTGATGAATTCTGACATTGCAGCCAAATCAGATGTGCAGATGTTGGACTCCCTTTCTTCAATGATTCTTTACCTTTCAAATACCACTCGTCTTTACTTGGATTCGACAAAATATTCTCAGAAACTTCAATTAGATTTGAAGCATCAGTAAGTGACTGAATGTTGCTTAATTCATCTTTGAGCTTGCTCTTAGGAAAATTATTTAATTTTTTTATGTAACCATCTTGTTGAACAATTGCATTAAGTATTTTTAAGTTGTCTATTTTCTTATCTTTCCATTCTGTTTCCTGGACCTCTCTGAAAAATTTTTCTAGATCTTCTGAGCTTAATGAACAATCCGTCAAATTACAAAATAGGGTATCGGCAGCATTCAATTGAGTTGAAGTTAGCATAATATAAAGACCAAGGCCTTCAGGTAAATCTTTTATTACAGATGTAAATCCTACATCTGGGAATAATCCAACACCAATTTCTGGCATGGCAAATTTCGTTCTTTCTGTAGAAATCCTATAACTACTTCCAAACATCAAGCCCGCGCCACCACCCATAACAATACCATCTATGATAGAAATTATAGGTTTGGGAAAATTATGTAGTTTATAGTCTAGTCTATATTCAGACTCAAAAAACGTTTCTGCAAAAATTGGACCATCTGAAGAACACATTGATTCATATAATGCTCTGATATCTCCTCCAGCACAAAAGGCCTTTTCTCCTGAACCATCTATTATGATCATCTTTATTTTAGGATCAGATTGCCATTTGTCTAATAGGTTAGAGATCTCATTAACCATATTTAAGGTTAATGAGTTTAATGTCTCAGGAGAGTTGAGGGTTATATGACCAATTTTAGTGTCATTCTGACACTCTAATATCTCTACTAATAATTCATCATTAGGCATTTTGCCAATTTGGTTTTCTTTTATCTAAGAATGCATCAACACCTTCTTTTTGGTCTTTTGTATCAAATAAATTTACAAAAGGTTCAAGTTCTTCTCGATAAGGTTCGCTAGAAAGACGTGCTTTATGAATTAACTCCTTGCACTGTGCAATGCTAATAGGACTTTGGTTAGCCACGGAAGTGGCAATAGATAAAGCGGTTTCTAAAGCCTTTCCATTTTCCACCTTTTCTTCAATTAACCCAATTTTAAGGGCTTTATCAGGTCTAATTTGTTCACCAGTTAAAATAATTCTTTTAGCCCAGCCTTCCCCAACTAGTCTTGGTAGTACTTGAGTCCCGCCTCCGCACGGCAATAAACCTACTTTAGGTTCAGGCAGGGCAAGTACTGCTTTTTCTTCAGCGACTCTAATATCACAAGCTAAAGCACACTCGAGTCCTCCTCCCATAGCAAATCCATTGATAGCGGCGATAGACACACCTCTAAATTTACTTAGCGAGTTGAAGGCTTTTGAAAATGCATTACTCATTTCCTTGGCTGCATCTTTCCCTCCTTCTTGGAATACTTTAAGGTCAGCTCCTGCAGAAAAGAACTTTTCTCCCTGTCCAGTTATAACTAAAGAAAAGATCCCATCATCTTGATTGAGATGCTCAATAATTTCTTCTAATCCTGCTAGGCTCTCAAGATCCCATGTATTAGCGCTAGGATTATTTATAGTAATCTTGGCAATATTATCTATTTTTTCGAGTATTAATTTTTCAGTCATAATTTTCATTGGATTATTGAGGCTGCATCTTCCATTATCATTCTTCGCCCAATTATCATTTTCATAATTTCGTTAGTACCTTCTAGTATTTGATGGACCCTTACATCTCTTACATATCTTTCTAAAGGGTACTCTTGAATATATCCGTAACCTCCAAATATTTGAAGAGCTTCATTGCAAACATTAAAACCTACATCAGTAGCAAATCTTTTTGCCATTGCTGAATAGATGGTTGCTTCAGAATCATTTTTATCAACTTTTGAAGCTGCAAGTCTTGTCATAGTTCTGGCTGCAATAAGTTCAGTGACCATATCAGCAATCTTGAATTGCATCGTCTGAAATTCAGATATCTTTTTCCCAAATTGTTCTCTTTGATTCATATAGTTCTGGGCTTCTTCTAATGCAGATTGAGCTGTTCCAATAGAGCAGGTTGCTATATTTATTCGACCTCCATCCAATCCTTGCATAGCGATTTTGAAACCATTACCTTCTTCTCCTACTAAATTCTTTTTAGAAACCTTAACATCAGTTAAAGATACCAATCTTGTTGGTTGATTTTTCCAACCCATCTTAGGCTCATTTTTCCCATACTCTATGCCTGGTAAATCAGCTGGAATTAGAAAACATGAAATACCTTTCGCTCCTGAATCACCTGTTCTGGCCATCAACACAAGACAATCTGTAGCTCCAGATCCTGATATGAAAGCCTTTGAGCCATTTAGAATGTAATTATCACCATCTTTCTTAGCTGAAGTGCTCAAAGAAGCGGAATCTGAACCTGAACCAGGTTCAGTCAAACAATAAGAGGCAAGCTTCTCACCTGAGCTAAGTTGAGGAAACCATTCTCTTTTTAATTCTTCCGAACCAAATTTGCTGACCATCCAAATCGCCATATTATGAATTGTCATAAAAGCCGTAGTGCTTGTGCATCCTTGGGCTAGCTGCTCAAAAACTATCGAAGCATCCAGTCTACCTAAACCCATTCCCCCTAGACTAGTATCAACATAGAGTGATAAGAAGCCCAACTCCCCCGCTTTCATAAGAGTTTCTTTTGGAAAAAAAGCTTCTTTATCCCATTCCGCGGCATTAGGTTTCAGTTCTTTATCAGAAAAGCTTTTTGCTAAGTCCCTGTAATGTTTTTGATCAGAATTTAAATCGAAATCCATGAACTACTCCAGATTGATGGTTAAGTTTTTTGTGCTTTTTTCATCTTCTTCAAACCATCTTTCAGTTACAGTTTTGGTCTCTGTGTAAAACCTAACTGCCTGTTTGCCATAAGCATGAAGATCTCCATAAAAGGATTGTTTCCAACCAGTAAATGAAAAGAAAGGTAGTGGAACAGGTATAGGTACATTTATTCCTACTTGGCCAACTTCAATTTCATGTCTGAATTTTCTTGCAGACCTACCAGATGCTGTAAATATAGATGTCCCATTACCGTATGGATTTGCGTTTATTAATTCTATTGCTTCTTCTAAAGTATCAACTTCGATGCAGAGTAAAACAGGTCCAAATATCTCTGTTTTATATATTTCAGATTCAGTTTTTACGCCAGAAAATAAGGTAGTACCAATCCAGTTCCCATCAGGAAATCCTTCAACTTCACATTTGCTTCCATCTATTAGGCATGTTGCTTCGCTTTTTCCTTTTTCTATCAAACCAATAATCTTTTCTTTAGCTTGAGCGCTAATGACAGGGCCAAATCCAGATTCTTCTGAGTCCCATGGACCTGGTTTCACGATTTCCATTTCTTTCTTAAGGTCTTCGATCCATTCCTTCGAAGAACCCACGAAAACAGCTACACTAATCGCCATGCATCTTTGACCTGCGGCTCCAACTGAAGCTCCCACTAAACTATCAATAGTTTTATTTTTATTCGCATCTGGCATCACAACCATATGATTCTTAGCCCCAGCGAAAGATTGAACTCTTTTTAGATGTTCAGTTCCTGTTTTATAAATATATTGGCCAACGGGAACTGATCCAACAAATGAAATAGCTCTTATATTAGGGTGTCTAATAAGCTGGTCTACTTGATCTTTACCGCCATGGATTACCTGCAGGAGATTTGGAGGTGCACCAGCTTCTGTAAAAAGTTCTGCAAGTTTATTGGAGGTCATAGGATCTTGCTCAGAAGGCTTTAGAATAAAAGTGTTGCCACAGGCTATAGCCATCGGGAACATCCACAGAGGTATCATGGCAGGAAAATTGAATGGAGTTATACCTAAACAAACACCTAGAGACTGAGTATAACTGTAAGAATCTATTTCTCTTGCAACATTTTCAACAGTTTCACCCATTAATAAAGGAGTTATATTCGCTGCTTGCTCAACAACCTCTATACCTCTCCATACATCACCTTTAGCATCTTCAAAAGTTTTTCCATTCTCTTTACTAAGGATTTCAGCTATTTCATCTTGATTAATTTTAAGAAGATCTTGATATTTCATCATGACTCTAGATCTTTCAGGGGGAGGAGTTTCTCTCCAAGAGAAAAAAGCTTCTTTAGCTAAACCTATGGCACCCTCGATTTCTTCATCGGTAGCGCATGGAGCTTCGCAAAGAACTTCTTGTGTGGCTGGATTTAGAACTTCAATCCAATTTTTTGTAGTACTCTTAACTGAGCTGCCGCCTATAAAGAGATTCAATTTTTCAGTCATAAAGTATTTCTTCTTAATTTATCTGAAGTATCTTACTATCTTTCTTAGAAACTGATATAAATTGAATTAAATCGCGGGGAGAAAAAGATGCTAAAAACAAGAATTACAGATTTATTTGGAATAGAACATCCAGTGATACAAGGTGGAATGCAATGGGTTGGATATGCCGAGTTGGTATCGGCGGTATCCAATGCAGGAGCGTTAGGAATTTTAACTGCGTTAACCCAACCTACACCTGAAGATTTAGCGAAAGAGATAGATAGGACTAGAGAAATGACCGACAAGCCTTTTGGAGTAAACCTCACTGTACTGCCAACTATCAATCCTCCTCCTTATGAAGAATATGCTCAAGCTATTGTTGGGTCAGGGGTAAAGATCGTTGAAACTGCGGGACGCAGTCCAGAACCCTTTATGGAATTATTTAAAGAGTATGACGTGAAAGTCATCCATAAATGTACTTCAGTAAGGCATGCTTTAAAAGCTCAATCTGTGGGTGTAAGTGCAATAACAATTGATGGTTTTGAGTGTGCTGGTCATCCTGGTGAAGATGATATTCCTTCCTTAGTTCTTTTACCACAAGCAGCAGAAGCTTTAGATGTACCTGTAGCGGGCTGTGGAGGATTTAGCGATGCTAAAAGCATGGTTGCAGCATTAGCTCTAGGCGGAGAAGCAATAGTTATGGGCACTCGATTTATGGCTACTCAGGAAGCTGGTATACATCAAAATGTTAAAGAAAAAATGACAGAAGCAGATGAACTCTCTACAAACCTAATGTTTAGAACAATGCACAATACAGCAAGAGTTTTTAAAAATTCAATATCTGATCAAGTAGTTGAGATAGAGTCTACAGGTTCTGCTACCTTTGATGATGTTAAGGACCTTGTAGCCGGACAAAGGGGAAGAGTCGTTTTTGAAGAGGGAGATCTAGAGCATGGCATATGGTCGGCTGGAATCTCAGTAGCGAGAGTTAAAGACGTGCCAACTTGTAAAGAAATGGTTGCTAGGTTAGTTTCAGAGGCAGAGGAGATCATAGACGGAAGACTGCAGTCGGTTAAGGCTTAAGGAGATATCAATGGAAGATGTGAAAGTATATATGGTTGTAAATCTGGAAATTGAAGATAAAGATACTTATCTTAAATATGAAAAAGGTTTTTTCCCCATTCTAAAAAAACATGGTGGTGAGTTTTTAACATTTGATGACTCATTTAGACATCTGGAGGGGCCAGAACCTCTATCTGGAGGTCGAGTAATAATATTTTCTTTTCCATCTGAAGCTGCAGCAGACGGATGGTATAACGATCCCGAGTATCAAGAGCTATCTAAGTTTAGAAAAGAAGGTGCTCCATTACGTTCATTAAGTCTAATAAAAGGCTTACCTCCAAGATCCTGATTTATTCAAAAAAAGTGAAGTAAATCAAAAGAAGAAGCATCACATCAACAAACATCAGCACACTGATTGACGTACAGCCATAAGATATTTCTTCTTTGTGTAACGATTTATGGATTGAGAAAGAAAAGTATAAAAAAACAAGAAGGAAAAAAATTTTTATCACTGAATCAAACCCATTTTTTTGCAATATCCTTTATAGCTGCTGCCAAATCTAATGGCTGGTCCAATAGGACATGATGAGCTGCTTTTTCTATCGCCAACATTGGAGTATTCTCAGGAACATTCTCTCTCATAAAATTTAGAATTTCATCTGTCATCATATTGCTTTCAGTTCCGTAAATAATTCCAAGATTACATTTAAGTTCAAAAGCTTGATTCTTTGTCATATGAGAAAAACCTAATTTATCAAATATTGTATCGTCAAATTTCCACTGATACCCATCTTGAACTTCTCTGATAGACCATTCAGCTATGTATTTAACTAAAAATTCATTTTCACATTCCTGCTCTGGAGTCAGCCTAAATCTCTCCAAAATAGCATCTCTTGTAGGGTAGGTTTTTATTCTTCTTATAGGTCCACTTCTTACATGAGTTGAATAGTCATAGGTTGGAGGTCTGATGGGTGAATCTATCATTATTACTCCCCCAAGCTTTTTGTCAGATATGGTGCCAGCAAAGGCGCTCATGAAACCTCCCATGCTGTGTCCACAAATTATTGGATCAGATATCTCAAAAAAGCCACTGTCTTCAGCTACTGATAAGATTTCTTTAGCATAAAGTTGAGCAGAGTAGTCTTCTCTATGATCACTATCACCCATTCCGGACATATCTATTGCACTAATTTGAAAATCTTCCAATAATAATGGAGCTATGAAGTCCCACCAGTGAGAATGACTTCCGCTGCCATGAACTAGAACCATGCCAGGTTTAGTTGCGTCGCCCCAATGTTGATAGTGAACAGCTCCATCATCAACAACTATACTCTTTTGTTCCTTTGGTATGGACAAGGCTTTTTTAAACCATTCAGGATGAGAATTCATCATTTAGACATTCCTTTGAAATAAATTTATAGTTAATTAAGTTTTTGAAGGTGCTAGTCTATTATAATCTTAGACAATAAGGACGATTTATGAAAAATCCATTACAAGGTGCAAATACTCAGATGGCAGACCCGAATGAAGAACCGACTGTTCCTCAGGCTGCTGCAACAGTTTTATTGGTTAGAGATTCTAAAGACAAAGGAATAGAAGTCTTTTTAGTTGAAAGGGCATCTAAAGCAAATTTTGGAGGTGCTTTTGTTTTTCCTGGTGGAAAAGTAGATCCAGAAGATGGCCTGGATAATATGGAGGCAATAACAACTGGCTCATCTGATCAGTTCCTTTCTAATATTCTAGGTGAAGAAAAAGGAGGGTTAGCATACTGGGTGGCCTGTATTAGGGAATGTTTTGAGGAAGCGGGAATATTAATTGCATTCAGGGAAGATGGCTCTCCATTTGATCCCTCAGATTCTAATGAAAGGAATAGATTTATGGAGTATAGAAATAGACTGAATGCTGGAGAAGCTGTATTGGAAGAGATGTGTAAAAATGAAAAACTAACCCTTGCTACTGAAAGACTTGCCTATTTGGCCCATTGGATAACTCCTAAAATAGAAAAGAGAAGATATACAACTCGTTTCTTTGTGGCCATTGCACCTCAAGGTCAAGAAGGTCTTCATGACGGTTCAGAGAGTGTAAATAGTTTATGGATTAGACCTGAAGATGCTCTTCAACAACAAAAAGATGGAAAACTTTTGTTGATAATGCCCACTATTAAAAATCTTGAGAGTATTTGTGGTTACTCAAATGTCGAAACACTCCTAGAGGATAAATCCTCAATAGACCCATCAACAATTCCTACAATTGAACCTAAATTTTTTATGGAAGATGGAAAAATGGTAGGACTTCTTCCTGGAGATGAAGGTTACGAGGACCATTAATGGAAGCTGAAAAGGTTGTACAAATCTCTCCTTTAATAAGAAGGATTACCGCTGGCAATGGAAGTGTTTTTACAGGCCCTGGTACAAATACCTACTTAGTAGGTAATGAAGATGTAACAGTCATTGATCCCGGACCTGCTATGCAAGATCATATCGATGCCATTTTAGCTGCCTCTAAAAATATCAAACAAATAATCGTGACTCATACACATCCAGATCATTCTCCTGGAGTTCGTTTACTTAAAAACAAGTTAGATATTCCAGCTTATGGCATGCTTACGAACTCTACGAAAAATCAAGATACAACTTTTAGCCCGGAAAGAGTTTTAGAAGATGGGGAATTGCTTGAAGAAAATGAATTTTCTTTAGAAGTGGTTCATACGCCCGGTCATGCCTCTAATCATCTCTGCTTTATTCTGAAGGAAGAGAAATTTATTTTCACAGGAGATCATATTATGAGTGGCTCTACTGTCGTTATAGGACCGCCAGATGGGAATATGAAACAGTATATAAAGTCATTAGAAAAACTTAAGAATTATGATATTAAAAAGATCGCACCTGGTCACGGTGATATATTAGAAAACCCTCATGAAGTAGCTGACTGGATAATCAGTCATAGATTAGAAAGAGAGAAGAAGGTATTTTCAGCCCTCAAAGAGGCTTCTCGAGGAACGCCCGAATCTTTGGTAGAACGGGTTTATGATGATGTAGATTCATCTTTATTTCCTATCGCAAAAGCTTCGCTTTTAGCCCATTTAATAAAACTTGAAGAAGATAAGGTTATTTCAAAAGAAGGCGAAGAATATATTTGGGAAGAGCTTAATTAATTTTTACCCCTGTGCCGGCTAGAGCACAATAACCATCAGGATTTTTAGCTAGATATTGTTGATGATAATGTTCTGCATAATAAAAGATACCAGCTTCCTTAACTTCAGTCGTAATTGAGCCAAATCCATTTAGGTCTAATTCAGATTGATATTTTTGTTTTGTCTCGGCAATGATTTCTTTCTCTTCCTCTGAGGAGTAATAAATGCCTGATCTATATTGGGTACCCATATCATTACCTTGTCTCATGCCTTGAGTAGGATCATGATCTTCCCAAAATGTTTTTAGTAACGATTCATAACTTACAATTGCAGGATCATAAACAACAAGCACAACTTCATTATGCCCTGTAAAACCTGTACAAACTTCTTTATAAGATGGATTTTTTGTATATCCACCAGCGTATCCTGCTGAAGTAGTATAGACGCCATCTAATTCCCAAAACCTTCTCTCGACACCCCAAAAACATCCCATTCCAAATATGGCTTGTTTTAGGTGATCTGGAAAAGGACCTTTCAATGGCGTTCCCTTTACAAAGTGGTGCTCTGGAACTTCAACTTCCTCTTCTCTACCAATCAAAGCTTCAGATTCAAGAGGTAGGATGCTTTTTTTATTTAGTAAATCTATTAGCGACATTATTTATTCTCTCTATTTGCAATGAGTTCATCAACTACAGATGGATCTGCTAAAGTTGTGGTATCACCTAAGTTATCAATTTCGTTGGTGGCAATTTTTCTCAATATTCTTCTCATAATTTTACCAGATCTTGTCTTGGGTAATCCAGGAGCCCATTGAATAATATCTGGTTTAGCAATAGGTCCTATTTCTTTTGCAACTAGTTTAATTAAATCAGATTTGAGACCTTCTTCTGGCAAAATACCAGACATCAAAGTTACATAGCAATAAATTCCTTGTCCCTTAATATCATGTTCATAACCAACTACTGCCGCTTCAGCTACATCTTGATGAAGAACTAAAGCACTTTCAACTTCTGCTGTCCCTAATCTATGACCGGATACGTTGAGTACATCATCTACTCTCCCAGTTATCCAATAATATCCATCTGAATCTCTTCTCGCTCCATCCCCAGTTGTGTAGTACCCGGGATACATTGAGTAGTAAGTATCTATGCATCTCTGATGGTCACCATATACCGTTCTGATTTGAGAGGGCCAGCTAGATTTAATGACAAGATTTCCAGAACCCTCGCCTATAATTTCTTCTCCATTTTCGTCCAGAAGAGCTGGCTCAATTCCAAGAAAAGGTTTTGTGGCACTTCCTGGCTTCATCGAAGTAAATCCTGCTATAGGGGTAATCATCATGGCTCCAGTTTCAGTCTGCCACCAAGTATCGACTATGGGACAAGAAGAATCTCCAACAACTTTAAAATACCATTCCCAGGCTTCAGGATTAATAGGTTCTCCCACTGTCCCTAAGATTCTCAGTGAATCTCTGCTTGCTGATTTAACAAATTCATCACCTTGTGCCATAAGAGCTCTCAGTGCAGTTGGTGCTGTATAAAAGATATTTACTTTATGTTTATCAATAACTTCCCAAAATCTTGAAGGCGAAGGAAAGGTCGGTATTCCTTCAAAGATTAATGATGTTGCACCATTTGCTAGAGGCCCATAAACAATATAAGAATGCCCCGTAACCCAGCCAACATCTGCAGTACACCAATAGATCTCATCATCCTTATAGTCGAATACCAGCTTGTGAGACATAGCCGCTTGAAGAAGATATCCACCTGTAGTGTGCAAAACTCCTTTTGGCTTACCTGTTGATCCTGATGTGTAGAGAATAAATAGGGGATCTTCGGAATCCATTATTTCTGGCTCGCAATTGGAAGGCACACCCTTTGAAATTTCTTCAAATCTAACATCGCAGTTCTCATTCCATGAAATCTCTGCTCCTGTTCTGGTGATGACTAAAACAGTATGGACATTTGGACATCCTTGAAGAGCCTCATCGACATTCTCTTTAAGAGGAACTTTTTTCCCTCCTCTCAAGCCCTCATCAGCAGTTATAACAGTTTGGCAATCAGAATCCAGGATACGGTCTTTTAAGGACTCAGGGGAAAAGCCTCCAAAAACAACAGAGTGTATAGCCCCAATTCTCGCACAAGCCAACATCGCATATGTTGCTTCGGGGATCATAGGCATATAGATACAAACTCTATCGCCTTTTTTTACATTTCTAGCTTTTAGGACATTGGCAAATTTACATACTTCATCGTGAAGTTTCTGATAGCTGATATTTTTTGTTTCTTCAGGATTATCTCCCTCCCATATGAAAGCAGTTTTCTCAGCATTTTCAGGAAGATGTCTATCAATGCAGTTCACAGACGCATTTAATTTTGCATCTTTAAACCATACGATTTCGCCTTTCTCTATATTAGTCTCTTTTACTTTAGACCATTTATTATTCCAGGTTAGATAATTCTCAGCCTGGGAAGCCCAAAACTCTTCTGGTTTGGTTAAAGACCATTGATATAGTTCTTCAAATTCAGATTCTTTTATATTTGAATTCTCCAGAACTGATAGGGGGGGATTATAAATTTTATCTTTAATCATGAAATTTTATATTAATGCAGGTGAGGGATTAAAGTACATTTTGGAACCTTCTGGTTTATTAAAGTACTCAAGTAACTTTTCCAAAAGAAGGTCGTAATCGTTTTTATTGGCTTGTAAGTCTAAATAATCCGAATTTACTATCAAAACTGGCGATCTATCGTATTCAAAGAAAAATTCTTTGTATGTCTCATTTAGTAATTCTAGGTAGTCAAAACTGATTGTTTTTTCCATTTCAATACCCCTGTGCATAACTCTTTCATAAAGAGTTTTTGTCTCAGCTTGAAGATAGATAACCAAATCAGGAGATGGAAGATCTATAGCAAGATACTGATAGATTTGTTCGTACAGCTTTAACTCTTCTGATGAGAGGGTTGCCTTAGCAAACAGTTTGTCTTTATCTAAAAGAAAATCTGAAACTCTATTAGATGAGAAGATATCTTCTTGTTTAAGCTCTTGGATTTGTTTTACTCTTTGAAAAAGAAAAAAAAGTTGAGTTGCTAAAGCAGCTTGAGACTGATTGATGTAAAAATCAGGTAAAAAAGGATTTTCGGATGGTCGCTCTAAAAAAGTATCATAACTAAAAGAGTCTGCAAGAAGTTTTGTTAAGGTTGTTTTTCCTGCGCCAATAGGTCCTTCTACAGCTATAAATGTAGGCAACTTATCATACTTTTTTATATCTATTTGACCTTTTTCCATGTGCTAGGTTATTAAAAAATATATCTTATCCTAACTTCAAAACATTTAAGAATTTTTAGGTTTAAATAGCTTTAGTTGCAATTTTTTTTGTCCACCACTCACCAGCGCCGCTGAGATCTTCTCCTGATTTTTCTCTCAGCAAAAGAAAGTCATAAGAAGCTCTAAATCTAGGATGTTTAATTAAAATTTTGGATTTTTCAGGTATTCTTAATAACATCACTTGCATTTCCCATGTCTCTTTTATAGATTTTTGAATTCTACTCGGGATAAAGCAATGTTCATTATGTTGCTTGAGTATTATATTTGCTGCTCTTGTAATCTTTGGAACCTTTATTTTCTTTGAATTGAGTTCTCCTACCTTATTTATTAAGGCAGGCCATAAGAATACTGAAAATAAAAAGGATGGAGTAAGTGTTTTATCCTCATGAAATCTTTTATCTGTATTTCTTAAAGCATTAAATATAAATCTTCTGTCTTTCTTGGCATCCAGAAAACCTTGCGTTACAGGGAGGATGTATTTAATAATTTGATACTTTTGCATATCTTGCATGATTGATTGCGCATTTCCCGTCAGGAACAACTTGAGTGTTTCTTCATAAATTCTTCCTGATGATATTTCATTGAGTAAGTGTGAAAGTTTGAGTATTTCTTTCTCAAGATTGGGTTCAAAAGTTAAATCTAGCTTAGACTTGAATCTGAGGGCTCTAATTATTCTTACAGGATCTTCTCTGAATCTTTTTGAACTATCTCCAATTGATCTGAGTACTCTATTTTGTATATCTTCGTAGCCACCAACGAAATCAATTACATCCATATTTCTGATATCTAAATATAAAGAATTAATTGTAAAGTCTCTTCTATAGGCATCATCTTCTATGCTGCCATAATTATTATCTCTGAGAATAATTCCTTTTTGAGATTTTTTAGTATGCCTTTTGCTAGATGATCTAAACGTAGATATTTCTGTAATATTTCTACCAGATCTTGCATGAACTATTTTAAATCTTCTTCCAATGATTCTTGTTTTTGGAATAGCCTTTTTTATTTCTTCTGGCGTGGCATTTGTAACTACATCACAATCTTTTGGTTTTAGCCCTAGAATTGAATCTCTTACAAAGCCGCCAACTATAAACGCATCGAACCCTGAATTATTTAGCTTTGCGATGATAGATTTAGCATCCTTATCAAGATGTTTATTTTCTATACCATGTTTAGAGGCCTTAATGACCTTGGGAGAGTTGGTATTTTGGTTTAGCACCAAAATATTTTAGCCATATTGTTGCCTTTCATGAATCTCTTCGATGGTTTTGCAATCAATACATCTAGTTGCAGTTGGCCTAGCCTCTAACCTTCTAATTCCAATTTCTATCCCACATGAAGCACAATATCCATAATCATCGGATTTTAGATCTTCAATAGATTCACTAATTTTAGATAAAAGTCTTCTTTCTCTTTCTCTTGTCCTAAGTTCTAGAGTAAATTCTTCCTCATGTGTAGCTCTATCAGATTCATCTGGAAAGTGGCTAGCATTTTTTTGTATTTTATCTGCCGTTCGGTCTTGTTCTAGCTGTAATTGTTTTTTCCAACTTGCTAGTATTTCTTGAAAATGCTGTTTTTGTTTGGCATTCATATATTTCTCATTCTTCTTAAGCGCATAGGGCTTAATTGAAGCTAGGAATTGAGACTCTTCATAACGATCAACTTTCTTAGTTTTTTTAGATATTACTTTTCTAGTTGATACCTTCTTTGCTGAACTTTTTTTAGCAGTTGTTTTCTTAGCGGGCTTTGTTTTAGGAGGCGCTTTTTTTGCCGATACTTTCTTAGCAGGAGTCTTTCTGATAGTGGCTTTTTTTACAGTTTTTTTCGCAGGCATTTTATGAATACTCTTATTGTTTAATGCTGAAGGCGCAGCAATTTAGCAGAATAATTTTTCAATTGCTAGTAAAAGTTCTTTTAATTTCTTCGTATTCTTTTTTTGACAGTCTAGGCCCATTTTTTTGAACAATTTTAGAAGCAGCGTAACATCCAAATTTTGAGGATTCTTCAAGATTTTTTTGATTATTTAGACCATTTAAAACAGCACCAGCAAACATATCGCCAGCACCATTTGTATCTATAGCCTTAACCTCTTGCCCAGAAACAGAAAATTCATAATCTTCATCATAACCGATGCAGCCATCTGACCCTTTTGTAATGATAAGGTTACGAGTGTAATTTTTAAAATAACTAAAAATTTCCTTTTCAATAACACTACCAGCGAACTCTTGCGCTTCAGATTCATTACAGAAAATTAGATCGCAATTAATTTCTATGAGTTCTACAAGTTCTTTCTTAAATGACTTCACTATAAAAGCATCTGACAAAGATAGAGCCACTTTAGTATTATGTTTTTTTGCATGTGTAATTGCCTCTTTGAAAGTATCATAACCTTCTGGAGAAGCAACTAGATAGCCTTCTAAAAATATGTAATCAGAATTTTTGATAACTTCTTGATCCACATTGCTGGTAGAAATATTAGAATTTATTCCAAGATTTGTGCACATGGTTCTATCTGCATCATCCGAGATCATAACTAGACATTGCCCAGAAGGCATTTCTGAATCAATCAACTCAGAAGTATGACCTATTCCATTAGATGACAAGTCTTCCAAGTAAAATCTTCCGTTGTCATCATCAGAAACAATACAAGACATATGACAAGAAGATCCAAAAAGAGAGGCAGCAACAACTGAATTAGTGGCAGAACCGCCGCAAGACTTATCAGGTGATTTCCCTAAATCCATGAGCTCTTGAATTAAATTAATCTGATCATCTTTTTCAATTAATGTCATACCTCCCTTGGCTATGCCTCTCTCTTCATTTGCTTCAACGAAATCATCGTCAATTTGGAAGGTTATATCGACTAAAGCACTACCAAGACAACAAAGATCATATTTCATTTTTTTACACAAAATTTTTTAAAAAACGTAGACTGTGCCAAATGGAGCAAGTAATCAAGTATTAAATGAAATTTAAGCTGACAATAGGATTTTTTATCGGTTTTATTTCGATAATAGTCTTTATTTTCACTGCCGCAACTGTTGCAGTTCTCGATTATCGAGTTACATCTAAACTAGACGGAGTACTGTGGACCATACCTGCAAAAATATACTCACGTCCTTTGGAATTGGCAGAAGGTATTAACCTCAATAAGGATAATCTGATTAAAGAATTAGAAATGCTTTCGTACGAAAGGGTTAAAAATCCTGCGCAGCCTGGTGAGTTTAAATTCTCTAAAGATGATCTAAAAATATTTCTCCGAGGTTATTTAGATCAGCGCTCGGGTATATTTAATATCAATTTTGATGCTTCTGAGATCAAGGGAATTACCAATCAGTTAGGTATAGCCGAGGATTTAATAAAACTTGAACCAACCGTTATTGGTGGCATGTACCCCTCCCACATGGAGGATAGAGTACTTCTTAATTGGCCAGAAGTGCCACCTATATTAGTCGATACTATTCTTGCAGTGGAGGACCAAGATTTTTTTAATCACTATGGAATATCATTGAAATCTATTTCAAGAGCATTTCTAAGAAATGTGCAAGCCGGAGAGGTAGAGCAAGGCGGAAGTACCATCACGCAACAATTAGCTAAAAGCCTTTTCTTCTCATCTGAGCAAACCATCAGAAGAAAGGTTTTGGAAGCAATAGCTTCTTTGATAATAGAATTTCGTTATACAAAAGAAGAAATTCTTTTGGCATATATTAATGATGTATTTCTTGCACAATCAGGGAAGAGAGCAATTCATGGATTTGGGATGGGCGCTCAACATTTTTTTGGCACTTCAATTCAAAATCTTTCTACAGATCAAGTGGCTCTTTTAGTAGGAATGCTTAAAGGGCCTTCTTTTTATAATCCAAGAAGAAATCCAAATAATGCCACTAAAAGAAGGAACTTAGTTTTAAGAGTTTTAAACACTAGTAATAAGATATCGGACTCAGCTTTTGAGACATTAAAAAACAAAGAGCTTGGTGTCTCCTTACCAAATTATAGAACTGAGACACGATATCCCGCTTTTCATGACATAGTTAGGCTTGAACTTCAGAAGAATTTTAATGAAAAAGAACTTAGAACTAAGGGCTTGGCTATCGAAACTAATTTGGACCCTGTATTACAAGATTCTTTAGAGAATAATCTTAAAAAAACTAAACTGCAGTTAATAAAAAAATATGGACCTAGATTAGAGGAGCTTGAAGGTGCTGCCATTGCAGTTGATATTTCTAGCGGCGAAGTCAAAGCTGTAGCAGGAAGTACTGAACCCTCTAGTTATGGTTTCAATAGATCTATAAATGCAATAAGACCAATAGGATCTTTAGTGAAACCTTTCATCTATCTAACTGCTTTAGATCAATATAATGATTACAATCTCACAACTTTATTAGATGATTCTAGGTTAAGTCTTATGAGTGGAGGTAAGCTTTGGGAGCCTGATAATTTTGATAAGAAATTTCATGGTGAAATACCATTACACGTGGCTTTATGGCAATCTTACAATATAGCTTCAGCCAGGCTTGGATTAGATTTGGGATATGAGGCTGTAGAAAACATGTTTCTAAACCTTGGCATAACAAAGGATGTTCCTAACTATCCTTCACTTTTTATTGGGTCATTTGAACTTTCTCCTTACCAAGCTATTCAAGCTTATCAGACTATAGCAAGTGACGGTTTTTACTCACCGTTGAGATCAATTAGGCAAATTAAAGATACTGAGGGTAAGATTGAATTCTCTTACCCTTACAGTATAGATCAAACAATTAGACCTGAGCCGGTAGCATTATTGAAATTTGCTATGCAACAAACCTTTGAACGCGGAACTGCTAGAGGATATTCAAAGAAGCAGATTCAATTATGGAATGCAGGAGGTAAAACAGGTACTTCAGATGATCAAAGAGATAGTTGGTTTATTGGTTTTGCAGGCGAACTTTTGGTTCTTGTGTGGCTGGGATTTGATGACAATAGACAAACTCCCTTGACTGGACGAACGGGTGCTTTTCAGGTTTGGAAAAATTTCATAAACGATATTAAACCGGTTAAAACCATTAAATCTCCACTTCCTCGTATCAATTATGTATGGACGGATATTGAGGATGGACTACGAAGTGGTAAAAAATGCAAAAATTCTATACTTATTCCTTTTATAGAAGGCACTGAACCGAATAAAATTCCAGATGTCAGAAGAGAGTGTTCAAGTAAGATTGAAAACTCAAGAAATACTGTAATGGATAAGTTAAAAGAAGTTTTTGAGGTGGGTCAGGGATGAAGTCAATTAAGTTATTAATAATCCTTCTAGTTATTATTGGCTTATGGTCATGTGCATCTAATCAAAACATGAGGGATGTAAGTAATTATAAGATCCCAGTAAATGATTTCTCCAGAACTGTTGAGCTCTTGATTTCTAACCAAGAGTTTTTGGAAGATGAAATTATGAAAATAAACTCACAAAACCCTTCTGTACAAAGGATACTTTTAGCTGCTGACTCCGACCTGAAACAAGAAAACTATATTAAAACTAATTCTGAACTTGAGAGGGCTTTTAGGATAACTAAAAATGATGGCGCTCTTTATCTGAGATTAGCACACTTAAGATATAAACAAGGGTTATTGAAGGAATCTGAATCCTTTGCCTCTAAAGGATTGATGTTAACAAATATTTCATCTTGGGAAAGATTACTCCTAAATGTTTATCTAAAAAACTAAGCCTAGATAGTCTTATTACAAGTATATATAATCCGCTTCCCTTAAATATGGAAGCATATTGATGACTAAAGTTGGAATTATAGGAGGATCAGGTTTTACTGGCGAGGAGCTAATAAAACTCTTATCTCTCCATGACTCAACCTCTTTAATAGCTATTAGCTCTAGAGAGCTAAAAAACACTCCTGTATCAGACTTATTTCAAGGTTCTGATTTAAATTTTGTAGATCCGGAAGATCAGATCTTTTTTCAATGTGATGTCGTTTTCTTTGCAACTCCGCACGGAACTGCAATGGATAAAGTAAATTCTTTTATCCAGAAAGGAATAAAAGTCATTGACCTATCTGCAGATTTCCGACTGAAAGATCCTTCAATCTGGAAAGAATGGTACGGTTCGAATCATAGAGATTTAGAAAACTTAAAGAATTCTATTTATGGTCTGACTGAACTTAATGCTGAGTTGATAGAAACCAGCAATCTTGTAGCTGTACCTGGCTGTTATCCAACTGCATCTATTCTTGGACTGCTACCTTTAGTCAAGAACAAGCTTCCATTAGATTCAATTATCATTGATGCAAAGTCAGGAATTAGTGGAGCAGGTAGGACTACAGTTAATGAAAATCTAAAAGATGACATTCATGAAAATTTTAGAGCATATGCTACTGGAGGACATCGACATCTCCCAGAAATAATTGAAGTCCTTGAAGGAGTTTATGGATCATCTTTAAAAATTAATTTTTTACCTCACCTTATTCCCGCCATGAGGGGAATCTACTCAACAATATATGTAAATTTTGAGGATACTCAGAATAAATCAATAGAAGAGATTTATAGAGATTTTTACCAAGACTCACTTAATATTGAATTAATGTTAGATGGTCAGGTTCCTGAAATTCTAAAAGTTGCTGAGACAAACAATTGTCAGATAGGTATTTATCAATCAGCCATTGAGAATCAAATTGTAATCATTTCAGCTATTGATAATTTAGTTAAGGGAGCCGCAGGTCAAGCGATAGAATGCTATAATCTAATCACTGGTAATTATCAATTGAAAGGTATAAATAATGGTTGAAACTTATACACCCTCTTTAATGCAACTGACTGACGGAGCTGTTCATAAGATTTTATCTCTTAAAAATAAAGAGTCAGAATCTGAAATTTTAAATCTTAGGGTTTATGTTACCGGCGGAGGATGTTCGGGTTTTCAGTATGGATTTTCCTTTGATAAGACAATAGATGAAGATGACACCTGTATAGAAAAAGAGGGAGCTAATCTGGTTATTGACTCATTAAGCCTGCAGTATCTGCAAGGATCAACAGTAGATTATGTAGAGGATTTAACTGGTTCAAAATTTATAATTTCTAACCCGAATGCCACTACAACTTGCGGCTGTGGAGAATCTTTCTCTATTTAGAAGGTAAATATACTTTACCTAAGAATACTTTTTCATTGCTTCCTGTAATTGCACTCATATTAAATTTAATATTATTTACTCTTTTATATGCTAACCAAGCAAAACAAATAGCTTCTATGTAATCTGGATCTAGCCCAAGTTTATCTGTTGAGTAACATTTCTCTCCTAAAAGGAATGATATCCTACTCATCAAAAATTTATTATGAACTCCGCCGCCGCATATATACATTTTTTCATTAATGATTTTAAGTCTCTTCAAAGAATTTGAAAGACTGCTTGCAGTAAGTTCTGCCAAGGTTGCTTGAGTATCACGAGGATCTATTTCTTGCTTAAGTTTCGTAAGACAATCTTGAAGCCAAGATAAGTTAAAGTAATCTGGGCCAGTGCTTTTAGGTGGTTCAAGCGAAAAATAATTGTCTTTCATCATTATATTCAGTAAGTCATGATCTACAGTCCCTGATTTTGCCCAATTACCTTCGTTGTCGTAGTTACCCATTTTATTTTTCTTTGTCCAAATATCTAAAAGACAATTTCCTGGGCCAGTATCAAAACCTATTAATTTTGCGCCACCTAATAAGGAAATATTAGTAATACCTCCGATATTTATTATTACCCTCTTCTTATTCTCTATAGCGAATACTTCTTTATGAAAAATGGGAGACAAAGGTGCACCTTGTCCTCCTTTCGCAATGTCATCATCTCTAAAATTGGCAATAGTTTTTATGCCGAGCTGATTACTTATTAACTGAGGATTACCAATTTGAAGTGAAAAAGGAGGTATAGAATTAGGTTCATGTTTTATAGTTTGCCCATGCGAACCTATCGCTTCAATTTTTTCTTTTTTCAAACTGAGAGATGTAATAAATTCTTCTACTCTATCGGAAAAAAATTCGCCTAGTCTTAAATCTAAATCTTTGATTAGACTTTCGTTAAGCTCTTTAGATCTTGTATTTTTACTAATTTCTTCCTTTAAATTACTCGGTATATCGTAATTCTTTAGTCCAACAATGTTCAACTCATTATCAGAAAACTCAACTGCTGCACAATCTAAAGAATCTGCACTAGTTCCAGTCATTAAGCCAATGTAGATTTCACCCGCCATAAACTTCTCTTTGATTAATGAGATATTTATAGTTACTTAGTTCATTAAGGAGATTTTGAGATTTTTTTCTATAGTTATTAAGTTCAGAAGAATTAATGGGTGAGGCATTTGGAAATTTTACTTTAAGAGGGTCCGTGTGCTTCCCATTAACATGGAATTCATAATGCAAATGAGGCCCAGTTGCTAGACCAGTGCTACCTACATACCCAATTGTTTGACCTTGTTTGACCTTACGACCAACTTTTGTTCTGGAGCTAAATTTATCGAGATGACAGTAACGAGTAACATAATCTTCAGAGTGCTTAATCTTAATTTCATTACCGCATCCTCCATTATATTCAGCAAATAATATTGTTCCATCGCCAGTTGCTCTAATTGGAGAGCCCTTATTGGCTGCATAATCTACTCCTTTGTGTGCCCTTATTGTATGTAAAACAGGATGTCTCCTATTAAGATTATACTTTGAACTTATGTAACTTAATTTCACAGGAGATCTAAGAAATGCCTTCTTAACATTTTGGCCATCAAGATTGAAATACTCTGAAGTTTTTGAATCTAAGTCATATCTTACTGCAATAAATTTTTTATCCCTATTATTGAACTCTGAAATAAGGATATCTCCGTCAATTGCTTTTTCTCCATTAATAATTATTTCTTCATAGATTATGCTGTAACTATCACCTTTTCTTATGTCATGAGTAAAATCTATATCCCAACCATTAATGTAAGCCAAGTCCATTAATACACTGTCCGGGACATTCTCCTTCAGACCGGATACATACATTGAATCTTCAATAATCACATGCTTAAAGACTTTAACCTTTTCGATTTTTGATACATATTTTGAAATTGAGTAACTATCTTCGTTTCTTTCAGCTTGTATGCCACTCTTTATGTCATCAATATAAAACATTTTCAGTAGCTCTCCTCTGTCATTCATTAAGATCTTGATCTTATCTCCGACTTCAATTTTCGATAAAAGACTACTTTCTTGACTATTAATTAACTTGATTATGTCTTCTTGCAAAACTCCAAGTTGATTCAGAATTGTGAAGAGTGAATCATTTCTTTTAATTAAAGCCTCTTTTTCTATCGGGGGTATATCAATTTGATAGTCATCAGTAAGGGAACTAAGTGAAAGTGATTTTATGAGTTCGGAGTATTGATTTTCTTCAGTAAATTTTATGTTGCCTAGTAGGCTGATAGAAATTATCAAAATCAGGCCAATCAAAAGAGTAAAGATATGCTTTCTCGGAAAGTTTTTTAAAACATAGATTAATTCTCTAACCAGCATAAAGTCGAATGATACCTTAAAAAAGGACATATAATAGAATAACAATGAGCAAAGAGAACCTAGAATTACTCACTAGAGGGACTGAAGAAATTATCCCTGAAGAGAGCTTTTTGGAGCAGATAAAATCAAAGAGAAAGTTAAGAGTTAAAGCAGGATTCGATCCTACCTCGCCTGATTTACATTTAGGCCATACTGTACTTTTGAATAAGATGAAAATCTTCCAAGATTTAGGTCATGAAGTAATTTTTTTGATTGGAGATTTTACTGGTCTTGTTGGAGATCCTTCGGGAGTAAATGAAACACGCCCAGTTTTAACTCAAGACCAGCTTGATAAAAATGCAGAGACTTACAAAGAACAGGTTTTCAAAATTTTAGATCCTAAAAAAACAGAAATCAGATTCAATTCTGAATGGATGAACCAAGTTGATCCTTCTGAATTTATTAAAATGCTTTCGTCTTATACGGTTGCAAGAATGTTAGAACGGGATGATTTCTCAAAAAGATATAAATCTCAACAGCCGATTTCTATTCATGAATTTTTGTATCCCATTTTGCAAGGGTTTGATTCCGTAAAATTGGAAGCGGACATTGAATTGGGTGGAACAGATCAGAAATTTAATTTACTTTTAGGTCGCGAAGTCCAAAAACACTATGGATGTAATCAACAATCCATTATGACTGTTCCACTTCTTGAAGGATTGGATGGTGTTAAGAAGATGTCTAAATCTTTAGGAAATTATGTTGCTTTAGAAGATAGCCCTGATGATATGTTTGGAAAAATTATGTCTATTTCCGACCATTTAATGTGGCGATATTTTTATCTTTTGAGTTTTAAATCATCTGAAGAGATATCTAACCTGAAAGAAGAGATTAAAGAAGGAGCTAATCCAAGAGATATTAAGTTTTTACTGGCTGAAGAAATAGTTGAGAGATTCAATAATGGTTGGGGTAGCAAATCAAAAGACAATTTTATAAACAGGTTCCAAAAAGGAAATATTTCACAGGAGCTTGACGAAATAAATTTTGAAATCTCAGAAAATTCAGAGCTTTTAACTAGAGTATTAAAAGAATCAGAGTTGCTAAAGAGCACCTCTGATGCCATCCGGATGATAAAACAAGGTGCAATTAAAGTTAATGATGAAAGAGTTTCAGATCCTAAATTCTCATTAAAAAAAGGCTCTTCGAATTTAGTGTTGGTAGGTAAAAAGAAAGCTGCAAAAATTAATATCAAATAATAAAGAAAAACTTCTTTGAAACACCATATTATGTTGTATACTGCGCTGCCTTCGTTCGCGAAGGGGAGTTTTTTAAAAGTTTTAATAAGTAATTCGTGTGGGCGCTTATAATTAAGCGCAACTTACCAAAGTCAGTAATTAATCCATATTTATATAGATTAATAAGCTGATTTAGTGTCATTTTGGCACTTAATTCAAAATTCAATTGAAGAGTTTGATCATGGCTCAGATTGAACGCTGGCGGTAACTTTTAAACATGCAAGTCGAGCGGTAACAGACATAAAGATTCAGCTTGCTGAATCCGGTGCTGACGAGCGGCGAACGGGTGAGTAACGCGTAGGAATCTACCCAGTAGCGGGGGATAGCCCGAGGAAACTCGGATTAATACCGCATACGCCCTGAGGGGGAAAGGGGGCAGTTTACTGCTCTCACTATTGGATGAGCCTGCGTAAGATTAGCTTGTTGGTAGGGTAATGGCCTACCAAGGCGACGATCTTTAGCTGGTCTGAGAGGACGATCAGCCACATTGGGACTGAGACACGGCCCAGACATCTACGGATGGCAGCAGTTAAGAATATTGGACAATGGGGGCAACCCTGATCCAGGTATACCGCGTGTGTGAAGAAGGCCCTAGGGTTGTAAAGCACTTTAATCAGAGAAGAAGCATTTTAAGTTAATACCTTATTATGTTGACGTTACCTGAAGAATAAGGACCGGCTAACTCCGTGCCAGCAGCCGCGGTAATACGGAGGGTCCAAGCGTTAATCGGAATTACTGGGCGTAAAGCGCGCGTAGGCGGTTTAGCAAGTTGTATGTGAAAGCCCTGGGCTCAACCTAGGAACTGCATCCAAAACTACTAAGCTAGAGTACGAGAGAGGAGAGTAGAATTTCTGGTGTAGCGGTGAAATGCGTAGATATCAGAAGGAATACCAATGGCGAAGGCAGCTCTCTGGCTCGTCACTGACGCTGAGGTGCGAAAGCGTGGGTAGCAAACAGGATTAGATACCCTGGTAGTCCACGCCGTAAACGATGACAACTAGCCGTTGGGCAGATTTAACTGTTCAGTGGCACAGCTAACGCATTAAGTTGTCCGCCTGGGGAGTACGGCCGCAAGGCTAAAACTCAAATGAATTGACGGGGGCCCGCACAAGTGGTGGAGCATGTGGTTTAATTCGATGCAACGCGAAGAACCTTACCAATCCTTGAAATCTAGCGAAGTTCGCAGAGATGTGAATGTGCCTTCGGGAACGCTATGACAGGTGTTGCATGGCTGTCGTCAGCTCGTGTCGTGAGATGTATGGTTAAGTCCAGTAACGAGCGCAACCCCTATCCTTATTTGCCAGCGCGTAATGGCGGGAACTATAGGGAGACTGCCGGGTGAAACCCGGAGGAAGGCGGGGACGAGGTCAAGTCATCATGGCCCTTATGGATTGGGCTACACACGTGCTACAATGGGAAGTACAGAGGGATGCGAAAGCGCGAGCTGAAGCCAAACCCTTAAAACTTTTCTTAGTCCGGATTGGAGTCTGCAACTCGACTCCATGAAGTCGGAATCACTAGTAATCGCGAATCAGAATGTCGCGGTGAATACGTTCTCGGGCCTTGTACACACCGCCCGTCACATCATGGAAGTGGGTTGCACCAGAAGTGGTTAGTCTAACCTTCGGGAAGACGATCACCACGGTGTGATTCATGACTGGGATGAAGTCGTAACAAGGTAGCCCTAGGGGAACCTGGGGCTGGATCACCTCCTTAAAATAAAATCGTTTTTTTGTAGGCGTTCACACGAATTACTTATTTATCTTTGATCTCTTAGGGATTCTAGATGCGTTTTTTAACATTTTTATAAGTTCAATCAAGTCATATCAAGAGCATTTATGTTCTAGATATGCAAATTAATTATTCATTAAAGGTTTTATTATTCTTTTAATCCGAAACCTTATTTGAATAACTGCAAAGTAATTTGGCGTTTTTGTGTTTTTTTGAAAACACATATAGTAGATAGAAATGCTTGAAAATATCATTAAGTTAATTGATGTAATATGGTCAAGTAATGAAGTGCAAACGGTGGATGCCTTGGCAGCTAGAGGCGATGAAGGACGTAGTAACTTGCGATAAGCTTCGGGGAGTCGGTAACAGGCTTTGATCCGGAGATTTCCGAATGGGAAAACCCACCTAGGATAACCTAGGTATCTTTATCTGAATTCATAGGATAAAGAGGCAAACGCGGAGAATTGAAACATCTTAGTAACCGCAGGAAAAGAAATCAATTGAGATTCTGTGAGTAGCGGCGAGCGAAAACGGAACAGCCCTTAAGCTTTATATTGGTTAGTGGAATGGTTTGGAAAGACCAGTCGTAGAAGGTGATAGCCCTGTACACGAAAACTAATTTAAAGTGAAATCGAGTAGGTCGGGACACGAGAAATCTTGACTGAAAATGGGGGGACCATCCTCCAAGGCTAAATACTCCTAGCTGACCGATAGTGAACCAGTACCGTGAGGGAAAGGCGAAAAGAACCCCGGAGAGGGGAGTGAAATAGAACCTGAAACCGTTTGCATACAAGCTGTCGGAGCTATTAGTTTACTAATAGTGACGGCGTACCTTTTGTATAATGGGTCAGCGAGTTAATTTCTGTGGCAAGCTTAACTTTTTTAAGGAAGGCGCAGGGAAACCGAGTCTTAATAGGGCGACTTAGTCTCAGGTATTAGACGCGAAACCGGACGATCTATCCATGGCCAGGGTGAAGGTGAGGTAACACTTACTGGAGGCCCGAACCCACCTATGTTGAAAAATGGGGGGATGAGCTGTGGATAGGAGTGAAAGGCTAATCAAGTTCGGAGATATCTCGTTCTCCCCGAAATCTATTTAGGTAGAGCCTCTCATATTACTGCTGGGGGTAGAGCACTGTTTCGGCTAGGGGGTCATCCCGACTTACCAAACCGATGCAAACTCCGAATACCAGCAAGTACAGTGAGGGAGACAGACTGCGGGTGCTAACGTCCGTAGTCAAGAGGGAAACAACCCAGATCGCCAGCTAAGGTCCCAAAGTATTATTAAGTGGGAAACGTTGTAGGAAGGCCCAAACAGCTAGGAGGTTGGCTTAGAAGCAGCCATCCTTTAAAGAAAGCGTAACAGCTCACTAGTCGAGTCGGCCTGCGCGGAAGATGTAACGGGGCTAAATAATACACCGAAGCTGCGAATGAATATTTATATTCATGGTAGGGGAGCGTTCTGTATGCCACTGAAGGTGAATCGAGAGGTTTGCTGGAGGTATCAGAAGTGAGAATGCTGACATAAGTAACGATAAGAGGGGTGAAAAACCTCTCCGCCGAAAGACCAAGGTTTCCTGTCCAACGTTAATCGGGACAGGGTGAGTCGACCCCTAAGGCGAGGGCGAAAGCCGTAGTCGATGGGAAATAGGTTAATATTCCTATACTTCTTGTTACTGCGATGGAGTGACGGAGAAGGCTAGGCCAGCACAGCGATGGTTGTCTGTGTTTAAGGTTGTAGGCTGGAGATCTAGGTAAATCCGGATTTCTAAGGCCGAGAGCTGATGACGATTATCTCTTAGGAGATAAGAAGTGGTTGATGCCATGCTTCCAGGAAAAACTTCTAAGCTATAGGTAGCAAGGAATCGTACCGCAAACCGACACAGGTGGTCAGGTAGAGAATACTAAGGCGCTTGAGAGAACTCTGGTGAAGGAACTAGGCAAAATGGTACCGTAACTTCGGGAGAAGGTACGCCCTCATTACGTGACGAGACTTGCTCTCTGAGCGGAAGAGGGTCGAAGATACCAGGTGGCTGCGACTGTTTACTAAAAACATAGCACTCTGCTAACACGAAAGTGGACGTATAGGGTGTGACGCCTGCCCGGTGCCGGAAGGTTAATTGATCGGGTTAGCCCCTTGTGGGCGAAGCTCGTGATCGAAGCCCCGGTGAACGGCGGCCGTAACTATAACGGTCCTAAGGTAGCGAAATTCCTTGTCGGGTAAGTTCCGACCTGCACGAATGGCGTAACGATGGCCACGCTGTCTCCACCAGAGACTCAGTGAAATTGAATTTGCGGTGAAGATGCCGTATACGCGCGGCTAGACGGAAAGACCCCGTGCACCTTTACTATAGGTTCACACTGGACTTTGAGTTTATTTGTGTAGGATAGGTGGGAGACTTTGAAGCAGGAGCGCCAGCTCTTGTGGAGTCGTCCTTGAAATACCACCCTATTAAATTTGGAGTTCTAACTTAGGCCCGTAACCCGGGTCGAGGACAGTGTGTGCTGGGTAGTTTGACTGGGGCGGTCTCCTCCTAAAGAGTAACGGAGGAGTGCGAAGGTAACCTCAGCACGGTCGGACATCGTGCAATGAGTGCAATGGCATAAGGTTGCTTAACTGCGAGACTGACACGTCGAGCAGATACGAAAGTAGGTCATAGTGATCCGGTGGTTCTGAATGGAAGGGCCATCGCTCAACGGATAAAAGGTACGCCGGGGATAACAGGCTAATACCCCCCAAGAGTTCACATCGACGGGGGTGTTTGGCACCTCGATGTCGGCTCATCACATCCTGGGGCTGAAGCAGGTCCCAAGGGTATGGCTGTTCGCCATTTAAAGTGGTACGCGAGCTGGGTTTAGAACGTCGTGAGACAGTTCGGTCCCTATCTGCCGTGCGCGTTGGAAAATTGAGAAGAGTTGCTCCTAGTACGAGAGGACCGGAGTGAACGAACCTCTGGTGTTCGGGTTGTCATGCCAGTGGCATTGCCCGGTAGCTATGTTCGGAAAGGATAACCGCTGAAAGCATATAAGCGGGAAGCCTCCTTCAAGACTAGTTTTCCCTGGACCTTAGGGTCCTAAAGAGCCGTTCAAGACTAGGACGTTGATAGGCAGGGTGTGTAAGTGCTGTAAGGCATTGAGCTAACCTGTACTAATTGCTCGATCGGCTTGACCGTATTACATCAAGTAATTTCTTGATATAGCCAAGTTGCTAATTAGATTGAATTTATAAGTTTATGTCTGATGACCATAGCAAGAGTGAACCACCTGATACCTTTTCGAACTCAGAAGTGAAACCTTTTAGCGCCGATGGTAGTGTGGTTGCGACCATGTGAGAGTAGGACATCGTCAGACTTTTTTTAAATAACCCTTCTAATTTTTAATTAGGAGGGTTTTTTTCTGCCAATAATAGTGCACCAAGAGCGGAGGCATATTCTCCATTTTGCGGGAAATGTGGTGTAAATCCTGTGATAGAAGCGGCTTCTTCAAGTGACTCTTTAAGACCATTAAAAGAAGGAGCTCTTCCAACAACTACAATTTGTTTAGCCTCGAACATCATTGCTACTGATGTTGCTATCCTAGCGGCGGTCTGACCTACTAAGTTAACAATACCAGCTGCAATATCTTCCTTAGAGTAGCCATCTTCAATTTTAGTTATCTTCCCAAAGTTAACTGCTGTTGTAGAGGGAGGTAATTGACCTATGGGACCTGATACGACATCTTCCAATATTAAATCAACCTGACTTTTATTACCTTTTTCTGCCAGAGATGCGATTTCAAAAGGGTCACTAGTATCTAAAAGCAGTTTACTTAAACCCAGAACAGTTCCTCCACCAACTCCTGTACCAGAGCAATGTGTGAATTTCCCATTTTTAGCATGAATACAAGCGGTACCTGATCCAGCACTAACTATAATTACTGAGTCTTCTTTATTTAATCCAGAAAGATTCATTGAGCCCTCTCCTATCGCTTCTATTTCATTTATATGAATAATTGGAGTTGAATCTATTTCATCGCCTAACTCTAAATGTCTGCCACCAGTAACAGCCAAAAAACCCTGATTTGAAGTAAAGTCTACATCAGGAAAGAGTTCCCTAATTCTTTGATGATCCAAATCTTTAGAGCTTAGCTCCATACTATGGTCTAACTCGTCACCATTTCTTCTAAGTGTATCTGTTACTGTAATACCAAAATCAGCCGATATATTCATGGGGTATTCTATTAATAATGAGTTAGTATAAGCGAGGTTATTATTTAAAGGGGAATATAGTAGGTTTGTAAATGGATATAAGACAGATAGTTATGGTCTCAGCTCTAAGAGATCCAATTGTTAATAGTCTATGTGAGTTGTTTGAATGCGAAGTTGCTTTTAATGATCCTGGAGTAGGCCATTTTGGTCTTGAAAATGCGGTTATACCTATAGGAACAGATTTTTTAGAGGTAGTTAGTCCGAAGGAAGAAAATACAACAGCCGAGAGATTTTTGGAAAAGAGAAATGGCGATGGCGGTTACATGATTATAATTCAAGTAGATGACTTTAAGGATTCAAAAGGCTCAGTAGAAAAGAATAATATAGGGGTTGTTTGGGAAACAGACCTACCTGAAGCAAAAGCTATACATCTTCATCCTAAACAAATGGGAGGGGCAATACTTTCTCTTGACTGGATGAATCCTAAAGAAAGTTGGAAATGGGCTGGACCGGAGTGGACAAGTCATATATCTGGACCTATTACAGGTGTAGATGGAGTTCAAATTCAGTCTGATAATCCTGAAGCTATGTTTCAAGACTGGCTTGAAGTTTTAGGCAATCCCACATCAAGTAAAGAAAAGTTAAAAATATTTCTAGATAACACCTGGTTAGAATTTATTTTGGATAGTGATGGAAGAGGTCCTGGGATTTCAGCTTTTAGCCTCAAGGCAAGAGATCACGATATTATTAATAAAAGAGCTGCAGAGTTAGGCTTTATAAGTGAGGGTGTGATTTGTTTAGGCGGATTAAAGTTCTTTCTAGTATGAAGAAAAGTATTCCATGCTTTTTAATGGTTTTTCTCTTGTCTTGTGGGGGTGGCGGCGGAGGCAGTTCGAGTTCTCCGATTCCCCAAACTTCCACTGGAAGCGAAAGTACTCAAAGCACAAATACGTCTTCCTCTTCAACTTCCACAACAACAACTACTAGTTCTTATAATCCTAATCTACCTACTTCAGGTTCAATTTCGCTTACCGGCAATTTTGATGCCGACAAAATGACCTATGAAGACTCCTCAGAATATAGTGATCAATATGGTTTAGGTCTAATCAAGGCTTCGTCTGCTTATGCGAGAGGCGCTACAGGAAGAGGTGCAATTATAGGTATTATGGATTCTGGCATTGATACTTCACACCAAGAGCTAAATAGTTCCAATAAACTTTTACCAGAAAGTTATTTAGTCTATCCAGATAGAACACCAACAACTGATGAAAAAAGACATGGTTCTCATGTTGCAGGTATCGCCTTAGGCGAAAGAGATGGATCTGGAATTCACGGAGTTGCATTTGATGCTCAGTTATTTTTTATCTCCATAGAGCTAGGAACTGCGGGTGATACCTATGACCCCGCAATCATTAATTCGTCAGTAGATTACACTGGAATCGATAATAGCTGGTCTCAACTTGAGGCTGAGTTTGTTTCTAAGGAGGTTACAGTTGTTAACGGAAGTTTTGGCTATCAAGGGAATATAAATGATTATACCGAAGAGAATATAAGGCAAGCATTTCCAAAGACTATTGAGGTATTAGCACAGGCACAAAAAGCAGATGAAAATAAAACAATTTTTGTTTGGGCGGCTGGTAATGGTGGTAGCTATTCAGATCAAGGAGTTGATTATTCAAGTCCGGAGGTATTCGGAGGTTTGGCATATCTACTGCCTGAACTGAGAGGAAATACCGTTGCTGCTGTTTCTGTCGATGAGGATGGCACTATAAGTAGCTTTTCTAATAGATGTGGTGTTGCACAAGATTATTGTTTAGCAGCTCCTGGAAATTCTATATTAAGTGTATATGCCCAAGACGAACCCATAATTGATTCATATGGAAGAGCTAGTGGTACATCAATGGCAGCACCTCATGTTTCAGGTGGAATAGCCCTTCTTGCTGATTATTTTGATGGACAGTTAGGTAATACAGAAATACTGCAAAGGCTTTTTACAACAGCAAATAAATCAGGTATTTATTCAGACTCTGAAATTTATGGTCAAGGCCTAATGGATTTAGATGCTGCAACAAAACCATTAGGTACTGCAATGATAGCAACGGCTGGTGCATCTCTTTCTAAGTTAAATCTCAAAGAAGAGGGAAGTTATATAGGAATAGTAGGCCCTGCGTTTGGTAATATTATCTCTAAAAAATTAAGCCAGTTATCATATGTAATTTTTGATGAATTAGGTGCTCCTTTTGAGAGATCTTTCAATGATCGCATACTGAATAATATTCCCAATATTAATTGGCTGACATCTTTTCAACTCAATCCAAGTAAAAGAGTTTATGAGAGATCAATTGCAACGAAAAATGGTTTCGTTCAATTAGGCATTAATGATGGTTTCTCCCACGAATATAATCTTCTATCTTTGTGGGCTGATACTGAGAATAAATTAGCCTATTTTTCATTTGAACAAAGCCTTACCCAAAATAGTAAATTATTTTTTGGCAGCGGAACAAGTCCTAACACCTATCTTGCATCAAAAAAAGGCTTTAAATATAAAGGAATCCCTTTTCTGGAGTATTCCTCTGATGGATCTTATATTGGTATGGATATACATATACCCTCGAAAAAATCTATGCTTTTTTCATTTTTTCAAGGTTCTCATCGAGACGGCAAAAGATTCGTAAATCAAATAGGAGACAGCAAAGGTATTCTTTTAGAGATAAGAGATTATATAGAAATGGCTTCAATCTCGTATCAAGTAGGGCTCACTACAAATAATACCAATTTATTAGGTATATCTTCAGAAGGAAGTTTTGGACAGGCTGACAAATCTCTAACATCTTTTATTGGAGTAGACTTCTTAAATAGAGTGAAAGACACTCTTTTTAAAAGCTCATTTCACGTAGGTATGACTTCTTCAACTTTCAATCAAATGGGAATGATAGAAGATATAGAGGATACATACTATTCATCTTTTGATATAGGAATTTACAAAGATAATATATTCACTGACTCAGATTCATTAGGATTGGAAGTGTATCAACCTCTAAGATCAGAACGATCTAATATGAATTTCTCTCTTCCTGTTGGTAGAACAAAGGATAGAGAGATACTTTTTCAAAACCTTAACATAGATTTAACACCTTCAGGAAGACAAATAAATTCTCAATTAGTTTATAACACGAAAAGTCGCAACCTCTCTTTCTTTGGAAAGATAGGTTTAGTGTCTAACGAATTTCATCAAAAAGAGAGCAAAGTAAAGCCATACTTTCAGTTCGATGTTGAATTGAGCCTAGAATAATCCCTGAGCTGCATGAGCAGCTAATTCTTTCTCAGATTGTTTATCTATTTCCTTAGATGACTCTAGTGGTTTATTAAGTTCCGCCCAATCAATCTCAAATTCACTATCTGCATCCATATATGAAGTGAGATTAAGCTTTTCATAAAGCGGCAGTACTTTATCTGTGAGAAGACCTATTCTTTTCAGGTTTGGCATAACTCTGCTGAATAAGAGATTTGTGAACATGTCTTGTGTTTCATCATTGATCAGCATTTCTCTAATTTCTTCTTCACTTACATTAAACCACCTTGCGGGCAATTCAGTATTGATGATTCGGTCTCTCATAACTACACAGGCTTCATAAGCAAACATTGCTCTATCTTCAACCTCTTCTTCTGAAAGGGTGCTTAAGAAATCTTCAAGATAATTCACTCCAAAGGTAACATGTCTAGCTTCGTCTCTAATGACGTAATGCACCAGTTGTCTTAGCAAGGGGCAATTTGAAGTTTCTTTAGTTGTTTGAAAGGCTGCTAGCGCCAATCCTTCGATTATTATTTGCATGCCAATGAATTTAAGGTCCCATCTTGGATCCGAAAGTATTTTATCGATCAAAGATTTTAGATTTTTATTTATTGGATATTCAATTCCACTTACTTCTTTTAAATATCTAGCAAAAACTTCGACATGTCTCGCTTCATCAAAAGTCTGCGAAGCTGCATAAAGTTTAGCTTGGTAAGTTGGAGCACAAGATACTAGTTGTGAGGCAACTAATAATGCACCTTGCTCACCGTGAAGAAATTGACTCAATGACCAAGCACTATCATGTCGCATATATTCAATGCGCTCATCTTCAGGTAATGCAGCAAGAGGGCCTTCCATTCTAGCTATCAACTCCGCTTTCAGTGGAGGTTCATCTTTTTTTATAGCTTTCGACCAGTCTAGGTCAATAGAGCCATCCCAATTTAGTTTCTTACCTAATTCATATAATTTCTTTATACGGGTATCAGCATCAGTATAGTCCCAATTGTAGTGTCCAATTAAGGGTGTATTGAATATTTCGACGACATCTTCAATATTTTCTTCACTGAAACCTTCTGGTAGGTCAAACTCTCTGGGATCTACAGGGGGATTTTCAACAACTTTTATCTTCATATTAAAATTAAGCGGTTTTGGAGGAATAATCTAGGGGTTGAGATAATTCATCCCAATCAATGCTCCCATTATCCTCTAGATCTTGGAATTGGAGAATATCCATCTCTTCGTATTTTTCTAAGGTCTTATCTGTTAATAAACCTATTCTTTTTAGATTTGGCATGATCTTAGAAAATAATAGATTGTTAAAAAGTCTTGATGTTTCAGATTGATTTAGAACTTGCTGTGCCTCTTCAACATTCCATCCGTAATGTTTCATGACGTTATCAGATCCAAATCTATTTCTCATAACCACGCATGCTTCATAAGCAAAATCGGCTCTATCTTCTTTCTCTTCATTAGATAATGTATCTACAAATTCTTCTAGATAATTCACACCAAATGTTACATGTCTAGCTTCATCTCTAATTACTAGGTAAAAGAGGTCCTTCAGTAATGGGTCCATCGCAGCAGCTCTTTGTCTTTCAAACGCAGCGAGAGCAAGTCCTTCAATAATAATTTGCATTCCAATAAATTTGAGATCCCATCTCGGATCAGAAAGTATTTTGTCTAAAAGCAATTTAAGTCCTGGCATAACTGGATAATTCCATCCAATTCTCTCTTGAAGGTACTTATTAAAGACTTCAACATGGCGTGCCTCATCAAAAGTTTGGGAAGCGGCATAAAGCTTAGCGTTATATGTAGGTGCGCATGAGACCAGCTGAGAAGCTACTAGCAATGCTCCTTGTTCACCATGGACGATTTGACTCAAACTACTTGCTAATAAATGCCATGAACACTCAATTTTCTTTTCCTCAGGGAGGTCATCATAGGGTTTGAAACCTTTGAGCTGTTGAAATTCTGGATTAGTTGCCCATTGAGTGTGTGGATATGGATCTTTTGACCAATCTAGATCTAAAGTTGCATTCCAATTTAATTTTTTACCGAGTTCATAAAGCTTTTTGAGACGATTATCTGCATGTGTATAGTCCCAATTATACGTCCCTGTTAAAGGCGTTTGGAAAATCTCGACAATATCTTCTACGTCTTTTGGTTCGAGTTTATTTTCTAGATCATCATCATGATCATCAAAGTACCTGATATCTGATGGACAGTTTTCTACTTTTGTTATTCGCATTTATATTTCCTAAAATTTTATATAGTTTACATTAAATCAGTCAAAACTGCTTTTATGACAACACATGAAAAGTAAAATTTTTTAATCTACTTTAAAAAGATCTGTTAACTGTTCTAACATTGCTCCGCCAAGCTCTTCAGCCCTATGAATGGTAACAGCATTTTTATAGTAGCGAGTTACGTCATGACCAATACCGATTGCTATTAGATTAATATCTGATTGTGTTTCGATAGAATGTATTACTTGTCTTAAATGAAGATCTAAGAAATTAGTTGGATTAGTTGATAAGGTGCTATCGTCTACCGGAGCTCCATCAGAAATTACCATGAGTATCTTTCTCTGTTCAGTTCTTCTTGCGAGTCTGTCATGAGCCCAAATGAGCGCCTCTCCATCAACATTTTCTTTTAGCAAACCTTCCCTAAGCATTAATCCAAAGTTTTTTTGTCCTCTTCTCCATGGTGTATCAGCTGATTTAAAAATAATATGTCTTATATCATTTAACCTTCCTGGATTTTCTGGCTTACCATTTTCCATCCACAATTTTCTACTCTCTCCCCCTTTCCATTGCTTAGTCGTGAAGCCCAAAACCTCAGTCTTTACATTACAACGCTCTAGAGTAGTGCTTATTATATCGGCACAAATTGCCGCTACTGTCATAGATCTACCTCTCATTGACCCCGAACTGTCTACCAGAAGAGAAACGCTCGTATCTCGGAATTCAGTATCCTTCTCTATTTTGTAAGTTAAAGGGGTAAGAGGATCGGTAATGATTTTATGTAAACGCGCTGAGTCTAACATTCCTTCTTCTTTATTAAATTCCCAAGATCTATTTTGTTGGGCCATTAAAAATCTTTGTAATCGGTGAGCTAATTTAGAGATTGTAGCCTTACTGGGACCCATAAGTTGATCAAGATGTTTTCTAAGCCTCTGAAGCTCTTCGGGGCTACATAAATCCTCTGCTTTGATTTCCTCGTCAAAATTTCTTGTATAGACTTTATATGAGAATGTTGAAGTCTGGCCTACAAGAGATTCAAGCCATGATTGATTAGTCATGATTTCCTGATTTTCATCTACAATCGCATCTTCATCTATGTCTCCAGAATCCGCATCAGTCTCTTCATCGCCTTCTTGATTATCTTGTTCTGGTGAGCTTTCAGATTCTTGTGATTCTTCATCTTCTCCACTTTCAGAAGCTGATTCTTCTTCTTTTTCATTCTCATCTTCTAAATCACTCTCTTCTTGTTCATTTTCTTCTTGATCAATATTTAGATTCTTTAAAAAGTCTTCAGCAATCTCTTGAAATTTAGTTTGATCATTCAGTGATTCTATTAATCTTTCTTTGAACTCTGTTTCTTGATTATCAAAAACCTTGCCCCAATATTTCAGAAAAAAACTGGAATTATTTGATTCAATGTTTGGAAGGCATAAATTTCTTAGCCAAGTTTCTAAAGCAATTTCTAGATGATCTTCGTGATCTTCAAAACTTTCATATAATTTACATTTATCATCAAATTTAGATTTGATATTTGTTGCTATACCTGGATAGTTTATCGACCCAAGTATTTCTACCCGTGAATCCTCCATAACTTTAATTAGAGAATTAACTTTTTCGTTGCTTGCGGTAATCCTGACTGATTTATCTCTATATTTTTCTACACAAGCAAGAGAATCAGCTTTTCCTCTGTAAGCTGATAACTCTTTAAGCGTTTTAGGTGGGTGAGGAAGTGATGAGCCCATTCCTCCAAAATTAATTTCTAATTCTTTGTTGCCTGATATTGCTCTAGTTGCAGCTGTAACGGCTTCTTTTATGGTCTCTGAATGAGAGTTTTTTGATGCCATGTTGGTTACTTAAACCTTTTCTACATCTTCTGCAATAGAATCTGCGGTTTCAGAATCAAAACACCTTTGGTAGTACTCTGCAATTATAACCCTCTCGGTTTCATCACATTTATTAAGAAAGGTTATTTCAAAGGACTTATTAAGATCACTAAAGATTTTAAAATTTTCTGCCCAACTAATTACTGTTCTTGGAGACATTAAAGTTGATATATCTCCATTTGCAAAACCTTGCCTAGACAGATTAGCTACAGAAATCATATTTCTTGCAACCTCTAAGCCTTCTTTGTTATCCAGACTAGGTACTTTTGAAAGAACAACCTTTGATTCTAGTTCTGGATCAAGATAATTTAGGGTTGAGACGATATGCCATCTGTCCATCTGCCCCTGATTTATCTGTTGTGTTCCATGATAAAGACCTGATGTATCACCCAAGCCTACGGTATTTGCTGTTGCAAATAATCTAAATCCTGAATGGGGAGAGATAACTTTATTTTGATCTAGTAAAGTTAATTTACCCTCTACTTCTAGAACTCTTTGAATAACAAACATTACATCAGGTCGTCCCGCATCATATTCATCAAAGACTAAGGCAGTAGGTGTTTGAAGAGCCCATGGAAGAATACCTTCTTTAAATTCAGTTATCTGTTTTCCATCTTTTAAGGTTATTGCATCTTTGCCTAGTAAATCTATTCTACTTATATGGCTATCTAGATTAACTCTGATGCATGGCCAATTCAGTCTGGCAGCTACTTGTTCAATGTGAGTTGATTTACCTGAGCCATGATAACCTTGGATCATTACTCTTCGGTTATGAGAAAACCCAGCAAGGATCGCTAAAGTAGTATTCTTATCGAATTTATAAGATTCATCGATACTAGGTACATATTCATTTGGTTCTTTAAAGGCCATTACCTTAAGGTCAATATCTATATCAAATGTTTTTCTTACATCTATCTCAAGATCTGGGATTTCTTTATCAGTTTTATTATTCATGTTTAATTAATTATAGGGAGGCGCCCATTATCCTGATTTGAACCGTTTCAGCAATACTTAGGCTGAAGTACAATAGTCATATGAAAGACAAGGAATCTATAGAAAATATTTGGAATACGATTCAAGACGAGACTCAAAAGAGAGTTAAAGCAGAACCTGTACTGGCAAGTTTTTTTCATACGACTATATTGGAGCATCGCTCCTTTTCTGCAGCTATTGCAGACCTAATTGCAAATGATCTTGGGAGCAGTTCAGTCCAACCTATGATGCTTAGAAGCGTCATTAAGGATGCAATTAATTCAAGTGAAGAAATTCTTGAAGGAACTATGACGGATCTTCTTGCAGCAAAGGAAAAAGATCCTTCGTGCAAATATCTATCTGAGCCTCTGTTGTTTTTTAAAGGATTTAAGTCCTTGCAATCCCATAGAGTCGCTAGCTGGTTATGGGAAAATTCACGCCATACTTTAGCTCATTATTTTCAGAGCAGAACCTCTGAAGTTTATGGAGTAGATATACACCCAGCTGCTAAATTAGGAAAGGGAATAATGATTGATCATGGTACTGGAGTTGTTATTGGCGAAACTTCCGTTATTAAAGATAATGTCTCAATTTTCCAAGGGGTAACTTTAGGAGGCACAGGTAAAGAAACAGGAGATAGACATCCCAAGGTAATGGAAGGTGTTCTTTTGAGTGCTTCTTCTACAGTACTTGGAAATGTACAGATTGGGCGTAATGCTAAAATAGCTGCTGGGAGTGTTGTCCTCGAGGACGTAAAGGAGGGCACAACAGTTGCGGGTGTTCCGGCAAAAGAGGTAAGTCAAGCAATAGATAATGTGCCTGCAGATGACATCGATCATTTAATCGAATAGGAAGTATGTATGAAATATGAAACTATAAAATATGAAGTAGAGAGCAATATTTTAACTCTCACCTTAAACCGTCCTGAAAAACTAAATGCTTTTACAGGCCAGATGATGGATGAATTAATATCTGCATTTGATGAAGCGGGGAGGGATGACGATGTAAGAGTGATAATTGTTACAGGTGAAGGTAGAGGATTTTGTGCAGGAGCTGATCTATCTTCTGGATCTAATACTTTTAATAGAGATGTAAGAAATAATAAGGGTGAAGAGGTCGATCATAAAACAAACCCAGAATGGATGAGGGACGGTGGTGGAAGGACCACTTTATCAATATTTGATTGTCCAAAACCTATCATAGCCGCAATTAATGGCCCCGCTGTTGGAGTAGGTGTGACCATGACTTTACCAATGGATATTAGGCTTGCTAGTGAGGATGCTAAGTTTGGATTTGTTTTTGCTAGAAGAGGTCTAGTGCCTGAGGCTGCTTCAAGTTGGTTTCTGCCACGTTTAGTAGGCATAAGCAAAGCATTAGAATGGACTTACTCTGGTAAGGTTTTTAGTGCTTTAGAGGCTAAAGAAGGAGGTTTAATCCGTTCTATCCATAAACCGGATGAACTTCTAGAAGAGGCGAGGTCGATAGCATATGAAATTATTCAAAACACTTCATCGATATCAGTTTCTCTAACAAGACAGATGTTATGGAAGATGTTAGGAGCAGACCATCCTATGGAGGCTCACAAAGTTGATTCAAGGTTTATATATGAATTAGGTAGAGGAGATGATGCCAAAGAAGGTGTTAACTCTTTTCTTGAAAAGAGATCACCTAATTTCCCCAATAAAGTCTCTAAAGATATGCCAGAACATTACCCTTGGTGGGAAGAAAAGAAATTTACTTAGTATGCAAAAAAAAGCCCTAAAAAAATTAATAAAGTTATTAGATCTTGAGACCTTAGAAGAGAATCTTTTCAGGGGCCAAAGTGAGAATATAGGTGGCCCCAGAGTCTTTGGTGGCCAAGTAATCGGACAGGCACTGACGGCTGCAGCCAGAACAGTTCCAGAAAAGAGATATACTCACTCTTTACATGCATATTTTCTTCGTCCGGGTGATATGGAGTATCCAATAATCTATGATGTGGAAAGAACACGCGATGGAGGAAGTTTTACTACACGACGTGTAGTAGCTATTCAGAAAGGTGAACCTATATTTGATATGGCATTATCTTTTCATAAAAAAGAAAAGGGTCCATCTCATCAAATAAACATGGAAGACATTCCTGGTCCCAATGAATGTGTAAGTGAATTAGAGATCAAAAAGAAAATGATCGATAAGGTACCAGCAAAGTATAGAGATTTCTTTCTAAGGGAAAAGCCAATTGAAATGAGACATTTGCCTGGTGAAAGTATGTTTGATGAACCAAAAAATAAACTTCCTTATAAGCACGTGTGGATGAAAGCAGTTGGAAAACTACCAGACAATGCTTTGCAACACCAAGCTATATTGGCATATGCATCTGACATGGGACTTCTCAGTACTTCGATGAATCCTCATAAACTAAGTTTTGCTAAAGGTAATGTAATGAGCGCAAGCTTAGATCATGCTATGTGGTTTCACCGTCCTTTCAGAGCTGATGAATGGATGTTGTATTCTACTGACAGCCCGAGCGCAAGCAATGCAAGAGGCTTCAATAGAGGAAGTGTTTACACTGAAAAAGGTGTTTTGGTTGCTTCAGCGGTCCAAGAAGGTCTTATGAGAGTTGTGAAGAAGTAATATTCTTCCAAAAGGAAAGTTATTTATTTAAGTGTTGTCGACCCCATTAAATGCCGATCTATTTCTCGAGCTGCAGCCCTTCCTTCATTTATTGCCCAGACGACCAGAGATTGTCCTCGTCTACAGTCGCCGGCAGCGAACACTTTTGGATTAGATGTTTGGTGAACATTGTGTTCTGCTTTGTAATTAGATCTTTCATCTAGCTGAATATCTAAAGTATGTACCGAATATTCTTCTGGACCTAGGAAACCCATAGCGAGCAATATCAGGTCCGCTTCCCACTCCTTTTCAGTGCCAGGGATTTCTTGAAAATTTTTGTCTACTTCAATAGTCTTTATGCCTCTAAGAGATCCATCTTTATTTCTTAAGAATTCTTTTCCTGATATTGAATAAACTCTGGGGTCATCACCATATATTTCTTTAGATTCTTCATGACCATAATCAACCTTGTATATTCTTGGAAACAAAGGCCAAGGATTATTATCAGCTCTTTCTTTCGGAGGTTCAGGCATGATCTCAAAATTTATTAAAGATTTACATCCATGTCTCAATGAAGTCCCTATACAGTCTGTCCCTGTGTCTCCACCACCTATTACAATGACATTTTTATCTTTTGCAGATATGAAATTCCCGTCATCGTGTTCGGAGTCTAATAAACTCTTAGTATTTTTTCGTAGGAAATCCATTGCAAAGTGAACTCCTGTACCTTCTCTTTGTGGAATGGGCAAGTCTCTTGGATTAGTAGCTCCAGTTGTCATTAAGACGATATCATTTGATTTAACTAGCTCTTTAACACTGACAGAGTTTTCTCCTTTTCCTCCCACGTCAGCATTTGTAAAGAACTCTATGCCTTCTATTTCCATTATTTCTAGTCTTTGATCGATTATAGATTTATCTAGCTTCATATTTGGAATACCATACATCATAAGACCTCCTATTCGATCTGCTCTTTCGTAAACTTTTACGTTGTGACCAACACTATTAAGTTGTTGAGCTGCAGATAGCCCTGCGGGACCTGAACCAACTATAGCAACTGACTTTCCAGTTCTATTATGGGGAATTCGTGGTTTTAGCCAACCGTTTTGAAAGCCTTTATCTGCTATGGCAAATTCTAAGTTCTTAATTGCTACAGGGCTTTCTGTAATTCCTAGCACACATGCCCCTTCACAAACTGCTGGACAAACTCTTCCAGTAACTTCAGGAAAATTATTCGTTAGCATTAATTTATCAAAAGCTTCTTCCCATTTGTTTTGATATACAAGGTCATTCCATTCTGGAATGAGGTTATAGACTGGACATCCCTCACCGGATTGGCAAAAAGGAACTCCACAATCCATACATCTAGCACCTTGCACGGCAAGTTTTTCATCATCATGATCGGTATAGATTTCTTTAAAATCTAAGACCCTTTCTTTTGCTGGACGGTAAGGCTCTACCGCCCTAGAGAATTCTTTAAATCCAGTAGTTTTACCCATTGCCCTGTAGTTTTGATTTCATTTCATTTAGTACACGTTTGTAATCTGTCGGCATAACTTTTACGAATTTTTTAGAAGCATTTTCCCAATTTTTAAGGATATTATCTGCAACAGTCGATTCGGTATAATTCTTATGCTTTAGAATTAAACCTTTGAGATCAGATAAGTCTTCCTCCAGTAGAGGCTCTAATTCAAAAGTTTCATTATTACATTTTTTCTTAAAGTCACCTTCATCATCAAAAATGTAAGCTATTCCTCCACTCATTCCGGCACCAAAATTTCTTCCAGTTGAACCCAAAATAACAGCTTTACCGCCTGTCATATATTCACATCCATGATCTCCAATCCCCTCGACAACAACTGAAGCACCGCTATTTCTTACGCAGAATCTTTCCGCAGCTATACCTCTAAAATAAGCTTCACCTTCGGTTGCTCCATAAAGTGCAACATTCCCAAGAAGAATATTCTCTTCAGCCTTAAATTTACTATTTTTAGGAGGATATATGATGAGTTTACCTCCTGAGAGACCTTTGCCTACATAGTCATTAGCATCGCCTTCTAGCCTGAATGTAATTCCTTTAACTAACCAGGCTGCAAAGCTTTGCCCAGCAGACCCATTGAAATTTATTTCTATCGTATCTTCAGAAAGATTATTGGTCTCCCAAACTTTAGCAACTTCGTTTGAAAGCATAGTTCCAACCGTTCTATTTATATTATTGATTTTGCTATCAATGGTAGTCTTTTCGCCTTGTTTAATTGCATTTTTACATTTATCTATCAGAACGTTATCCAAGGCTTTGTGAAGACCATGATCTTGACTTTGGGTATTATAGACTTCGGTATTGTCGAATATCTTTTCAGCAGGCTGAAGGATACCACTGAAATCAAGACCATTTCTTTTCCAGTGATCTATTGCTATGTCAGTTTCTAAGCAATCAACTCTACCGATCATTTCATTGACAGTTTTGAAACCCATTTCTGCCATTATCATCCGTAAATCTTTGGCTACCATAAAAAGATAATTTACAACATGTTCAGGCTTGCCTTTGAATTTTTTTCTTAATTCTTTGTCTTGAGTTGCTATGCCAACTGGACATGTGTTGAGATGACATTTTCTCATCATTATGCAACCTAAAGTTACTAAAGGAGCGGTTGCAAATCCAAATTCTTCGGCTCCTAAAAGTGCTGCAATGGCTACATCTCTTCCGGTTTTTATCTGCCCATCTGTCTGGAGAACAACTCTTGAGCGTAAGTTGTTCATAACCAAGGTTTGATGAGTTTCAGCTACACCTAATTCCCAAGGAAGTCCTGCATGCTTTATGGATGTAAGAGGAGAAGCACCAGTCCCTCCATCGTGACCTGCGATTACAAGATGATCAGTTTTAGCCTTTACAACACCAGAAGCAATGGTACCAACTCCAACTTCTGAAACTAATTTCACGCTTATTCTGGAAGTTCTATTAGCATTTTTTAAATCGTGGATTAATTGAGCAATGTCTTCAATAGAGTAAATATCATGATGTGGAGGAGGGCTTATTAAACCTACTCCAGGAGTTGAATGTCTAATTTTGGCAATATATTCATCAACTTTTTTGCCTGGTAATTCTCCACCTTCACCGGGTTTGGCACCTTGCGATATTTTTATTTGTAACTCATCCGAATTGGTTAGATATCTCATCGTGACACCAAACCTACCGGAAGCTACTTGCTTTATTGCTGATCTTTTAGAAATTCCTGATTCATCCGGTGTGAACCTGATAGGATCTTCACCACCTTCTCCAGTATTAGACTTTCCACCTAACTTATTCATGGCTATTGCCAATGACTCATGAGATTCGGTTGAAATCGAACCTAAACTCATTGCACCCGTAGCAAACCTTTTTACTATTTCCTTTTCACTTTCAACTTCATCAATACTAATTGGATCTAGAGTACTTTTGAATTTCAATAGACCTCTTAAAGAACTTTGTTTTGTTGAAACTTCATTAGCATGTTTTGCGAAAGCCCAATAAGCGTCTTCATCATTAGTTCGCGCAGCGAGCTGTAAAGACGAGATAGTTTTGGGGTCCCACATATGAGCATCACCACCATTTCTCCAATGAAAGTCACCGGGATTTGGAAGTGTTGTTACATTGATTGTTTCTTCTGGATATCCTAGATCATGCCTTCTTTTCTGTTCGTCAAATAATGCCTCAAAACTTATGCCTCCGACCCTACTTGCTGTTCCAGGGAAAGATTTGTCTATAATTTCAGAAGATAAACCAACAGCTTCAAATATTTGTGCGCCTTTATAAGAATGAAGAGTAGATATCCCCATTTTTGCCATTACTTTAAGGATTCCTTTTTTCGTTCCTTTTTTGTATGCATTTACTATTTGTTCATTATTTTCCAGAGTAATATCTTTAAGAGTGCCGTCCTCTAGGGATTGAAATATTGCCTCAAATGCAAGGTATGGATTAACAGCATCTGCTCCATATCCAAATAGCAAGCAATGATGATGAACCTCTCTTGCTTCACCAGTTTCTATGACAATACCTATTTTTGTTCTGAGTTGTTTTTTTGTAAGGTGATGATGTACTGAAGAACATGATAACAGAGAGCTAAGAGACATTCTTGAGTCGGTAACTCCCTTGTCAGATAAGACTATAAAAGAATAATTTTGTTCAATCGCACTCTCTGCTTCTTGGCACACCTCATCTAGCCTAGATAGCATACCCTTTAAGCCATCCTTTTTTTCATAGGTTAGATCTATTGTTTTAGTTTTCCAATTACCAACAGAGATCTCTTTGATAGAACCCAATTCTTTATTAGACAGAATTGGATTTAAAACTCTTAATCTTTTTACATTATTTTTATCATTTTCTAGAAGATTCCCTTCTGGACCAATTAAGCACTCCAGTGACATAATTACTTCTTCTCTAATTGAATCTATTGCTGGATTAGTAACTTGCGCAAAAAGCTGTTTAAAGTAATCGAAGAGAAGTCTTGGTTTATCAGAAAGGCAAGCCAATGCTGCATCATTACCCATTGAACCTAAAGGATCTCTTAATTCGGAAACAAGGGGTAAAAGCATAAACTGCATGGTCTCCGTGGTATAGCCAAAAGCTCTCATCCTCTCGATGAGATTATTTCCTACGCCATCTTTTTTTGATTGTCCATTTAAGCTGTCTAGATCAACTATGGACTTATTCCATTCTATGTAATCATGTTGATTTGTAATTTCATTTTTAATAGTTTCGTCGGGAATCATCTCACCCCTTTCAAAATCTATAAGAAACATCTTGCCAGGTTGCAATCTGCCTTTTTTAACTACTTTTTCTGGGTCAACAGGAAGCACCCCGACCTCTGATGCCATTATGACTTTGTCATCATCAGTCAGATAAAATCGGCTCGGCCTTAAACCGTTCCTATCTAAAACTGCTCCAACTTTTTTTCCATCAGTGAATACAATAGAGGCAGGCCCATCCCAAGGTTCAATCATAGATGAACTAAATTCGTAGAATGCTTTCTTTTGATCAGACATATTCACATCTGATTGCCATGCTTCCGGGATCATCATCATGACGGATTCCTGTAGACTTCTTCCTGAAAGTAGTAGGAATTCTAAGACATTATCAAAACTACCAGAATCAGTGCAGTCTAATTCTGCTATAGGGAAAAGTTTTTCTATATCCTTGCCAAATAAGTCACTTTCGACAGTTCCTTGCCTAGCTTTCATAGCATTCATATTGCCTTTTAGGGTATTGATTTCCCCGTTATGACACATATATCTATTGGGTTGAGCTCTATCCCAGGAAGGAAATGTATTTGTGCTAAACCTTGAATGCACCATAGCTAGATGTGTTTCAAAAGCTTTATCTTCTAAATCAGGATAGAAGGGAAAAAGTTGGGAGGGGGTAAGCATACCTTTATATACCATTACCGAAGTAGACAAGCTACATACGTAAAAAAGTTTTGCTTCTTTGAGTTCTTCTGAGTTTCGAATTAGGTTGCTGATTCTTTTCCTAATTAAATAGAGCCTTCTATCAAATTCATCCTTGGTAATGCCGTCTAGACATTGAACGAAAAGTTGTTTTATATGTGGCTGAGCTCCTCTAGAAGCTGGACCAACATTCGCTCCTTCCGGATTTACAGGAACCTCTCTCCAACCTAAGCAGATTTGATCTTCTTCTTCTATAATTAACTCAGTTTCTTTAATGCAGAATTCTCGTTCACTAAGATCGGTTGGTAAAAATATATTCCCGACTGCGTATTTACCTATTTCAGGGAGGCTTATTTCAATTTTTTTGGCTTCTGCTCTGAAAAAACTATCCGGCAATGCCATAAGTATTCCAGCTCCATCGCCTGTGTTTTCTTCGAACCCACATCCACCTCTATGATCCATTTGAGAATTGACATGAAAGGCATCATCCATTATTTCTCTTGAAGGAATGCCCTTAATATTAGCAACTAATCCTACACCGCAAGAATCTTTTTCAAATTGTGGATCGTATAGCCCTCTTTTTTTGGGGAAGCCAAACCTGTACTTATCTTTAAGTCTAAAATTTTTCATATTTAGTGGGTTGTGGACCCTCAGCTTACTAATTAGCAAAAAAGTTATTTCTGAGAGTTGCGCAGGTGCGTAATTGTACCTTTTGTTGAACGATCTGGGAAGTTAGCCTAGGTTAATTTTATAGAATCGATAATATCGGATTCTTGTATATCGGATGAGATTTGTGCTTCCCCGATAGAGCTTAGCAAAATAAAATTCAGATTATCCCCTTTCTTTTTTTTATCTGCTGACATCAGTTTTACCAAATCAATTGGTTGAAATTCACTTTTTACTAATTCATCAGTAAGGATAGAACGAATAAGGCACTTAATCTTATCTATTTCTGCTTTTTCGAGATTTAGAATTTTATGAGATAAATTTGTAGCCATCAACATTCCTATTGCAACAGCCTCACCATGAGAAAATCTCTTATAGTTACCGTAAACTTCAATGGCATGTCCAAAAGTATGACCAAAGTTAAGCCATTTTCTAATTCCTTGCTCGGTTTCATCCTTTGAGACTACTTCCGCTTTTATCTCGATGGATTTAGAAATAGCTTCTAATAGCTTTTCATCATTAGCCTCTAATAGGTCTTCTATATTTTCTTCTAACCATTTGAAAAAAGTTTTATCTTTTATTAGGGCATGTTTGATAATCTCTGCCAGACCTTCTCTTATTTGTACTTTTTCTAAACTTTTTAAAAGTTTAGTATCGGTTAATACCTTTGAAGGTTGATGAAAAGCTCCAATCATATTCTTTCCTTTAGGATGATTTATGGCTGTTTTTCCACCTACCGAAGCATCGACTTGAGATAGTAAGGTTGAGGGAATTAGAACAAAGTCGACTCCCCTAAGGTAGGTAGCAGCTGCAAATCCTGTAATATCACAAATGATACCTCCTCCAAGTGCAAAAAGGATGCAGTCTCTACTATAGCTTTGCTCAATGAGTACATCATGAATGATGGACAATGTGGTGCTAGACTTATTTTCTTCACTTGCTTCTAAAATTAATTCAGAATACTTCGATGATATATTTGATAGAGTTATCTGAGCTTCTTTTTTTAAAGATTCTTCAATTTTTGAATCAATGACTAATAGAATTTCTTTATTTGAAAACTCATTTAAATTATTCTCATTAAGAATATCCGTTCCTACTAAAACTGGATAATTTCTAGACTCTGTATTTATCTTTATCTCTTTCATTCTTTTAACTTTAAAACAATCAGATCTGCAGCTTCATTTGGATCATTTGTTTCTTTTATCGTTATATCGCTATAGGCTTCGTAGATTGGATTGCGTATCTCAGCTATTTTTCTGAGTGTCTTTTCTTTATTAACCCCATAAAGAAGCGGCCTATCTTGATCATTAATAGTTCTTTCTAATTGAGTTTGAATACTTATTTCCAAGTATATTACTGTACCTTTATTTAACAATTCTCTATTTTCTTTTCTTAAAACTATACCGCCGCCTGTTGAAATCACACAATTTTCATTAGTAGCAAGATTACTAAATGCTTCATGCTCCCTGTCTCTAAATTTTTCTTCACCTTCAACATCAAAAATCCAAGATATTGTAGCTCCAGCTATATTCTCAATTTCATTATCTATATCAAAAAAATCTAGGCCTAACTTTTTAGAGAGTTTTCTCCCTAAAGTAGACTTGCCAGAAGCCATAGAGCCGATAATTATTAGCCTCATTAGGTTATTATAACTCCTAGATGTGGCTTAAATTAAAAACATACTTCATTTCGTTCTCATTCAGCTTATATGGAAAGGTTTTTCTTATATTCTTTTGTATTTCTTTAATGTCCTTATCTAGTTTGAATATATATATTGATAGCAAGCTGCCAAATGAACAAACCATTAGAGATATCGAACTTCAGATACCCCTCAAAATCTTTTCTTCAGATGGCAAATTAATAGGTGAGTTTGGGGAACAAAGAAGAACGGCTTTAAATTTTAATGAAATACCAAATCATTATGTAAATGCTGTATTGGCAGCGGAGGATGATAAATTTTTTTCTCATTCTGGAGTGAGTTATACCGGACTTCTTAGGTCTCTTTATAGGGTTGCAGTTTCAGGCCGAATCCAAGGAGGAGGAAGCACTATAACAATGCAGGTTGCAGGGAATTATTTAACTAGTAGAGATATAAGTCTTTTTCGAAAAGTAAAAGATATATTTCTAGCCTATAGATTAGAAAAGACATACTCAAAAGAAGAAATTTTTGAGTTTTATGTGAATAGAATTTTCTTTGGAAATCGGGCCTACGGAATTGCTGCTGCCAGTGAAGTTTACTATGGCAGGCCTTTATCAGATTTAAATTTAGCCCAATGGGCAATGATTGCTGCACTTCCAAAGGCACCTTCTTCCATAAATCCTCTCGTTAACCCAAAAAGGGCATTGATAAGACGTAATTGGATTCTACAAAGAATGCTCGATTTAAAATATATTCATAAAGATCAGTTTAATATCGCAATTGAAGCGCCAATAAGTGCTAATTATTATGGTCTAGTTTCAGAAGTTGAGGCACCTTATGTCGCTGAGGAAGTAAGGCGCTATATGATTCAGGAATATGGTTTAAAAGCATATTCTGAGGGACTTAAGGTTTATACGACTATTAATTCAAAATTCCAAAATCATGCCGCAGATGCTTTAAGATCAGGTTTAGAAGATTATGATAAAAGGCATGGTTTTCGTGAACCAGAAAATATATTCAACCTCTTCCCTGAAAATTTTTTTCAATATTCAAAAGAAGAAAAGATTTATGAAGCAGAAGAAACTTTGAACATAGAATCAAGGGACTTAGAAGAGAAATCAGATCTATCTAATGTTTTCCAATACCTAGAGACATTTACTGACAATAAAGAACGTTTCATAGGAGTAGTAACTGATAATTTAAAGAACCTAGAAGTTCTTACAAAATACGGCAATCTTCTTAATATTAAGTGGAATGAAGATTTAAAGTGGGCACGACCTTACATTTCCGAAAATAGAAGAGGTGCAAGACCTAGATCCTTTTTAGATATAATTAAACTAGGTGATTTAGTATGGCTGTCTAAAGATAATCTCACTAAAACTATTTCTCTTACCCAAATTCCTGAAGCACAAAGTGCATTAGTTTCGATTGATCCAAAATCAGGTTCAATACTTGCCTCAGTAGGAGGATATGATTTCTTCTTGAGTAAATTTAACAGGGTAGAACAAGCTTCTCCATTACTGGGTTCAAATTTTAAGCCATTTTTGTACGCAGCTGCTTTTTCAGACGGATTTACACCTTCTTCTCTTATCAATGATGCACCAATTATATTTGAAGATGAGGCTTTAGAAGAAAAATGGAAACCAAGGAATGCTAGCGGTAAATTCTATGGACCGACAAGACTTCGCGAAGGTTTACTGCAAAGTAGAAACCTTGTATCCGTTAGGTTATTAAGGGAATTAGGGGTTGATAAAGTTAGAAATTTTGCCGAAAAATTTGGATTTGATAAGCAAAGAATGCCTGCAGATCTTTCTTTATCTTTAGGAACGGCATCATTAAATCCTTTATCAAATGCAGTAGCCTATTCGGTATTTGCAAATGAAGGAAAAAAGGTCGAACCTTATTTGATCTCGAAGATCTTAGATAGATCTGGCAAGATTCTATTTGAAAAAAAAATACAATATCCGCAACAAGTTATTGACTCAAGGATAGCTTTTTTGATCAATGATATCTTAAAAGAAGCTGCAGTTAGAGGGACAGCTAGAAAAATCTCTGAACTACAAAGAAAAGATTTTGCTGGTAAAACTGGTACAACAAACGAAGCTGAAAGCACATGGTTTACTGGATATAATGATCAAATTGTTACATCTGTTTGGGTTGGATTTGATCAACCTAAGAGTTTAGGAGACCGAGAGTTCGGCTCATCCATAGCCCTGCCTATCTGGCTGAATTATAAAAAACAAATAATAGATGAAATACCGATGTCTTCTGCACTTCCTCCTAAGGGTTTATCGATAGTTAAAATTGATAGGGATTCAGGTAAATTAGCCAATGAGCAAACTAATAAACCTATGTTTGAATACTTTCTAGAAGAGAGCATCCCTAATTAGCATCTAAAGATGCGATTAGAAATTCAAATTGATCATTGATTCTCTTTGAGGGCGATTCTGTAAAGCCAGATCTTACAAACTGTTGAATTATCCCTTCAGAACAAGCTAATAAAAGATTTGCAGCAGACGCAGTAGGTAGTCCGAGTTTCTTTTTTGTTTCTTGTTCGTATTTTTGTAGGTTTTGTTTTATGTGTAACTCCACTTTAGCCATCATTTGCTTTATTCTCTCATCAAGACTTGTTTCATCTACTGAAAATGCTTCTCTAGTAAGTAGTCTAGCTAAACCTGGGTTCTTTTCACTAAAGGTTACCAATAAAACAAGAATTTTTTTTACTTTTTCAAGTTCATCTCCTTCAGCAGAATTAATGCTGTTGATGAGGTCAAAAATATTTTGTTCACAAAAGTCTACTAATCCTGAATATATCTGCTTCTTACTAGGAAAATGCCTATAGATTGCAGCTTCAGTAATATCACATTCAGCTGCTAGAAGGGATGTTGTGATTTTTACGGGACCTTTTTCGCCAAGCATTTTAGCAAGACATTGCATGATATCTAATTGGCGCGGTTTAAGCTGACTCATAATTTAGATTTAGCTTATCATAGTTCCTACTCCCTCTTCAGTTAGTACTTCTAGTAAAACTGCATGTGGAACTCTTCCATCAATTATATGACAAGTTTTTACACCTCTCTTCCTGGCATTAAGGGCAGCCTTAAGTTTTGGAGTCATTCCGCCCTTGATATATTCTTCTTTGAGTATTCTTAGCCCTTTCTGCAAAGAGATTTTAGAAATAAGTTTATTTTTAGAGTCTCCAATCCCTTTAACATCCGTTAAGAGTATTAGTTTTTCGGCATCAAGAGCTTCTGCAACCTCACCCGCAACAACATCAGCATTTATATTTAAATAATTATTTTCCCTTGATACTCCAATAGGAGCTATGACTGGGATAAAGCCTTTTTCTATTGTCTTTTTGAGATCACGGGTTTTAATCTTATCTACTTTTCCAACATAACCTAAATCAATACTGCCTTGGCTAGCTTCTTTTGATGCTCTAATAATTTGATACTTAGTATGGTTGAAAGATATTGCATTCCCACCAAACTTTTTTATTAATTTCACAATCTCATTATTAATTGTTGTCCCAAGGACTTTCTTCACAACAGTCATGGCAGATTTAGTTGTGACCCTAAGTCCATTAATAAACTCTGATTTTACACCTGCCTTAGTTAGCTCATTGCCAATTTGAGGACCCCCTCCATGCACAATTACAGGTTTCATTCCTACTAATTTCATAAGAGCTACATCTCTCGTAAAGCTCTCTTTGAGTGACTCATCTATCATGGCAGCTCCGCCATACTTAATAACGATTACTTTATCTTTAAACTTTCTTATATAGGGAAGGCCTTCAGTTAAAACTGAAGCAATATTTTCTGCCTGTTTTCTAGTAATGGTCATTATTAAAATTTATTTATATTTGGTTTTATGCTCTTTAATCCTAAGTAAAAAATCTCTTTTATCTTTTTTAAATCATCATTTGTTTCAGCTTCGAATCTCAATACTAGACAAGGTGAAGTATTTGATGGCCTCAACAATCCCCAACCTTTTTCAAATTCAACTCTTATACCATCTATGCTAACTATTTTAGCGTCACTAAAATTAGAATTTTCTATAAATGTTTTTACTATTTGAAATTTTTCTTCGTCTGCAGCAGGTATATTTATCTCTGGAGTTGAAAGCATGTTAGGAACAGTTACAAATGGATCGTCTTGTCCAGAATTTGCAATTATTTCTAGCATTCTGGCGCCAGCATATATCCCATCATCAAATCCTGGCCATCTATCATTAAAGAAAATATGACCACTCATTTCACCTCCCAGTAAGGCATCTGTTTCCCTTATTTTCTGTTTTATAAAAGTATGACCAGTTTTGCATATCAAGGGCATTCCTTTGAGCTTTTTAATTTCATCTGAAAGCAGTTTGGAGCACTTAACATCAAAAACAATCTTAGCATTCGGACTAGATTGAATGACTTGTCTCGAAAACATTATCATCTGTCTATCAGGGAAGATCATTTCTCCCATTGGAGAAATTACACCTAATCTGTCGGCATCTCCATCAAAAGCCAGCCCCACCGAACATTTATTCTCTTTAACACTCTTAATGAGATCCTTCATATTTTCTAATTTTGACGGATCAGGATGATGATTTGGGAAGGAACCATCTGGTTCTCCATGTAACTCTATTACATTGCATCCTAATCTTTCATATACATCCTTCGCCACAACTCCGGCTACACCATTCCCACAATCTATTGAGATATTTAGATTTTTATTTAGTTTAATGCTTTCCAATATACTTTTTATATAGGTCTCCTTAATATCTTCTTTCTTTGTTATCCCTTTTCCCCCTAAAAAATTTTCTTCTAAGATCCTTTGCTTAAGATTCAAGATTTCTTCGCTAGATGTCGAATGATTATTAAAAACAATTTTGAATCCATTGTAGTTTCCAGGATTATGACTGCCTGTTATTACGACGCCACTTGACGTGTTTAATTCATAAGTTGAGTGATAGAACATTGGACTTGTAACTATGCCAATATCAATCACATTACAGCCAGTAGATATTATTCCTGAAGAGAGCCAATCGTAAATTTCAGGACTTGAAAGTCTTGCATCTCTTCCAACGATGAATTCTTGGATATTTCTATCAATTGCTTCTGAGCCTAAAGCTCTGCCAAGACTTTGAACTACTTCTGGGGTTAGGTCATCATAGGCTATCCCTCTAATATCATTAGCCCTAAATATATTATGGTTTATCTCCACTTTGTAATTATATATTCTGAATAATCCATTTACTCTACATAAAATAATTTATATCGATAGAATATAAAAAAAATAAAGGAATTTGATTTGGATCTCTCAAAAATAACTGGTGAAATTTGGTTTGATGGCGAAATGATAGATTGGCAAGATGCTAATACTCATCTTTTGACTCATACTCTTCATTATGGATTGGGTGTTTTTGAAGGTGTTAGAGCCTATAAAACAAATAAAGGTCCATCAATCTTTAGAATGCATGATCATACTGATAGGCTTTATAAATCTGCTTCTACTGTCAATATCGAAATACCTTATACCAAAGATATTATCAATGAAGCTCATCAAGAGGTCATTAGGTCTAACAATCTTGATGAGGCCTATATAAGACCAATGTGTTTCTATGGCTCAGAAGGGATGGGACTGCGAGCTGATAATTTAAAAGTACATACTATGGTCGCTGCTTGGGAATGGCCTTCCTACATGGAACCAGAGGCAAGAGAGAAAGGTATTAAAGTAAAACTTTCATCGTATACCAGGCAAGTAAGAAATCCAGTTTCTAACTCTAAGGTTAATGGAAACTATGTGCATTCAATTGTTGCTTTAAATGAAGCCCTTGAGAGTGGATTTGATGAAGCCTTAATGTTAGATGCAGAAGGTTACGTAGCGGAAGGCAGTGGAGAGAACTTTTTTATAGTTAAAGAGGGGACGCTTTACTCACCGGACCTTGATTCCTGTTTAGATGGCATAACAAGAAGAACAATTTTAGATTTAGCTTCCGAACTTGATATTCCCTTTGAAATTAAGAAACTTAAAGTGGAGGATGTCCTAGAAGCGGATGAATCGTTCTTTTCAGGTACAGCAGCGGAAGTTGTACCAATAAACTCTCTCGATGATAAACCCATAGGATCTGGCTTGAGAGGACCCATAACAGAGAAATTACAAAGTGTATACTTTGACCAAGTTAGAGGAGTTAGAGAAAAAAACTCTTCTTGGCATACCTACGTCAAATAGACCCTATGAAAATTTTAATAATTGGACCATCTTGGGTTGGAGATTCTGTCATGGCTCAAACTCTTTATAAAAGACTGAAAGAAGAATCTTCAGACTGCAAGATTGATGTCATATCTCCAGAGTGGTCTTCAGAGCTTATGCAAAGAATGCCCGAGGTCTCCAAAACAATTAAATCTCCTTACTTACATGGAGACCTTAAATTTTTTTCTAGACGTCACTTTGGCAAAAATTTAAAGAAATATAACTATGATCAGGCAATAATTTTGACTAATTCTTTGAAATCCTCACTGATACCTTTCTTTGCAAGAATACCCATTCGAACTGGCTGGTTAGGAGAAATGAGGTATGGGCTATTGAATGATATAAGATATCTTGATAAGAATAAGAATCATTTGATGGTTGAAAAATTTGCGGCTCTTTCGATGAAAGACAGTAATTATTGTCTTGAAAGCTTATCTTTTCCGAAACTAAGCATTGATTTTGAAAATCAACAATCTTCCTTGGTTAAATTTGGTATTAATCAAGATTTACCCTGTTTAGCTATTTGTCCTGGAGCGGAGTTTGGACCTGCGAAGAAATGGCCTGAAGAAAATTATTCTATAGTTGCAAAAAATTATCTAAAAAAAGGTTGGAATATTTTATGTTTCGGGTCTGCAAATGATCATGAAACTGGAAAGAAAATTTCTAATTTTGAAAACTTACAAGAAGAAGATCATTTCTATAATTTAATTGGCAAGACCTCTTTAGTTGATGCTGTAGACCTCTTATCTTACTGCAAGAAGGTTGTATCAAATGACTCAGGTCTGATGCATATAGCTGCAGCAGTTGAAACTCCTCTAGTAGCGGTTTATGGTCCTTCCTCTCCCGAATATACTCCACCTTTAATTAATCAAAAGGTAATCATTAGAAAAATGGAAGGTTATAAAAAAATAAGAGAAGGTGATTTACCTGACGGCTACGATGCTTCACTTTTGTCTATTAGCCCTGAAGAAGTGATGGAAGCCCTTGAGACATTGTAATAGAGCGTGTGAAAAAGAAATTAGCCTTATTATTATTTAAATATTTTCCATATGGAGGACTACAAAAAGACTTTCTTGGAGTTGCAAATGAGTTAGTTTTGAGAGGTCATGTACTGAAAGCTTTTACGCGCAGTTGGGAAGGTCCAATACCGGAAGGTTTAGATGTCGTTGTTCTTGGAGAAAGAGGAAAGTTTAATTATGCAAAGAATAGGAATTTTGTGAAAGATGTTTATCTTTCTATGCAAGACTTTTCTCCTGATATTATTTTTGGATTCAATAAAATGCCTGGCTTAGATTTATACTTTGCTGCAGATACTTGCTTTGCTAAGCAAGCTCTAAAAAAAAATATGGTTCAAAAATTTACAAGAAGATATAGGCAATCTATGCAGTTTGAAGAAGATGTATTTTCCCAAAAATCTAATACCAAGATACTTTCTCTTAATGATAAGCAGTCAAATGAATTCAGAGAATTTTACTCTACTCAAGCTGAGAGAATAATCATCGCTCCTCCCGGTATTGATAAGGATTGGTCCGATTATGAACCAGTGAATATTTATGAAGCTTTAAATATTTCACTTGGTGAAAAGATATTGCTTTTTGTTGGTTCAGATTTTTCACGAAAAGGGTTAGATCGTGCAATACTTGGATTGCGTCACCTTAATGAAAAGAACATATCCTCTAATTTGGTAGTGATAGGTGACGATAAGTCAAAACCCTATGAAAATCTTCTTACCGATGCTTCTCTGTCTAAGAAGGTCCATTTTTTAGGTCCAAGAAAAGATGTTGCATCATTTATGAAGTCTGCAGATTTACTAATACACCCAGCTAGAGAGGAGGCTGCTGGGAATATAATAATTGAAGCTTTGGTATCAGGTTTGCCTTCTTTAGTAACTAGCGAAGTTGGATTCTCTAGTGAGGTTCTAAAATTTAGATCCGGAACTGTACTGGAAGGTGAATTTAACCAAAATAGATTTAACTTACTTCTAGAAGAGAGTGTTTCAGATAAAAATTTATTTTATGTTAGAAGTTCGATTAGCAACTTGTCTGATAAAAAATACTTTTTTTCTAGGTTTAAATTTATTGCTGATTTCATAGAAGAAACTTTCTAATGAGTAACGTTAAAATTTTAGATAAGCATTTAGAGCATTTATTTCATACCAAAGATACTTTCACAGTTGCAAGAAACTTTGAAGGAGAAATTTATAGAAAATATGAAAATAGAATTACAAAGAAATTTGTGAATGAGGGCAGAAGCTATTTCATAAAATTTCATGGAGGTGTAGGCTGGAAAGAGATTTTAAAAAATATTCTACAATTAAAAATTCCTGTAGTTGGTGCCCGAAGAGAATACGAGGCTTTAAATCATTTGTATGAATGTGGCATTAATTGCCCTCAAGTTAAAGGTTTTGCTACTCGCGGATTAAATCCTGCAAACTCTTCTTCTTTTCTTATCACCGAAGAGTTGTATGAAACCAAATCTTTAGAAGACTTTTTTTTAGAGGGCTTGCATAAGAAACTTACTTTTAATCAGAAAAATAAACTCTTGAAAGCGGCTGCTTCTATCATCAGAGAAATGCATCTCAGCGGGTTAAATCATAGAGATTTATATCTTTGCCATCTGCACATAAATAAGGAAATTGATTTTAACAATATACAAATCTATCTTATTGATTTGCACAGAGCTCAAATAAGATCAAAAGTTCCGCATAGATGGATTGTCAAAGATTTGGGAGGTTTCATACATTCTATTTTGCAGTTTGATCTCTCAGAAAGAGATTTCTATAGATTTATGATGACCTATTATGATTGTACGTTTAGAGAATTTACTTCAAATTATTCAGACACTACCAAAGCCATTTTAAGTAGGGCTTTTTCTATGTATTTAAAGCCTCACCTCAAAGTATTTATAAAAAACTCGTCATTAACTTCTGAAGACGGTATTTTTGCAAAACACATAAGTAACTCTTCAAGATATCTTGCAAGAAAAGACGCAGATACAAAACAATTCCTAAATCTCTTTAGAGATGAAGATTTACTCATTAAGAGCGGAGAAATAATAAAAAATGAAAAGGGTCACTTGATTACTAAAACCAATATTCAAGGTAAAAACTTCTACATAAAAAAATATAGAATTAAGGGCCCCTTGCACTTCTTTTCAAGGTTGTTCAAGAAAACCAGAGCTCATAACTCTTTTTTATCAACGTATTGGATGAACGCCGTTGGCATCAGAACAGCTAAACCTGTTCTTTTGTATGAAGGATCAGGCATTTTAGGGGCTAGAGAGTCATTTTTTGTTTCAGAAGAAGTTTGCGGCCAGAGACTTGATGATGCAATAGCAGAAGACCTTGATCAATTGAGATTAATTGGTCATATAGCGTCCTTCTTTAAAAGAATGAAATGGATAAAATTCATTCACGGAGATGCTAAAAGTTCGAATTTTTTCTTGGACGGAAATGGGCTTGTTGTTTTTGATCTAGATTCTTCCAGAAAGCTACATAGCACTTATTTTTTTAATAAGTTCATAAAAAAAGATAAAAAGAGAATTTTAAGAAGCTTGAAAGGGCATAGATCTATATATGACCTTTTATCCAGGAGATTAAAGGGAAAGCAATATTGAGAATTGGAATCTTGAGCTATAGAAGTCATCCTTATTCAGGAGGGCAAGGTATTTATATTAAGCACTTGAGTAAAGCTCTAAGTGATCGTGGTCATCAAGTTTCTGTCTTATCTGGCCCGCCTTATCCCGAGTTAGATGAATCAGTAGAATTAATAAAAATTCCTAGTTTAGGATTATTTGAGACTCAAAATAGAATGGGCTCGTTCGGTTTGAATTTATTATTTCGTCCCCTAGATTTTTACGAATGGCTTACTGTAATGACCGGTGGCTTTCCTGAGCCTTATACTTTTGGAAAGAGAGTACTCAAATATATTAAACATAATAAAAGTGATTTTGAGATTATTTTGGACAACCAATCTTTATCTGGATCTTTATTAAGAATCCAAGAGATTCTTCCTTTGGTGGTTACCATCCATCATCCAATTACAAAAGATCATAAACTAGAAATGCAAAATGCTACTAATTGGAAAGAGAAACTATCTTCAAAGCGATGGCATAACTTTCTTCCTATGCAGAAAAGAGTTGCTCCAAAGCTAAAAAAAATTATTTGCGTTAGCAAACCTTCAAAAAAAGATGTTGTCGAAGAGTTTCATGTTGACCCGAATAGAATCGAGGTTATTTTAAATGGTATTGATATAAATACATTTAGTCCGTGTTCTTTTGACAAGAGAGAAGAAAACAAAATCATTACAACTGCTAGTGCAGACATACCATTGAAAGGTCTAAAGTATTTAGTTAAAGCTTTACCTAAGATATTGTCCTCATTTCCTAAAACTACCTTAACCGTTATAGGTAAATCTCCCAATAATAGTGAGGTCAGTAAACTCATAGAGGAGTTGAATCTAAGTAATGTAATAACTTTTAGATCAGGAATATCTGAGAAAGAGATTGTTGATTTATACCACTCTTCTGAATTAGCTGTTATACCTTCTCTTTATGAGGGTTTTGGTTTTGGAGCAGGTGAAGCAATGGCCTGCGGAGTTCCTTTAATCAGCACTCATTCTGGAGGACTAGAAGAAGTAGTTGGCGATGCTGCCCTAAAAATAATGCCATCCTCTGCAGAAGAAATTGAGAAGGCAGTGATAAAATTATTCAATAATCCAGAAGATATGAGAAAACTGTCCACAAAAGGAAGGCAAAGAATGGAAGAAATCTTTGACTGGAAAATTGCAGCAAGTTCTTATGAATCTTCTTTTAAGGCAGTAATAGAATCTTTCATCAATGAATACAATTAAATATAACAATCTTAATCTCAGAGAAGGGCAGCTAATGTTGGATATGGGTTGTGGAGAAGGAAGGCATTCAATTGGTGCATTGTTGGAAACTCCAGCGAGTATAGTGGGTATGGATCTTTCTTTTGAAGATATAAAAATTGCTCAGTCCAGACTGAAAGATTTTGATACTTCTGAACTTAGTACATCTTGTACTTTTGGACTTGGTAATATAGATGATATTCCTCTTAAAGATTCTTCTCTTGATGCAGTTATTTGTAGTGAAGTCCTGGAGCATGTAGATTCACCGAATGAATCAGTAAGAGAGCTTGTAAGAGTTCTAAAGCCGGGAGGAGTAATGGCATTAAGCGTGCCAAGATATTTACCTGAGTTGATATGCTGGAAACTAAGTAAAGAATATTCAAAAACACCAGGCGGACACGTGAGAATATTCAAACATCAGGAACTAAAGAATTTGGCTGTATCTAATGGTCTTGAATATCAGTCTTTCCATTGGGCTCATGGATTGCATTCCCCATATTGGTGGTTGCAATGTCTTTTTTGGAAAACTAAAGAGGATTCTTTTCTAGTTAAGCAATACCATAAACTTCTAGTTTGGGATTTAATGAAAAAACCTCTATTTACAAAGATATTAGAATCGATTCTGCAACCTCTTATAGGAAAAAGCCTGGTAATGTATTTTAGGAAACCGATATAAATGGACTACTCTAGTCTTGAGTTTTATAAGAGCTCAGTAGATTACATACTAGATGTTCAAAATAATGATGGATCTATTCCTTGGGAAATTGGAAAGAAGCTTGATCCATGGGACCATATAGAAGCTGCCATGGGTTTGGCAATAGCTGGAAAAAAAGATAAAACAGAAAGAGCCTATAAATGGTTAAGGGATAATCAGCTTACAGATGGTTCTTGGTATTCTGAATATATTAAGTCGGAGCCCACTACTAAAAGAAGAGAAACAAATTTCTCTGCTTATATAGCTACCGGTCTATGGCATCACTACTTAATTTTTCAAGATGAAGAGTTTCTTAATGAAATGTTGCCTTCATTAACTAATGCAATTGATTTTGTTATCTCAATGCAGACAGAAAAAGGTGATATTTACTGGGCTGCAGAGGATGGTAAGGAAATATTAGATGATTCGTTAATTACTGGCAGTAGTTCAATATATAAAAGTCTGGAATGCGCTTCAGCAATTTTTAAGATTTTTGGCATGTCTACAGAAAGAGTTAATTTTTCAATGGCTGGATTGAAAGAATCAATAAATAATAATCCAGAGAGATATGATAGAAGTTGGGAGAGTAAGTCCAGATATAGCATGGACTGGTATTATCCAGTTTTGTGTGGCATTTATGATCAAGATAAAAGTATTCAACAAATAGAATCGAAATGGTCAGATTTTATTGTCGAAGGAAAAGGTTGTAAGTGCGTAAAAGAAGAACCCTGGGTAACAGTAGCGGAAAGTTCAGAGTTAGTCCTTGCTCTTGTGAGAATTGGATTGTTAAGTGAAGCTGAGGAGCTTTTAGATTCCTTGCATCAGTGGCGTGATAATGATGAACTTTATTGGACAGGATATGTATATCCGGATGATAAATTTTGGCCAATTGAAAAGCCCACTTGGACTGCAGGTGCAGTCTTACTTGCTGCTGATGCTGTCTACAATTTTACACCTGGGTCTGACCTTTTTTCTAAAACTTGGGCGTAATTTAACCCTTTATTTTTCTAAGTATTCTTAGAGACTTTATAGCCTCTATTTCCTTAAATTGACCACTATCAAGGGCTTTCTTATAGATATTAAAAGGAGGCCTACCGCCATCTTTTGGATCAGGGAAAACATCATGAATTGCTAATAAACCACCTACAAACAACCTGTTTTGCCATAGTTTATAATCTTTTTGAGCTGCTTCCTCACTGTGCCCGCCGTCAATAAAGATAAAACTGAACTCCAATCTTAAGTCAGTATAAGCTTCTTCAGATGTTGAAACTACCGGTATTACAACTCCCTCTAATTGAGATCGACGAATAGTTGCAAGAAAGTAAGGTAGGGTGTCTATTCCTTCACCTGTATCATCCACTAAATCAGGATCAAAGTACTGTTCTCCTGGTTGCTGTTCTTCTGATCCTCGGTGATGATCTACAGAATAGAGTTTTTCTTCATTCTTTTTCGCAGCTGAACCAATATAGACTGCTGATTTTCCACAATAACTTCCAATTTCTAGTGCAGGACCTGCCTCAGTTGCATTTTTTGAGTGAACATATAGGGCTTCTCCTTCCAATGGATCAAGAAAGCCTTTCACTTTTTCTATATCAATAGGAAGATTTAATTTCATTAATTTTTAAGATCATTTTGAATGCGATAAAACTTACTAAACTACACAAATCAATAATATAGAACAGCATAATGATCTCAAGGTATATAATTACCACATATGGACCTTAAGATGTTAAGTAAAGGACATGTCCTTGTTTTTGGAGATATTATTTTAGATAGATATATTTCTGGTAGTGTTGACAGAGTTTCTCCCGAAGCGCCTGTGCCTGTTCTCAAACCATCCGGCGAAGAGATAAGATTAGGTGGAGCTGCAAATGTTGCTTTAAATTTATCTAGTCTTGGTTCTAATGCAACAATAATTGGAGTAACTGGAAAAGATGCTTCTTCAACTCAGGTTATTAAACTTTTACAGAAGAACAATATTAAAAAAGCTTTAAGCAAATCTGATCATCCTACTATCTCAAAGTTAAGAATCCTGGCATCTCAGCAACAATTAATAAGAATAGATAATGAAGAGGAATTCTCCGAAACAGATTGGCAATCAAGTTTATCTCATTATAAAAAGCATATAAGTTATAAAAAAAATAAGGTTCTTATCATCTCTGACTACGGAAAGGGTACCTTAAAGAATATCCCGCTAATCATTAGAGAAGCAAAAAAGACAAAAAAAATAATCTTAGTTGATCCCAAGGGAGATGATTTTTCAAAATACAAGTCAGCTGACATTATCACTCCAAATCTTCATGAATTTGAAAGAGTAGTTGGCAAGATAAATAAGGAATCTGAAATTACAAAGAAAGGAAAGGATCTTATTAAATCTCTAAGACTGAATTCACTCTTAATTACCAGAGGCTCAGATGGAATGACACTCTTAAACAAAAGAAATGAAAAAATCATTAGAGAGGATTTTCCAACAGAGGCAAGAGATGTATTTGATGTTTCCGGAGCGGGCGATACCGTTATTGCTAGCATTGCTGCAGGACTGGCAGGAGGATTCACTATTTCAGAGTCAATTCGATTGGCTAATATCGCTGCCGGAATAGTGGTAGGTAAATCTGGTACAGCTGCAGTTAACCAGTCTGAGTTAGTTCCTTACTTAGGTCTTTCTGAATCTTTCGTTACGTCTAATGAAATAAAAGGTTATTCACAAGACCTTCATGAAAGATCAAAAAAAATAGTCTTCACTAATGGATGTTTTGATATTTTGCATGCTGGGCATGTTGAGTATCTTGCAGCCGCAAAAGATCTGGGAGACAAGCTTATAGTTGCAATAAATACTGATAAATCAGTTCGTAAATTAAAAGGTTCTAGTAGACCAATTAATACCCTGGCTCATAGAGCTAAAGTTTTAGCCTCTTTACAGTGTGTAGATAAGGTAGTTTTTTTTGATGAGGAAACTCCAATTAAGCTAATTAAAACTATTAAACCAGACGTGCTTGTAAAGGGAGGAGATTATAAAATTAATGAAATAGTTGGATATGAAGAGGTAGTTAAATCTGGAGGTAAGGTTATGACTATTCCTCTTGTTAAAGGTATATCAACGACCAAAATTATTCAAAAAATGATCTAAACTCTTATCGTTTTAACCTTCTTTTTTTTCTTTTTTTATCTCTTCTAGACCACTTAGGATAAATATTTTCCTCCAATCCTGATTTGAAGCGTCTGTGCATCCAAAGATAGCCTTCAGGCTCTTTCATTATAAACTCTTGATAAAGATCATTCATTCGTTTTAAGAATTCATATTCATTTTCGGAACTATGCAATTCTTTTAATTCTATTTCATAGGTCCCTTTAACATTAGAAACATCAGCAAAAATTATTTTTGTATTTTTTTTTGAAAACAAGGCAGGAAAGGTAACTGTAGCAGCATGAAGACCGAAAAAAGGCACCATTTCTGAGACATTTTGACCATAATCTTGATCTGCCGCATAGAGGAAAATTTTTCCCGACTTTATCCATCTCGCGGCTTTTAAACCTTCTTTGTTTGTTAACGATGCTTCTATGTAATTATTTCTAGCTTTAATCATTACATAATTTAAGACTGCATTAGATTGAGCTTTATACATGCCGGTTAAATTAAAGTACTGACTTAATAATCTTAGATCTAATTCTAAATGGGTAGAATGTTTTATAAGAAGCAACGCTCCTTCAGCTTGATTTTTTAATACATGACTATTAATTAATCGAGTTTTAATATTCAAAATCCTTTTATCAGAAGCCCACCAACCAATAGCCATCTCAAAGATACCTCTACCTACAGCTTGAAAGTTTGATTTAACAAATTTATTGAGCTCATCACCTTCCTTTTGAAGACATCTATTAATATTAATGGCGCTTATTTCTTTTCTATGAGGACTTAGTTTATGAATTAAGAGTCCCAGAGAGTCTCCTAATCTCATTAGAATTTTATAAGGAAGGAGGGAGATAATTCTTAGCAAACCTATTCCTATCCAGGTGACTATGCTTTTCAATGAAAGAAGGGATGGTGAAAACTTGTTTTTGTCCTCTGACATGAGATTAGGAGGGATTATTTTTTGGCCATTTTTCTAAGGTATCTAAATAGAGGTCTACTCCTTCAGTAATATCTATGAAATCTTCTGTGTATCCTACTTCTCTTAATTTTGAAATGTTAGCTTCTGTAAAGCTTTGATATGAGCCTTTTAACTTTTCAGGAAAATCAATATATTCAATTCTTCCTTTGCTATGCCAATTGATTACAGCCTGAGCAACATCATTAAATGTACGGCTTTTACCTGTACCTAAATTGAATATTCCAGAAATTTTTTTGTTCTCTAAAAACCAAAGATTGACCTTGACTATGTCATCGATATAAATGAAATCTCTCCTTTGTTCACCATCGCTATATCCGTCAGATCCTTTAAACAACTTTATAGAGCCGTTACCTTTTAACTGATTATGCAAATGATACGCAACACTAGCCATGCTGCCTTTATGCTGTTCTTGAGGGCCGTAAACATTGAAGTACCTTAGTCCAACAATTTGTGTAGTTTTTTCAGTTAAGGCTTGTCTCACCAGTTGATCAAATTTAAATTTAGAATATGCATAGAGATTAATTGGACTCTCATTCTCAATTGATTCTTCGAAAACATTACCACTTCCATAAACAGAGGCAGAAGAGGCGTAGATTAGGGGAGTATTCGATTTTATTGAAAGATTTAATATTTCTTTCGAGTATAAAAAGTTATTCTTGTATAGATATTCTGCATCCCACTCCATCGTATTAGAGCAAGCACCTTGATGATAGATTGATTTGAGTTTCGTTCCATCAAATTTATTTTTTTGAATTAGCAACAGGAATTCATCTATATCAAGATAATCCTGTATTTCACAATGAATTATATTTTCTTTGAGTTTATGGTTATTGTGATCATCAACAGCAATGATATCTTTGTAGCCAATTTTATTAAGGCCCTTAATTAGATTGGATCCAATAAATCCGTTACTTCCGGTTACAACTATCAAAACATTAATTTAATTTAGGAATAAGGGCTATGTTAGCATATGCTCATGTCAAGAAAGCTTTATACAGCTATATTTTGCTTATTATTACCTCTTTATTTTTTAAGATTATTTTGGAAAGGTTTATCTAACAAAGAGTATTTGTATAGATGGCCAGAAAGGCTCGGTATAAGCAAAACCTCACCTCTAAAAGGTAAATCATTAATTTGGATTCATGCCGTTTCTGTTGGGGAAGTTAATGCTTCCATGCCTTTGATAAGAAGCTTGATAGAAAAATATCCTGCTACTGAGATATTAGTAACAACCACAACGCCAACAGGTTCAAAATTATTAATAGAGCGGTTAGGAAACAAGATAAAACACCAATATATGCCTGTTGATATTCCGATATTCATAAATTTCTTTTTAGACAAATGGAAACCAAAGATATTGATACTCTTAGAGACTGAAATTTGGCCAAATATAATTTTTAATTGTAACAATAGAGGCATATTGACAACTCTCGTAAATGCAAGACTTTCTGAGAGATCTAAGGAAAATTATTTAAAATATTCTTCAGTAATACGACCTGCTATAGAGTCTTTAGATTTATTACTTGCTCAATTTGAGTCAGATAAAAGTCGTTTTCTAGAGATAGTTGATAAAAAAGAAATTAACTTATGTGGCAATTTAAAATTTGATCAAGATGTACCATTAGAATTAATTGAAATTTCCAAAACCGTAAGAGAGGATTGGTCTCTTGATGGAATCAAAAGACCTGTTCTCATAGCAGCAAGCACACATGAAATCGAAGAAGAGATAGTTCTAGAAGCTTACAAAGAAGTCATTAAGGAATATCCCAATACTTTGCTGATTCTTGTTCCCAGACATTTGGAGAGGTTTGAAAGAGTAAAGAACATTGTTAAAAATTCTGGTCTTCAATTTGCATCGCGCTCAAAAAAAACAAGCGTTACTAGCAATACACAAGTATTGTTGGGAGATACCATAGGAGAGCTCAATTTTCTTTACTCTCTTGCTGATGTAGCATTTGTAGGAGGAAGTTTGATAGATCATGGAGGTCAAAATTTATTAGAGCCCTCTGCGCAAAGTCTACCTTTATTATCAGGCCCAAGCTTGAGAAATTTTTTAGATATATCAGAACAACTAAAACAAAATGCTGCTCTTAAGATAGTAAATAATTCAAGAGAACTTTCCGATAGATTCATTGAATATATTGCAGATGACCAAGAGATGGAGATGGCAGGTAATAACGCATTTAAAGTATTCATGAAAAATAGAGGAGCTTTAGAGAATATTAGTCATCACTTAGATCTCCTTTTGAAGGAAAAAATGTAATTTGCCCAATTCTAGAACTTTTCTCTCCAATTTGGCACTCTCTTAGAACATCAAAATAGAAATTGCACTAAATTTTCCTCGAATTCACTAGTTTTTTCTGGCATTTGGATTGCATATATTCTTTTGTATTATTTTTTAATAATAAGGAGAATTAGTATGAAATTAATAACTGCGGTTATTAAGCCTTTCAAGCTCGATGAAGTCAGAGAAGCTCTCTTAGCGGTTGGTGTCTCTGGTCTCACCGTCACTGAGGTTAAAGGTTACGGCAGGCAAAAGGGCCACACAGAGTTATATAGAGGTTCAGAGTATGAGGTTGATTTACTTCCTAAAACGAAGATAGAGATAGCTGTTTCTGATAATAACGCTGATGAGGTTGTGGATGCTATAAGTACTTCTGCTAATTCGAACAAAATAGGTGATGGAAAAATTTTTGTTGTAGATCTGAATCAGCTGATACGTATCAGGACTGGAGATCTCAACGAAGACGCGTTGTAAAAATTTAAGGAGAAAAAATGACAGAATTAGAATTCGCGCTCAATACCTTCTACCTTCTAATGAGTGGGGCATTTGTCATGTGGATGGCAGCTGGTTTCACAATGTTAGAAGCTGGATTGGTAAGATCAAAGAATGCTGCTGAGATAGTAACTAAGAACTTAGGATTATTCTCAATAGCTTGTGTTATGTACTTAGTATGTGGTTTCTTTATCATGTACCCTGGTGATTCAGCTGTATCGGCTTGGGTCCCTGGATTCAGCTTGTCCTATCTAGGATTGGGAATGGGTGATCAAGATATGTCTTATGGATCATATTCAGAAGCTTCTGATTTCTTTTTCCAAGTCGTATTCGTAGCTACAGCTATGTCTATTGTCTCGGGAGCAGTTGCAGAAAGAATGAAATTATTACCATTCTTCGCATTTGCTGTAATCTTGACTGGTTTTATATATCCAGTCCAAGGATACTGGAAATGGGGCGGCGGCGGCCTTGATGCTCTTGGCTACACTGACTTTGCAGGTTCAGGGGTAGTTCACCTTTGTGGTGCGGCAGCAGCACTTGCTGCGGTAAGCATTTTAGGGGCTAGGAAAGGAAAATATGGAGCTGATGGTTCTGTATATGCTATTCCTGGTTCAAATATACCCATTGCAGCTCTAGGTGCATTAATACTATGGCTTGGATGGTTCGGGTTCAACGGTGGTTCTCAACTAGCAGTTAATACTGCGGCTGATGCTATTGCTGTTGGCCAAGTATTCATGAATACAAATATGGCAGCAGCTGGAGGAGTATTAGGCGGACTTTTTGCTAGTAAAATATTTAGTGGAAAAGCTGATGTCACTATGGCAATAAATGGAGCTATTGCTGGTTTAGTTGCTATTACTGCAGCACCAGACACACCAACAGGTGGTTTAGCCACATTAATAGGTTTAATAGGTGGCGTAATCGTGTATTTCTCTGTAGTCATATTAGACACTAAACTAAAAATCGATGATCCAGTAGGTGCTATATCTGCACACGGAACAGTAGGAATTTGGGGAATCATGGCAACACCTCTATCAGGTGCAGGTGCTTTTGGAACTCAATTCATTGGTGTGATAGTTATTTTTGCTTGGGTCTTTGTTACAAGCTTCATAGTTCTCAAAGTCATTGACAGTATTGTTGGAATTAGAGCGACTGATAATGATGAAGAGATCGGCTTAGATAAATCTGAAATTGGTGTAGAAGCCTACCCTGATTTCAAATAATGCTGCGTACCTTTATGCCTCGATTGGCATAGTAAAGATGGGCAATCCTTAATCGGATTGCCCCTTTTTTTTGAGTTTAAAAGGAATTAATCATTAACAAGGATGTTAACTCAGGAATTAAAATGGATATGGATATAAAATTAATTAAACCAAAAGATGCTGCAGAAATTTTAATGTGCAGTGAAAGAACACTGGAAGCTTGGAGAAGAGAGGAGAAAGGTCCCAATTATTACAAGATTGAAGGTAAAATTTTATATGAGCTAGAAGAACTTTATCAATTCATTAAAGTTTCAAAGGTTTCTGTTTCTTAGTAATAGAATAACAATTAAGGTTTTTTTTTAAGGAGAGGTAATATGTTTAAAACCAAAGTTTTAGGATTTTTTTTAGTACCCTTTTTGGCTTACTCTTGTTCAGAAAGTCCACAAGAAGTGGAGTTAAGCGATTCAGCAATCAATACAGGATATGTCGAATACTTGTTTTGTGATTTTGGACCCGATATGAGCCAAGAGTCTTTTTCTGAAATGCTTGTCGAATGGAATGAGATTCTCGATGGCCTTGAGACTGCTGTGCCTATGTCTGTAGGTCTTGTTCCGCGAACAGAAACTGATTTATATGATGGTATGTGGACCCTTGTTTGGCAATCTGAAGAACAGGCACAAGCTGGTTGGGAAGAATGGATAGCAGGACCTGCAGAATCTTGGACTGATAAAACGAGTAGCATTATATCTTGTGGAGCTTCTGATAACGGTGAAGAAGCTAACTATGGTTTCGACGTAAATGTTTACAGAGCTGCTACTGAGCCTGATTCAGAACCAGGTGGAGTCGTAGGATTCATGTTTTGTAGTTTTACAGATAGCTTTGGAAAAGCAGATTTACTTGCAGGTTTAGACACTTTTAATAGCTGGATTGAAACAGGGCAAGATACGGCTGGAACTGGATCTCCTTATTTCTACACAATACACATTCCAGATTTTGAGACTCCTATCTCAGGATCCTCAATAGGTTCTTATGATTATGCTTTTCATCAATTTTGGGATTCAGAGGAATCTAGAGAATTAGGTGCACAACTCTTTGAGGAAACTGCTCCGGAAATTGAAGGACCTCAACCTGACTGCAGTGAAATGCTTCTATTTGATTCAGTACCATTTAGAACACCTCAAGTGTAGCAAATAAAAATATATGCAAAAAGGGTGCATTCAATGCACCTTTTTTTTGAATTCCTGAAAAAATACTGCAAAATACTATAAAACACTATTTGTTATGTTTTTGAACTATAATTTACATTTAAACACGTTGGGTTCTTATTTTAATAGTAAGTATTTAGTCTATAGTGAAAGGAATAAATAATAGGAGTTTTTAATGAAATTAATTACAGCAGTTATCAAACCTTATAAACTCGATGAAGTCAGAGAAGCTTTATCTGAAGTAGGTGTCACGGGTCTCACTATAACCGATGTTAAAGGTTTCGGAAGACAAAAGGGTCATACCGAACTATACAGAGGTTCTGAATACGTCGTAGATTTTTTACCAAAAACTAAGATAGAAGTTGCAGTTAGTGATGATAATACTGACAAAGTAATAGATGCTATATCGCAAGTTTCGAATACTGGAAAGATAGGAGATGGAAAAATATTTGTATCTTCTCTTGAGCAAGTTGTAAGGATTAGAACCGGAGAGCTTAATGAAGATGCCTTATAAATTATAGGTGATCTCATGATAAAAAAACTTTTTCTTTTTAGTACTTTAATTTTTTCTTTTACTATTTCAGCAGATGAATTGAATTCAGGAGATACTGCCTGGATACTAACTTCAACTGCATTAGTTCTGTTTATGACTCTTCCAGGGCTTTCCCTTTTCTATGCGGGACTAGTAAGAAGTAAAAATGCGATATCAGTTTTAATGCAATGTTTTGCTATAGCTTGTATCGTCTCCGTCGCTTGGGTTGTCTACGGATACAGTCTTGCCTTTACTGAGGGCAATGCCTTTATTGGAGGTACCAGCGCATTTTTCTTAAGTGGCATCGGTAGAGATACTTTGGCTCCCGGGACAACTATGCCCCATTCTCTATTTGTAATATTTCAAATGACTTTTGCCATCATTACACCAGCTTTGGTTGTTGGAGCATTTGCAGAAAGAATGAAATTCGGTGCAATGTGCTTATTTTCCTTGCTTTGGTTTACGGTAGTTTATCTGCCTGCTTGCCATATGATATGGGGAGGAGGTTACCTAGCCGATGTTAAGGATTTTGCCGGTGGTCTTGTTGTGCACTTAACTTGTGGAGTTGGTGCTTTAGTTATAGCTATCGTATTAGGTCCTAGAAAAGGCTTTCCTTCAACAGCTATGCCACCTCATAACAGAACAATGGTAGTTACTGGAGCTGCCATGCTTTGGGTTGGCTGGTTTGGGTTTAATGCTGGAAGTTCTTGGGCTGCTGATGGTCTTGCAGGCATGGCTATGCTTGTAACGCATATAAGTGCAGCTACAGGAGCCTTAACTTGGATGGCTATTGAATGGATTAAAGGAGGTAAGCCTACAATAGTTGGTATAGCAACTGGTATGGTTGCAGGCCTAGCTACTATTACACCTGCATCAGGTAGCGTTGGACCAGAGGGTGCATTATTAATTGGTCTAATGGCAGGTTCAATATGCTTCTATGCTACCCAAGCTGTGAAGGGTTTATTTGGAATAGATGACTCCTTAGATGTATTTCCTGTTCATGGCGTAGGAGGAATAATCGGTATTATTATGGTAAGTTTTCTTGGCGTCCAAGGAGGTTTTCTTGGCTCTAGTGCTGGTGAAGAATGGATTCCTATGGAACAGTTTTTTATTCAATTAAAGGGGATTGCTGTTATAGGTTTATGGACTGCTGTTGCCTCGTGGATAATTCTAAGACTAATCGGTTCTTTTACTTCCTTAAGAGTTAGTGAAGAAGAGGAATACGAAGGTTTAGATGTTACTGAGCATGAAGAAAGAGGTTACGATTTAACTTGAGATTTTACTAATAAAAAAAAACCGGCTAATCAGTCGGTTTTTTTTTCTTTTAATAAACTATCATATATGAGTGGAAAAGAGATTAATTATTACGCTAATGGGTCCGACAGGAGCGGGGAAAACCGACTTAGCAATAGAGTTATATAAGAACTTAGATATCAATATTATAAGTGTTGATTCTGTTCAGATTTATAAACATTTGAATATAGGGAGCGGAAAACCATCATCAAAGGTTCTTGAGAAATATCCTCATGAATTAATTGATATCTTAAAACCAGACGAAAGTTATTCCACTTCTCAATTTCAAGATGATGTCATCGACTCCATAAGAAATGCATTTCAAACCAAGAGAATACCTTTACTCGTTGGCGGAACAATGATGTATTTTCACCACTTAGTAAATGGTATCTCAAGATTACCTCCAGTAGACAGTCAAATAAGACTCAGAGTTAAAAAGGAGTTTGAAGAGAGAGGGGTACATGAAATGCATAGATATTTAGAAAAAATAGATAAAAATTCCTCTTTAAAAATTCATCAAAATGATACCCAAAGAATTAAGAGAGCTATTGAGGTTTTTTTAGCAACGGGTAAAGAGCTTTCTAAATGGCAGGCTGAAAATAAAAAAGAAATCAATAAGGTGATAAGCGAATCTAATTTAATTCAAATTGCCATTAAGCCTCAAGACAAAGACATACATCGAGAGATTATTGCAAAAAGATTTAAAGGAATGATCCACAATGGACTGATTGAAGAGGTGGAAGGCATTCTTGGATGCAAAGGAATGAGTCCAAATTCTCAATCAATGAAAAGCGTAGGGTATCGTCAGGTATGTGAATATTTAGCAGGAGATTACAGTCTTGATGATATGATTGATAGAGGTATTAATTCAACAAGACAACTGGCTAAAAGACAAATGACATGGATGAGAAGCTGGGACAATATAATTTTTCTAGAGAATAATTCTTCTCTATTTACTTCGGTAAAGGATTTAATTTTAAAAAATTCATGAATATAGAAGAAACATTACCACAATCCATACTTGTACACGTGGAAAGGTTTTCTTTAAATAAAGATTTACAACTAGAAGCCAAAGAAGAGTTTAAAGAACTGTGTATGTCTTCAGGTGCAGGTGTTTGTGCGGAGATAACATGTAAGATTGAAAGACCTTCTCCTAATTATTTTGTGAAACTAGGCAAACTCAATGAAATTAGGGAGCTTGTAAAAATAAATAAATGCGGATTAGTCATTTTTAATAATGATCTATCTCCTTCCCAAGAAAGAAATTTAGAAAAATACCTTGGAACTCGAGTTTTGGATCGTACATCATTAATTCTTGATATCTTTGCAACAAGAGCAACTAGTCATATTGGAAAGCTACAAGTTGAATTGGCTCAATTAACTCATCTTTCTACTAGGCTGGTTAGAGGATGGAGCCACCTTGAAAGGCAAAAGGGAGGAATAGGGTTAAGAGGTCCAGGTGAAACGCAATTAGAAACAGATAGAAGACTTATAGGCCATAGAATAAAAAGTTTGAAGAAGAGATTAAATAAGGCACATAATCAGAAAGAAATAAATCGTTACGCAAGAAGTAAAGGTAAAGAAATGGTCGTAGCACTTGTGGGGTATACAAATGCGGGCAAAACTACTTTATTTAATCATCTTACTCAAAATAATCTGTATGCTGCTGACAAACCTTTTGCAACCCTAGACTCAGTCACCAGAAAGAATAGTAAACAAGAGCTGCAGCATATTTTATTCTCTGATACTGTTGGGTTTATTTCCAATCTTCCAACAAAACTCATTGAATCATTTAAAGCAACGTTGGATGATCTAAGTTCAGCAGATCTTCTACTACATGTTGTGGACATTTCAGATAAAGATCACAGATTTAAAGTGAAAGAAGTAGAGAAAATTTTAAAAGATTTGGACTTATCGGATAAGCTTCTAATAAGAGTGAATAATAAGACTGATAAACTTGATATATCGTCTCTGAACGAGATATCACAAGAAAGTTCTGATCAGGTTTGGATATCGTCAACGGCACAAAAAGGCTTCGGAAGTTTATATGATGCTATCAACACTAAGCTTAAAGGTAAAATAACTACTAATTGGGTGAGCTTAACAAATGACTTAGGTTGGTTGAGATCTGAGCTTTATTCATCTGGAAGTGTGCTAGAAGAGAGAATATCTAACGAAGGTCTGATAGAATTACATCTTGAAAATTTTCAAAATGACCTCATTAAGTTATTAGAAGTTGATGGTTTCGACTTAATCAAAGAAAAACAAACACAGGAAGCAATATAAATGTCTTGGAATGGAAATGATAATAAAGATCCTTGGGGAAGAAATGACACTCCTCCGGAGATCGACGAAGTAATTAAAAAAGTCAGACAAAGAATCGAATCTATTTTTGGAGGAGGATCTTCTGGTGACTCTTCAGATGGTGGTGGGTTCAGCCTTAAAAGTTTACCTTTGATTTTAGGTGTATTAGTGCTGTTATGGGTTGGAGCTGGAATATATCAGGTTGAGCAGGCAGAAAGGTCAGTAGTACTTAGGCTTGGTAAATTTCAAGAAATCAAAGGCCCCGGCTTGAGATGGAATCCTCCCATCATTGACGCTTGGGAGATTGTTGATGTAGTAAGAGTTAGGCCACATAGACACGATGCTTTGATGCTTACTAAAGATGAAAATATTGTTGATGTGACAGTCTCTATTCAGTACCAAATTGCAGACCCACAAAAGTATGTTTTAGACATTAGAGACGCTGATGCCAGTTTAGTTCAAGCGACTGAAAGTGCGTTAAGGCATGTTGTAGGAGGTTCAATTATGGATGATGCTCTTACAACGGGTCGTGAGCTAATTGCACAAGAAGTTAAAACCAGATTACAACGTTACTTAAATAAATATAACACTGGTTTGGAAGTTGTAATTGTAAATATCGAAGACTCTTCACCTCCAAATCAAGTACAAGAAGCCTTTGATGACGTTATCAAAGCAAGGGAAGACGAAGTTAGAGCGAGAAATGAAGCAGAAACTTACGCTAATGGCTTGGTACCAGAAGCCAGAGGACAAGCACAGAGAATGTTACAAGATGCTGAGGCATATAAAGAGCAAGTCATATCCGAGGCTGAAGGTGATGCTACCCGTTTTAATCTTCTTTTATCTGAATATCAAAAAGCTCCAGATGTAACTCGTAACCGTTTATATTTGGATTCGATTCAAGGAGTAATGTCTAATAGTACAAAGGTTATGATAGACGTAGAAGGTGGAAATAATATACTTTATCTGCCCTTAGATAAGATTGCTGAGTCAGCTAGAGGAGTTGAGAACTTGAATATACCAAGCTCGTCAGGGAATGCATCAATAAGTGATTTAACAAATCAGGTTATTGAAGAGATAAGGCGAAGAAACAGACAAGAGGAGCGAAGATAATGAAAACATTAAGACTTTTACTGATACCTATATTGATAGCTTTTATAGCTTTAATCTCGGCCTCAATTTTCGTAGTAAAAGAGACTGAGAGGGCGGTTAAATTAAGATTTGGAGAAGTCGTAGAAGCCGATGTACCTCCAGGATTACATTTCAAACTTCCAATCATTAATACAGTTAGAAAATTTGATGCAAGAATTCTAACCCTAGATGCTGCACCTCAAAGCTATCTAACATCTGAAAAGAAAGCTTTAACCGTTGATTCATTTGTAAAATGGAGAGTAAGCGATGTAGAAAAGTATTTCACTACTACAGGTGGTGATGAGGAAAGATTGAGAAGACTTTTAATCCAAAGAGTCGATGCCGGTTTAAGAAATGAATTTGGTACAAGGACAGTTAATGAAGTTGTTTCTGGAGAAAGAGACGAGCTCATGGATAAACTTACACTTCAACTAGATAATATAGCTGTTGAAGAGTTGGGTGTAGAAGTAATAGATTTGAGAGTCAAAAAGATAGATCTACCTCCAGAAGTTAGTGAGTCGGTTTACAACCGAATGAGAACAGAGAGAGAAAGGCTAGCTAAAGAACTTAGAGCGCAAGGTAATGAGGTTGCTGAAAAAATTAGAGCAACAGCTGACAAAGAAAAAACGATCATTCTTGCTGATGCTTACAGACAAGCAGAGGAAACAAAAGGAAACGGAGATGCAACAGCAGCAGCAACATATGCTAATGCTTATTCCAAAGATCCAGAATTTTATGATTTCACAAGAAGTTTAAAGGCATATCAATCAACTTTTGGAAGTAAATCAGATATCCTTTTAATTAATCCTGACAGTGATTTCTTTAAATATCTAGATAATTCTAAAGCTACAAATTAGTAGATGAGTTCAAAAATACGCTGGAGCTTACCCGATGGCGTAGACGAACTTCTCCCACCTAAAGCTATTGAGGTGGAGATGTTGAGAAGGAAATTGATTGATGAATATATTTCCTCTGGTTTTGAATTTATTACACCTCCTTTATTAGAATTATCTGAATCAATAGGTGGTGAGGCTCATGATGAGATTAAGTCTCATGCATTTAGTTTCAAAGATAATTTAACTGGAAAAGATCTATCCATAAGGCCAGATATTTCAGAACAAGCCTCTAGGATAGATGCTTATCGAATACAGTCTAATGAAGTAGTAAAACTCTGTTATGCAGGAGAGGTTGTCAAGAGTAAGGCATCAAAGTCATTAAGATCAAGAACGACTATACAAGTAGGCGCTGAAATATTTGGAGATTCTTCCAATGAGGCTGAATTAGAGAGTATAAATTTAATGTTAAAGAGCCTCGAGATTGCAGGTATAAAAAATATAACTCTTAGTCTTGGTCACGCTGCATTTATTTCTTCCGTCCTTGAACCTTTCAAGAAATTAGGTAAAGAAATTTTTGTAGACTTAGAAATAGCTCTTTCTAAAAAATCTAAATCTGACTTAGATAAAATCATTCCAGATTCATACAATAATAAACAATCTTTAATATCACTGTGCGATATGTATGGTGAGATTGACATAATCCAGTCCGCAAAAGAAAGTTTTTCTTACTTTGAGACAACTCAAAATTTTATGGATGATCTTGAAGGCTTGGCAACCAAGCTAATAAATAAATCGGGAATAACTTTGCATGTTGATTTAGCTGAGGTTCAAGGGTTCAAATATCATAATGGAGTTGTATTTTCCGCGTATTCTGATTCAGCAGGTTATGTGCTTGCAAAAGGTGGAAGATATGATGGTCTAAGAAAACAATCAGATCGCGATAGACCGGCTGTAGGATTTGATCTAGATTTAGTTTCAGTTTCTAATCTATAGGAATGTAACTATGAATCTAAATATCTCTTTACTTGGCCTTCAGTGGGGTGACGAAGGAAAAGGCAAGGTTGTGGATAACCTTGCAAATGATTTAGATGCCGCTGTAAGGTATCAGGGCGGTCATAATGCTGGTCATACTTTAATAGTGAATGGAAAAAAAATTATTTTTCATTTATTACCTTCAGCAATATGTCATGAAAATATAAAGTGTTTAATAGCAAGAGGAGTTGTTGTGAGTTTAGATGCTTTATTCTCGGAGTTGGCCGAAGCGAATGAAGTTTTAGGAGATATAGAAGACAGACTCATAATAAGTTCAGCTTGCAGTCTTATTCAACCTTATCATATAAAGTTAGATCAACTTAGAGAGCAATCTGCTAATTTAACAAAAATAGGAACAACAGGAAGAGGAATAGGAACATCATACGAAGACAAAGTTGGAAGAAGGTCAGTACGAATTTCAGACCTATATGATGAAAGAAAATTAAATGATAAATTGACGCAAGCTTTAGATTTTTACAATTCAATTTTTGAACATTCATTTGGTATATCTAAAATCGATCTAAATGAATTGATAGATTTAAATTTGAAACAAGCTGAAAAATTAAAGCCTTATGTTGGAAATGTAATAGAAGAAATTAGAGAATTACAAAAATCTAAAAAGAAAATACTCTATGAAGGTGCTCAAGGTGCTTTATTAGATGTAAGCCTTGGAACATATCCGTTTGTAACATCAAGTAACTTAATTGGGGGTGTTCCAGCTGGTGTAGGAATAAGTCCATCTGATATTGATTACACTATAGGAATCACTAAAGCTTATACTACAAGAGTTGGTGAAGGACCGTTTCCTACTGAGTTATTTGATGAAATGGGAACTTACTTAGCTGAAACGGGCGGTGAGGTTGGAGCTACTACTGGAAGACCTAGGAGATGTGGATGGTTAGATGGTTTCCTTCTAAAAAATATGGTTAAAGTCAGTGGTGTAGACGGACTCTGCTTAACTAAGATAGATGTTTTGGACGGTTTAGAAAAAATAAAGATATGTACTGAGTATTCTAGTGAACTTACAGAAGCTGAAATGATAGAAACTATGGATCTAGAGCTTGCAAAGCCAGAATATCTTGAGATGCCAGGCTGGTCTAAACCTACAGCAGGACAAACTTCATATGAAGAACTTGATGATAATGCTAAATCTTTTGTTGAGAAAATAGAAGAAATTTCAGGGGTACCTGTTATTATGATTTCAACCGGACCAAAGCGAGAAGATACAATTATTAGAAAAGATATATAAGAAATGCGATACCTCCTTTTATTTATTTTACCCTTGCCTCTCTTAATACAATCTGACGATTTAAAGTTCAAAGAAGGTGACGAATTTCTTGCAAATAAATTTGAAACTATTGCCTTATTTTTCTACAAATCAGATGCCACTAGAGTAGAAATCGCGAGAGATTTTTCCTTCTCTGTTCACGACTTCATGACTTATGGTGCTGTTGATCAGAGAGATATTTATAAGATCAAACGAGGTGAAACTTTTATTCTCAAAGATAGTTTAAGAGATGGTGATATCTTTGAGGTTAATCTAAAAAGTTCGCGTACTTCCAGAGAAAAATTTTTTGTTCTTTCTGAAGATTTAAAGAATTCATCCATCACTCTGATTACAGAAGAGTCTTAATTTCCATGAAAAGCTATTTCAAAATAGCCGCTATGGGTATTTTGCTAATAGTTTCATTAATCTTGGCTCTATATCTTGCTGTCTTTTTTGATTTTTTTGGTAAGCCCCAAGATCAAGGCCAAATTGAAGAATTTAATGCCCCTTTCTTGAGTCCGATTGACACAAAATTGATCGAAAAAACAATCTTATTTGGGGATTTACATGTACATACGACCTATTCACTCGATGCTTTTATAGGTAATTTACCTATTCTAGAAGGAGAGGGAACTCACCCAGCCGCAGATGCATGTAACTATGCAAGATTTTGTGCAAATCTAGATTTCTTTTCTATAAATGATCATGCTGAATTTTTAACAAGAAGGGAGTGGACAGACACAATAAAGTCTTTAAGAGACTGCTCAAGAATATCTAATGAGTCAGATGAAAGTTCTATCATACCTTTTCTTGGTTGGGAATGGACTCAGACAAGCTTAGATATAGAGAAACATTATGGACATAAGAACGTAATACTAAAATCTCTTCATGATAATATCCCTGAAAGACCTATTGGAGCACCCGATCATAAGTTTTTTAGGAGCATAGTAGATGCTCCAGCTTATACATTATTTGGAGCCATGCTTTTTGACTATAAAAATGCTTCTTATTATTTGAATTATAGGCAAAGACAGTTGCTTATTAAGAACCTTGAATATTGTGACAATTCGACTCACGTAAAAGACCTCCCGCTTGACTGTTTGGAGAGAGCAGAGAGACCTTCTGATTTATATAGAAAATTAGACGAGTGGGAGGTAGATTCTTTAGTTATTCCTCATGGCTCTGCTTGGGGAAATACTTCTCCGCCAATGGCAACATGGAAAAATCAATTAAATATCGCAGACCATAGTCCTAGATATCAAAAATTAATAGAAGTTTTTTCAGGTCATGGAAATACAGAAGAATATCGATCCTGGGAAGCTTTCAAGATATTAGATGGAGAATATGTTTGTCCGGCCCCCACAGAAAAATATGTTCCTGATTGCTTTCAGGCCGGTGAAATAATCAAAGAAAGATGTAGGGTTTCAGCGGGAAGTGAAGAAATGTGTAATCAAAGGGCAAAAGAGGCTAGAGATAACTTCACTAAAGCCAATCCTTACGGGCTATTGACCATACCTAATCCAAAGCCAGAAGAATGGTTAGACAGTGGACAATGCAAAGATTGTTACTTACCAGCTTTTGACTATAGACCAAAATCTTCAGTGCAATATGCTTTAGCCTTAAGAGATTTCTCCATAGGAAAAACTGAACCTTATAGATTTGGTTTTATTGGGTCGAGTGATAATCACTCTTCAAGGCCTGGAACAGGTTATAAGGAAATTGATAGGATAAGAAATACTGATTCTAAATATAAGTCATCGAATCAAGTCATGAATTTGAATCAACTTTCCCAAGACTATGCTATTCCAAGATCTCAAGAAATTAACTTGGAGCAAATGATTGATAGGATGAAACCAAGCCAGGGAGAAAGAATAGCCTCATTTCTTTACACAGGCGGATTGATAGCAAGTCATGTATTAGAAAAAAATAGAAATTCTATATGGAATTCTTTAAATAATAGAGAAGTATATGCAACGAGCGGAGAAAGAATTTTATTATGGTTTGATGTGACTAACCATCCATCCGGAGAGTTAATGCCTATGGGCAGTGAATTCTCTATGCAAGAAAATCCAAAGTTCAAAGTTAGAGTATTAGGTTCTCAAAAACAATCTCCTGGATGTAGTTCGGAGAATGAGATAACTAAAACTTACCTAGAGAAGCTATGTAATGGAGAATGTTTCAATCCTGCTGATGAGAGGAATAATATATCCAGAATAGAAATTATAAGAATAAGACCCCAAAGCTATCCTGACGAACCTATAGAAACTTTAATAGAAGATACTTGGAAGATTTTTGAATGCAAACCTTCACAAGAAGGTTGCATAGTAGAGTTTGAAGATCCCAATTTTATGGATGCTAATAGAGAAGTTATCTACTATGTCAGAGCAATTCAAGAACCCTCGCTAGCAATTGGGGCTGCAAATTTAGCTTGTGAATTTGATGATGGCGGTAAGTGCAAGAAAGTTAAACTTTGTGGAGATGTAAAAGGGCAGGGAGAGGGTGATTGTTTATCCGAAAACGAAGAGAGGGCTTGGTCATCTCCTATATTTATTAAATATTCTCAGAGTTAGATTTATACATCTTATCTAATATTGCATTTACATACTTATACCCATCTGCAGCGCCATACTTTTTGGTTAATCTTATGCTCTCTTTAATAATGATTGGAGCATCTGTATTTGTGTATAACATCTCGTAGGCAGCTAATCTCAAAGTATTCCGCTCTATTGGATCAAGGGAAGAAAGTTTTCTTTCCATGAAGGTTGATAGAGAGGTATCTATCTTCTCTCTAAATTTCATAACACCTTCAAGAAGGTCCTTGTAATGTGGATATCTACTTTGAAGAGATAAATCTTTTAAGAGCTCTTTAATATCTGAGCCAGAAAGCTCAATTTCATACAGACTTTGTATTACTTTATCTCTCGATCTTACGGGCGAAGTATCTTTTTTGGATTTCATGGATCAAGATAGAGAATCCACCATATTTAATGCAGTCAGAGCAAATTCTTTTCCCTTATTCAATTTATTTGGGTCAGACCTTTCTTCAGCTTGCTCAATTGTATTGGTGGTTAGGACTCCACATATCACAGGAATGCGGGTCTTAAGTGCAACTTCCTGGAGACCCTCTAGACATGAACTGGATATAAAATCAAAATGAGGCGTATCACCTCTTATGATTGCACCAAGCGAAATAACTGACGATATGCCTTCTTTTTCAGCTATGAATTGAGTCGCTAGTGGTAACTCAAATGCTCCTGGAACTTCTTTGAGGTATATATTTGCCTCATCTACACCTTGGCTTATAAGTTCTTTCTTAGTTTCTTTTAATAAATCTTGAACTATAGAAGCATTCCAGGAGGTGAAGACAATTCCGTAAAGTCCTTGTTTAGCTTTTACTGATATATCTTTAGTTTTAAGACCTTTCATTATGTTAATTTATAAATTCAGTTATCTCTAAATCAAAGCCTGTGAGCGGATATTTTAAGGAGGCACCCAATAGTCTAATTTTGGTTACACCTAGATCTTTTAATATCTGAGCTCCTACACCAACAATTCTAGTATCTGGACCTTCATTTTTTGTTTTGGGTTTTCTGCCTTTTAGAAATGAAATATTAGATAGAAGTTCGTCAGAACTCTCTAAGTGAGATAAAAGAAGTATTACGCCTTTTCCTTCTTCATCAATCTTTTTCATTGCATGAGAAAAAGATAATCTACTGCCAAATTTATTAATACCCATAATATCCTGAAGAGTATTGTTTTGTTGAACTCTGACTAGCACTTCATCAGTACTTTTGATTTTATTCTTCACCAAGGCAAGGTGTATATCTCCATTGATGGTATCTTCATAAGCATATAAAGAAAATTTGCCGTACTCAGATTCAATATCAGTTTTATCAACTAGCTTGATACTCTTTTCGCTGATATTTCTATAATGTATGAGATCGGCGATTGTTCCAATTTTTAGGTTATGTTTTTTTGCGAATACCTCTAAATCAGCTCTCCTTGCCATGGTCCCATCATCATTCATAATCTCTACAATTACAGCAGATGGATCTAAACCTGCCATTTTAGCGAGATCTGTGCCAGCTTCAGTATGGCCAGCTCTATTCAGGACACCACCTTCCTGAGCTTTAATTGGAAAAACATGTCCAGGCTGAACTATATCATTGGCTTTAGCTTTTTTACTTACTGCAGCTTGTATTGTTGTTGCTCTATCTGCAGCCGATATACCAGTTGTCACACCTTCTGCAGCTTCAATAGAGGTAGTAAAAGCTGTCCCTAATTCTGTACCATTATTTTTTACCATTTGTTCTAGACCTAGTCTTTTACATCTGTCTTCATTGATTGCTAGACAAATTAAACCTCTTGCATGGATTGCCATGAAGTTGATGGCATCTGCATCAACTTTTTCTGCAGCAAGTACCAGATCGCCTTCATTCTCTCTATCTTCGTCATCCATTAGGATGACCATCTTCCCCAGAGAGATGTCTTCAATAATTTCTTGTATGCTATTGAGCTTCATTATTCTTATTTTGGGGTAAGCGTAATCTTTAAATCTTCGCCTAAATTTTCCATATCCCCAATTGTGAAACCTATTGTACTAAGTTTTTGATTGTTCTGACCGAATTTAGAAAAGGTATTTCTATCTTTCCCCAGCAGTTTTGGTGCATGATAAAGAATTAATTCATCAATCAATTCTTGGGCCAGAAGCGCATCTAGAAGTATTGATCCCGACTCAACCATTAGAGTATTGATAGATTTTTCTTCCGCCAAGTAACTCATTATGTTGTTCAAATCCGTCAAATCATTTTTTGACATAATACAAATTTCACTACTTTTGGATTTAATTTTTGAATATTTAGTTGTAAACACAAGTGTCTCTGCTTTCGAGGAAAAAATATTTTCCTCCCCATTTAAGTAATTATTTCTATCAATCACTACCCTAAGTGGTTGTTTTATGTCATTGATGTCATATCCCGAGTCTCTGGAAGTAAGAGAAGGATTATCTTTCAAAATAGTTCCTGTTCCTGTCAAGATAGCTTCATTAGAAGCTCTAAGTTTATGGACATCTTTTCGGGCTATCTCAGAAGTAATCCATTTACTTTTACCAGAATTTAAAGCTATCCCTCCGTCAAGACCAACTGCCATCTTAGCTGTTATAAATGGTCTATTTTTTTCTAACCTAGAAAAGAATCCTCTGTTGAGTTCACGTGCTTCTTCTCTTAGAAGACCTTCAATAATTTCTATATCTTTTTCTTTTTTTGCAAACCCATCCTGTGAAATATCTTCTGAGGCAATATAAACTTTCTTAATTCCATGTCGTTTTATAGTTTCAGAACAGGGCGGAGTTCTTCCTGTCGTAGAGCAAGGCTCTAATGTTACAAACATTTCAGAATTCTCTAGAGCTGATTCTGCACTTGAGCCTAGATTTTCAAAAACATTCTGAATAGCATTGACTTCTGCATGTCCTTCTCCGGCTTTTTGATGCCATCCTCTGCCGATGACTTTGTTATCCAGAGTAATAACACAACCCACCATCGGATTAGGTCTCGTAGTTAAAAGACCTTTTTTAGCGAGAGATAGAGCTTCGCGCATGTGCTCTGATGGGGACGTCATAATTAATCGCTAGTTAATTTCTCTACCTCTTCTGAAAATTCATTGATGTCTTCAAATCTTCTGTATACAGAAGCAAACCTTATGAAGGCAACTTCATCTATTTTTCTAAGATTTTGCATTACAACTTCTCCGATTAGTCTCGAGGGTATTTCTCTTTCCCCGGAAGATCGAATATCTTTCTTTATATCTTCGATGAGAGTTTCTATTTCTTCTTCTCCAACAGGTCTTTTCTCTAAAGATCTATAAAGACCTTCCCTCAACTTATGTTCATCAAAGGGCTCTCTTGAATTATTTTTTTGTTTGATAACTCGTGGCATTAAAAGTTCTGCAGTCTCAAATGTTGTAAATCTTTCATTACATGAAGGACATTCTCGTCTTCTTCTGATTTGCTGACCTTCAGCTATCAGTCTGGAGTCGATTACTTTTGTATCAGAGAAGCCACAGTAGGGGCAGTGCATAATTCAGCGGAGTAAACTGGATAACTAGAACAAAGCTCGATAACCTTGCCCTTAACGTCGTTAATTAAAATTTGGTTATTAATATCTTCCAAGATATCACAAATCCAGTTTGCAACTAATGTTACCTCTGGCTCCTTGAAGCCTCTTGTTGTTGCAGCTGGTGTTCCTATTCTTAGACCACTCGTTACAAATGGCGATTGTGGATCATTAGGTACAGCATTTTTGTTAACTGTAATATTAGCTGTTCCAAGGGCTGCATCAGCATCTTTTCCGGTCAAACCCTTTTCAACTAGATCAACAAGGAACATATGATTTTCTGTCCCGTTAGAGACAATATTTATGCCTCTTTCCATGAACGTAGCGGCCATTTGTTTTGCATTTGCCTTTACTTGTTTCTGATAATCTTTAAAAGCTGGATCTAGCGCTTCTTTGAAGCACAATGCTTTAGCAGCAATTACATGCATCAAAGGTCCCCCTTGTGTACCAGGGAAGATGGCTGAGTTAAGCTTTTTATGTATTTCTTCATTATCTTTAGCAAGAATTAATCCGCCTCTCGGACCTCTTAATGTTTTATGTGTTGTAGTTGTTACAACATCTGCATGGGGTATGGGAGAGGGATATTCCTTGGCAGCCACTAAACCAGAGACATGTGCCATATCAACCAAAAGGTAAGCATTGACTGAATCAGCAATCTCTCTAAATTTTGCCCAATCAACAATTCCAGAATAGGCTGAGAAGCCAGCTATAATTAGCTTCGGATTATGCTCTCTAGCAAGATCTTCCACTTCTTGGTAATTAAGTTCACCAGTTTTTGGATCCAGTCCATATTGAAATGAATTATATGTCTTCCCAGAAAAATTTACTTTTGCGCCGTGAGTAAGGTGTCCACCATGATCTAAGCTCATTCCAAGGATAGTGTCTCCTGCATCACATAGAGCTAGAAAGACAGCGGAGTTAGCACTCGCACCAGAATGAGGTTGAACATTTGCATAAGCAGCTCCATAAAGTTCCTTGGCTCTTTCTATTGCGAGGGATTCTGCAACATCAACATTTTCGCAACCACCGTAATATCTTTTTCCAGGATACCCTTCTGCATATTTGTTTGTCAGCACTGACCCTTGGATTTCTAGAATTCCTTTTGAAGTATAGTTTTCTGATGCAATTAATTCTATGTGCTCTTCTTGACGAACGGACTCTTTAGATATGGATTGCCATAACTCGGGATCAAATTCTTCTAAACCTTTATCTGTAATAAACATATATTGTTAAATAGTTAAGGGCGCAATTTGATTATACAGAATATCACTTAACATCTCTTAATTAAGTTCATGCTTTATTGGTCTTGACGGGTGATTTTCTTCCTTTATTGACTTCAGAGCAAATTTTGCAAACTCTTCCATCACAACCTCTGGCGGTACAATACTCTCGTCCATAAAATATAATTTGCAAATGAAGTCTATTCCAATCCTCAATAGGAAATCCTTTCTTAAGGTCTCTTTCAGTTTGCTTCACATTTTTGCCTCTCGAAAGTCTCCATCTTTGAGCTAATCTGTGGATATGTGTATCTACAGGAAATGCTGGGTGATTGAATCCCTGACTCATAACAACAGAAGCAGTTTTATGACCTACGCCAGGTAAAGTCTCCAAAGCTTCAAAGCTCTCAGGGACTTGCCCCTCATACTTTTCGCACAAAATTTTACTCAATTCTGCTATTGCTTTAGATTTTTTAGGAGATAAACCGCAAGGCCTGATTATTTTTCTTATTTCATCTGGATCAACCAAGGCCATATCAAATGGGTTATTGGCTAATGAGAAGAGTTCAGGCGTCACCTGGTTAACTCTTACATCAGTACATTGTGCCGATAATAAAACGGCAATTAAGAGTGTATAAATAGAATCGTGATCAAGGGGAATAGGAGTTTCCGGATAGAGCCTCTGAAGCTCCTTACTAATATAAATAAATCTTTGTTCTTTCTTCAAAACTTATTTCTTCTTTAATTTACTTAGTATACTTGTTTAATGTTCGATGGAAGAGTCAAAAAGATTATAGATTTTTTAAAAGAAAAGTTCACAGAGGAAACTGAATCTACTAGAACCATGCTCAAAATTTACTCTGATTATGTTAAGGGTGAAGCTAACGATGAAGACATAGAAAAAGCTAATAAACAACTAAATGAAATACTTAAAGACTTAAGTTTTGGTCTAATGGCAGTTATTCCTTTTGCCCCTATAACAATTCCTATGATTGCTAAATTTGCGAAGAAGCATAATATTGACCTTCTTCCTGAATGGTTCAAGGATTCTCTAAAGTAGAATCTAATTTATTTTTTGTTTGTGACAAAGAAGAGATAAACACCAGATAAAGCACTTATTAAGGCCAGAATTGAAAATATTTTTAAGAAAATATTTCCTATATCATCTCTCTCATTCCAGTCCATGATATGGACACCCCACATAAAGTCCCAAATTCTCCATTGATTAGACCTGATTGCGACAATTTCTTCTGTGTATGGATCCACATATACATTTATTTCTTCTCTTGCATCGTTAAGTGCTTCAATTTTATATAGAGGCAATGATCTGCCTCTATATTCTGAACCAGGTTTATTTTCGGTTATTTCTGTAACTGAACTTGGCTTTAAAAAGGTTTTGTTTTCGACCAAAGATAAAGCTTGTTGTGGTTCAATCTTTTGGGTCTTTGGCACCTCCTTTACAGCTACAGTTTTTAAGTATTGACTCCCTCTTACTTCTTCGATTTTATTAAAAGAAAAATAAATACCTGATATGGTCCATAAGAGAAGTTGAACCGAAATAGCCAAGCTCAGATATTTATGTATCTTTCTGGGGGAACCTTTCAAACTAACCTTTATATAGCCTTTTGTAGTTTGGAGGCGACAATTTCTTCAGCCTCAGCCATTATTCTATCTATCAATTCTTTTACTGTTGGGATATCTGACACCAATCCAGCTACCATGCCACAAGACCAAGCCCCTGCTTCTGGCTCTCCATCCATCATAACTTTCGGGTAAACTCCAGCTACTTCATCGATAATATCTTCAAATTTAAGTTCATCTCCATAAGCCTTTTCTTTGGCCATCAGGCTTTCTACAGCTGGATTATTTAACACTCTTTCTGTGTTTGTGAGAGATCTCATGATTAGTCTTGTATCTAACTCACTGGCATTAACAATAGCTTCTTTAACATTCTGATGAACAGGAGCATCTTGAGTAGCAATGAAACGCGTCCCCATGTTCATACCTTCAGCACCCAAGGCCATTGCAGCTATAAGACTTCTAGCATCAGCCATTCCTCCAGAGGCAACAAAGGGTATATCGAGTTCGTCAGCTGCCCTTGGCAGTAGTATAAAATTCGGAATATCATCTTCACCAGGATGACCTCCACATTCAAAGCCGTCGACTGATACAGCATCACAGCCTATTTCTTGAGCTTTAATAGAATGTCTTACCGATGTGCACTTGTGAATAACCTTGATACCTGCGTCTTTCATAGCTGGCATATATACGGCAGGATTCCTACCGGCTGTTTCAACAACCTTTACACCATTATTAATGATAACTTCAATTAGTCCTGGGTAATCTGGAGGCGTCAACGAAGGTAAGAAAGTTAAGTTCACTCCAAAAGGTTTATCTGTGAGTTCTTGGCATTTTTTTATTTCTGCATCAAGTTTTTCAGGTGTACCTTGGGTAAGACCTGTAATAATTCCGAGGCCACCTGCATTTGATACTGCTGCAGCAAGTTCTGCAAATCCTACATAGTGCATTCCGCCTTGGATGATGGGGTGTTCTATCCCAAATAGTTCAGTTATTTGTGTTTTCATTTCTCCTCCATAAATTTAGGAAACTTAGTATATAGATTGATTCATTTAATGTGTCATTTGTTTCCAGAGATATCGCAAGGCAATTAATGCTGGGATGTAATACCCACAAAGAAAAATAATGATGAATGCAACATCACTCACCGGATCTCTAAAAAACCAAAAAGCCGGTCCGTCAATTAAGTCGGTAAAAAACCTAATAAAAATTAGTATGAATAGCATAGGAGCACTTTTTAGAAAGTAAGCAATAATAAATGCAAAGCCCACGGCAAGATTTCTGGCGGTATAAATCCAATCTCCCAGAATAGTTGATGATGCATTAATGTCTCCTAAAAATGATGGATCAGTTAATGCCCAATATGGCCCCAAAAACATAGGCCATACTTCCATGAAAAGAATTATAGTTAACCACCAAGGTATAGGAGTTTTTTTGGATAGTTGATTCATTCGTATAAAATACTCATAAATATAATCTAAGTTATTTTTTGATCAATTAGACCAATAAATATATTCATCACCTTCTTCATAAATTTGACCATCATACTTGTCGATCAAAATAGGTGCCTCATAAGCTGAAGGGAATAGAGGGTCTTTTTGTTCAGAGTTGAATTCACTTAAAAGCTCTTCAATTATACGAGCCTCTTTAGTATGTTGTTCAATAAGATTTGTCTGTTCTAAAGGATCTGTAGAAGTATCAAACAACCATCGAAAATTTTCTTTTTTACTAATTATATATTTCCATTTGCCATGTAAGACAGATTGATGATTTCCTGACCGCCAGAAAAGCGTTTCGTGAGGCTCATTAGAATTTTCATTTTTTATAAATGGCATTAAGTTCACACCATCTATCTTACTTTCCTTTGATATTTCGGCTTTTGCTGCCGCAGCAATTGTAGGAAAGATATCAAAGTGGTGAATTGCACTATCCGATATTTGATTGGGATTTATCTCATCAGGCCAACTAGCAATAAAAGGCACTCTTATGCCGCCTTCAAAAAAGCTAATCTTCCAACCTCTGTAAGGTTTATTAACATCTTCTAGCTCAATGTAGTTAGCTCCTCCATTATCACTGGTAAATATGATTAACGTTTTTCCATAAATATCTAGTTCTTTTAATTTTTTGACAATCAATCCAACACTTCTATCTAGGGCAGCTATCATTCCTGAGTAAACTTGCAGATTATGCCCTGTCATATGGCTCATCTCCTCGACATCACTTCTTAAGGCCTGGAGAGGATTGTGGATCGCCCAATGACTTAGATATAGGAAAAAAGGTCTATTTTTGTTTTTATCAATGACTTTTAGAGCCTCTTGTGTGTAATAGTCTGTTACGTATCCTTCTGGTTTAAAAAGATCTCCCCCATTGAATTTTGCTGCATACTGACCTGAGCTCCAAACCATTTTATCTATAGAAGTATCGAATTTCGCATTAACGACATCAGGATGATCTTGTGGTAAATAATAGCCACCCTGTAATGCCAACGAATCATGAAATCCCTGGCTTTGAGGATCCATGCCGTACGCATGACCTAGATGCCATTTTCCAATATGGGCTGTGTAATATCCTGAATCTTGCAAGATCTCGGCAATTGTTGTCTGCTCACTTGGCATACCCTGCTCTAAAAAAGGTGGCAGGTTTGATGCTATCTCTCTATCAATTCTTCCTCGTAAAGCCGAATCATCTTCTTGTACAAGCCAATTTAGTACTGTTCTTCCAGCATCAGGAACAGGTGTAAATTCAAAGCCAAATCTTGTTGGATATTTTCCAGTCATGATGGAAGCTCTTGATGGAGCACATGTTGCATTAGCGGCATAGCCTCTGGAAAACCATATTCCACTTTCGGCTAGTGAATCTATATGCGGAGTTTGAAGAGTTCCATCAGCTGCCCCACCATTATGAAGCGAAATATCGTTGTATCCCATATCATCAGCCAAAATTAAAATAATGTTTGGCCTTGTGTCATCGATATTAAGATTTTGGGAGGGACCTTCTGCCCAACTAGTAGGTATATTTTCTTGCACTGGATTAATCAAGTTCATTACTTTTGGCATCATCCAAACTATTACGTTTACCTTATATTCCCAAAGAAGGAGTCCTGAAACTAATATTATTAATAATGAATAGAAAAGCTTCCTCATGATTTGGTTCTACTTAACTTTTTCTCTAGTTGATAGTATTAAAAATATTATTAGGAGAAAAACTACATACGGAGCCCCTGCAGCTCCGGGTGTCATGCCAGATGTATAGAGACCACCATCTACAACAGACTTCTCCATAAAAGGATATACAAAAAGTCTAACTGACCATTCAGTTAACCAAAATATAAACATCAAAGGAATTAATGATTTATATCTTAAAATTACTACCCAAGACATCCCGCAGAAAATTAATTGAGCCAAGCCCCACAAAGAGAAAAACATGTAAATTAGCGGCATTGGATCCGGATCACCTGATAAAACGATAAAGTTTGCAGTATCATGCATTCCATATTGCTCAAAAAACATATGAATGACTGATCTCCAAGTCATGAGACACACAAATGCAACAAAGAACCACAGAGCAAGTCTACTTCCTCGATATGTATTGTCTGCAGTAGAGGGCAGTAGATTTAGGTTGAACATATTTAGAGTTTCAGTGCCCCTAGTTCTGAGCAAGTTTGATTAAACTCTTTAATCGTATCTTGGATAATTTCTTCAGCTGACTTTATGCCGTCTATTAATCCTACCGATTGTCCTGAAAGTGCTGGTGCCGCGTTCATATCACCACCAAAATATAGATCTTGTATTTTACCCATTGCTGACATATCCATTTCTCCAGCTTCCAAAATCTCTTTCGTGAACTCCGTTCTTAGTGCTCTAATTACGGGTTTGGAAGTTTTATTTAATATACAAGTTCCATTGAGGGAAGAGTCAAAGATATAATTTTTAAAATTCTCATGCACTGGACTTTCTTTACTGGAAACAAATCTTGTTCCCATTTGAATTCCTTCAGCTCCTACAGCAAAAGCTGCTGCCATACCAGCACCATCTGCAATTCCGCCTGCTGCTATTATTGGCAAATCTATTTTTTTTCTGATGGCTTGTATTAAAACGAAAAGACCAACTTCCTCTGGACTCTTAAATCCTCCTCCTTCAGTTCCTTCCACCACAAGTCCATCAACACCACAATCTGCTGCTTTTATTGCCCCTTCAACACTTGGCACTGCATGATAAACAGTGATGCCTGCATATTTGAGTATGTCTATATATTTAGAGGGATCGCCAGCTGAAGTCGTTACAAACTTCACTCCGTGTTGAACACAAAACTCTACCATACTCTCATCCCTTAAGAAGAGGAGTGGTAGATTGACTCCAAAAGGTTTATCAGTCAGTTCTGACATTTTTTCTATTTCTGCTTTACAGTTATCAACTTCACCAGAAGAAGTTTCAATCACTCCGAAGCCTCCCGCGTTGCAAACTGCAGAAGCCAATTGACTTCTTGCAATCCAACCCATTGGAGCTTGAATAATTGGATATTTTGACCCTGTATGTTCCGTTACTCTATTCATTAGTTTTCCTTAATAAAATTGATTAATAATTCTGAAAGTTCTTTTGGCCTTGTCCATTGATAAAAATGCCCACCACCAATTTGCGGGGCACTTTTGGCATTAGGACACATCTCCAAAACATCTTTTTCCATTCCATTTGTCACTGGATCATCTCCTGCAAAAACACTAAGGAAAGGCTTGTTCCAAGTAGAAAAAAACTCTCTAGCTTTTTTCTGTTCGGCTAAAGATTGATCTGGGATAGTAGGTACATGACTGGGCATGGCTCTTGGACCCATTTTATAACTTGGGTCTGGAAAAGGTGCTTCGTAAGCTTTGGCTATGTAAGATTTGAAAGGTGATGCACTATATTTTCCTAATAAGATAAAAACATAATTTAACGCAAGTGAAACTAAAGATCTTTTATCCATTTGCATCGATTGTATAAATCCTATTGGCAAGTCCACTGTGTCCCAACAAAATTTTTGCCAGTACATAAACTTTAATCCGGGATGATTTTTGCCACTGTCCATTTTCATTACTTGTTTAGCCATAGATAAAGGATGAAGTTTGATGTTACTTTCTCTAAAGGCCTTTATTTCTTCTATAAATTCCTGAGGGGCATCAGGATTATAGGGAAGACCTGTATTGCCCATAGACACTTTTGAAAATCTATCTGGTTCTCTAACAACCATCCTAAGTCCAATAAAGCCACCCCAATCTTGACCAAAGAAAGTGATCTCATGGAAGTCGTTTGCTTTCAGCCAATCCACCATCCAATCAACTTGATTTTGGTAACTGTAGTCTTCTCTAGCAGCAGGTTTATCAGATTTTCCGTAACCCGGTAAATCAGGTGCGATAACTCTTATTCCTGCTTTAGTTAAGAAAGGTATCATCTTCGAGTAGAGGTAGCACCAAACTGGCTGACCATGCATCGCCAACAAAATAGGTCCTTCTCTTGGTCCTTCATCTATATGATGTATTCGCAGATCAGAACCATCATTAGTTTTTATATTTGTGTAATGCGGTTTGTATGGAAAATCAGTTATCTTTTCAAATCTCTCATCGGGAGTTCTTAATATTTTCATATTTATTCTTCTTTCAATAATAAATTTTCACAGCCTGTTCCCTCAAATAGATCTAGTAATCTTTTTTGATCAATCTCAGTTAAAGAATAAAATTCTTGGTTGATCCATTGGAGACATTTGCCTTGATAATTAAAAGTTTTTTGACTCCATACAGACCCGTCTATTTCTGTTTCCCAAGTCTCATTACCATTTTTTAAAGCCTCATTATTTGCTAAAAGTGCAGGCACATATACATGTCCTATTTCTTTTAATAAAGACAACATACTTTCTGGAAGTGAGTTAAAAGTCTCCCATGCATTTTTTTCTAGATTGATACCTGATAGATCTTCCATACTATTTATCCACGCTACAGTTCGTAGAGATTCTTCGTGTGCAATTTTTCTAGAAGTTGGATCTAAACCTATTAACTGAGTAAGTTGGCCATATATTGCAAAGTCTGCTGAGCTTGGCCTTTGTCCAAATAGAAAAGGTAAACTACTCAAATGATTCTCCATGATACCTAGAAACCGTTTATAACTGCTCTCTATGATTGGGGCAGTTATTTCATTTGAACCTACTACCCAAAGCCTTTCTATTTGTCTTGAACCAATTCTTTCCTTAAAGATTTTCCAAAGATCTTCTTTGAGATCTACTTTATGATTCAATGGCAGGATAGAAGAAGCATTATCGGCATCCTCATCGAAGTGCCAACGGTAATGAAACATGTATTTGGTCACCCACTCATCTCCAAAATCCTCTAGTAGATAATTTAAGAAACAAAGGGCTGGATCTTCCGGTATAACACTCCTTCCTTCAAATTCTTTTTCAAGTCTTCTGATAATAGGAGTTGAGTCAGTCACAGTCTGAAGATGACCCTTTTCATCTCTCATGAGGAATGTAGGAAGAAGAACAGGCTTGGGAGGATCTATGCCAAGTTCCTCGAATGCGCCGCCGCTTTCTAAGAGTTCTCCAGGATTACCCCAGATCATTTCATAAGGTATGTGTCTATATCTTAATAGTGCAAGCATCTTTCTTGTATAAGGAGATGGTGGAGCACCAATAAGGATAACTTTTTCTTTAGATAACACCTTAAGATTCCTTATATATCCTCTAAAGAAGTTTCGATATTTAACTGTCCTTCTAGGCCTGCAACTCTGTGCTGTGCACTTTGTATGTAATCAGGATCTGAAATCATTTCCAACATAGCCTTTCTGGATGGGTACATAGCTATGGCTACTTTGTCCCATAAATCTTCAACTTCGCCCAGCATTAGCCTATCAACATTACCTCCAAAAATTGGTTTCCCGCCAACTTTAGCTAAGTGCCCAACAACTTCCTCGCCATAAATAGCATATGCCTCTTCACCTGAAAGGTCTGTTTCTCTTTTATCTGGATATTGCGCCTTTTCTTTAAATTTAAGAAGATTCACCATAAAAATTGGTTTATCTACTTCTTGATCATTGAACCCTTTAAGTTGTTCTTCATTGGGCATAACTGCATTTTTAACTTCCATAAACTTCTCCAAGTTTTACAACATATCTTATGTCATTAGTAAGGTTTTAAATATAAATAAAATAAGGTAACTTGAACATATGAAAAATAAACAAGTAATTATCAATAGTCTTCCTGAAGGTAAATTAACTGAGAGTAATTACAGGCTAGTTGAGTCTGAAATACCCGAAATTTCTTCTGATCAGGTTTTAGTTAAAACAATATCTTTTGCGATAACTGCTGGCACTCGTGCAGGTCTCCAAGGTAGCGCTAGTTATGCAGGAGCCCCGACTACAGGAATTGTTATGAACTGCACAGGCATTGGAGAAATTGTAAAGAGTAATTCAGAAGAATATCCAATCGGTAAAAATGTACTTACTCAAACAGGTTGGCAAGAGTATTCGGCCCAAAATATTCAGTCTTTGACTCTTCTTAGAGATACTGTCGCACCTTCTTTATATTTGGGCCCTTTAGGTATCAATGGATTGACTGCATACTTCGGTCTTCTTGAAATCGGAAAGCCACAAGTAGGGGAGACTGTTATGATCTCAGCAGCTGCAGGATCTGTTGGACATATGGTGGGACAAATTGCCAAGATCAAAGGCTGCAGTGTCATTGGAGTTTGTGGAAGTGATGATAAATGTGAAAAACTTATTAATGATTTAGGTTTTGATGCTGCTGTAAATTATAAAGACGCTAATTTCAGACAAAATCTAAAGGAAGCAACACCTAATGGAGTAGATGTTTATTTTGATAATACTGGTGGCATGATTTTAGGTTCGGCATTATTTAGATTAAATTCGGGTGGCAGAATAGCTTGCTGTGGGGTTGTTTCGCAATATGACACTAGTACACCAGAACCAGGACCAAAAGGGATACCGGGGCTACTGGTAAATAAAAGTATCAGAATGCAAGGATTTCTCGTATTCGATTTTGCAGATAAATACGAAGAAGCTACGAATGATTTGATTGGATGGATTGATTCAGGTCAACTCAAAGTACTTACTGATGAGCTTGAAGGATTGGAAAAGGCCCCGCAAGGTTTCGTAGATTTATTAGCTGGTGGGAATATCGGCACGAGGATAGTTAATATTTAAAGGCATTTTAAGATGGCTTAAATTCTGAAGAACCAAGCTTAATAGAAGTTATAATTTAATCTAAGGTAAAGAATGAATCTCAATTTTTCAGAAGAAGAACTGTCATTTCAAGAGGAAGTTAAAGATTTCCTCCGTAAAGAGCTTAAGCCTGAATTAGTTACTACCTCCAGAAAGACATCTGCAGTTTTTACTGAAAAGGAAGTTGCTATGGAATGGCAAGCAATACTGGCTAAAAAAGGATGGCTTGTTCCATCTTGGCCGGAAGAATATGGAGGCACCAATTGGACTCAAGCTCAAAAATATATTTTTTCATCGGAATGTGCTGAAGCTGGAGCTCCCAATTTGATACCAATGGGCTTAGCAATGATTGGACCACTACTATTAGGACGAGGAACTAAAGAGCAAAAAGATTACTATATACCCAGAATTATTAATGGAGATGATTACTGGTGTCAGGGTTATAGTGAGCCAGGTGCAGGTTCAGATCTTGCTAGCTTGCAATGTAAAGCAGTCAGACAAGGTGACAAGTACATCATTAATGGAACAAAAATATGGACTACTCATGCTCACCTTGCAAACAAGATATTTTGTCTGGTTAGGACTGATAATTCAGGTAAAAATCAAGAAGGAATTACATTTTTGATGATGGATATGCATCAGCCGGGAGTCAAAGTTGAACCTCTTTTAACTATGGCTAAGGATCATGATTTTAATCAGGTCGTTTTTACAGATGCCGTAGCTCATGTCAAAGACAGGATAGGAGAAGAAAACGAAGGTTGGGCAGTTGCAAAATATTTATTAGAGTTTGAGAGAAGTGGCGGAGTAGGTGGCTCGAAAAGCTTATCTGACATAGAATTTATCAAAAAGTTAGTTCAAAAAATATCTTCCCAACATCTAGATAAAAGTTTTTTGGAAATTTACTTAACTAAAATTACTGAGTTAGAAATTAAAGCTAAAGCTATCCAATACACTTCTTTAAGAATATTAAGTTCTTTAGGAAAGGGAGATAGTCCTGGGCCGGAGTCTTCTATGATGAAAACATTAGTAACAGACCTTGAGCAAGAAATTTCTGAGCTTACTTTAGAGGTTATAGGTTATTACGGAATTCCTTTTCAAGATACAACTTATGGTAGCAATGAACCACCTATTGGTGATGAAGATTACAGAGCTATAGCTGGCAAATATCAGAATCTTAGAGCGACTACTATTTACGGAGGGAGCAATGAGATACAGAGAAATATAATGGCCAAGGCTGTTTTAGGCTTATAGTTATGAAGTTATTAATAAGAGTTATTATCTCGTCATTAATTCTTGGAATTACTTCTTGGGTAATTATCCAATTACCTTCAGTTCAAGATAGAATATTGGTAACGGCTTTCTCAGCTCTTGGCTCAGGATCGAATAATTTACCTAAAGAAGACGCCTTAAGTGCTGCTGTTTGCGGTTCAAGATCACCATTACCAAGTCCAGGAAGAGCAGAGACATGTATTCTGATTTCTGCTGGCGAAGATCTATTTGTAGTAGATATAGGTGATGGTAGTAACGATAACCTTAGAAGTTGGAATATTAATTTTAGAAATATCGAGGCAGTTTTAATCACGCATTTACATTCAGATCACATTTCTGATTTGCCTGGCCTCCATCAGAATGCGTGGGTTGTAGGTGAGCGTAGTACAAAGTTAAAAGTTTTTGGTCCCGAAGGCGTTGATCAATTCACCCAAGGAATAGAAATGGCTTATGCACATGATTATGTATTTCGTAATGAGCATCACGGTGATGAAATAGCGCCTTTGGAATACGCAGGTTTTGACACCAGTGTAATAGATCTCAATAACCCAGTGATATTTGATAATGGTGAATTGAAAATAACAGCATTTAGGGTTGTTCATGAACCAATAGAGCCTGCTTTAGGATTTAAATTTGAATACAAAGGAAGATCTATAGTAATCACGGGAGACACTTCTTACACTCAAAGTGTCATTGATAATTCAATGAATGCTGATGTCCTGTTTCATGAAGCCCAAGCTAATCATATGCTAGCGGTTATGGAAAAGTCATTGATGAGTCGCGGTGCGGAGTTATTGGCAGCCGTATTGGATGATATAACCACTTACCATACTACGTTAGTAGAAGCAGCAGAGATAGCTAATGAGGCTAATGTAAAAAAATTATTTTTTTACCATTTAACACCAGCACCAAGAAATTATATTCAAGAAATTATGTTTGTAAGAGGAGTGGATCAGGTGCGCAAAGAGTGGACTCTTGTTGAAGATGGAACCCTAGTAATATTACCTGTCGGCTCTGAAGAGATAATCGTCACAAATATGTAAGTTTGTGTTTTTAATATAACTTGATTATTGAGTTTCAGTAACCTAACATCTCGTTCCCGGTTTTTATAAAAAAGGAGAATATATGCGTAATGCAGTAATTGTTGATAGTGTTAGAACAGGACTTGCGAAGTCATTTCGTGGTGGCTTTAATAACACGCGTGCAGACAATATGACAGCTCATATTGTTAATGCACTTTTAGAAAGGAATCCTAAAGTTAATGCTTCTATGGTTGAAGACATTATCTTAGGTTGTGGTAATCCAGAAGGAGCTCAAGGGCATAACATCGCAAGAAATGTTGCAGTATTATCTGATCTACCTATTCAAACAGGTGGAGTAACGATTAATCGCTATTGTTCTTCAGGCTTAAACTCGATTGCAATGGCAGCAACACAAATCCAAAGTGGATTTTATGACTGCATTATTGCAGGTGGAGTAGAGTCTATAAGCACTTCTCAGGGACATACAAACATGCATATGTATGTAAATGATAAATTAGCTGAGGAAGTACCAGGAATATATCATGCTATGGGAACTACAGCTGAAGCTGTTGCTGATAGATACAATGTTTCTAGAGAAGCTCAAGATGAATATGCTTTATCAAGTCAGCAAAGATGTGCTGCTGCACAAGATGCAGGACTTTATGATGATGAGATCATTCCTATGGATACAACAATGATCCTAAAGAATAAAGAAACAGGTGCTGAGAAAGAAGTTGATGTAACTGTTGATAAGGATGATTGCAATAGACCAGAAACAACTTTAGATGGTCTTTCTAGTCTTAATCCGGTTTTTAATCCTGAAGGAGGATCAGTAACCGCTGGTAATTCTTCACAATTATCTGATGGTGCTTCAGTAACTCTTATAATGAGCGAAGATAAAGCTAATGAATTAGGACTTAAACCTCTAGCTTACTTTAGGGGTTTCACAACCGTTGGATGTCAACCTGATGAAATGGGAATAGGTCCTGTATTTTCTATACCTAAGCTTTTAGAATCTGCCGGTCTTACAGTTGAAGACATTGATCTGTGGGAACTTAACGAAGCATTTGCTTCTCAGGTTGTTTACATTAGAGATCAACTTAATCTACCGACAGAAAAACTTAATGTTAACGGAGGTTCAATAGCTATCGGCCATCCTTTTGGTATGACTGGGTCTAGACAAGTTGGTCATTTAACTAGAGAACTAAGAAGAACTGGTGGCAAGTACGGAATCGTTACAATGTGCGTTGGTGGAGGAATGGGAGCTACAGGTTTATTCGAATCTATTCCTGAGTAATAATATTGTCTAAGGATATAGCCTTGGACGAACATTTATTAATTCAAAAATATTTTTCTAACATTGGCTCGGCTTTCTTGGCCGAGCACAATGTAGAGATTTCAGTTGGAGATGATGCTTCAGTTTTTTCCTCAAAACAAAATATCCAACAAATTAATTCTTTAGATACTTCAATAGAAGGTGTTCATTTTTTAAGCTCTATGTCTTCAGCAGATATAGCATATAGATCATGTGTAATTGCTTTAAGTGACCTGGCTGCTTGCGGGGCCCGACCAAAATGGTACTCAATAGCTATTACTTTGCCTCAAGTAGAGCATAGCTGGCTAAATAGCTTTTCAATAGGATTACAAAAATTTTCTGACGAATATAGGATTCCTCTTATTGGAGGAGACACAACAAAAGGAAAACTCTCAATTACTGTTCAAGTGATGGGCGAAGTTGATTCTAATACAGCCATTCTTCGCTCTACTGCCAAAGAAAATCAATTGATATTCGTCAGTGGAATCATTGGAAATGCTTATTTAGGTTTAAAAGAACTAAGTGATAATACAGGCACTGATTCTTACTCCAAAGCTTATCTCGAACCAAAGGCACATATAGATCTTGGCTTGAAACTATCTGGTATTGCTAGTGCGTGCATAGATATCTCTGATGGTTTATTGCAAGATTTAAATCTAATTTGTCAATCGAGTAATGTAGGGGCTGAAATTTATCTAGAGAAGATACCAACATCAATTTCGGAAAAGTCTCTAGACCTTATCAATTCAGGTGATGACTATGAATTATGTTTTACTGTTGATGAAGATAAGTATGAGGAATTAATGAAAATCTCAAAGATTTTAAATATTCCCATCACATTGATCGGAAAAACAAACCTTTCAAAAGATCTCGTTCTTTATGATGTTGATAATCAAAGAGTTGAATTGAATTCTGGTTATAATCATTTTTAGTATGAATCTCAGAAATCCTCTTTCATGGCTATCATTAGGATTCGGTTCAGGATTATCACCAATTGCACCAGGTACTACGGGAAGCTTGGTTGCGTTGATAGTTTACTATTTTTTCTTCGATAGCTTGGCTGCTTCCTTAACAAATAGTTTAATCTTTCTTACATTCATAATGATCAGTTTTTTAATAGGTATTTACATATATCCTAAAACTGTTGAAAAGGATGATGACCCAGGTAGTTTCGTATGGGATGAATTTGTAGGCATGTGGGTAGCTTGCTTGCCGCTTTCATATATTGAGAGTTCTTTTCTGTGGTTAGTGATTTCATTCTTTCTATTTCGTTTATTTGATATTTGGAAACCTTTAGGCATTAGAACCTTCGATAAGGGACATGGAGCTTTTAATGTAATGATCGATGACGTGATCGCAGGTGTTTATTCAGCTCTTTCAATGATTTTTCTATTTACTTTTTTTAATTACATTTAGGAATTCTCAAGTAAAATACTATTTCCAAAAACTATGTCTATCGAAAAAAAAGCTGAAGCCAAACTACCAACTCACTGGGGTGATTTTTCTGTAATTGCTTATGAAGATCCTAAATTAGGAGAGGAGCACTTACTTCTCTATTTAGGAGAGCTGCAAAATGATTCTCTGCTCAGAATTCATTCTCAATGTTTGACCGGAGATGCTTTATATAGCTTAAAGTGTGATTGTGGCTCTCAACTTGCCCAAGCTATGCAGTCAATTGCAAAAGAAGGTCATGGAATGATTATTTACATGGCACAAGAGGGTAGAGGCATTGGTCTTGTGAATAAAATAAGAGCTTATGAACTCCAAGATAAAGGTTTAAATACAATTGAAGCAAATGAAGCCCTAGGATTTGCCGCTGATGAGAGAGATTATTCATATTGCAAAGAGATACTTTCATCAGTTGGAATTTCTTCTGTAAAACTAATGACTAACAATCCTGCAAAAATCAAGGGATTAGAGGATGTTGGCATTGAAGTGTCAGAAAGAATATCTATTGAAATTGAACCTAATGAACACAATGAAGATTATCTAAAGATTAAAGCAAAATATATGGGTCATATGCTAACTGATTCAGATTAGTTTCAATTTTTCTTTTATAGACTTTTCTATTCCATTTGCATCTAATCCATTAAGAATCTTTTGTTGTTCTTGATCTCCATGCTCTATAAATTCGTCTGGAAGACCTATATTAAGTATTTTTGCGCTGGAATTTAATTTTATGAGATGCTCGTTGACTGCCGAACCAGCTCCCCCAGCCATTACATTGTCTTCGATGGTAACTATAAGTTTATAATTGTTACTTATTTCTTCTAAAAGGCTCTCATCTAAAGGTTTAATAAATCGCATATCAACTACTCTTGCGTTAATCTTTTTACCAGCCTCCATGGCAGATTCAAGCAGACTGCCAAAAGATAGAATAATAACTTCTTTCTCATCAGAATTTATAACTGTAGAACTTTTTCCTATTTCTATAGTTTCTTCGTTCTTAGAATAATCTATTCCTCTGCCAGTTCCTCTCGGATATCTTATGGCGACAGGCCCTGAATGGTCATAACCGGTGTTAAACATTTTCCATGCTAATGACTCATCGGAAGGAGCCATTATCACCATATTTGGAATACATCTCATGTAAGATAAATCAAAAGCGCCATGATGAGTGGCTCCGTCTAATCCAACTAAGCCTGCTCTATCTATAGCGAATAGAACATCTAAATTTTGTAACGCTACATCATGTATGAGTTGATCATAAGCTCTTTGTAAGAAAGTGCTATATATTGCAACAATAGGTTTCATTCCTTCGCAAGCTAGCCCTGCAGCAAAACTGACACTATGTTGCTCAGCTATGGCTACATCATAATATCTATCAGGAAACTCTGTTGAGAATTCAATCATTCCTGATCCTTCGCCCATAGCAGGTGTGATTGCAACAAGTCTTTCATCTTTGTTTGCTTTAAAAGATAACCATTCTCCAAATATTTTTGAGAAAGAGGGCTTTTTCGGTAGTGCACTTTTATCATTTACAAGGTCTTCCTGCTTTATTTTATTAATTGCATGAAATCCTATGGGATCATCTTCAGCAGGAGCAAAACCTTTACCTTTGGTTGTAATGACATGAAGGAATTTTGGTCCATTTATATGTTTCAAATCATCTAATATATTAATTAATCCATTGGTATCATGTCCGTCTACTGGTCCAAAGTATTCGAAACCTAATTCTTCAAATAATGAACCAGGAGCGACCATTCCTTTGGCATGTATTTCTGCCTTCCTTGCAAATTCTTTTGCGCGAGGCACGTAAGTTAAAACATTTTTTCCACTTTCTCTGATTCTATTGTAAGTTTTACTTGCCCATATACGAGCGAGGTAATTTCTTAATCCACCTATGTTTTCTGAAATAGACATTTGATTATCATTTAGAATGACTAGAAGATTTTTATCTATAGAGCCAGCATGAGCTAAAGCTTCATAAGCCATACCGGCAGTCATTGCTCCATCTCCAATCACCGCCGTGACATGCCTTTTTTTATTTCTCTTTTCCGCTCCTGTGATCATGCCTAGCGCCGCGCTAATTGAAGTACTGGAGTGGCCAACTCCAAAAGTGTCATATTCACTTTCGGATCTTACAGGGAAGGGTGCTAGTCCATTATTCTGACGCATGCTTTCCATCGCATCTTTTCTTCCGGTTAATATTTTATGAGGATATGTTTGATGTCCAACGTCCCAGACAATCCTATCATCAGGCGTTTCAAATTTGTAATGTAGGGCTAATGTTAATTCAATAACTCCAAGTCCTGCGCCAAAATGCCCGCCTGTCTTCCCCACTGTGTAAAGCAGGAATTCCCTTAATTCATCAGCTATTTGAGGTATCTGAGATTGATTAAGCTCTCTAAGATCTTTAGGCGAATTAATATTTTTTAGCAGCTCTGAAATAGGTTCATCAGTTGGTATGGAATCGAAAATTTTCACAATTTAAGTTTTTCTTGTAACGATATAGTCAGCTAATTTGCACAGATTATCAGTATTTTTTCTCAATGGTTGAAGTTTTTCTTTTGCTTCTTTAGCCAAGTCAAAAGCTCTGACCTTCGAGCCTTCGATACCGACAATAGATGGATAAGTTAGTTTATCTTTTTTAACATCAGAGCCTTGGTCCTTTCCACTAATAGTAGAAGGAGATTCAATATCAATAATGTCATCTTGAATCTGAAATGCTAGACCAATTTTATCTCCATAATCAATGAGACACTCTATATCTTGCTTCCTCAAGTTAGATAATATTCCAGCAGTTTCAATTGAGGATTGAATTAACCGTCCCGTCTTTTGGGAATGCATTATGTCTAAAGATTTAACATCTTTTATATTATTAGAATGAATATCTTTTATCTGACCACCTACCATGCCTAGATAGCCACAAGCTTCTGCCAAAGTTTTAATAATGCTTAATTTATCTCTATCCGAAATATTTATTGTTGTCATTAATTCGAAAGCGAAAGGCTGTAAAGCATCTCCTGCAAGTATTGCAGTCGCTTCGTCATATTTTTTATGGGTAGTTGGCTTTCCTCTTCTTAGATCATCATTATCCATAGATGGCAAATCATCATGAATTAGTGAGTAACAATGTATGATTTCAATCGATCCAGCTAATATATCTAGAGAATCATTTTTCGCATTTCCCAACTCACCGATCAAGTACACTAATATTGGTCTAAGTCTTTTTCCACCGTCTAAAACAGAATAACGTATAGCTTCTGATAGAATTGAGCCATCAGATGGTAATAGACCCTCTAACTTGGAATTGATTCTATTTTGATAAGAAGTTAGGAGCTTCTCAAATTCACGCATCTCTTAATGGAGTAGTTTTCAGATCTCCATCTTCTTCAATCAATTTTTGCACTTGTAACTCAGCTTGCGATAGCTTCTCCTGACATTGCCTAGCCAGTTTTATTCCTTTTTCAAATGACTTGAGTGAATTCTCTAAACTTAAGTCTCCAGACTCTAGATCTTCGACTATAGATTCAAGCTCTACGAGGGCTTTTTCAAAATTTATATCTACTTTCTTATTCATTGCGGTTCTTTAAAATGTATATTCTAAACCAATATAGAATTCTCTTGGTAAACCTGGAAAGTATCTATCTCCTCCAAAAGCATTAAAGTCAGCTCTCTCAGCATAAGTTTTATCAAATATGTTATCGACTCTAATGTAAGTTTTGAAAGTATCACTCATTTTTTTCGTAAATCTAGCATGATACAAGGTGTGCCCATCATATTCATGAAGATTTGCTGCATCAGTATAGTAAGAACTCATATGCTCAATTTCAAATTCAAGCGAAGTATCTTCGTTTAAACTAGAATTTAAGATTAAGTTAGCCATCATTTTAGGAGCTGTATCAATCTCATTACCTACTCTTATTTTCTCTCTCATTGAAGTATCGGTTTCAAAGTCATATTTATGATCTCCATAGGTAATATTTGTACTGATAATACTATTTGAACTGATAAGCCAATCTAGACTTAATTCAATACCTTTATGATCAGTTTTTCCATTATCTACTATAAAATTCTCCGAATCTCTGAAGATAGAGTTTTTCTTTTTACTTTGATAGAGACTTAGAGATCCACTCAATGATTGCCAATCATACCTAGTGCCTACTTCAAACATAGTTAAAGTTTCCGAGTCGAGATCAGTGACATTCTGCTTTTTTTGTAGCCTGTATGCTTCATTAATTTGTGGAGGTCTGAATCCTAAGCTCATTTGGGCGAAATAATTGACCGATTCGTAGTTTGTTATGATCCCAATCCTAGCACTTATCTCATTGAAGTCGTCTTTTCTGTCTGAAGGCCTATTATAATAACAACCTCCAAATCCACATTTAGTGCCATCTTCTCTTGTATTGCCGCTGATCATATTATTAGAGTAGTCATACTTAATAAATTCAGCTCTAGAATCAGCAAATAGGTTTAGATTTTTATTTAGAATGTAGTCTTCTATTCCAGCAAATAGTGCAATAACAGTTGAATCAACTTCATAATCATAATGCTTACCTTGCGGTCTAGTAGCATTGTTAAAAGCAGAACTTGTAGTTAAAGCATCTTTCTGAGTTTCTGTCAGCTCGGCCTTAGCAAAATCTAGCTGTAAACCTTGTACAAAAGTAAAAGAGTTATACTCTGAAATTCTTTGTAGATTTATTCCGAAACTTTTATGGCTGTTCTCCTCAAGGGGAGTTCCGGGAAGGAAGTGTTGAAAAAACTTCATATCATTACTTCTTATATATGAGGTAATTGAATTAATGGTATTTTTATCTTCTTTTGTTAATCTTAAAAATACTCTTTGTGAATTGGCATCTCGATATGCATCAGGATTAAAATTTCTCTTACTGAATTCTTCATTTTTATAAGAATCCAGACCATTTACATATCCAGCAGTTTCTTGATTTAGATTAGTTAGTGTTGCTTTTAAAGTAGCATCCCATGTGGAGACTGAAAAAATAGATTGGATTTTAATTTTTTGTTGATCGTACCCTGACTCATCCCTAAAGCCATCATTATTGGCAAAGTGTCCATCAAAGCTCCAATCTTCTTGATTGCCTGTTCTGATCTCAAAGTTTTTGTAATTGTTCGGACCGATGTTTGTATAGAACTTATTTTCTGAATTTACAGGTTTGGAGAGTATATTTATAACACCATGCATTGCATTTGCACCATATCTTGCGCTTGCTGGTCCAGTGATAGTCTCTACGCCTGAAGCCATTTCAAAAAATGTTTCAAATAATCCATTAACATTGCAAAATCCAGTTGGCCTTACTGGAAGACCATCCTCTAATATAAGAAAAGAGCCACAAGCCCCTGGCCCTGATAGGACAGGAGATCGTATAGCAGTTAAATGTTCTTGACCCGACCCTCTACTAATCCAAAGTCCAGGAGATCGTCTGAAAATCTGTTTAGGATGCTGCGCGCCAAGTTCATTTAATTCCTGTTCATCAATTGAAGAAATGGATTGATTATTCGACCAACCGTTTAAGCTCGATAATTTTTTCTCAATAACAATGATTTCTTCCAGCTCTGCTGAAAAAAGTGTGTTTACAATAAACAATAAAAGTATCGTTAAATTTTTGATTTTAATTTTCATCTAGAATCCTTATTAGATAGAGGCTATGTCCAAGTCCATTTTAGCTTGCGTATGATAACTTAATTTGGAACCAGTAAAAAAGATAAAAAATTTACTAACCCTTTGAAACGAATAGTGTAGTGAATGATCTCTTGAAAAAATTAGTAATTTTTTCAGGGATGGATCTAATACTATCTGAGAAAGCAAGAGCACATGGTGTGACAACTAAAGTTAAGACAGTTGCGACTGTTAATCCAACTACAAGTGAGCCTGCCATTTGTTCCCAAAAACTCGTTATGTAAGAACCAGTCTTTATAGTCCTATCAATTAAATCAATGCTGTAACCTAAAGCAATCGGCAAGAGACCAGCAATAGTTGTAAATGAGGTCAGGAATACTGGTCTTAATCTTGTGATCGCACTCCTCAGTGCTAAAGATTTAGTCGAGGAACCTTGATTATTTCGTTTTAAAAGATTGAAGGTATCAATTAAAACGATATTGTTATTGACTACAATTCCTGCCAATGCAACACAACTTATACCTGTCTGAAGTGTGCTGAATGATCTATCAAGCACTAAAAGGGATATAAAAACTCCACCAAATGATAAAAGGATTGCTGACAAAACAATACTTGCTTGATAAAAACTATTAAATTGAGCTACTAAAACTATTAGCATTACGAAGAGCATGGCTATGAATCCTAGAACAAGGAAATCAGCTGCTTCTTGATTATATTTATCGAAGCCATCATCCGAGACAGTAACTCCTCTTCCTAAGTCAGCAGTCTCTAACCAATCTTTAACCTTTTTTATCTGAACTGATGGTATTGCACCTTCGACAGTTCTAGCTGAAAGGCTGTGAACTCTTTTTCCATCTTTTCTACTTATACTTTTTGTAGCAGGTTTGATAGTTGTATCGACAAAACTACTAACAGGCACTAAGCCTTTAGCAGTTTGTACATTCAAATTTCCCAGTTGATCAATATTTCTTTCTGATTTTGGAAATCTAATTCTGATATCGACTTCTCTATCCAGATTTAAAGGACGATATTCTCCAACCTTAATACCATTTGTAACCATTTGCACTGAGGCACCTACATCAGACAGACCGGCTCCATATTGAGCTGCTTTTGTCCTGTTTATTTCAAGCTCCCACTCTATACCTCTGGTTACTGTCGTGTCTTCAATATCTATAAAACTACCAAGTCCTTCTATGAATGTTCTTATCTTTTTTACTGCCAAGATTAAAGCTTGTTCGTTATCTCCACTTACATTTAATTGAAGTGGTTTACCTATCGGAGGACCACCTTCCTCTGCTTCTACTTGAACAATATACCCTGAGGTATCATCAAATTTTGATCGAATAAGATCTAAAATTTCAAAACCATCTAAATCAGACACAGCTTCGTCTTCTGCCCAGAAGTCTACGAACATACCTCCGACCCTGTCTGCTGAACCGGAACGTCGTCCTAGACCACGGCTCCCACCTGAATTCGACCAAACTGAAAGCATCTCTATTTCTTCTACATCTAATATTTTTTGTTCTGCATCAATTGCAATATCTCTTATTTCGTCAACAGCTAAATTTCCACGAGCAAGAATATCTACTTCTGCAAATTGAGGAGCTACTGTTGGAAAGTAAACTATACCCTTACCATGATGTGACCAAAGTCCAATGCATAAGACTATCGCCGCTAATATAATAGTTATTGTTTGCCCAGGCGTATCTAGATATTGATTAATTTTCCTTGCGTAAATACCTGAATAACCTGTCAAACTCAATGGATCCGAAGACTCTAGTTGTCTTGTCTTGTTTACTTCTTCATCAGACTGCTTAGCCAAACCACCAAACATCGCACCTAATATCGGTGCAAAAATAAGCGAGTAAAGCAATGATCCTACTAACACACAGAATACAGTAATAGGCATATCTCTTATGAAAGCACCAAATCCAGGCATGAACATTAAAGGTGTGAAAGCTATCAATGTTGTTGTAGTAGATGACAAAACTGGCCAGAACATTCTTGTTGCAGCTGCTGTATAAGCCTCAACTCTATTCATACCTTCAGCTAGTTTTCTATCTGCATACTCAGTCACAACTATAGAGCCATCTATTGTCATGCCCATTGAGATGAGCATTCCGAACATCACCATGAAATTAAATTCTTTATCTAAGATAAATAAAACTAGTAAGGCAAATAAGTATGAAAAAGGAATAGCCATGCCTACTAACATTGATGTCCTAAAGCCTAAAGCAGCCAGTACAACTATCATCACAAGTGCAATTGATGTGAGTACATTCCCTTGTAATTCTGAAATCATTTGAAGAGCAAACTGTGAATCATCACGAACGAAGTTAACACTGACACCCTCAGGGAAGTTTTTAACCTCCTCTTCAACCATATTTCGAATATCAGTAACTGTATCTATGATATTTGTACCGAGACGTTTTTGAACATCAATCGAAAGTGATTGCCGACCATTTATCCTTGAATAACCGCCTCTATCCTTAAAAGTTAGGCTTACATCCGCAACGTCTTTTAAAGTGACAACTGAGTTACCTGAAACCTTTATAGGTAATGTTTCGATATCTTCTAAGGTAGAAAAAACACTTGGGACACTAACTGCAAATCTTCCGCTTCCAGTGTCTTGAAATCCTGCAGGTATGACTCTGTTGTTATTTGAAACTGCTTGATAGAGTTGATTCATTGAAATGCCATAAGACTCAAGCTTACTTTTATCAACAATTGCTTCTATTAGGTCTTCAGGGACACCATTGAGTTCTGCCTGGAGCACACTTGGATGAGTTTCAATAAGATCTTGAAGATCTTGTGTCAGGTTTACAAGAACCCTCTGAGGAAGAATATCGCTTGCAACGCTAATTGTGAGTATCGGGTTATCAGATGTAGTAAATTCTCTTATGGTTGGTTCTCTAGCATCCAAAGGTAGTTCTGCTCTAGCTTCTTCTACCTTAACTCTTACATCATATAGAGCTTCATCTATATCTGCGTCTTGGTCAAATTCTACAACAACAGCTGAATAACCTGTTTGAGATATAGACCTTATATCTGTGACTCCCGAAATAGTTCTTAAGGCATTCTCAAGTGGCTTCGCCAATAATCTTTCTGAATCTTCAGGTGATACTCCTTCATAACCAACCCCAACATATGCACCAGGAAAATTTATATCTGGCTCAGTAGCTTTAGGCAAATAGTTGAGTGCAAAAACTCCTGAAAGTAATATTAGCAGAAGAATGCTAAGTGAAGTTCTGCTTTTGTAAATGGCCCCTCTGATAAAGCTTCTCATGCTTCTGGGGCAGGGGACTCCTTAACATTTACAGTCTGCCCTTGAAAAACATATTCTTGGCCGAGAGTTATTATTCGTGCTTCTTTACCTAAACCTGAGACCCACATACCATTGCTTGTATCTTCTAATATTTTGATCTCTTTGAACTCAACTTTATTTTCAGAAGTTACTGTCCTGATACCTAATTTTCCTTGGTCATTTAGAGAAAGTATGGCTGGTGAAATTTTATGTGCAGGTTCTTCTTTTCCTTTTATATAAATTTCGGCTGAGACACCATCTCGAATTGTCCTATCAACATTATCAACACTTATTTCAACTCTAAATGTTCTAGTATTTTTGTCAGCTGAAGAAGCTATGAAAGTGACTTTACCTGTAATGTATCTACCAGAAATTAACTTTGCTGAAGCTTCAGAACCTAGTTTGATTTGCGCAATATCTTTTTCTGCAATATCTGCTATTAGCAACATTGGATCAGGATCGATTAATGATGCACAAACAGCTCCTGTATTAAGAAAATCTCCTTCATCAACTCTTAAACTTTCTAAATAGCCAGAAAAAGGGGCAACTATCTTTGGATAAGCCTCTCTTCCAGCTATGTATAATTGACAAATTAAGTCCCCTTCTTCAACGAAATCACCTTGTTTGGCTGGAGTGGAGATAACTCTGCCGCTGATCTCAGCTCTTACTTGAACAAATTTATCAGCTTCCGTAAATCCGCTTGATTTAAGAATTTGAGATTGGTCTGTTGCTTTGCTATTAATTATAGTCACTGAGGATAGGGTATCTAACGATGAAGAATTCTTTTCAAAATTTTCCTCTTCAACAAGAGTTCCAGAGATCATCCAGATAGCTATGAAGGCTCCGCATATAGCAGCCGTTTTATGTGTTTGTTTAATTTTCATGTCAAATTTAGGTGTTATACATGACTATAACACTAAAATACCTTATGTAAAACTAGATTTGGTGTTTTTCTCTAAGTTTTTTAAAGTTTTCCTGAAGCGTTTTTGTATTTTGCTTTTTTGAAGGTTTTGTAGAACTTCTATTTTGTATTTCCCAACTAGATTCGATTCTCTTATCTATTTGTTGAGATAATTGTGGTATTTGGCCTTTATTGGTTTTCTCCCAATGATACTTCACGTGTTGAAGAAATTTACTATTCCAAGAATTGAGGGATTGTCCTGATTCCTTCCAATACATTACGAATTCTAGCTTTGCGTTTTCTGCAAATTCTTTTGGAATATCTGTCAGTTCAAGAATGTCAAAGAAGTCTGAATTTGGGTTCCAATCTGAGGTCATCACTGATGGTGAATTGTCATTTTCTTTAATATCTTTAAATCTTCCCCATTGTCTTCGTATATGCGCAATAAATTTGCTATTCCAAATGTCAGATTCTTCTTTACGTTCTGTCCAATACAACACAAATTCAGGCACCTCCTTATCGATGAAATCTTCTTTTATCCCCGAATTTATAAGTATTTCTTTGGCATCGGTATCAGGAACCCAATTTTTATCGATGGGTTTGGTTTTCATTTTTTTGTTATCTTCAACTTCCTTATAACGCCACTTTTTGATTACAAATCTGAGAAATTTGACTCCCCAGTTTGTTTCCTTCCCATTTCGTTCCTGATTAAGTTTCTTGAAATCATCAATCTGGAGATTCGCAAAATCCTCTGGAATGCCATACTCATTAATTTGATCTATGACATCTTTATCGGGAACCCATTTATTTCCATCACCAGTAGGATTTTTATTAAGTTTTTTGGACGAAAAATAAGGTATTCCATCATCAATTATCTCGTTGATAAGTCCTGTTTTTATTAGTTGAGTAAGAATTTCCATGATTTTTTCATTTGACCAAAATGTAACATCTGAACAAATTTGCTGCATAGAAACTTGACCATGAAGGCTCTCTTCTTGTTTTAAATGCTCGAGTAAGACGGCTTCTTCCAGGCCTATTGTGTTGGCAATTTCTTTAGAGAAAGTAATCTTTGAAGTCATGAATTATTAATGACTAGATTAATTTATCATCTAGATCTTAACAAGGACAATAGGTTACTTATTTCTAATTCTTATAGAATCAGCTAATTTGTGAAGACAATCTTTAGTATCTTGCCAGTTGATACAGGCATCAGTGATACTTTTTCCATATGTCAAGTTGTTTAAATCATCGGCCTTTTGATTTCCTTCCTCTATATTGCTCTCTATCATGACTCCAGTAATTCTTGTCTCACCTGACTTGATCTGCGAAGCAATGTTATCGCATACATCTATCTGTTTTTTGTGCTGTTTACTGCTGTTTCCATGACTCATATCAACCATGATTGAATCTTCAAGAGAGTTTGATTTTAGAATCTCAGAAGTTTGATCTATAAACTCTTTTTCATAATTCGGGTCTTTTCCACCTCTTAAAATAACGTGACAGTCTTTGTTGCCAGAAGAAGAAAATATCGCTGTTTTACCTTCTTTTGTGACGGATAGAAATTTGTGAGGATGTAGGGCAGATCCTATGGCATCAGCAGCTACTTGAATACCTCCGTTTGTTGCGTTTTTAAAGCCAATAGGACAGGAAGAACCGGAGGCAAGCTCTCTATGGATTTGACTCTCTGTAGTTCTAGCTCCTATGGCTCCCCAGGAGATTAAATCCGCTATGTATTGGGGAGTTATAACATCTAAAAATTCTGTTCCAGCAGGCATACCTAAATCATTAATATCTCTTAGGAGTTGCCTTGATATTGATAAACCTTTATCAATATTGAAAGAATTATTCAAATCTGGATCATTTATAAGCCCTTTCCAGCCAACTGTTGTTCTAGGTTTTTCAAAATAAACTCTCATAACGATCAGAAGTTCTTTTTCCAAAGCTTTCTTTTCCTCGAGCAAAAGGTTTGCATATTCTAAAGCCGACTCAGTATCATGGATAGAACATGGTCCTACAACGACAGCTAATCTTTTATCTTTTTTACTAAGTATTTCAGAAAATTCTTTTCTTGAATTAAAAACTGTTTGGGAGGAGATATCTGATATTGGTTGCTCATCCAGTAGGGAGTTTGCAGAAATTACTTCCTGCCTTCCTGAGATTCTTAAATCACTTGTCTTGTGCATGTTTAAAATTTAACCGGAGGTGCATTCTACATATATTGTAGTCAGAATAAAGCACGAAAGTGTTAAGATATAGACTAATTAAATACTTTATCTTCTTTAAATTAATTTAAAATTTACCTAAAAATTTATAAAAAATGGCATCCAAGAAAATTTGCGTAGGCATTATTCAAGAAAATCCCATAGTAGGGGATATAGCTGGAAACTTAGAACTGGCAAAAAACTCTATTTCTAAGCTCTCTAAAGAATCCTCTCCGGATATATTCTTGCTAACGGAGATGTTTATAACTGGTTATCCGCCTGAAGATCTTATTTTGAGAGAGGATTTACTAGATCAAGCTTATGAAGCAATTAATGAGCTTAGTAATTTTAGACCTGAAAGTTTCGTTGTAATTGGCTATCCAAAGAAAGAGGGAGATTCAATTTTTAATTGTGCCGGTGTGCTCAGAAGTAATTCGATTATCACCGAATATAAAAAACAAGAATTACCAAATTATGAGGTATTTGATGAAAAAAGATATTTTCAACCAGGTGACAGTCCAGGAATCTTTGAAGTGAACGGTTTCAGAGTAGGCCTTTCTGTATGTGAAGATATATGGCATCAAAAGGTAATAACGCAATTACATGAGAAAGGAGCTGACTTAGTCTTAAATATCAATGCTTCTCCATTTCATCTAAATAAAATACAAGAAAGAAAGAATTTAATTTCAGGTCATGCATCCAAATTCTCAATGCCTATTGTTTATGCTAACCAAGTAGGAGGACAGGATGAATTGGTATTTGATGGCACTTCGATGGCAATGGATGGTAAAGGCAAGCAAGTGTTGCAACTTGCCAAATTTGAAGAAGATCAAGCAGCAGTATGTTTTTTATCTCAACATGATGGGAATATATTGAGTGATAAAAACGAAGTTATACCTGAGGATTCAGAGCTTGAAGAGGTTTATAGAGCTTTGGTTTTAGGTGCGAAGGATTATATAAATAAAAATAAATTTCCTGGAGTATTGATAGGTTCTTCTGGAGGCATAGATTCCGCTTTAACTGCTGTCATAGCAGCAGATGCAATTGGATCTGAAAATGTAAGAAGCTTTATGATGCCTTTCAAGTTTACTTCCGACATGAGTGTAGAAGATGCTAATAAGCTAGCAGAAAACTTAGGCATAAAACATTCTATTATTCCTATAGGAGAAATATACGATTCTTTTCAAAGCAGCCTTGAATGCGAATTCAAAGGACTTGACCCTGATATTACTGAAGAAAATCTTCAATCAAGGTGTAGGGGGGTCATCTTGATGGCCTTATCAAACAAATCCGGGGAAATAGTCTTAACTACAGGCAACAAAAGTGAAACAGCTGTTGGATATTCTACTCTCTATGGGGATACTGCAGGAGGCTTTGGGGTTTTAAAAGATGTGCCCAAAACTTTAGTTTATGAACTCGCTAGATATAGAAATACAATTTCTAATGTTATACCTGAAAGAATTATTGAGAGGCCTCCTAGTGCCGAACTTGCACCAGATCAACAAGATAGCGATAGTCTTCCGGATTATGACACTCTAGATAAAATAATAGAGCTTTATGTTGAACAAGATAAAAGTAAAAAAGAAATAGAAGAGTCAGGAATTGAAAGTAGTATTTTGAATAGAGTAATAAGATTAATTGATTTTAGTGAATACAAAAGACGACAGGCACCACTAGGAGTAAAGATAACTTCAAGAGGTTTTGGAAAAGACAGAAGGTATCCTATTACTAATAAGTTTCTAAAATAAGGCTTATTTCCTCAAATGCAGATAAGTGGCTATAATATAGGACCAATACACAAGTATTGGAAAAAATGGTTGATACAAAGGCCTTAAATCCTCAAAAAAAAGAGGAAAAACAAGCTCATCCTCGTCAAGAGGAACTCTTCTTAGCGACTGTAAAAGGCAAAGAAACTAGCCTCCCTGAAGATTTATATGTCCCCCCCAATGCCCTAGAGATTCTTTTAGACAGCTTTGCAGGCCCTCTTGATTTTCTCTTATATCTCATAAAGAAACAGAACCTGGATATTTTAGATATAAACGTAGCTAAGATAACTGAACAATATACATCTTACATAGAATTGATGGATGCAATGCAGGTTGAATTGGCAGGAGATTACCTAGTAATGGCTGCTTATTTGGCTGAATTAAAATCTAGAATGTTGCTGCCAAGGCCTATAGAGCAAACCGAAGAAGAGGATCCAAGAGTTGAATTAATTAAACGACTTCAAGAATATCAAAGGTACAAAGAGGCTGCAGAACGAATAGATAAAATTCCTAGAATAGACAGAGAAATTTTCGCAGCTAATGCAAAACTACCAGAATTTACTACTAAAGCACCTCTCATAGATGTACCTCTCGAAGATTTAACGATTGCACTTGTTGAAGTTTTGAGAAGAGTCGAACAATCTCAAGCTCATTTAATAAATTTCGAGGAACTCTCAACTAGAGAAAGAATGACCCAAATATTAGAAAGAATGAGAACTGAATCTTTCATAGAATTCACTTCCTTGTTCAATTCTAAAGAGGGCAAGATAGGCGTTGTGGTAACATTCTTAGCAATTTTAGAACTTCTAAAAGACTCATTAATTGAGATTGTGCAATCAGAGGAGTTTGGTCCTATATACATTAAAGGAATTGAAGAGGTACATTAATGGAGAGGAAACTAAGTGAAATACTTGAAGCATTGCTTTTATCAGCTTCAAGACCAATAAGTATTGACGATATCATTAAAGTTTTTGAGGATCCTAAGCCTTCTAAAGACGAGATTAGAAATGCCTTGAATCAAATTGACCAGGACTGCATAACTCGAGGTATTGAATTGAAGAAGATAGCTAGCGGATATCGTTTGCAGGTAAAACAGTCTTTATCTCAATATATTGCAAGACTTTGGGAAGAAAAACCACAGAAATTTTCTAAGGCTACCTTGGAGACTCTATCCCTTATTGCATATAAGCAGCCTATAACAAGGGGAGAAATAGAGGAAATAAGAGGAGTATCTGTTGGGACTCAATTAATAAGAGGGCTGATGGAAAGAGGCTGGGTAAAGATCGTTGGCCAAAGAGATGTGCCTGGCAGACCTTCTTTATATTCTACTACCAAAGAATTTCTAGATTATTTTGGATTACAACATCTTAGAGAGCTTCCCGAACTCCCTTCTTTGCCTGACCTAACATCAATCGAACACGAACTGCCAATAGATGAACCTGATGTGTCTATTGACAGCCCTCAATCTTTAAATTAAACATTGAAGACCAGGATCCATAAGATCCTCGCAGATCATGGTATTGGATCTAGGAGAGGGATAGAATCACTAATAAGGCAAAAAAAGGTTTCGGTTAATGGTCGGCTGGCCGTTATTGGTCAGCTAGTATCCGAAAAAGATACATTTGAGATCGAAGGAAGATCGATAAAGCTTCTTAAGAAAGATCCTACTAAGAGAAGGGTTCTAATGTATAACAAGAAGGTAGGAGAAATATCCTCTCGTAATGATCCTGACCACAAGAAAACTATTTTCGATTCTCTTCCTAAATTGCAATCAGGCAGATGGGTTTCTGTCGGTAGGTTGGATATTAATACTTCTGGATTAATTTTATTCAGTAATGATGGGTCTTTTGCAAACAATTTAATGCATCCTTCCTCTAACATCGAGAGAGAATATGTTGCTAGAGTACATGGTCATGTGAGTGAAAAAATAGTGAATAATCTTATTAATGGAGTCAAATTAGAAGACGGTTTCGCAAAATTTTCAGATGTTCAGGGAGGAAGGAAAGGAAATACAAATCAGTGGTTTGCAATGGTTATCATGGAGGGTCGTTCTAGAGAAGTAAGAAGGCTATGGGAGAGTCAAGGTTTAGAAATTTCGCGCCTCAAAAGAGTTCGCTATGGCAACCTATTTTTACCTGCGACACTAAAACAAGGCGCTTTTAAGGAACTTACAAAAAGTGAGATTAGTGCCCTTGAGCGTCAATTGATTGACCATTAATATCTTTACTCAAATCACTCATCAAATATAAATAAGGATTCATAATCTCAGAAGCCGATGGATTAGACTCCGGATTCTCTGCTGGGAATGCCGACTCTCTCATTTTAGTTTTGACTGCTCCAGGATTTATACAGTTAACTCTGATTGATGAGGTATTCTGGAGTTCATCAAATAAGATTTGCATCATTGCCTCAGTTGCAAATTTACTTATCGAGTAAGCTCCCCAGTAAGCTCTTCCTATTCTTCCAACTCCAGATGACGTGAAAATTATCGAGCTACTGACAGATTCTTTCAAAAGAGGAATCAAATTTTTTGTTAACAAAAAACTTGCATCGAGGTTTACTTTTAATACATCTTTCCAGACCGAGTAACTATATTGCTCAAGAGGTTTTTTTTCACCGAGTATCCCTGCATTATTAACCAGTCCATCGATTTGAGAATATTCCTCTTTTATTGCTCCAACAATTTCATGATAGTTTTTTTCATCAGCAGTTTTAAAATCTATAGGCTGGATGATCACACTACTAGAAGTTATTTGATTTATTTCTTCATAAATGGATTCTAGCTTTTCAATACTTTTACTTAGAAGAATTAAATCTGCACCAAACTCTGCATAACTCCTAGCTATTTGTCTGCCTATACCTGAACCTGCTCCAGAGATAACGATTGTCTTATCCTTTAAAAGATTTGAAGGATACTTTATTTTTTCGAATTCCATTTTTATTATTCGACTAATGCAATTATTTCATTCGCTTCATCGAATACATAATCTGCTTTCCATTTTTTAACACTTTCATTGAGAGGAATATATCCATAAGCTGCTGCACCGGTAAGCATATTAGCTCTTTCACCTGCTTTTATGTCTATTTGATGGTCACCAATGTAAATACTATTTTCTGGTTTTGAGACTGATAATGTCAAAGCATGAAGAAGTCCATCTGGTTCAGGCTTTCGGGTACCTACATCATCTGGGCATATCAAAAAAGGAGGTTTTAACTTACCTAATTTGTTTTGAACAATACCTTCTGCAAATCTTCTTGGTTTATTAGTAATAATTCCCCACTTAATTTTTTTTTCATTTAGTTCATTTAGTACTTCTTCCACCCCATCAAACATTTTGGTATTTGTAAGGCAGCATTCTTCGTATATATCCAGTAACTCTTGCCTATAAGGTTCAATTATTTGATTCGACTCGCCTTCTAGGTTGAGTGCATATGCAGCAAGACTTGCCGCTCCTTGCGAAACCCTTGAGCGTACTTGCTCATAATTTGCTTCACCAAATTTATACTTTTTTCTGAGTAAATTTACTGCATAAAGAAAATCAGGTGCGGTATCAAGAAGAGTGCCATCTAAGTCGAATGCGAAGAGTTCAATTTTCAAATGTTTTCCTTTTTTGCATGGACCATATAGTTAACTTGGATATCTTTACCAAGCCAATAGTTACCAGTTATGGGGTTATAACTTAATCCTATTGTTTCTTTGGAATTTAAGCCTGCATCTCTAATCCATTTTGCTAACTCGGAAGGTTTTATAAATTTTTCGTAATCATGTGTGCCTTTCGGAAGAAGGTTTAATATATATTCCGCTCCTATGACAGCAAAAAGGTAGGATCTAGGGTTTCTATTTATTGTAGAAAAAAATATGTTTCCATCATCTTTCAAGAGATTAGAGCAGCTCTTGATAATTTCATTAGGTGAAGGGACATGTTCAAGCATCTCTAAACAAGTAATTACATCAAATTTTTCGTCTGGATATGAGGATATAAATTCCTCAATTGTATTTTGTATATAAATAACATCGCTTCCTATAGATCTAGAGTGAGATTTTGCAACACCAATAGTACTTTCTGAAGCATCTATACCAGTAACTTTAGCGCCCAATTCGTTGAGAGCTTCAGCAAGAATTCCACCACCACAACCTACGTCCAGCACCTTCTTTCCTTCCACAGAAGATCTCTCTTCAATAAAATCAACTCTTAAAGGATTAATTTGATGAAGTGGCCTAAATTCACCATCCTTGTCCCACCATTTTGTAGCGAGTTCATCAAATTTATTTACTTCATCATGATCTAAATTTTTTATGTTCATAGTTAACTTTTTTCATTAAACTGTTCTCCGAAAATTCCAATTCAAAAATAATTATGCAAATATTTTTTCCTAAAGAAGAGGATCACGAGATACGTGCCACTATTTTACCTGAAGTGGCCAAGAAGTTTACTGATTTGGGCATTGAGGTTTTGATTGAATCTGGTCTAGGAGAAAAAGTATTTGTTTCCGATGAACTTTATGTTGAAGCAGGTGCAACTATCTGTAATGAAAAAACAGAAGGTTTTGGATCAGCCGATGTGGTTTGTAAAATAAATAAACCTAATCATGACGAGATTAAATTTCTAAAAAAAGATTCCATATACATTAGTTTTTTGGACCCATTTAATGAAAGACAAATTGTATCTGATTTGGCTTCAGCTAATGTTAGCTCCATAAGCATGGAGCTTGTTCCAAGAATAACAAGAGCACAAAAGATGGATGCACTGAGTTCCCAAGCAAATTTGGCAGGATATGCAGCTGTAATAGAAGCCTCAAGAACACTTTCTAAGTCTTTCCCAATGATGATGACTGCAGCGGGAACAATCGCTCCTGCCAGAGTATTTGTAGTCGGTGTAGGAGTTGCTGGATTACAAGCTATAGCTACAGCTAAGAGGCTTGGGGCGAGAGTAGAGGCATTTGATACCAGGCCTGTTGTGGAAGAGCAGGTTAAATCTTTGGGAGGAAAATTTGTAAAAATTGATATTGGTGATACAGGGGAAACAGATCAAGGCTATGCTAAAGAATTAACTCCTGAACAAATTAAGATGCAGCAAGATGGTATGAAAAAAATCTGTTCTCAATCCGATGTAATAATAACTACAGCGCAAGTATTCGGTCGACAAGCTCCTAGGATAATAACTCAAGATATGGTTGAAGCAATGCAGCCTGGTAGTGTAATTGTGGATATGGCCGTATCTACAGGTGGTAATGTTGAAGGGTCCAAGAATGATGAATACGTTTTCCATAATGGAGTGACAATTATTGGAATGTCCAACTTACCAGGAGAAGTTGCGAGGGATGCCTCACAAGTGTTTGGTTCTAATTTATTCAATATGATTGATGAATTTTGGGATAAAGAAAATAAAAATATAAATTTTGATTTAGAAGACGAAATACTCAAAGGATGTGTAATTACTCATCAAGGTAGTATTGTTAACGAATCAGTAAAATAATAGTTAAATATGGAAACACAAATCATACTTTTGATATTTGTATTAGTTCTATCAATCTTTTTAGGCGTTGAACTGATTACAAAAGTACCCTCTACTTTGCACACACCTTTGATGTCAGGTGCTAATGCTATTTCTGGGATAACTTTGGTGGGTGCAATCTTGTCTTCAGGATCTTCGGAGATTGTTACTATTATCCTTGGAACTGCTGCAGTTTTTTTTGCATCAATCAACGTTGTAGGTGGTTATCTTGTAACAAACAGAATGCTCGGAATGTTTAAAAAGAAATAAAATGGATACTGCAATACTAGTTAATTTATTTTACATAGCTTCTTCAATTTTGTTCATTGTTGGACTCAAGATGTTGGGATCTCCCGATACTGCAAGAAGAGGAAATTTACTATCTTCTTCAGGTATGCTTTTGGCAGTACTTATAACCCTACTCGATCAGAATATTATCGATTATAGATACATAGCTGGAGCACTAATTGCTGGAAGCATAGTTGGGTATTTCGCAGCTACCAAGGTAAAAATGACCTCAATGCCCGAAATGGTTGCAATTTTTAATGGATTTGGCGGCGTTGCTAGTCTTCTAGTTGGTTCTGCTGAATATGTTTCTGGGACTTTCGATAATCCTGCTTTTTTAGGAGCTATATTTTTGACAGTTTTAATAGGCGGTCTAACTTTTAGTGGCAGCATTATTGCATATGGAAAGTTATCTGAAGTAATTTCAGGGAAGCCATATCTTTATAAAGGACAACAATTTGTAAATGGAATTTTATTGTTAGCCATTTTGCTTGTTGGAATAAATATGCTTTTCATTCAAGGTTTCATTTCGTCCGAAGGAACACTGATCTTGCTAATAGTTCTTGCCTTCATACTTGGTATATTGTTCGTAATACCAATTGGCGGAGCTGATATGCCGGTTGTAATTGCCTTGCTCAATAGCTTTTCAGGTTTAGCAGCTTGTGCTGCAGGTTTTGTCATTCTTAATAATGTACTGATTGTGGCAGGTGCTCTGGTTGGAGCAAGCGGACTGATACTTACAAATATAATGTGTAAGGCAATGAATAGATCATTAGCAAATGTTCTATTTAGCGGTTTTGGAGCTGCTCCCGATGCTGCTGCTGAGTCAACTCAAGAACAAGGTGAAGTCAAACCTATTTCTGCAGAGGATGCTTATCTAATACTAGAAGCTGCTTCATCTGTTTTAATAGTACCTGGTTACGGAATGGCAGTTGCTCAAGCACAACATGCCGTGAGGGAATTGGGAGAGTTGTTAGAGGATAATGGGGCAGAAGTTAAGTATGCAATTCATCCAGTAGCAGGAAGAATGCCTGGACACATGAATGTATTGCTTGCTGAGGCAAATGTTTCTTACGATGTTCTTGTTGAACCTGATGATGTTAATCCTGTAATGGAAACTGTTGATGTTTGTATTGTAATTGGGGCGAATGATGTGGTTAATCCTGATGCCAAAGATAATGAGGGTAGCCCTATCTATGGCATGCCTATTATTGAAGTGGATAATGCTAAAACAGTCTTTGTTTCTAAAAGATCAATGGCATCAGGATTTGCAGGTATTCAAAACCCTTTATTCTTTAAATCTAATACAAGAATGTTGTTTGGAGATGCTAAGGAAACTGTATCCACTTTAGTCTCGGAATTTAAGGGCTAATCACTCTCTTTTTAGCTTATTTTTAAGCGATTTTTGCGGTCAATTATGCTAAAATTGACTTAAGTTGATACTGCGAAAACCATGCCAAAATATTTCTCTTTCTTTTGAAGGATTTTCCTATTATTTCAACAAATTATTAAATTTTTGGGTCTAAATTATGGGTGAAATTGCTGCTAAGGAAATAGTTCCTGTAGATATAGGACAAGAGCTGAAACAATCTTATCTTGATTATGCCATGAGCGTAATTGTAGGCAGGGCCTTGCCTGACGCAAGAGATGGATTGAAGCCTGTCCATCGCCGGGTTCTCTACGCAATGCATGTCTTAAATAATGATTTTGGTCGACCGCACAAGAAGTCAGCCAGAATAGTTGGAGATGTTATTGGTAAATATCATCCTCATGGAGACAGCGCTGCTTATGAAACTATTGTAAGAATGGCTCAATGGTGGTCTCTTCGATATCCCTTAGTAGATGGACAAGGGAATTTTGGATCTATGGATGGAGATGGACCGGCTGCACAAAGATACACAGAAGTCAGAATGGCCCGAATATCTCAGGAGTTATTGGCAGATCTTGAAAAGGAAACAGTTAATTATGTAGAGAATTATGATGGCACTGAAATGATGCCAGAAGTTTTACCCACTAAGATTCCAAATATGCTCGTGAATGGTTCTGCAGGAATCGCTGTCGGGATGGCTACAAATATGGCACCTCATAACTTGAATGAGTCTCTGTCTGCTTGTTTAGCATATATAGACAACCCAGAAATTTCAGTACAAGAGCTAATGGAATTTATACCTGGACCAGATTTTCCTACAGGAGCAATCATTAATGGTAAGGCTGGAATCGTAAGTGCTTACGAAACAGGTAGAGGGCGAGTAAAAATAAGAGCTAAAACTGAATTTGAAGATGAAGAAAAAGATAAGGCGAAAATTATTATTACCGAGATGCCCTATCAAGTAGTAAAAGCCAGATTGATTGAAAAAATAGCTGAGCTTTCTAGGGATAAAAAGTTAGAAGGCATAAGAGATATAAGAGATGAATCTGATAAGGATGGAATTAGGGTGGTCATTGAACTGAAATCAGGTCAAATTCCAGATGTAGTTCTCAACAATCTATATTCTCAAACTCAGATGCAAACTGTTTTTGGCATTAATAATGTTGCATTAATTGATGGAGAGCCAAAGTTACTAAATCTTAAATCAATACTTTCAGTTTTCTTCAACCATAGAAAAGAAGTTGTTTCTCGAAGAACATTTTTCGATTTAAGAAAAGCAAAAGAAAGAGGGCACATCTTAGAAGGTCTTACCATAGCATTGGCTAATATTGATGAGATGATAGACCTTATCAAGAAATCAAAAGAGGGATCGGAAGCAAAGAAGAAATTACTCTCAAAAAAATGGAAACCAGGAAAAATAACTGCAATGCTTGAAAAGGCTGGACCAGATGCTTGTAAAATTGATGTAACTGATAATTCTGTTGGTCTAATCGGAAAGACTTATCAATTATCTGAACAGCAAGCTCAAGCAATATTGGATATGAGATTGCAGAGGCTTACTGGCCTTGAGCAAGATAAGTTAATTAAAGAATACGAAGACATAATAGATCACATAGCATATTTGCTAGAAATACTTGGAGACTCCGAAAGATTAATTGAGGTTGTTAAAGAAGAACTTTTGGAAGTTCAAGAGAAATATAAGGATGATAGACGAACTGAAATACAAGATTCAGCAGCAGATCTAACTGAAGCTGATCTGATCACTCCCGAAGATAGAGTGGTAACTATTTCTCATGAAGGTTATGCCAAGACTCAACCACTAGAAGAATATAGGGCACAGAGAAGAGGAGGAACCGGAAAGACTGCCGCATCAGTTAAAGATGAAGATTTTGTTGAACAGCTATTAGTGGCAAATACACATACAACACTTCTATGCTTTTCTAACTTAGGACAAGTTTACTGGTTGAAAGTATATGAGATTCCTTCTGCTGGACGTGCTGCGAAAGGTCGACCTCTAGTAAATCTAATACAACTCAGTGAGGGTGAGAGAATAACAAGCATGGTGCCCGTGGAGGAATATGATGACCAGCATTTCATTTTAATGGCCACCCGAGCTGGGACAGTCAAAAAGACTGTATTAACAGAATTTCAAAATCAAAGAAAAGGCGGTAAAAGAGCAATAACTCTAGAAGGTGATGATGAGCTTGTTGGGACCACTGTTACTGATGGTAGCAAATTTGTTATGTTGGTTACTAATGCCGGGAAGGCAGCCCATTTTTCTGAAACAGAAGTAAGATCTATGGGAAGAACTGCTAAAGGAGTTAGAGGGATCAAGCTGGAAAAAGAACAGTATGTAATTTCCTTAATAATTCCAGAGGAAGAGGCTAGTATCTTTACAGTAAGCGAAAACGGATATGGAAAACGTTCAAAATCTATTGATTTCAGAAAAACTAGACGAGGAGCCAAGGGAGTTATTGCAATGCAAATTTCTGAAAGAAATGGTCAGTTAATTGGAGCTGCTCAAGTTACTGAAGATGATGAATTAATGCTCATATCCGATAAAGGTATGTTGGTTAGAACCAGAGTATCGGAGGTGAATATTATTGGAAGAAATACCCAAGGCGTTACCGTGATTAGATTAAAAGATTCAGAAAAGTTAATTAGCATTGCTCCTATAAGTGAAGAGTTCATAGGAGATGAATAATGCCAAGAAAATTTAATTTTGGTGCCGGTCCGGCAACAATGCCGGAATCTGTTTTAACAGAGGTCCAAGAAGAGCTATTAGATTGGAATGGTCTTGGATTGTCTGTAATGGAAATAAGTCACAGAAGTCCAGAGTTCATAGAAATAGCTAAACAAGCCGAAAGCGACTTTCGAGATTTATTATCTATTTCTGACGAATATGCTGTGTTATTCACACATGGAGGAGCAACTATGCAAAATGCTATGGTACCTTTAAATTTAGCATCTCCGGAGGGTAATGTTGATTATGTAAATAGCGGACACTGGGCCAAACGTTCCATCAAAGAGGCTGAAAGATATACAAATGTTAATATCGCTGCCACCTCTGAAGAAGAAGATTTTAAATACTTTCCTGCTCAAGATTCTTGGAAGTTTTCTGATAATTCATCTTATGTGCATTACACCCCTAATGAAACCATTGGTGGTTTGTGTTTAAGAACACTATATAACTGTGAGATACCTGTTGTAGCTGATTATTCTTCAGGTATTCTTTCTGAACCGATTGATGTAAGTAAATTCTCCTTAATTTATGGAGGAGCTCAAAAAAATATTGGTCCTTCTGGTCTCGGTTTTGTGATTGTAAAGAAAGATTTATTGGGAAAGGCGCAATCCATTACTCCCAATCTTCTAAATTACACTCTAATTAATGAAGGTGAGTCTATGTCTAATACTCCTCCAACTTTTGCTTGGTATGTAGCTGGTAAAGTATTTAAATGGCTTAAATCCATGGGAGGAGTCAAAGCCATTTCTATAGTAAATAATAGAAAAGCCAATAAGTTATATGACTATATTGATTCTTCAGATTTCTATTCAAATAATATAAATATAGAAAATAGATCGATTATGAATGTTCCATTTTTACTAGGAAATGAAGATTTAAATGACAAGTTCCTTGAGTTATCTAAAGAAGCTGGTTTGTTGGCTTTGAAGGGTCACAGATCTGTTGGAGGTATGAGAGCTAGTATATACAACGGTCTTCCTGAAGAAGCAGTAGATGCCTTAATTGAATTTATGGATGTCTTTCAAAAAGAATATAGTTAATTTGGGATGCCTAAAAACAGCGATCTATCTAAAATCAGAGACAAAATTGATTCTCTTGATATCCAAATACTATCTTTACTAAATGATCGTGCAGAACTAGCTATTCAAGCCGGGCAGGCTAAAGAAGATTCTATTAAATATAAACCCGCTAGAGAATCTTCAATTTTAAAGAGGGTAATGGATTTAAATGAAGGACCTTTGGAGTCAGAACAAGTCATAAACGTTTTTAATGAGATAATTTCAAGTTGCAGATCAACTGAATCAACTTTCACAATTTCTTATTTAGGTCCAGAAGGGACATTTTCAGAATCAGCGCTTCAAGGCCAATTTGGTAAATCAGTGGACAAGATTCCTGAAGAGACCATTCGCTCAATTTTTGAATCTGTTGATCGTGGAGAATCTGATTTTGGTATTGTGCCAATAGAAAATTCTACTGAAGGATCTGTTAATTCCACTTTGGATTGTCTAAGTGAGTTCAATCTTAAAATTTGTGGCGAGATAGAAATGGAAATCCATCACAATCTATTGGGACATAATAAACCATTGCCTAAAAATGGATTTGAGATTCATGCTCATGAACAAACTCTAGGACAATGCAGAGTATGGTTAGAGTCTTATTGTCCAGGAGTGAAATTAGTCAGTGTAAGTAGTAATGCTCAAGCAGCGTCAAATGTCACAGAGGATAATACAGTCATTGCTATTGCAGGAGAACTCGCCGCAAAGAAATATGGTTTAGATATTCTTAGTAAGGATATTGAAGACTATTCGAGCAATACAACCCGTTTTTTAACTATAGGTAATATAGAATCGGGACAAACTGATTCTGATAAAACGTCTATTATGGCTACCACTAAGAATGAAGAGGGTGCTCTCTATTCTTTACTGGAGCCCTTTAATAAATTAAATGTTAACTTGTCTCACTTGACATATAGACCTTCAAAAGTAAACAAGTGGCAGTATTCATTCTTTATAGATTTTGATGGACACAAAGATGAGGACCTCTTAAAAGAATTATTATCAAGCCTAGCCAATAAGGAAATCGAGTTAAAGATTCTTGGTTCTTACCCCAAATCATTAGGTTAATTTATGGATTTAAAAAAATTAGTTAACAAAGGAGTACATAGTCTCAGTCCTTATGAACCTGGCAAGCCAATTGAAGATCTAGAAAGGGAAATTGGAATCAAGAATGCAATTAAACTAGCCAGTAATGAGAATCCCATAGGCCCCAGTCCATTGGTTTTGCAGTCAATAGATACAATTTTGAAAGAAACTCATAGATATCCAGATGGGAATGCAACTAGGCTGAAAGACAGTATTGCTAAAAAATTTAATACTTCACCAAATCAAGTAACAATCGGTAATGGATCTAATGACATAATCGAGTTTATTGCTCGTAGTTTTTTAGGACCTGATGATAGTGCTATTTACTCTAAACATGCATTCGCTGTTTATCCATTAGTTGTAAAAGCTGTTGGAGCAAAAGGCATAGAAGTCCCGGCTAAGGACTTTTCTCATGATTTGGAAGCGATGCTCAAGGCAATAGAAGAAAATACAAAATTAATCTTTATAGCTAATCCTAATAATCCAACTGGTTCTTTCGTTGAGCTTGAAGAGTTGCTGGATTTTTTAGAAAAAGTACCTGAGGACATAATAGTATTATTAGATCAAGCTTATTTTGACTACTCTTCGTTCGAAACTAGAGATGCTAATTTTGATATCTTAAAAAGATTTCCAAATCTTATAATGAGTAGAAGTTTTTCAAAAGCTTACGGCCTTGCCGGATTTAGAGTTGGCTTTTCTGTTTCATCAGAAGATATAGCTAATTACCTTAATAGAGTAAGACAACCATTTAATGCTAATTCCCTTGCTCTATATGCTGCAGAAAAAGCTTTGGAAGATGACGAATACATGAATAAATGCCTTCAACTAAACTCTGAGCAAAAGAAAGTACTTTATGAGGGTCTTAATTCTCAAGGATACGAATATCTCCCCAGTAGAGCAAATTTTATATCCTTTGACTGCAAGAAAGATTCAAACGATGCCTTTAATAAATTACTTCATGAAGGAGTAATAGTTAGATCCTTGGGCGTATATAAGATGCCTAATTTCTTAAGAGTCTCTATAGGCTTGCCAGAAGAAAATCTTCTTTTTCTAGAGAAATTAAAACTAACTTAGAGTTAGATGAGCAACATAAAAGAATTTGATAATATCGTAATTGTTGGTTTAGGACTAATCGGCGGATCGATTGCGAAGAAAATCAAAGAGATTGATTATTCAGCTAATGTATATGGGTTTGAAAAAAATCTAGAAATACTCAAAGAAGCAAATAAAAAAGGTCTTGTGACCAATGACAAGGAAATTGATCTTAAAAACTCTAAAAACCTATTAGTAATATTTTGCGTTCCAGTTTTGTCCTTCAAAAAGGCTTTGAACTCTGTCAAAAAACACTTACCTTCACAAAATACAATATTTACTGACACTCTCAGTACAAAAACAGAAATTTTTAATACCCTGTCAGATGAGTTTAGTGACATTTTAGGCAACTTTGTTTTATCCCATCCAATCGCAGGTTCTGAAAAAAGCAGTTTACACAATTCTAAGAAAGCTCTATTTGAAAAGAAAGTGGTCGTAATTTCACCTCATGAAAAAAATAATCAGAATGATATCGATAAAGTCATTAATTTTTGGAGATTGCTTGGATCATCTTCAAGGATTCTTTCCTACAAAGATCATGACTTTTTGTTTTCTAAAACCAGTCATTTACCGCATGTAATATCTTACTCTCTAACCGAAAGCTTATTTAAAAATTTAGGTGATAAAACTTTTGATTTCTCTGGTGGAAGTCTGGAGGATTACACTCGTATTGCTTCTAGCGATCCACTTATGTGGAAAGACATTATGATTTCTAATCATCAAAATATTTTGGAATCAATAGAGGATTTTGAAGAAAGTCTTACAAATTTAAAGGGTCTAATTAAGAAAAAAGATGAGAAAGCTCTTGTTGATTACTTTAATAGAGTAAAGATATTGAGAGATAATTCAGTCAAATCTGATGAACTTTAAAGTTAAGAAAGGAAAGGGTGTGAGGGGCGAAATAACAATTCCTGGGGACAAGTCTATATCTCATAGGTCGATAATGTGTTCATCTTTAGCAGAAGGAGAATCAAAAATCTATGGATTCTTAGAAGGAGAAGATTGTTTAGCCACCAAACTTGCCTTCCAAGACATGGGTATTAATTTTGAGACAAATAACGATGAAATAGTAGTTCATGGTTCAGGTTTATACGGATTGATGGAACCAAAAAAAGAGATTAACTTGGGTAATTCTGGAACATCTATTAGGTTGTTAAGTGGAATATTATCTGCCCAGAAGTTTTCTTCTACTCTTATAGGAGATGAGTCTTTATCCTCTAGACCTATGAATAGAATCATAGAACCTCTGTCTTTGATGGGTGCAAATATCAAGTCTCAAAACTCAGGAAGACCTCCTTTAGAAATTGGTATGTCAGATAAGCTTAATTCAATAAACTATGATCTTCCTATTGCGAGCGCTCAAGTGAAATCGTGCATTTTATTTGCAAGTCTTTACTCTGAAGGAAAGACAATTGTTAGAGAGAGACAAACAACTCGTAACCATACAGAAATAATGTTCAAGCAATTTGGAGTGCCTTTGAGTATTCGAGATACTGACGATGGAAGAGATATAGAAATGTATTCTCCTACAAACTTAAAAAGCACAGAAATTGATATTCCAGGAGACTTTTCTTCTGCAGCTTTCTTTATTTTGGCAGCATTGATAATCCCTAATTCAAATCTAATAATTAAAAATGTAGGTATGAATGAAACTCGAATAGCATTATTAAAAGCCTTTCAGGAAATGGGGGCTGAGATAGACATTATTAACAAAACTGGAGAATTTGAACCTCGTGCTGATTTAAAAGTTAAATTCTCAAAACTAAAAGGTATAAATCTTGATACTAAGTTAGTACCTAATTTGATAGATGAGTTACCTTCCTTCTTTGTCGCCGCGGCAATGTCATCTGGCTCAACTGCTGTGAGGGATGCGGAAGAATTACGGTATAAAGAGTCTGATAGACTAGAGGCTATGGGAGATGTTCTTAAATCACTTGGTGTTGATTTTAATATGTATCAAGATGGAATGGATATAAATGGTCTTGATGAAAATAATACTCTCAGTTCTTATACAGGAGGGATAATAGAATCTTTCGGTGACCACAGAATAGCAATGTCTTCAGCAATTGCGTGCAGTCTTTTTGATCAGGAGTCACTTATTTTAAATACTGATAATGTAAATACTTCATTTCCAACATTTTTAAAGATTGCTGATCAAGTAGGCTTGAATATTAGTTTAGAGGAACATTCATGATAACCGTTATAACAATTGATGGTCCAAGTGGTGCAGGTAAAGGAACAATTGCCCAGATGCTAGCACTTGAACTGGATTGGAATATTTTAGATAGCGGAGCTTTGTACCGAACATTGGCTTATTTTATGAAGGAAAATAATATCAATTTAGATAACTTCGAAGAAAATCAAAATTTATTAAAAGAGAGATTTAAAGTTTCATTTGATCCAGGAACACCAGGTGAGCCCGTGAAGGTTTTGTTTGAAAATGAGGACATTACATCGATAGTAAGAACAGAAGAGATGGCTAAATTAACTTCTACTTTAGCTGCAGAGCCTGTGATAAGAGAGTTTATTAAGCCCTGTCAAAGAGATTTTATGCAGCTACCTGGCTTAATTGCCGACGGAAGAGACATGGGTACTGTCATTTTTTCTGATGCAAAACATAAGATCTTTCTGACTGCTTCATTAGAAGAAAGAGCTAAAAGAAGACAAACACAGTTGAAAAGACAGGGTTTGAAGGTTAACATGCGAACCCTTTTACATGAGTTAGAGGAGAGGGATCGTAAAGATACGGAAAGAGAACATTCTCCGTTAGTTCCTGCTGAAGACTCTGTGTTAATTGATACAAGTAATTTAAAACCTGAAGGAGTGGTAAAGGAAATAAAAACTTACCTTTAAATGACAATATGGCAGCAAGCTTTGAACAACTATTAGATGAGAATTTAAATACGGTAATTATGAAACAAGGCAGTCTAGTGACTGGCATTGTTATAGATATATTAGACAACCATGTAGTGGTTCATGTGGGATTAAAATCTGAAGCAGTGGTTCAAGTATCTGAATTTTATAATGAATCTGGCGAGCTGGAACTAAAAATAGGAGATGAAGTTCAGCTAACCCTTGAGGCTATTGAAGATGGTCATGGAAATACTCGTGTTTCAAGAGAAAAAGCTATCAAGCAAGAAGTATGGAAGAGAATAGAAGACTGCTTGGCTAAAGAATCCGTCCTCAAGGGCCTCATAACTGGTTCTGTAAAAGGAGGTATGACTGTAGATGTTCAGGGTATTAAGGCTTTTTTACCAGGATCCTTAGCTGAAGTTATCCCTACAAAAGATTTAGAGCACCTAGTCGGTAATTATGAAGAATTTAAGGTTATCAAATTAGACAAAGATAAAAATAATGTCGTTCTTTCTAGAAAGGCAGTTCTGCAAGAAGCAAACTCTGAAGAAAGAGAGAAACTGCTAGCAACTTTAGCTGAAGGCCAAGTGATTCAAGGGGTTGTTAAAAACTTAACCGATTACGGAGCCTTTGTTGACTTGGGTGGAATAGACGGACTTCTACACATTACAGATATTTCTTGGAGTAGAATCAATCATCCATCTGAGGCGATTAAAATTGGAGAAAAGCTGGATGTAAAAATTATCAAATATGATCCTGAACAGAAGAAGGTTTCTCTCGGTATTAAACAATTGGTAGACGATCCTTGGGTTAGTATAGAATCTAAGTTCCCGATAAATACTTCAGTGATGGCAACCGTAACAAACCTAACTGACTATGGATTCTTCGCAGAGATTGAGAAAGGAGTTGAGGGATTGGTTCACGTTTCAGAAATAGATTGGACTAACAAAAACATACACCCTTCTAAAGTTGTTCAATTGAAAGACCAGTTGGAGGTAATGATTCTAGAGGTTGACGAAGAAAAGAGAAGAATATCTCTGGGATTAAAGCAGTTAAGCGAAAACCCTTGGCAAGTGTTTGAACATACACACAAAGAAGGCGATAAAATTTCTGGTTCAATAAAATCTATTACAGATTTTGGAGTCTTTATTGAACTTGATGGCGGAATAGATGGTTTAGTTCATCTTTCTGATATCTCCTGGGATGAAAGTGAAGAATCAGTTAGGTCCTTAAATAAGGGAGATCTAGTTGAAGCATTAGTTCTTTCTATAGAAGCAGACAGAGAAAGAATATCTCTAGGAATGAAACAATTAATATCTGATAGTTTTGGAGATTATGCAGACGCTAATAAAAAAGGTTCAAGAGTAAACGCCAAGATTGTCGGATCTACCGAAGATAGAGTTGATCTCGAGCTAACTGAAGGTGTTAGAGGTTACTTGCCAATGAAAGACTATGTAAATTCTATGTCAGAAACACCATTAGAAGAGGGTGCTGAAATTGAAGTTGTCATAGCTAATATCAATAGAAAAGAAAGAGAAATAATACTTTCCCTAAGGGCATTGGAAAAACAAGAAGAAAAGAGCGCGCTAAAAGATAATGCTCTTAAGAATAAAGAGATAGAAGAAGCCACGAAGTCTAATATCGGAGATCTTATTAAGGCAGAAATGCTAGATTCTGATAAAGAAGATGAATAAATCTGATCTAATAAAAAAAATATCAGACAGAAAAGATCATCTCAATGAAGACGACTATGACCAAACTGTAAATATAATACTAAGTTTGGTCGCTAAATCTCTTTCTAATGGTGACAGGGTGGAAATAAGAAATTTTGGTACTTTTTCGGTCAGGTCAAGAGAGCAGAGAGTATCAAGAAATCCTAAAACTGGAACTTCAGTTTTAGTTAACCCGAAACGTCATCCTTACTTCAGGGCTTCTAAGCATCTAAAGGAATCTATAAACAAATAAAAAAGAAGTTTTATAGTATCCTTAAGTAATGAGGTTTATATGTCAGAGGATATAAAAAATAAAGTAAAACAAACCTTTGTAGATTCCATATCTGTTAAACAGGAAATTATTGATGAAGAATCTTATAAAGTGCTCATAGAAGCCGGAGATATTATTGCTAATTGTATTTCTAATGGAGGCAAGTTACTTCTTTGCGGTAATGGAGGTTCGGCAGCCGATGCGCAACATTTAGCTGCAGAATTCTTGATAAGATTAACTTCAGATGTGAATAGAGAAAGTATCCCTGCTCTTTCTTTAGCACAAGATACATCGACTCTTACAGCATGTATTAATGATTATGGTTCGGATGACATTTTCAAGAGAGTATTTTCAGGATTATCTACTAAAGGAGATACTCTTTTGGCAATCACCACATCTGGAAACTCAAGGAATATTATCGAAACTTTAAAGTTAGCGAAAGAAAGAGGCATCTATTCCATAGGTTTCTTAGGTAATGGAGGGGGAGAGTCTTTACAGTATTGTGATTCAGCTTTTGTTGTACCGGGAAAAGTAACTGCAAGAATTCAAGAAAGTCATATTACTGCTGGTCATGCTTTATTACAGTATATCGAAGACCTTTTGCTGGAGAGTGGTTGGTTAATTAAAAACTAAAAATGGGCTTTTCTGCTATTCTCCTATTGATCTTGATCATACTCTTGGGAATCTTTTCGTTCTCGATATTGGCACTAAATAAATCGATAGTACATCTAGACTTATTATTTCTAGAATTAGATTTTCAGCTTGGCTACATAATCTTATCAGCTACATTATTAGGAATATTAATTGCAATCACTCTTGAGATGATTTTCTTGTCTAAAAAAAGGAAAAATAAGGATGAGTGAGATTAGAAAGCAAATTCATAATAAACTTTCCTTACTTGGAAAAGATATTACAAATACTCATATTTTAGAATTACAGAATAGTAAAGACCTTGAAAAGAGGGTTATTAGAACTGACTTATTAGATTTCGATTATTCTAAGCAACGGATTGATGATAAGGCTATTGATTACCTCTTAGAGATTCCTAATTTAATAAATTTAAAAGACTCACTCGATAGATTATTTAGAGGTGATGTAAATAATCTATCTGAAGATAGGAAAGTTTCTCACACTCTATACAGAGACAAAACTTCAAACGAAAATTTTGAACTTATATTTACGGAAAGAGAAAGAATAAAGTCTTTTTTAAAACAGAGTGCTAAAAGCTTAAATTTCAAAAATTTAATTTGCTTGAGTATCGGTGGGTCTAGATTAGGACCTGAGTTGTTAAATGAATTTCAAGCTTTAGATGGCCCAGTAAATATTTATTTCTGCTCTAGTTATGATCTTTTAGAGCTAAAAGATGTTCTAAGAAATTGTACTCAGAGCGAAACTGTAATATTCGTATCCTCTAAGTCCTTTGAAACATCTGAAATTCTCAAAAATCTTGATTGTGTAAAATCTTGGTACAGAGAAAAACCTGATATTGATTTTTATGAACATCTTTATGCCATCTCAGCAAGCGTTTCATCTATGAACGCTTATGGCATCAAGAAGAGTAATCAGTTCCAAGTTTTAGATTCTTTGGGTGGAAGATTTTCAGTATGGTCTTCAATAAGCTTACCAGCCTTTATAAATTCTAACTTTGACTCCTACCTTGAATTACTTGAAGGTGCGCGTTTAGCTGACGAACATACTAAAGACGCGTCATGGGAATCTAATATTCCTGTAATGATGGCATTATTGGGTGTATGGAATACGAATTCTCTTAATATAAATAACCACGGCATATTCACTTATAATTTTCGGTTACGTTCGTTGACGAAATATATTTCTCAACTTTCGATGGAGAGCAACGGAAAATCTATAAATTTTGAATCAAAAGAATCGTATTTTTTGACTTCTCCTTTAATTTGGGGGGGTTATGGTATTGAATCTCAACATTCTACCTTTCAGTGGCTTATGCAAGGTAAAACAAAAACTTCTTGTGATTTTATTGGGTTAAATAATGGAGAAACTGAAACAGTTGATTCCTATGAGATGCTTCTATCTCAAGTCTTAGCGATGACTCAAGGAAAAGAATATAAAGAAAGTCTCCATAAGTCAGTCAAAGGAAATAATCCATGTTCAATATTAAAAATTAAATCTATTGATCTCAGAAGTTTAGGATTTTTAATAGCCTTATATGAACATAAAGTCTTTATCGAAGCTTCTATATTGGGCATAGATCCTTTTGACCAATGGGGTGTTGAACTAGGCAAAAAACTAGCTTTGGAAGCGAAAACTAATAAAAAAGTTTTGGAAGATAATTTTTCTTCAAGTCTTCTCCCTAAATCCTAGTTTATAATCTTTGTATGGATTCTTTTAAATTTAGACCTATTATCTTGGCAGGAGGTTCTGGAAAAAGGTTGTGGCCACTTTCAACTAAAAAGAGGCCAAAGCAATTTATTTCATTATTTGGAGACTTATCTCTTTTTGATTTAACTCTCCAAAGAATTAATAACAGGGACTTATTTAAGAAGCCAATAGTTGTAACCTCTGAAAAGTATCTATCTTTGGTAGAAGAGTCTTTATCAAAAACAGGTTTAGAAGTTGAAAAAGTTATTCTAGAGCCTGAATCAAAGAATACTTTTCCTGCCTTAGCTTTACCTGTCCTAGCTTCAATGAAACAAAAGGCAGAAGAAAGATATATGGTTTTGCCCTCTGATCATTATATTCCCTTCAATAAGCCTTTTTACAAAACCTGTACGAATATAAAAAACCTATTCAAGAAAGAGGCTTTAACATTGTTAGGAGTTTTACCAGATAATCCATCCACAGAGTATGGCTACATTTCTATTAAGCCTTCTAATGATGAACTTAAACTTGTTAAATCTTTTATAGAAAAACCCAAACTTGATAAAGCAAAACAATTATTAAAACAGCCAAATACATTTTGGAATTCAGGGATATTTTGCTTTCAGGGTAAATGGCTAGGAGAGTCTATCAAAACACATAAACCAGAGATGTATTCTCTTTTGCTAGATCTCTTACCTTCCCCTGAAGATGACCAAATATATTTTTATCCTGATAAAGATAAGTTCTCAAAACTTATAGACATATCATTTGATAAAGCGCTCGTTGAGTCTAATACTCATAATTATGTAGCAATCTTAGATGCTGGATGGACTGATCTAGGTTCATGGCACTCCTTAAGTAACCTTCAAAAACAGCCTGAACATGGCCTTACTCTCTATACTGATGGAGATTGCCCTAGAATAGAAAAACCTTGGGGTTATTTTGAGATATTATTTGAAACAGAATTCTCTAAAGTTAAAATTCTTTCTGTTGATCCGGGTCAAATGCTTTCTATGCAAATGCACGAACATAGATCTGAAACATGGTATGTAACTCAGGGTATAGCAACAGTTACAAAAGAGGATAAAAAAATCGAGCTCTATCCTGGTGAAAATATTGTAATTGAACAGAGAGAAAGACACAGAGTTCAAAACTTCGGTAGCGAAGTCCTAGAAATAATAGAAATCCAAACTGGAACATATTTCGGTGAAGATGATATCGTTAGATTTGAAGACATGTATGGAAGAAAAGATTTCCACTGAATCTCCTTATTCTATTCCTGTCTTAGATAAGGATATAAAAGATTTTATTAAACGAATACCAAAATCTCCTGGTGTTTATAAATTTTTAGATAAATTTTATACACCTCTATATATAGGCAAAGCTAAACTACTCAATAAAAGAGTTGCTTCATATTTTAGAAAATCTTCTAGATCTAGAAAAATAGAAAAATTAATTGAGCAAGCTGTATTTATTGAGTTTGTTCTAACAAATACTGAACTTGAATCTCTTCTTCACGAGCAATTTCTAATTAAGGAATTAAAACCTAAATTTAATGTTCAGTTTAAGGATGACAAAGGTTATCCTTGGATTAAAATTGAAACAAAAAAAAACTTTCCTGCAGCCAAATCATTCTTAGGTAAAAAATTAGAAAATGGAAAGTTTTTCGGTCCTTTTCCAAATTCATATGCTGTTCGAGATGCTTTAAAACTTGTACAAAAAACTTTTAAATTGAGGAATTGCTCCGATGCGTATTTTAAAAACAGAAGTAGGCCTTGTCTGCAATATGAAATTGGACGCTGCTCTGCACCTTGTATTGGACTAATCAGTAAAAAAGAATATTTAAAGGAAGTGCAAAGTGCAGAGCTTTTATTGGATGGAAAATCTGAAGACCTAATAAATAGTTTTTACACTGTCATGGACGAATTTTCTCAAAATAAGGATTATGAAAAGGCTGCAATATATAGAGATAGAATCTCAGCTCTTAGAGATATACAGAGATCTCAGAGCATTGCTGGCTTTAATGGAAGTAGGGATGCTATTTACGTCTCAGTTAAATCAAACAAGGTAAAAGTTGGTGTAACGTCAGTTAATGAAGGCTGGGTTACTGGTCATAAAAACTTTTTACAGAGTGAAGGTTTCGAAGAGAAGAATATTTTAGGAAATTTTATCACTCAAACATATTTAACTAATAAAGAATGTCCAAGTTTTCTAGTTACTAACCAAAAATTGGAGAACAAGGATCTTTTAGAGAAGGCATTATCTGCGAATTTTTCACGTAAGATTTCCATTATCACTAGGCCTGGGAAAAAAGATAAAGGTCTTTTAGATGCATGTAAAGCAAATACTGAATATGTGCTTAGAAGAAATAATCTTGATAAAGATATTAAGATTAAATTCCAATCTCTTAAAGAAGGACTGAAGTTTAATAATGATCTTAATTTAATTGAGTCTTATGATATCAGCCACCATGCTTCCAAAAATGCCGTAGCTGGGTGCGTTGTTTATACGCCCAAGGGAAAGACTCCTGATTTATACAGATCTTATAATATTAGTGAGGTTAACTGGGGGAATGATATTGGATCTATGACCGAATTGATAAAAAGAAGATTTTCTGAAGCAGATGAAAAAAAATTACCTAGTCTCGTTATAATTGACGGAGGTAAGACTCATTTGAAACAGGTCTTAAGTACATTTAAAGATCATAATATTTCTGATATCAATGTTATTTCTATCTCAAAAGGTATGAGACGAAAAGCTACGTTCGATACCATTCATCTTCCCAATGGCGAGAGTATAGCTATTGATCAAGGCTCTACTTTTCATCAGTTTGTTCAAGAGATAAGGGATGAAACACACAGATACGCAATTACTATTCAAAAGAAAAAAATGAGAAAGACTTCCATCAAATCATCTCTTGATGAGTTAACTGGTATTGGTGCTGTCAGAAAAAAACTATTATTAAGATACTTTGGATCTTTAGAACAAATAAAAAGAGCAAGTATAAGTGACTTATGCGAGGTTTCCGGAATAGGCAAAAGTACAGCAAAATCAATTTATAAAGAAATACACACTCAATAATAATGGCAAATTACATAACAATCTCAAGAATGGTTTTAATATTCCCCGTTCTTATATTGGCAACAGCTGAGCCTAGCTCGAATAATTGGATAGCTTTAATTCTGTTTGTGATTGCTGGCATTACTGATCATTTAGATGGTTACATAGCAAGAAAGACTGGTTCAACGAGTGAACTGGGTGCTTTGTTAGACTTGATAGCGGACAAGCTTTTAATTATCGTTACACTTTTTTACTTTATTTCCTATGAGAGCAATCTTTTATTGATAGTACCTTCTATAATAATCATTTTTAGAGAGATAGCTATTTCATCTTTAAGACAATTTTTAGCTGAAAAGGGAGGTAAAAACCCCATAAAGGTAACTTATATCGCTAAAAGCAAGACAACATTACAAATCATTGCTTTATCTTTCTTAATAATATCACCTAATTTTGGACAGTATTTCTTTCTCTTAACTATTTGTTTATTTTGGTTGGCTGCTTACATCTCTATGTATAGTCTATATGGATACCTAAAAGCTTATAGAAATTTGATTAAATAGCTGGTCTATTGCTTGTAGATACATAGAATACTCACAAGGCTGAGTAGCAAAGTGGTTATGCAGCGGATTGCAAATCCGTCTACGCCGGTTCGATTCCGACCTCAGCCTCAATATTTATATATTTAGTCAAACAAAGTAGAATGCTTAAGATGCCCGGGTGGTGGAATTGGTAGACACAAGGGACTTAAAATCCCTCGAAGGAAACTTCGTGCCGGTTCGAGTCCGGCCCCGGGCACCAAGATTTTATTATGACTTTTAAAAATAATGTTCCTGAAGAATCTGCCTGGCTACTTGTCTATACTAAGCCTAAAGAAGAACAGAAAGCTAATGATAATCTAAACAAACAAGGATTTGAGACCTTTTTACCCCAAATTATTTCTGCCAGTGTAAATAGTGATTCAAAGCCTCCTACCCCACTTTTCCCAAGATATATTTTTGTGAAAATAAATTTACTTCTAGAAAATTGGACTTTAATCAAATCTAGTTACGGTGTTAGTCAAATTGTCATGTTTTCGGACAAATTGACTCCGATACCCACACACATCATTGATTTTATGAAAAGTAGGTTGGATGAATTTCATGTCTACCAGGAATCTATTTCAGAGGTTGAATATATAGAAGGAGATGAGGTTACAATCCAAGGAGGGAAATTTGCAGGTATAGATGCAATATTCTTATCTAGAAAGTCTAAAGATCGAGTTAGACTATTATTGCAATTACTTAGTACTAGTGTCGTTACAGAAATTGATAGTTCATATATAGGTTCAAAAAAGGTTACAAAAACTTTAAAATTTTAAAAAACTCCTGCATCGATTTTATTTGTTCATTTATTGAACATATAGTAGTATCTAATTGTTCAAATTGTGAACATTTAAATAAATCTCAAAAAATGAATACTTAAAAGGTGTTCATTGCGGTAGCTATTGAAAAAGACATCAAATCGTTCTGAAGAAGAATTAGAAATTCTAAGGAAAATCGAAGAAAATCCTAAACTGACGCAACGTGAAATAGCAAAGCACTTAGGCCTAAGTTTGGGTAAGATAAATTACTTAATCAAAGCCCTTCTGGGCAAAGGTTTTCTTAAGGTAAATAATTTCAGGAGATCTGATAATAAGTTGGGTTATTTATATATTCTTACTCCAGAAGGAGTAGAGACGAAAAGAAAATTGACACTATTATTTCTTCAGCGTAAAGCAGAAGAATTTGATAAACTTAAAGAAGAAATGAATCGCATAAATAATTCGCAATGAGTTTAAATAAAGATAAATTAAATACCTCTCTTTATGACGATGAGGTTGACTTGCAAGAATTAATCAAAGTCCTCTGGAAAGAAAAAATTTTAATTTCTATATTCTCAATTATAGTCGCGATTTGTTCAATCATATATGCATTATCCCTTTCCAATTTTTACAGCTCGGAGTCTGTTTTGATTTCCCGAGATTCTCAAGATTCTGGATTACTCTCTCAATACTCTGGATTGACTTCTATGATGGGCATAAACCTCTCTGATTCCGGGAATTCTGGTGTATACGAAGTAATGGAGATAATTCAATCTAGAGAATTTGTAAAACACTTGATTACATTTGAGAATATTTTGCCATCAATTATGGCTGCGGAAAGATATGACAAAAATTCAAAAAAAATTGCTTATGATCCTGAAGTTTATGACGAATCAAGTCAAAAATGGACTATTGAACCCGGTACTGGAAAAACTCAAAAACCTTCCTACCTCGAAGCCCATGAAGTTTATATTGGTGAAATGTTAACCATCTCACGTGATGAAAAAACGGGATTAATTTTCCTTTCAGTTGAGCATATCTCTCCTGTTTTTGCAAAAGAGTTTTTATCACTAATCATTAGAGAGGCAAATAACTTAAATCGTGAAATCGATATCATTAGTTCTAGTAAAGCTATATCTTATTTAAAGAAGGAACTTTCCCAAACCTCTTTAGTTGAAATAAAGAAATCTATTAACCAATTAATAGAAGCTCAACTTGAAACACGTATGATGGCGAGTATTCACGAGGAATATAGTCTGATTTTGTTAGAGCCGCCATTTGTCCCTGAAAAAAAATCAAAACCTAGTCGATCCCTTATCGTTATTCTTGCAACTTTACTTGGTGGAATTATAATTTCTTTATACGTTCTCTATAGGCACTACAAAACTATCAATACATTACACGATCCCTCTTAATATTGAAAAACGATTAAGTTTCACTGCTGAAATTCAAAAGATAATGGTATTAGGGTATTAGGGTAATAGGTAATTACTTAAATGAAAAAAATCCTTTTAGTTTTTGGTACTAGACCGGAGGCAATTAAGATGGCACCAATAGTACATGCATTGTCCTCTAGCAAATTTTTTGACTTTAAAGTGTGTATCACGGGTCAGCATAAGCAGATGCTTGATCAAGTGCTTGATTTATTTGAGATTGAGCCTGATTTTGACTTAGATGTCATGAAAGCATCTCAATCACTTGGTGATTTAACTAGTTCCATCCTGAAGGGATTAGAAATAATTTTGAAAAAATTCTGTCCCGATCTTGTTCTGGTGCATGGAGATACTTCAACAACTTTTGCAGCTTCTTTGGCTGCTTATTACCAACAGATCAAAGTAGGGCATATAGAAGCTGGGTTAAGGACAGGCGATATATATTCGCCTTGGCCTGAGGAAGTTAATAGGCATTTAACAAGCGTCATAGCAAGCTATCATTTTGCACCCACTTTACAAGCCAAAGAGAACCTAATGAACGAGGGAGTGAATAAAGAAAGTATTCTAGTTACAGGAAATTCTGTAATTGATTCCTTATATTGGATAGAAAAAAAATTAGAAAATAATCAAAAACTAAAAGTTGATCTCGCTGAAGAATTTCAATATTTAGATTCAAAAAAAAATATAGTATTGGTTACGGGCCACAGGAGAGAAAGTTTTGGAGGAGGGTTCGAAAGAATTTGTAAAGCTCTTCAAAAAATTGCAATCATGAACAGTGATGTTCAAATCTTATACCCTGTTCATCTTAATCCTAAAGTTCAGGAACCTGTCAATCGCCTACTTAAAGGATTGGATAATATATTTTTAATAGAGCCTCAGAGTTATTTACAGTTTACTTACTTAATGGGGAGGTCAAAAATCATTCTAACTGATTCCGGAGGAATACAAGAAGAGGCTCCTTCATTAGGTAAACCTGTTTTGGTTATGAGGGAAACTACGGAAAGACCTGAGGCCATACAAGCAGGTACTGTAAAACTAGTTGGCACAAATATAGACAATATAGTCAATGAGATAAACAGTCTTTTAAAAAATTCTAAACAGTATCAAAAAATGAGCAAAGCCCACAACCCGTATGGTGATGGCAAAGCAGCAATAAGAATATTAGATTTTCTTGTTGCCCAAGAATATGAAGGGCTCATTTAACAAAAATTATAATTAATTTCTGAATCTAGAGTTTTAATATTAACTGGGAAAGTTTTAAATGAATAAAATTGCAATCTACAATCTATTCAACTTCGAGCACCTGCTTTTCATATTCTTGAGGGAATTCAATGTCAGTTAGTATTATTTCTATTATAGGACTTGGCTACATCGGTCTTCCTACCGCCGCTGCTTTCGCCTCTAAAAAAAAGAAAGTAATAGGAGTAGATATAAATGAAGATACTGTAAATACAATTAATGATGGAAAAATACATATAACTGAGCCAGGTCTTGAATTAACAGTTAATGAAGCTGTAAACAAAGGTTACTTCAAGGCGGTTATTGAACCCGAACCAGCAGATGCTTTTCTAATAGCAGTGCCTACTCCTTTTTTCCCACAACAAGATGATACTTACCCTAAACCAGATCTTTCCTATGTTGAGGCAGCAGCTAGATCTATTGCACCCGTGTTAAACAAAGGCAATCTAGTTATTTTGGAATCAACCTGTCCAGTGGGAACAACCGAACTGATGGCTAAATTGCTAGCTGAAGAGAGAGATGACTTGTCATTTCCTCATACTCATGGAGAGGATTCTGATATAAGAATTGCTTATTGTCCTGAAAGAATACTTCCAGGCAATGTAATTAGTGAGTTGATTGATAATGACAGAGTAATAGGCGGCATGACAAAAAGTTGTTCTGAAGCTGCTGCCGAAGTTTACAAAATATTTGTAAAAGGCAATTGCATGTCAACTGACTCTCGAACTGCAGAAATGATTAAATTAACTGAGAATGCAAGCCGAGATGTAAACATTGCTCTCGCAAATGAGCTGTCAATTATTTGTGATGAGCTTGGCATAGATGTTTGGGAAATGATTCGCTTAGCAAACAATCATCCAAGAGTTAATATTCTTCAACCCGGGCCTGGAGTGGGTGGGCATTGTATAGCCGTTGATCCATGGTTTATTGTTTCAAAATCTCCAAATAGTGCCAATTTAATAAGGGAAGCTAGACGTATCAATGATAACAAGCCTCATTGGGTTATAGAAAAGGTTAAGTCTGTAATTAAAAGTACAATTCATGAAAAGAAAATAAATTCCATAAAAGATATTTCAATAGCTTGTTATGGACTCTCTTTCAAAGCAAATATTGAAGATTTACGAGAAAGCCCTGCAATCTCAATTGTGAGCTACATTCTTGAAATGCATCAGGGAAAGGTTCTAGTAGTAGAACCAAATATAGAAAAGCTTCCTAATCATTTAAAGAAAGCGGAACTTACGGATTTTAATAATGCAGCTAAGAAGGCAGATATTCACATCTTACTTGTAGATCACAGAGAATTTCAAGGTAATCAACCCTTGAGGGGAGAAATAATAGACACTAGAGGAATTTGGAATGATCGTTAATAGGTTTTGGAAAATAAGTATAAAAGGGGAAAGATATTATGTTTAATGACAAGGTAGTGCTTATTACCGGAGGCACAGGATCTTTTGGAAAGAAATTTATTGATACAATACTAGAGAATTATCCGTTAATAAAAAAATTGATTATCTTTTCAAGAGATGAGCTTAAACAGTCGGATATGAAGCAAAAATATCCTGAAGAAAAATTCCCTCAATTACGTTTCTTTATAGGAGATGTAAGAGATTTTAATCGTCTAAAGATGGCAAGTGAGGGCGTTGATATAATTATCCATGCTGCAGCTATAAAACAAGTGGATACTGCTGAATACAATCCTTCTGAATGTATTAAAACAAATGTAAATGGTGCAGAAAATGTTATCAGGAGTGCATTAGAGAGTGGAGTGAAAGATGTGGTTGCTTTGTCTACAGATAAGGCGTGTGCACCAATTAATCTATATGGTGCAACTAAACTTGTGTCCGATAAACTTTTTATTGCTGCAAATAATATAAAGGGCTCCAAAGATATAAAATTCAGTGTCGTTCGTTATGGTAATGTCATGGGATCGAGAGGGTCAGTAATTCCATTTTTTTTGAAAAATAAGAGTAGTGGCGTCTTACCAATTACTCACCCTGAGATGACTAGATTTAATATTTCACTTCAGGACGGGGTTGACATGGTCTTGTATGCCTTGAAAAGACATATAGGTGGAGAAATTTTTGTGCCAAAAATCCCATCTTACAGAATTCTAGATGTGGCCAAAGCGATCGCACCTGGATGTAAAACAGATATTATCGGTATCAGGCCTGGCGAGAAGGTGCATGAAGAAATGATAACTGAAACCGACTCACTCAATACTATTGATTTAGGATCTTATTTTGCCATTCTACCCTCCGTTTCATTTGTTCATACCGAGAAAGATTTTTTGACACATCACAATGGATCCAAAGTACCGTTTGGCTTCAAATATAACTCTTCAACCAATGACTCGTGGGAAACAGTTGAAAGTCTGCGAAAACTAATAAAAATGCATATAGATTCAAATTTTGAGGTTTAAAAGATTATGATTCCATATGGTAAGCAGGATATTACAAAAGAAGATATTGATGCTGTGATTGAAGTGCTAAAGTCAGATTTTCTAACTCAAGGACCTAAGGTTCCTGAGTTTGAAAATGCCCTTGCAGAAATAAGTAATTCTAAATACGCTCTGGCAGTAAATAGCGCAACTTCAGCACTACACATTGCTTGCATGGCATTAGGGCTTAAAGAAGGTGATTGGTTATGGACTTCACCAATAACTTTTGTAGCTTCTGCCAATGTAGGGATATATTGTGGAGCGAGTGTAGATTTAGTTGATATAGATCCCCTGACTAATAATATGTGCCCCATCAAGCTCGAAGAAAAGCTCATCCAAGCCAACTTAAATAATAAACTGCCGAAGGTACTTATACCAGTGCATCTTTCGGGCCAATCTTGTGAAATGAGTAAAATCAAGAAGCTTTGTGACAAATATAGTGTAAGAATAATTGAAGATGCTTCTCACGCAGTGGGAGGGTATTACGAAGGAGAACCCATAGGAAATTGCAAATATTCAGACATTACAGTTTTCAGTTTCCATCCAGTTAAAATCATTACTACAGGTGAAGGTGGTGCCGCTCTTACAAATGATCCTGTCCTAGCAAAAAACATGTCGCTACACAGAAGTCACGGCATTACTAGAGAAGAGAGTCAAATGTCAGGTTCATCTCATGGGCCTTGGTATTATCAACAGCTCTCTTTAGGGTACAACTATAGAATGACCGATATTCAAGCCTCTCTAGGACTATCACAATTAAGTAGATTAAAAAGCTATGTAAAAAAGAGGCACGAGATATCAGGCAGATATGATGATTTTCTAAAAGATTTACCTTTGAAAGTTCCTTATCACTCGCCAAATTCATATTCAGCTGTTCACCTCTATGTAATTAGATTAAAACTTAATGAAATAGATATGTCTCATAGGGAGGTCTTTGAAAATTTAAGAAGACTTGAGATTGGTGTGAATTTGCACTACATACCAATACATATTCATCCATTCTATAAAAATAAGGGATTCAATTACGGAGACTTTCCCGAATCTGAAAAATACTACTCAGAAGCAATAAGCTTACCTATGTACACTAATCTCTCCTTAGCAGACCAAGACAAAGTAATAGAAGCTTTAGTTGCCTCTTTAGAAACAATATGAATATAGCTCTTGGTACCGCTCAATTCGGGCAGGATTATGGAATTTCAAATAAGACAGGACAGGTTGCTTTTGAAGAAGCAAAGAATATTCTTTACTTATGTAAGGCTAAGGGTATTCACACGATAGACACAGCAATGAATTATGGTGATAGCGAAAAGTTATTAGGGGATATTGGTGTTAAAAATTTAAAAATTATCACTAAGATACCTTCCGTTCCTGAGTCTTGTCCTGATATAAACTTGTGGTTAAGCGAACAGGTTGAATTATCTTTAAATCGTCTAAATTATAAAAAATTATATGCCGTAATGCTGCACAGACCCGAACAATTATTAGGTCCTATAGGTTCTGAAATATTTGAGTCGTTAATTAATCAAAAAAAACTAGCAAAGTTTGAGAAGCTTGGTATTTCCATCTACGACCCAAATGAGTTAGAAGAGATATTGTCAATTTACAACTTTGATATTATTCAGAGTCCTTTCAATCTAATTGATCGCCGACTAGTTGAGACTGGTTGGTTGGATAAATTAAAAAAAGAAAAAATTGAGGTGCATACCAGATCAATATTTCTCCAAGGCCTTTTGTTAATGCAAAGAGAAAATTTACCTGAAAAATTCAATAAATGGAGTAAAATTTGGACTGAGTGGCATGATTGGTTGGAAGATAATTCATTGTCTGCCCTAGAAGCTTCTCTCAATTTCGTAAGATCCTACAAACTTATTGATAAAATTGTCGTGGGTGTTGACAGTCTTAATCAGCTTGAACAAATAATTGAAGTCATGAGTGTAAAAAAATATCAGCATAATTTTCCAGAAATAGGTTGCGGTGATATGAATCTAATAAATCCATCAAATTGGAGTTCGCTATGAAGACAGTTGCAATCGTCCAGGCTAGGATGGGATCGACTAGATTGCCAGGAAAGGTTTTAAAGTCCATAGCTGATAAATCCATAATCGAGTTATTGCTCTTACGTTTGTCAAAAGCAAATTATGTTGACTCCATAATAGTGGCTATACCAGACACTTCAGAAAATATAATACTTAGTGATCATTTAAGGGAGATTGGATTTAATGTGGTTTTGGGTGAAGAGAATGATGTTTTAGGTCGTTTTCATTTTGCTGCGAAGGAGCATAATGCCGATGTTATTTTAAGAATAACAGGAGATTGCCCATTAATTGATCCCAATTTAATTGATGAAGTTGTTGCAAAATTTTTTGATTCTGAAGTTGATTATTGCAGCAATGTTATGCCGGCAACCTATCCTGATGGCCTGGATGTAGAAGTATTCTCTAGAAAAGCTTTGGAAATTGCTAATCTTGAAGCTGTAAAAGATTCTGATAGAGAGCATGTTACGCCTTACATAAGAAATTCAGATCAGTTTAGTAAACTGAATATAATAAGTGATGAGGACTTTTCTAATTTACGTTGGACTCTGGATGAACCTGAAGACTATGAATTAATAGAAAATATCTTCAATCACTTTAAAAATGATATACATTTCAATTGGAAGCGAGTTTTAGAATATCAACAAGCAAATCCTCAAGTTTTTTTAGTAAATAAAAAATTTAATAGAAATGAAGGATCAATAACGAGAACAGGGCAGAATCTTTATAAACGTGCCAAGAAAATCATACCTGGTGGGAATATGCTTCTCTCTAAAAGGCCAGAAATGTTTTTACCTGGTAAATGGCCTTCATATTTTTCGAAATCTAAAGGTTGCCAAGTGTGGGACCTAGATGGTAACAAATATTTTGATATGTCGATTATGGGCATAGGAACAAACATTTTAGGTTATGGAAATTCTGAAGTTGACAAAGCTGTTTCAAACACAATTAACTCTGGAAATATGTCTTCACTTAACTGTCCGGAGGAGGTGTATTTGGCCGAGAAGTTGGTAGATATGCACCCTTGGTTTGATATGGTTAAGTTTGCACGTTCTGGAGGGGAGGCAAATGCCATAGCCATTAGAATAGCTAGAGCTTGTTCCGGCAAAGATAATGTTGCTGTGTGCGGTTATCATGGATGGCATGACTGGTATCTGTCTGTGAATTTAAATAGCGAAACAAAAGATGGGTTAAGCGAACATCTCCTCCCTGGCTTAACTCCAAATGGAGTCCCTGCTAATCTTCGTAATACTGTCTTTCCTTTTGAATATAACAACTTCGAAGAACTAGAGATGCTCGTAAATGATAAAAATATTGGCGTCATAAAAATGGAAGTAGTTAGAAATGTGGGCCCTGAAGATAATTTTTTAAAAAAAGTCAGAAAACTTGCTACTGACAATGGAATAGTTTTAATTTTTGACGAGTGTACTTCAGGTTTTAGAGAGACCTTTGGAGGAATACATATAAAGTATCAAGTAGAGCCAGATGTCGCAATGTTTGGAAAGGCAATGGGTAATGGATATGCTATCACTGCTATATTAGGTAGGAAGGAAGTTATGGAAGCGGCCCAAAATACTTTTATTAGTAGTACTTTTTGGACAGAGAGAATTGGTCCTACTGCCGCTTTAAAAACGCTAGAAATAATGGAAAGAGAGCGTTCATGGGAAAGAATAACTGAAATAGGAAAGAAAATAAGAAAAGGTATCGAGGAACTAGCTGAGAAACATAAATTAGCTATAAGCAGTTGGGGTATTCCTTCTCTGACTGGTTACTCTTTTAGTGGCCCCTCTGCTACAAAATATAAAACTCTTGTTACACAAGAGATGTTAAAAAAAGGCTTCTTGGCCTCGAATAGTACCTATGCTTCTATTTGTCATTCTCCTGATCTGATTCAAAATTATTTTGATGCCCTAGACCCGATATTTGGATTGATTAGTGAATGTGAGAATGGAAAAGATATAAATTTTCTACTCGAAGGCGAAGTATGTCACACTGGCTTTAAGAGATTAAATTGATGAAAAAAAATATTTTAGTTTTTTTAGTTGCCCACACTTATGGTCAAGTGCTTGGATGCGGTGGGACGTTAGTTAAATTTTCTAAGAAAACTAACTTTACTGATCTATTTTTTATGACTGTTGGGCTACCTTCGAGAGATAGAATGCAATACCTCATTAAAAAACTAGAATTTAATAAGAACTCTTCAAAATCAGCTTTAAAGATACTAGGTGTAAATTCTATATCTTTTGCTGAACATAGGAAGAAGCAATGACGGAAATTGTATTGGTAGTTGTTGCTCATTCTGATGATGAGACTATATCAATGGCGGGGACACTAATTAAACATGTAGCAAAAGGCGATGAGGTTTTTGTCGTTTCGATGACCGATGGTGTCGGCGCGCGCGATGACTCAAATATCGACGACGTAAATCGAAGAAAAATTTCATCGAAAGATGTAAGTAAAGAGTTGGGATTCAAATGGGGCGATTGCTACGACTTTAATGATAATGCGATGGATTCATATCCCCTAATTGAGGTCGTGAAAGCTGTTGAAAAAGCTAAGTCTAAATATGAACCTACACTCGTCTATACTCATTGCGGCTCTGATTTAAATGTTGATCATAAGGTCGTAGCAAATGCGGTATTAACAGCTTTTAGACCTCAGCCAAATGAAAGATGCACAGAATTAAGATTGTTTGAAGTCGCATCGGCTACTGATTATGGAAATCCCTCTATAACAGGAACATTTACCCCAAATTTGTTCGTAGATATAACTCGTGAATGGACTTCAAAAGAGCGGGCATTAAAAGCTTACAGCGCCGAGATGCGCGATTATCCTCATAGCAGATCAATTGAAGGGATTAAGAATCTAGCTAAACTAAGAGGTAATCAAATTGGCTGTAACCTGGCTGAAGCATTTGAAGTAATAAGAAAGATAGAACGTTAAAATGCGAATTGCGATTTGTTCCTCTAAAAATTGGTTCAAGCTTAAACCATCAATAAGTGACGGCCATTTTGTTAATTACTTTAAAGATGAATCAGATCTTACGGTTGAAGCATTAGAGGAATTTAATCCCGATTATGTGTTCTTTACACATTGGAATTGGATTGTAAGAAAAGAAATTCACGAGAATTTCAATTGTGTTGTATTCCATACCGCTCCATTGCCGTATGGGCGCGGCGGTAGTCCAATTCAAAATCTAATTTTGGAAGGCTTTGAAGAGGCTCCAGTTTGCGCGATCAAGATGATAGATGAACTGGACGCAGGCCCAATATATGCATCTACTAATGTCAGTTTAGCCGGGAAACTTGAAGAAATTCTTTTAAGAATTAATGATGCGATAAATGATCTAATAGTTGAGATAACTACCGATAATCCAAATGCTTCTCCTCAGTGCGGTGAACCCCATATTTTTAAAAGGCTGAAAATTACAGATAACGAGATACAGACAGGATTGAATCTAGAAGAAATCTACGATCGAATCAGGATGGTTGATCATGAAGATTATCCTAACGCCTTCATCACCTATGACAAAATTAAAATGGAATTTAGCAACGCTGAACTTGTAGGTGACACGATTGAGGTAGCATGTGTGATAAAAAAATTAACATAAGAGCAGCTACAAGAAGAGATTGCGAAGATATTTATATTTGGTTAAGAGACCCTATAAGTCTATCTATGTTTTTTAGTAGCTCCATTCCATCATACAAAGAACATAAAGATTGGTTTAACTCTTCGCTTAATAACTCTGAACGAAAATTATATATTGGAGAGGTGGGTTCATTGAAAATAGGTGTCTGTAGATTTGACGTTAATAAGAAAAATGGGATGGTGGAAGTATCGATTAATATGAATCCTAAGAGCAGAGGAAGTGGTTTTGGTAAGAGATTTTTAGCTTCCAGTATCAAATTTTTTCAGAATAACCAGCAATGCGACTTATTAGCTAAAATCAAACCAGAAAACATAGCAAGTTTAAAGATTTTCAAATCTTTGGGATTCCAAGAAATCTTGTCAAAAGCTGATGTGATTATGTTAGTTAAGTGTGATAAGGAAATCCTATTTAAAGAGGTCGATGAAAATGATACAGATTTGCTATTTGATCTTCTCTCGCAACGAGTTCATTCAATTAGCCACTCTAAAACTCCCACAAAAGATGATCATAAAGTATTTGTGAAGACTCATACTTATAGACACTGGGCGATAATTTTTGAGGACGATTATCCTATTGGTACTTTCTACCTTCAAGAAGACAACTCTATTGGACTGAATATTTTAGAGCCTTCTATATTTATTGTTTCAGAGGTTTTGAATTACATCCGTGAGGAATTTAAGCCGAACAAGGAGGTTAAATCTAAGGTTGCACCATATTTTTTCATCAATGTCCCTAGCGGAAATGAAAAGTTAAATGAGATCTTGCTTCAATTAGATTCTATACCAATTCAAGTTTCTTACAAAATATAGGTTGGGAAGTTTCAAATGTTTGCAGTTACAAATAGAATAATTGGCATAGGCAAAGAGCTCTTTATTGTGACTGCATTATTTGCAAACCAAGGAGGCCATTCGGCTAGTCAAGAAGACAATCTTAACTATTGAGAGTTTAGGTACTATTGCATTTAAGATACAAACTTATACGCCTGATAACTTTCGAGTCTTTCAAGAATGATCTTTTGTTAAACTAGTCAATAGAATATCAATTTAAATATAAGAGATTCATGAAAAAAATATCAATAGATGGAAGAAATATTGGAGTAAATTATCCTCCTTATATCATCGCTGAATTATCTGCAAATCATAATGGTCTTTTAAATAAGGCTCTGGACACAATAAGCGAAGCAAAAAAAAGAGGGGCAGACGCTATTAAGTTACAAACTTATTCAGCAGATACAATGACAATAGACTGCGATAAAGAAGATTTTATTATCAAAGGAGGACTATGGGATGGGTACCAACTTTATCAACTCTATCAAGAAGCTCAAACTCCTTTTGATTGGCATGAAGAAATGTTTAAACATGCTAAAGAAGTTGGAATTACATGCTTTTCAACTCCTTTTGATGAAACAGCAGTTAACCTCTTGGAAGATATCAATACTCCTGCTTATAAAGTTGCTTCTTTTGAAGCCACAGATTTACCTTTGATTAAATACATTGCTTCGACTAAAAAACCCCTGATTATTTCAACTGGGATGGCTAATTTAGAGGAAATAGAAGAGTTGGTTACTGTTGTTAGAGACGAAGGTTGTGAAGACTTAATTATTTTGCATTGTATAAGCAGTTACCCAGCTCCTGTAGATCAGTCAAATCTTCTAACTATTATGGACTTACAAAAAAGATTTGGGAGCCAAGTTGGTCTATCTGATCATACTACAAGCAATACAGCATCTATTGTGGCTACTGCCATGGGTGCAACAGTAATAGAAAAACACTTTATCTTAGATAGAAACGATCAAGGTCCTGATTCTTCTTTTTCTATTATGCCAGATGAATTAGAGAGCTTGTGTAAGGAAACAAAAGATGCGTGGATGTCTTTAGGTCAGGCCGGCTACGAACGTAAGGATGTAGAAAAAGATAATATTAAGTTTCGCCGATCAGTTTACTTTGTTAAGACTCTTGAGGCTGGTGAAGTAATAACTCAGGATAGTATAAGAAGAATTAGGCCTGGTTACGGTCTGCCTCCAAAATTTGAGGATGATTTAGTGGGAAGGAAAGTTAGAAAGCGCGTTGAAATTGGAACTGCAACTTCTTGGGATTTAATAGAAAGCTAAGATTTAAATAATAGTTTTAAAAAAATTTTGATAGAAATCATGAGTTTCGTTGCAATAATTGAAGCTAGAATGACTTCTAGTAGGTTATCAGTAAAACCACTCTTGAAAATGATTGGTAAAACCATGTCTTCTTTTAAGATTGAGAAATTAATGCTTGCACCTTTACTTAATTGTTCCATCACTGGAACTGGAACTAATATTATAGGTGACATAGTCAGAAGCTTCAAAACGGATAATTTTACTCATGGAATTGAATATTACTCTGACATGTGGAAGGCCAGCTGACCGCCAGGCCCAATAAAAATTTTAAATCAGTAAATTCATAAAGATTATTGCATTATGAAACTAGATGATACCCAAAGTATTTTATCCTTAATCTCAAAAAACAAGCCTAAGAATCTTGATAATATGCACAAAGATCCTTGGAGCGATAGAAAAGCAAGACTCATTGCTTTTAAACAAAAAGATGAATTATTTCGTAAACTTTCACAAATTCTATCTTCAGAACTAAATAAACAACATGGCGAAAATTTTTCAAAACGATATTGGGAAATCATATACGGTTCTTGGCTAAGACTGTTCATGAATAGAGTCATTCACTACTGGACATGTATAGAGAAAATATCCAATAGAAATTCACTTACTTTGGATGTTCCCAATTCAGAACCCCAAAATTTTGTTCCCCTCAACCAAACAGAATATGAATCCATTTCTAGGAAGCCACATTGGAACCAGTTTATTATTGCTGAGGTGGCCAAAAAATTTGGTTTCCAATTTAATAGAATAAAACATTCCTGCACCGCTCCAAGTCCAGAGAAAGTTGTTCAATCTTCATTTTTGAAAAAGACTGTAATAAGTGTATTCAGAATAATGAGGTTTTTATCAAAAAAAGAGGTTGTCATGATTTCAACATACACTCATTGGTATTTGAAACTTAAGTTGATGATCAGGTTTAAGGAGCTTCCTTATTTTATTGATGATTCATTTTCTGTCCCCTCATGTGATTATGATCTTAATAGGAGAAAAGAATTAGAGAAATCATTATCTGAGGGAGGTATTTCATCAAATGCTTTAGAAGAGTGTCTCATTAGTCTTATAGCCATGAATATACCCAAATCTATTTTGGAAGGGTACTCTTCAATAAAAGATTTAGCCTCAAAATGCAGCTTCCCCAAAAATCCTAAAACAATTTTAACAACTTGGACTGTAAATAACGAAGTCTTTAGATTCTATGTTGCTAGAAAGACAGAAGAGGGAACTAAGTTATGTATTTTATGTCATGGAGGTGAGCATCATTTATATAGTGACTACCATGACCATGAACTAGAAATTTGTGATAGATATTTTACTTGGGGATGGGAAGGATATTCTCAAAAACATTTCTTAGGGTTTTGCCAATTACATATTAAAAAATCAAGAATTATCGGAGATGAGTCATCCTTATTACTCATATTGACAGAGGTGGATAGCGATATTCAATATTTCGCCTCTATCCCTTCATACGAACAATATGCTGATGAATATTTAAATGATCAAATAGATTTTATAAATAACCTGGACCCGATAACTTCATCTTTATTGAATGTAAGGTTAGCTGAATCGGGCTATTCAATAGCAAAAGAGAAAATCAAAGAAAAGATACCTCGGATTCATTTTTTAGATAGGGCTCAAAATTTAGAGCCATATTGGGACAAAGCCAAAATACTGGTCATATCCTATAACGAAACAGCAATAGTAAAGGCTTTATCTTCAGGTAAGCCAACTGTAGTTTTTTTTAGAAGAGAAAATAATGAAATGAATGAAATATCCAATAGGGTATATGAAGATCTAAAAAAATGCGGTATTTTTCATGATTCTCCTATTTCTGCTTCTTTACATATAAATAACATATGGAATAACGTAGAGGAGTGGTGGAATACCAAAGAAGTGATACAGGCGGTATCATTTTTTAACGAGAATTTCTGTAGAAAATCACCTCAACCAGAAGAAGAGATTTATAACTTTACCCAATTTTAATTTTTCTACTTAAGTTACTCAATTCTAAAAAATGTCAGATATAAAAAATATAAAGAGTATTTATATTTATAGAATCATGGGCCTTTGTGTAAGCTTTGCGTCCATATTTATAGTTATTCCATTTTTGGCTGAAGATGTATCTGCATATGCAATATATGCATTTGTGGGAAGCATTTGCTTTTTTTTGACCTACGGTGATCTAGGTTTTCTAGGAGCAGCGCAGAAATATTGTGCTGAGGAAGTTGGGAAAGGGGAATTAAGAAATGAACTCAAATATGTTGGTTTTGTGATGGCAATACTTGGAGTTTTATCTTTCTCGTTTTCTTTCCTTATGCTTATAGTTTCTTTTAAACCACAAATTTTATTGACTGAACTTACAGGTGAAGAACTTTACCTTGCTTCGAATCTATTTTTTATCACAGCAATTTTTATGCCAATCCAAGTTATCTTACAGAGACTTGTAATGCTAGTTCTTGGGTCGAGGCTAAAGGAATATATCGCAATAAGATTTGATATTGTGGCCAATTCTCTAAAAATATTGATAGCACCTTTATTTCTTACTGAAAATGGGTATTTACTCGACTATTATTTGCTTACAAGTATTTTGCTTTCAATATTCTCTACTATTTTATCTCTAGCATTTTTAAAGTACTTTCTTAGCTTTCCAGTCGAAAAACTATACAGGTATATTCGTTTCTCAAAGCAAGCTTACAGAAAAATGAAGGGGCTGGCATACAGTTCGCTTTTTTCAACTGTTCTATTCATTCTTTACTATGAGATGGACTTGATTGTTGCTTCTCAGTTGTACAGTTTGGAAAGTGTTGGATGGTATGCACTTGCATTTTCACTAATGAACTTCGTTCGGACACTCAGCTCCATCATTTATAGTCCTCTCTTGAGTTATGTGAATCGTCTTTTAGGTAAAGATGGCAAAGAGAATATCAAAGAAAAATTTAGTTATATCGTGATAGTAACTGTTCCATTATTTATGGCTACTACTACGGTTTTAGTTCCAGGCTCAGAAGGACTTATATTTCAATGGTTGGGCAATGAATCCTTACTTACTTCAGAAATTTTTCAAATTCTATTAGTAGGGATCTTCTTTTTTGGACTAGTTAATTTAGGTCCTTTGGTAGCAACAACATTAGAATTACCCAAAATAATATATCTCCTCGGAATAATACCTTTTTTATCATTTTATCTTTTTTTATTTTTATTTGAGTTTAATTATCCTCAATTAGGAATTCTATCTATAGCCTATGCAAAAATGATTTCTGGACTCTTATCATCTCTATTTGTAGTTATCTTCCTGTTAAAAGAATCTATTATTAATAAGGAATTTTTGTACAGGCTCTTAGGCTTATCTTGTTTGAGTTATATGCTTTTTATCTCATTAAATTACTTCATACCACTTCTTTTAGGAACATTATCTCAAGGCTTTTTTATGCTAGTGGTAAATGTATTGTCGTTAGGTTTATTGATCTTCATTATTTGGATGATATATCTGTGCTTATACAAATCTACGAGAATAATTCTAAAAAATATATTTAAAGAGCTTATTGAAATATTTTAGTTTTTGAGCACCAATACTGAATTATTATGAAAATACTTTACCTTGACTGCAATAAAGCATCGTTTGACTTTGAAAAACTTGGAGCTTCCTGTGAAATAGATTGTATTAATTCTTTTGATCTTCTTTCAGAAGTAGATATTTATTTTGAAAGTAAACAAGAATTTGATCTTGTTCTCTATAACCCTTATCTATTCATCAATTTATTAGATGAAGATAATTTTAATTATGAAAAGTACCTAGAGAAATTCAAGCCTGAATGCATAGCTTATGCCCATCCCAAAGATATTTTGCCTATTTCAAATAAAATTGAAAACCTTCTGACAAATCTTTTTCCACTTCATAAAGAAAATAAACAATTAAGTTTTAATACCCATTATCAAAACAGCAATATCTTAGTTACAGGTGCAGGAGGTTCTATTGGATCAGAGGTGGTAAAGCAGCTCCTCGAAGGTGGTACCAAGTTATGTGTATGTCTTGATATTTCTGAATTTTCTATATTCAACTTAAAAAAGAAGCTTAGCGAAGAAGAATTAAGCAAAGTAAAGATATTTGTGGGTAGCTACGGGGATACTAAATTATTGAATACTATCTTTTCTAAGAACCAAATAGATTTGGTCATAAATGCTGCTGCTTATAAACATGTCTCTATCATGGAAGATATGCCTTATGCCGCTTTGAACAATAATGTTCAAAACTTTATCAATATGCTTAAAGTAGCAGATGAATACAACATTAAGGAAATAATCCAAGTCAGCACAGATAAAGCAGCCGATCCCTCAACTATTATGGGTTTTTCTAAGTTATTGTGTGAACAGATATTGATAAATGCTAGTAAATTTTTAGATACTAAATTCCAATATTCAATAATCCGTTTTGGAAATGTTGTAGGTTCATCTGGATCTGTTGTTCCAATATTCATAGATAATTTAAAAAATAGACAAAAGCTTAAGATCACTCATGAAGAGGTTAACAGATTTATGATGAAAATTTCAGATGCCGTAGAGCTCATATTGTATGCTGGAAGTAATCCTAAAAATGAGACTTATATTTTAGATATGGGCCCTCCTTACAAAATAAAAGATCTGGCAGAAGAAATTTTAAAAAACTCTTCCTTTAGTTCTGTCACAGATCAAATTGAAATCTCTGGACTAGAGAAAGGCGAGAAACTAACAGAGATTTTGTTCACATCCAAAGAGCGAGCAAGCTTAACGGAGGAAAAAGGAATTTTGAAAATCCAAAATACAAAAACTGATTTATTATCTAATGAAGAAATAAAGCAGATTTTCAGTGGTAATACTTCGTTTTTATATAGTAAATTTAAAGATTTGACGTCGTGAATATCTTGATTCTGGGAGGTTTAGGTTTTTTGGGCACCTCAGTGATAGAAGACTTGTCTACTGCATCTTCTAGACATTCAATATTTGTTGCAAGTTCAAGAAAAGAAGAGCCGAGAGGCAGCACGATATTTGTGAATTACGGCAATCTTCAATCAGTTAAGAATCTTTTTGCAAAAACTAATCCTGATGTAATACTCCATCTAGATTCAAGATGTTTAAGAGATAATTCCTTTGATTCCCTTCAAAAGGGTAATGTAAGGGATGACAATCTTATAAAAGTAATCTTATCTAATCATTCTCACGCTAAGATGATTTTTATAAGCTCTATGTCTGCTTTCGGCAATTCAGATAAAAAAATCGGACCCTTTAGTTTCAGTGCTGAATCCTATTATGGGAAAGAAAAAATTTATATGTTAAAAAAACTTATAAAAGTAACTTCAGATCGTGAGTTCAATTTTAAGGTAATATATCCTTCATCTATTTACGGTAAGAATCAGAAAGGGAATATGTTCTTGCCAACTTTATTCCGTCATATTAAAGAAAGAAAAAAAATGTTTGCTTACGGCAGTCAAAAAAAACGTGATTTTATTAATGTTAAGGACGTAGCTCATTTTTTAAATGAGATAATTACTAATTACTCTGTATTTAAATCAGACCATATATTCATTAATTCTGGAAGACTGATTTCCTTGAAAGACATTTCTAAAAAAATTTGCAATCTAAAAGGCTTAGATTTAAGCGAAGTAATTTCTTTTGAAGACTCTGTAGATGATTTAGATGATTTTCAGCTAATTGATAAAGAATATATTGAAGAAGATCTATTCATCCCCAAGATTAGTTTAGAAAAAGGTATAAGGAGTATGTTCCTTGAAGCCTAACCTAACCTTATTCTCAGACTGTGATTTCTTTGCAGGTTGCGAGAATATTATTTCTATTATTTTAAATAGTGAGCAAATTAATGAAGCATATGATTTGAGGTTTATTTATAGGTTTTCTAAGGATTATGAGCAAGGACTATTTGCAAGGCTATCCTTCCTTAGAGGTTTAAGTCGAATTTACTTGATGGTTCTTAACAGAGCGTCATTACCTAAAAATATTCAACATATATTTATAGTTAGGTTACTTTGGAGAGCTTTTTCTATGTTAACTTCCCCTATACAAATATTTTATAACTTTATTATTATCTTTTTTAAGCTCTTCTTTATAAAAAGAAAAAATATTTTATATGTAAATAACGGAGGCTATCCTGCATCAAGAAATGCTCTGATAGCTGTATTATTGGGACGACTATTAGGTTTCAATTCTATCTTTTTGAGTTGCAATAATGTACCCCAAAGAAGATCAAGATTTTATCCTATATCACTAATTCAGAAATTTATAGATAGAAAGATAGACTTATCTACAACTAGTGTAATAGTTGCTAGTGATCATAATAAGGAAAATTTAGTTCATTACAGAGACTTCAGTCCAAAAAAAATTATAGTTATCCCCAATGGAGTGGATAAATCAAGATTCGATAAAAAAAAGATTTTAAGTTCTCGTGAAAAAGTATATTTTTCTGACTCCATAATTAACTTTGGAATAATTGGAGTGCATGAAGAAAGAAAAGGACATGCTTTTCTCCTTAAGGCAATTGAGAATATCAAACAAAACGGATATCAAGACTTTAAACTACTCATTGAAGGAAAGGGTGACTTGACAGAGGATCTTATTTCTTACGTAAGACTCAATGAACTAGAGGATGTTGTAGAATTCGTGAATGACAAAGATATTTCTTCTGTATACATGAATATAGATGTTCTGTTGGTCCCTTCCTTGCATTCTGAAGATTTGCCAAATGTTATTTCCGAGGCAATGTTATTTGGCATACCTTCGGTTGGCTCTGATCTTGCTGGAATCCCTTCTCAAATTGATAATGAAGCAAATGGGCTTATTTTTGAAGTTGGGAATTTAAAATCTTTAACTTCAAGTATTCGAAAGATACTAGATAATAAAGACGTCTTGTATCAATATAAGATTAATTGCGTATCAAGATATAAATCTCATTTCTCTAGTGATATATATCTACATAATTTAAAAAAATTGCTCGGAGTTAAAAATGAAGAACTTTTATAAAGGTAAAAAGGTTTTTATTACTGGTCATACAGGCTTTAAGGGAGCTTGGTTAACTCGTGTTCTCCTGAATTGGGGATCTCAGATAAAGGGCTATTCTCTGAAGCCTGAAGAGGATTCTTTATTTTCTAAGTTGAATTTGCAAGATGAAATTGAACATGAGGTAGGAGACATAAGAGATCTAGGTCAGCTTGAAGCCTCCATGTCAGACTATCAACCAGACATAGTTTTCCATTTAGCAGCACAGGCGCTAGTAAGATCTTCTTATGATGATCCAATAAATACTTACACAACAAATGCTATAGGATCTCTAAATCTTTTAACTTCTGTAAATTCTTGTCAATCTATTAAGTCATTAGTGTTTGTAACTTCAGATAAATGTTATGAAAATGTTGAATGGTTATGGGGATATAGGGAAAGCGATCCTCTGGGAGGACATGATCCTTATAGCTCATCAAAGGCATGTGCTGAGTTGATTTACAGTAGTTTCGTTAGAAGTTTTTGGTCGCAAAGAGAAAATTTTTCTGCTACTGCAAGGGCTGGTAACGTAATTGGAGGTGGAGATTTCTCCATTGATCGGATTATCCCTGATTGCGTTAGGGCTTCAGAAAATGATGGCAAAGTACTTCTGAGAAGTCCAAATTCTACCCGCCCTTGGCAGCATGTATTAGAGCCTTTATCTGGTTATATGAAACTGGCGCAGTCTTTATATTATAAAGAAATCACAGAGTTACCATCGAATTGGAACTTTGGACCAAGTATTAACAAGGAAATAACCACCGGTGAATTAGCAAGATTAGTTCTAGAAATCTTAGGATCTGGAGAGGTTGAGTTAGATCCTCTAGATCATCCCCACGAAGCGGGCTTGCTCCAATTAAATTGTGATAAAGCAAATATTCAGCTGGATTGGCATCCTAAGTGGAGTGGAATGGATGCAATTATTAATACAGCTAATTGGTACAAAGATGTAAATTCTGGAAAGAATCCAATTGAAGTTACAAATAATCAAATCTTGGAGTATTTTGATGAACAAAATGATTGAAGGTGTAGTTCTTACACCACTGCCTCAGTTCTTTGATGAAAGAGGGAAGGTCATGCGGATGTTAAGGGAGGATGATTCAAATTTTGAAAAATTCGGTGAAATTTATTTTTCTTGCACCTACCCTAATGTTGTAAAGGCCTGGCATAAGCATAGTGAGATGAAATTAAATTACGCATGCATTTCAGGTTCTGTCAAAGTAGTTTTATATGATCAAAGAGAAGACAGTGAAACCTATGGAATGTTTAATGAATTTATATTATCCCCTGAAAATTATTTTTTATTAACTGTCCCTCCAGAAATATGGAATGGTTTTAAGGGAATTGGAATAGAAATGTCGATTGTTGCCAATTGCGCAACTATAGTCCATAGGCCTGATGAAATAATAAGGCTGCCGCATGATACCGAAGATATCGACTATAATTGGAATATAAAGCATTTTTAAGGTGAAGATATGAAAGTAGTTCTTCTTGCTGGTGGATTCGGCACACGATTATCAGAATTAACTGGGAATATTCCTAAACCCATGGTTCCTGTAGGTGATAAGCCCATAATAATGCATATAATGAATCTTTATGCTAAATATGGTTTTAACGAGTTTATCGTTGCAGCTGGTTACAAGGCAGATTATCTAAAGCAATTTTTTGCTAATTACTCTCTCGTAAATTCTGATTACTCAATAGACTTATCAACAGGAGATATAAAGATTCACAAAGCTCCCTCTTTAGAATGGAAGGTAACTATTATAGATACCGGTTTAGAAACTATGACTGGTGGAAGAATAAAGAGACTGAAAGAATATATCGGAGATGATCGCTTCTTACTATCGTACGGTGATGGTCTATCTGATGTTGATATCAACTCCGTCATTGATCATCACGACAAGCAAGGAAAATTATTGACTATGACAGCCGTTCGTCCTTCTGCTAGATTCGGTGAGCTAATTATCAAAGATGGAAAAGTGACTAAATTTGAAGAAAAACCTCAATTACATGATGGCTGGATAAATGGAGGATTTTTTGTTTGTGAAAATGGTGTTTTAGATTATATAACTGGTGATCATGAGATGTTTGAACGAGAACCAATGGATAAATTGTGTCTTGATGAAGAAATTGCTGCATTTCAACACGAGGGCTACTGGCAATGTATGGATAGCAAAAGAGATCATGATAAATTAAATGATATTTGGGAATCTGGAAAGGCTCCTTGGAAATAATTTAATTGAGTATTTGTTATAGCAACTAAAGAAAAAGTACTTATAACTGGCGGAACAGGTTATTTAGGTTCCAGGATCGGGCAGGCATTATCTTCCTGTGATTATGATGTTTATTTGGGGTCACGTAAGCCTTTCTCTAAGGGAATTATTGAAGGTTGTAGTCAAGTACTTACAGATTGGGATGATGTTAATCTTTCTTTCTCAAAAGGCTATGACATGATTATTCATGCTGCAGGAATGAACGCAAATGATTGTGCTGATTATCCTGATTTAGCTAATGAATTTAATGGCAAGACCACTGAAAGATTAACAAAATATTGCGCTCTTTATGGATGTAAACGTTTTCTTTATTTATCTACAGTTCATGTTTACGACAGCCCTTTGATCGGAAATTTTGATGAGAATTCGGAAACTTTGAATAAGCATCCCTATGCTGTCTCTCACCTTTTAGGCGAGAAAGCAGTTTTGAGTTGCAATGGGAATACTAAAATGCAAGGCTGTGTTTTAAGGATTTCTAACTGTTTTGGTTACCCAGTAAATTTTTGTAAAGAATTTGAGGGTTTAGTTTTAAATCAGTTTGTGCAAGATGCAATCTTACTAGGTCAAATAAAAATTAAAGACAACTACCTTAACAGAAGGGACTTTCTTCCAATAACCGAACTTAACAAAATAATTATTAAGATCTTGAAATCAAAAATAAAAACACCTTCCCTGTTTAATGTATCGACAGGTATTTCTCGAACACTTGAAGAAGTTGCAATGGAGGTGGGGCATAGACTCTCTCATAAGATAGGTAAAAATATCGATATTTTTAGAGAAAGTTCGTCAGGGCAAAATTATAAACTTAGAATAGATAATTTGTCTTTAAAGCAACTCGATATTAATGTTCAAGATTCTTTTCTAGATGAAATAGATTTATTAATAGACTGGCTTAAGAGAAATACAAATACAAACTAAAATTTAAATCTTATCAATAATTTGAACATCCATTCTTTTTTCGAAAAATATCAAATAATCTATGAAATTTATAATGGAAAAACATGTTTAGTGTAGTCATACCTTCATATAATAGCGGTAAGACCATTGCGCGAACAATCTCATCAATACTCAGTCAGACCTATCAAGAGTTTGAGCTTATAATTGTGGACAATTCAAGCACAGACAATACTAAAGATATCGTAGATTCATTCAAAGATAAGCGTATTTCTTTTCACATAATTAATAATAATGGCATGCCTGCAGTTTCAAGAAATTTTGGAGTTTCTTTAGCAAACTATGAATTCATAGCTTTCTGTGACTCCGATGACACCTGGACAAATAATAAGCTCTCTGAAAGTGTTCATCATATAAATAGAGGTGAACAATTTATTTCTCATGATCTACATTTAAAGGGCTCTCTTTTTAAGCCCTTCTTAAAGAAAATTTTTTTTAGACCAAAGCCAACTAACTTTAATGAGTTGATCTTACAAGGAAATCCTATATTTCAGTCGAGCGTAATTATAAAAAAAGAATTAATCTTGAATGCTGGCTGTTACAGCATTGATAAGAGATATATTGCTATTGAAGACTTTCATCTTTGGGCTAATGTTCTTCAATTAGGGGCTAAATTAAAATTTGTTAATAAAAAGCTTGGTTATTATTTTTATTCTTCTTCAGCATTAACTTCATCAGCAAATCAATTTATGTCGAATAGAGCTTTTAGGTTGGATTTCTCTCCAAGCTATAAACCTGCATGGTATAAATACAACATAGCAACATACTTATTAAGAAAAAATATGAACCGTAGAAGCATTTTGTACCTCAGGAGTATATGCTTTCAAAAAAATTGTTCTTTCGAGCTTAGGTTAAAATCATTCTTTTTATTGCTCAAAGCATGCATCCGTTAATCATTGGAAGGCTACCTGAACCCAATAATATCGGAGGCGTAGTTATTTTTGTATCTAGGTTACTCGCTGCTTCAAAATTTCTTAATTCTCACAAGTATGAGTTTTATTCGACAAAGAGTTTTAATCCTTTTAGATTAGGGCTTCTTATTTGTAATTCTTCATTTGTTCATTTTAATGGCTCTAATCCTCTTGCAATGTTTTTTATTTCAATTTTGTGTCATGTATTCGATAAGAAATTGATCCTGTCTATCCATGCGGAAGTAGGTATTTCTGGTACTTTTTTAAATTTAATCGAACAGTTAGCTATAAGATTTTCTCATAAGCCAGTTGTTGGGATGGGAAGTATCGAAAAGGCTCTAAGAATTAATCAGAACTCTATTTCTTTATCCTCCTTTATTGAGCCAAATGTTGACGCAGATCGGACAGTCGATGACATTCTATCCTCTATTGAAGGAAAAATTATTTATTGCACAAATGCGAATAGCTTTTGTTTTGATAAGCAAAATAGAGAGCTATACGGTATTACATACTTAATTAACTTTTTTAAGGATTTAGAAGGAAGCATACTAATTATTTCAGATACATCTGGAGATTATTCAAAAGAATTTGGCAAATCATTGCCAGATAACGTAATTATTATTGAAGAAGATATTGATTTTTGTTACCTCATTCAACAGAGTGATTGCTTTATAAGATACACATCAACAGATGGAGATTCTATATCTGTTATGGAATCTTTATTTTTTAAAACATCAGTTATTGCCACAAACTGTATCAGACGACATGAAGCTTGTATTCTATGTGAATACGGCGATATGGAATCACTCGCTATAGCGGTCAAAAATTTCAATGAAAGAAGATATGTAGATTTTTCTACTATAATATCAGTTCATGAAAGTTATGATCGTTTATACGGCGAAATTCAAAAGGATTATTCTTAATCATATTTTTCTATCTCATAAGTTATAAAATACCAAGGAATTAACTGGTGAAACTAAACGTAAATTTAGATTTATTTAAGAAAATATTTCTTTACTTTCTACTTGTTACCTTAGGCTTGAGCGGATTTTTTGGGTTGTTGTCGGGATTAAGAATTGGTGGTGATAATCTATTCGTAGTCGTTCCTATAGTTGTTTTTTTTCTCACATACTTAGTGTCAGCCTTGAAGTCCAGTCAACATCGTTTAAATCTTTTATTGCTTACTTTTTTGTTAACCTTTAGTTTTTTAATGTCTGAGTTTGCATTGCTTGTTCAAGTCCATGAGATAAGATTGCCTTCATCTCATAGGTATTTTTTTAATGTAGTCATATGTCTTGGTGCTTTTTACTTCTTCAGAAATCATATTTCTATTTTAAGCATACAGATAATTATCTTGGCCGCCATCGTTACAATTACTTCTGTTCAATTTATGGGTTATATATTTTTTCCTAATGTTCAGATAATTACAGATTCAACATTAAGCATGGGCTACAATTTTGATGGGGAGTCTACAAGGATGGGACTACTCGGATCATCGTATGCAGCTTATCATTGCATCCTAGGACTCTTTTTAATTTGGTCTATATTGAGGAATAATGCGGTTCCTTATTTGTATCATACTTTGTTATTGACGATAGCTTTTTTCCTTGCAGTAACTATTTTCTTAACCCTTACTAGATTGGCAATAATTTTGTTGTTTGTCTTAATGTGGAAGATTTTAAGAGTCAGGATCCAGACAAAAAAAACTAAGACCAAAAGGTCTAAGACCAATACCCTAAATTTAGTGTTAACTTTTTCAATACTAACTTTAATTTTGTATTTCCTTGATCCAAGAAGCGAATCAATATTAACAAGCTTAAATCAACTTAATTTATCCAATAGATTCTCTGAGTTTGGAGGTTTTAATGATCCGAGAATAATAAAAGGATACCTTGCCCTTACAATGTGGCTCGAATCCTTTTCAAGTTTTTTATGGGGTGTGCCTGCAAAAACAGTAGAAAGCACAAGTTTCAAAGGGATTATCTGGTCAGATAACTCTTTTTTCCTTCTAGTTCTTCAATTTGGCCTAATTGGCTTACTAATTTGGATACTAGCTTTAAAAGAAGTCTTGCCTTGGGGAGCGGGATCTTCGAAGTACATTTATCTTTTTTGGGTATTTTTATCCTTGGCCATTACTAATTCTATACTATGGGATTCTTATATATTTTGTCTTATTTTTTTCCTTTTGTGTGAGCAAGAAATCATAAGGACAAGATATGAAATTAGTCTCAAGAAGGCCTTATAGATTTCCCAGTATTGCCAATGTAACATCATCCAATGTTTATTTTCGTTAATTGTAAAAGAGTATAAATCTATGTGTGGTATTTTAGGTATATCAGATAAGAGCCTTACCAAAGACCGTTTTGATGAGGGTTTTTTGGGTCAGTTTAATGAAGCCCTTGGGCTATTGTCTCATAGAGGTCCTGATGCCCAGGGAGTGAAGACTATACCTCAATCTGGAATTGTTTTAGGTCATACAAGACTATCTATTCAAGATTTAAGCTCGGCCGGTGATCAACCAATGACCTGTCAAGACCAGAAAGTGACAATAACTTTCAATGGAGAGATATATAACTTTCCAAGTTTAAGACAAACTTTAATCAATCTAGGCTATGAGTTCTTTAGCAATACTGATACTGAAGTTTTATTAAATCTTTATAAAGAATTTGGCATTGATTGTTTTGAAATGCTTGATGGTATTTTTTCTCTTGGAATTTTTGATGAGGAATCTAACAACCTCATTTTAGCTAGAGATGCTCTTGGTATAAAACCTCTGTATTACTATTATCAAGATAGCTGTTTCATATTCTCAAGCGAAATCAAATCTATGGAGAGATTAGTTGGAAGTCACAAACTAAGCCTTAATAAGAAAAGTCTCAATCGTTATCTAACTTACCAATGGTGCCCTGGCGAAGGTACGCCATATACTGAGATAAAGATGCAAAATCCCGGTGAAGTTCAAGTTATTAAAAATGGTAAAGTTATTCAAACAAAAGCTTTTTACTCTCTACCGATACACAATTTTGTAAAAAAAACCCCAAGAAAAAAAACTTACGATATCTTAAACAGATTAGATTCTGAATTACGAAAAGCTGTACATGATCAAATGTTATCTGATGCACCTGTGGGAGCTTTTCTTTCGGGAGGTTTAGACTCTTCAAGTGTGGTAGCTTTTGCTAGAGAGATAGACTCAAACATAACTTGTTTTACAATCGACACTCAGAATTCATCCAATGATGGATTAGTTAACGACCTACCTTATGCTATTGCCGCTGCGAAACATCTTAATGTCCCCTTAGAGGTTGTTAAAGTAGATTCTTCATATTTAGTCAATAATTTAGAAAAGATGGTTTGGATGCTCGATGAACCCTTAGGTGATCCTGCACCCTTAAATGTTCTTTATATATCAGAATTGGCTAAATCGACTGGAATGAAAGTACTTTTGTCTGGTGCCGGAGGTGATGATATTTTTACAGGATATCGACGTCATCAGGCAGTTATGTTCGATGAAAAAATGCGATTTTTGCCCAATTCTTTATTAATGACTTTAGAGAGATTAACTGGGAAACTTGATAAAAGGGTTACCACCTTTAGACGACTGGCAAAGCTATTTAGTGGCTCTTCTCTTACTGGCGAGGATAGGATAGTAAATTACTTTAGATGGATTGATAGGTCATTACTAACGACTCTTTATACTGAAGATTTTAAGAATGAAATTAAAGATGAAATTGCAGAACAACCTATGCTTGATTTTCTTAAGCATTCTAATTCGAACTCTAGCGGATTAGATAAGGTTTTAGCCCTTGAACAGAGGTTTTTCACAACTGATCATAACTTACTCTACACTGATAAGATGTCTATGGCTGCTGGAGTAGAGGTTCGTGTTCCTCTTTTAGCAAAAAGCTTAGTAGAATTTGTGGCAAATATACCCGATGATTTAAAGCAAAAAGGCACAGAAGGAAAGTGGATATTCAAGAAAACTATGGAAACTTATTTACCAAAAAATATAATTTACAGACCCAAAACTGGTTTCGGCGTACCTTTACGCGAGTGGTTAAAAGTAGAATTGCATGATTATGTTAACGATTTGTTAAGCAACAAGTCGCTTAACAACAGAGGACTTTTCAATCCTGACAAAGTTCAGTTGCTTCTTGAAAAAAATTATAAGGGAGAGATAGATGCCTCCTATACAATTTTTTCTTTAATGTGCATAGAAATATGGTGTCGTCAGCATTTGGATGCGCAATTCATCAACGTAAGCATCTCTTAGGAGTATATAAAAAGTGAAACAAATATTACAAGATATCAACTCTGGTGAAACTTCGATTGTTGAATGTCCCGCTCCAGCCCTTTCAAGTAACTCAGTAAAGATAGCAACATCTTTATCTTTGATTTCTACAGGAACAGAAAGGATGTTGGTAGACTTTGGAGAGGCTTCATACCTGAATAAAGCATTGCAACAACCAGAGAAAGTTAAAATGGTTATTGATAAGGCATTTAATGATGGAATTACAACAACATATGAAGCCGTAAAATCAAAATTATCCCAACCTATACCACTTGGGTATTCAAATGTGGGAGTGGTTCAGGAAGTGAGCGCAGATGTATCAAGTTTCAAAGTTGGTGATAGAGTTGTTTCAAATGGTATTCATGCTGATATTGTCGCGGTCAAGAATAATCTTTGTGCACGTATTCCGGATAATGTGGAAGATGATTGCGCTGTATTTACAGTTGTTGGAAGTATAGCACTACAAGGTATACGACTCGCTAAACCAACTTTAGGAGAGAGCTTTGTGGTTGCAGGAGCTGGTTTAATTGGTTTACTCACCGTCCAATTACTAAGAGCAAATGGATGTCGAGTTTTGGCTATTGATCCTGATGAAGATAAACTTAAACTGGCGGCTGATTTTGGAGCTGAAACATATAACCCTCTCTCGGAAAGTGACTTTTTGTCTAAAGCAAATTCTTTCAGCAAAGATCAAGGAGTTGATGGGGTAATCATTACTGCATCTACCAAATCAAATGATCTTATAAAGCAAGCCGCTCAAATGTGTAGAAAAAAAGGAAGGATTATTTTAGTAGGAGTTGTAGGGTTAGATCTAGATAGATCAGATTTCTATGAAAAAGAGATTAGTTTACAGGTAAGTTGCTCTTACGGACCCGGCAGGTATGATTCTTTATATGAAGACCAAGGAATTGATTACCCAATTGGATATGTAAGGTGGACCGAACAAAGAAACTTTGAAGCGTTTTTAGATCTTCTCTCAAAAGGTGTACTTGATGTTCGATCACTCATTTCTTCTAGATATGCGTTTACGGAAGCGGCAAAGGCTTATCAAGAATTAAAAGGAAATGCCTCTAATTTGGGCATTATTCTTGAATATAATTCCCATATCAAAGATCGCTTATCTCGATCAATTGCGCTTAATACAAATACTACAATTAGTGGTGAAACTCCAATCTTAGGATTTATAGGTGGTGGGAATTATGCTTCAAGAATACTAATCCCTGCATTTAGAAGTACAGGTGCTTCTTTACATTCTCTTGTAACTGCTAATGGCATCAATAGTGTAATACATGGTAAGAAGGAAGGTTTTTTACATGCTTCAACTGATGTTGACAGTATTATGAATAATCCTGAGATCGATACATTAGTAATTGCTACGAGACACCACTTAAATCCAAAATATGTTGTTGATGGCCTTAAGGCTAATAAAAATATTTGGGTTGAGAAGCCTCTGGCTTTAGATTTTGAGAATCTATCTCTAATCGAAGATACATACAACAGATATAATGACAAAACTGATTCATCTCGGGGTGTGCAACTAATGGTTGGATTCAACAGAAGATATTCCCCTCAGATTTTACAAATGCACAGTCTGTTGTCCGATGTAGAAGCTCCAAAGAGTATTGTTATGACAATAAATGCTGGATTCATACCGCAAGACCATTGGACGCAAGATTCAAAACAAGGTGGTGGAAGAATAATAGGAGAGTGTTGTCACTTCATTGATCTAATGAGATTTCTTGTAGGAAAGAAGATAATCTCAGTGAGTGCTAGAGCAATGGAATCGACATTTTCAAGCACTATCATGTCTGATACATCTTCAATTACATTGGGGTTCGAGGATGGTTCATTTGGTTCTATTTTATACTTGGCAAATGGTCCTTCCAGTTTTCCTAAAGAAAGAATTGAGGTCTTCACAGATGGAAAAGCCCTTCAGTTAAATAATTTCAGAAAATTGCATGGTTACGGTTGGAAAAACTTTAAGAAATTTAATCTTTGGAAGCAAGATAAAGGACAAACTGCCTGTCCGAAAGCTTTCATTGAATCAGTTAAATCTGGATCTCCTTGCATACCTGTTCATGAGATATTTGAGGTGGCTCGAATCACTATTGAAGCAAATAATTTATTACAAAAACAATGATACAGCTTTAAAATGAAACTATTCATTTCCAAAGTAAATACAGTTTTCGCTTTGGGTTTAAAAAATTGCCTATTTGTAATTTCATACAGATTATTATTATATTTCTCATTGCATCCTGTTTGTTTTATTAAGAACGAAATTCCAAAGGGACCATTTTTTAGTAAAGCAAAATTAAAGCACATTGATCTTTATGCCACATCAGCATGGGATACTTCTAGCAATATTTTTAGTCACATTAGGGTAAATTTAAATGGCACTATACCAAATTGGCTAAGCAACCCTTTGGATGAAAATAAATCTGATTCCAGATTAATTTCATGGTGGAAATTATCTGACTTTGACGAATCGAGAGGCGATATAAAATTAATATGGGAACAATCCAGAATGAATTGGGTTATTGCTTTTTCACAACGCGCCAGTCAAGGTGATCAAGATTCATTGGATCGCTTAAATATATGGCTAACGGATTGGTTGGAGAAAAATCCTCCCTATCTTGGTCTAAACTGGAAATGTGGCCAGGAAGCCTCCATACGAGTAATCAATCTTTGTTGCGCTAGTCTAATACTTGGACAAGAAAAAGAATCGTTAATAGGCCTTCAAGATCTCATAAGATTACATCTACAGAGAATAGCTCCCACAATAAACTACGCAATTGCACAAGATAATAATCATGGCACTTCAGAAGCTGCTGCTCTTTTCATGGGTGGAAGTTGGCTAAATTATCTTGGAGCTAGGGATGGAGAAAGTTATGAAAGAATTGGCCGTAAATTATTGAATGAAAGGGTCTCTAAGTTGATAGAAAAAGATGGGAGCTTTAGTCAATATTCCTTAAACTACCATCGCATGATGCTGGACACACTTTCAATTTGTGAAATCTGGCGAGAAAAGCTTAACCTCAAAGAGTTTACCTCTGTGTTTTATCAAAATGCCACATTAGCAACTAACTGGTTATATCAAATGGTGTGTCCTTTGACTGGTGAAGTCCCAAACCTAGGTGCAAATGACGGTTCTCTTTTGTTGCAATTAACAGACAGTGATTATGGAGACTATAGGCCATGTGTAAATCTTGCTTCATCTTTGTTTATAAACAAATCAGCATACCTTGAAAAAGGTTTATGGGACTTACATCTCGCTTGGTTAGGTGTTGAAAATAAAGAATCTAAATCTCTATCATATGAAAATTGTGACTTTGACTGTGGAGGTTATAAGATAATGCGTAGCCATAATAGTAAAGTAATTTTTAAATTTCCTAAGTTTAGGTTTAGGCCTAGTCAGTCAGATGCAATGCATATAGATTTTTGGGCAAAGGGTTTAAATTATTTATCTGACGCTGGTACTTATAGTTACAGTTCTTCAACTGATTTGCATAATTATTTTAGCGGAACTATTAGTCATAATACTGTTCAATTTGATGATAGAGATCAGATGCCAAAGTTAGGAAGATTTTTGTACGGAAATTGGTTAAATGCAAAAAATCTATCCGTTATAAAATCTTCTGAAGGAGGAGTAGAGTGCTTTGCAAGTTACAAAGACTTTAAGAAAGTTGAACACTCTAGAAAAGTTTCTTTAAATGAGAATAGACTTGAAATTATTGATAAAGTAAGTGGCTTTGATGATAAAGCAGTTATTAGATGGCGATTACTAGATCATTCCTGGTCACTAATCGAAAATGGAGAATGCTTTCAATTATCAGATGGATCTAATACGCTAACAATTAATTCAGATGTTAATATCGTTCGAGCTGAAATAGTAGAGGGCTGGTCTTCATTGTTTTACATGAAAAAAAAGAAAGTTCCTGTTATGGAGGTTGAGATAACTAAACCTGGAATCTTTAGAACCGAGTTTAAATGGAGTTCATGAAAGTTTTATATTTTCATCAACATTTTTCTTCTCCTAAGGGCTCTACCGCAATAAGATCTTATAGCATGGCCCAGTCTTTAATCAAACAAGGACACGAGGTGATTATGGTATGTGGAAGTTATTTAGGTTCAGATACAGGTTTAAAAGAACCTTTTAGTAATGGTAAAAGAAGAGGTTTTGTTGACGGAATAGATGTAATTGAATTCGACTTAAACTATGCCAATAAAGATAATCTTATCAAGAGAACAAAAGTATTTATTTTGTATGCATTCAAAGGGTTACGGTTATTATTTTCTGAAAAATATGATTTAATTTTTTCTACCTCTACTCCATTAACTTCAGGCATACCAGGCATTGTCTCGAGTTGGATATTAAAAAAAGCTTTCGTTTTTGAAGTAAGAGATCTTTGGCCAGAACTTCCAAAGGCTATGGGAGTAATTTCAAACCCTCTTATTCTATCATTAATGTCATTTCTTGAATGGTTGAGTTATTATTCTGCTGATCATATTATTGCTCTATCTCCGGGCATGTTGGAAGGAATTAAAAAAAGAGGAGTGAATGAGGATAAAATAAGTCTGGTCCCTAATGGATGTGATTTAGATATTTTCAATCAGCAAGTCGAGAAATGGAGACCTCCAGATATTAAAGAGAGCGATTTTCTAGCGCTTTTTGCTGGAACTCATGGAATTGCAAATGGGTTAGATTCTATCTTAGATGCTGCCAAAGAAATTAAACGAAGAGGTAGAGAGGATATAAAGTTCATGCTAATAGGCCAAGGAAGACTTAAATCATCTCTGATGGCAAGAGCAAATCAAGAAAGTTTGGATAATATAGTATTTCACGATCCTGTAAATAAAGTTCAATTAGCTGGTTTAATGGCATCTACCGACATAGGTTTACAGGTCTTGGCCAATATACCTGTATTCTATTATGGTACCTCACCCAATAAATTCTTTGATTACATATCAGCTGGAATACCAGTTCTAAATAACTACCCCGGATGGTTAGCAGAATTGATTAAGAAAAATGATTGTGGTTTTTGTATACCTCCTGATGATCCTTTAATTTTTGCAGATAAATTAGAAGAGGCAGCAGATGATCGTCAAGAACTCAAAGCCAAAGGCTATAAAGCAAGAGCTTTGGCAGTCAGTAGATTTGATAGAAGGGATTTGGCTTCTAAGTGGGTTAATCAGTTAGAAGTTGTTTATAGTAATAGACTTAAAAAGTAAAAAATGGCTAAGATAGACACGATTTCTAGAGAGATGGTAACTTTCGCTAGAGGTATTTTCGGTGATGATTTCATTCCTCTTCATCAGCCTATATTTGAAGGCAACGAACGTGATTATTTAATCGATTGTATCGATTCTAATTTTGTATCTTCTGTGGGACAAAAAGTTACAGAGTTTGAAGATAAAGTAGCTGAGTTCTTAGGTTCTAAATATGCAATAGCAACTGTCAATGGCACCAGCGCTCTCCATGTAGCAATTGAACTTGCTGGAGTTAGGCCAGGAGATGAAGTTATATCACAGGCACTTACGTTTATAGCTACCTGTAACGCAATTAATTATGCAGGTGCAAATCCAGTCTTTATAGATGTTGATCTAGATACTATGGGTTTAAGTCCTAAAGCATTACAAAACTACCTAAATAAAAATGCTGAAAAAAGAATAGATGGTACTTTTAATAAAATCTCAGGAAAAAAAATATCTGGTTGTGTTCCAATGCATACTTTTGGTTTTTCATGTCGCATTAAAGAAATTGCAGAGATATGTAAAAATTGGGATATAGCTTTGATTGAAGATGCTGCTGAATCTCTGGGTAGTTATGTGGGCAATCAACATACCGGCACCTTTGCCTTACTCGGCACTCTTAGTTTCAATGGAAATAAGGTTATAACTACTGGCGGAGGAGGTATGATCGTTACTGACAATACTGATTTAGCTAAGCGAGCTAAGCATATTACTACTACTGCAAAGATACCTCATGCATATGATTTTATACATGATGCGATAGGATACAATTACCGCTTGCCAAATTTAAACGCAGCTCTTGGCTGTGCTCAGATGGAACTTTTAGAGGACTTTCTGACTGTGAAGTCAGATTTAGCAAATCAGTGGAAAAGTTTTTTTTCAGATAGAGACGTTATCTTTGTTGAATCAATAGATAATAATAAAGTAAATCATTGGCTCAATACAATAATCTTAGATTCAAAACAAGATCGTGATGAATTTCTTAAATTCACTAATGAAAATAATGTTATGACTCGTCCGATCTGGACTCTGATGTCAAGACTTCCAATGTTTAAGGATTGTCTTACAGATGGACTAGAGAATTCTCTTTGGTTAGAAGATAGAGTAGTAAATATTCCTTCAAGCGTACCTCCAGGTTCACTAAAAAAATAGATCATTAAATATTGATATGAATATATTAAAACTCATTGGCAGAACATCACCTTTATTTGAATCAGATATTACTTATTACAGATCTGAACTCAAATCATTGGTTGCCAGTAGCAGATTCTTGGTCATAGGTGGTGCTGGTTCAATAGGTCAGGCTGTTACTCGTGAAATCTTTAAAAGAAATCCTCTTGGGCTCCATATAGTTGATATCAGCGAGAATAACATGGTGGAGCTTGTAAGAGATATTCGCAGTACTCTCGGTTATATAGATGGTGATTTTCGAACTTTTGCTATAGATTGTGGAGGTAAAGAATTTTCAGCTTTAATGAATGGCGGAGAAGGATATGATTTTGTTCTTAATCTTTCAGCACTAAAGCATGTTAGGAGTGAAAAAGATCCTTTTACACTAATGCGTCTTATTGAAGTCAATATTCTTAATACGATTAAAACCATTCAAAAAGCAAAATCATTTGGAGCAAAAAAGTATTTCTGTGTATCTACAGATAAAGCAGCTAATCCAGTTAATATGATGGGGGCTAGTAAAAGGATCATGGAGATGTTTCTCATGAAAGAAAGTGAGTCGATTGACATCTCAACAGCTCGATTTGCTAATGTTGCCTTCTCTGATGGTTCACTTTTGCATGGATTTAATCAACGCTTCTCTAAGCAACAACCTATTTCAGCCCCAAATGATGTGAAGCGTTACTTTGTAACTCCTCAGGAATCTGGAGAATTGTGCCTAATGTCTTGCCTTTTAGGTGAGAATAAGGATATTTTTTTCCCGAAATTAAGTGAGCAGTTACATTTGACCACTTTTTCTGAAATAGCTGAAAGGTATATAAAGGCATTGGGCTATGAACCTTATCATTGTTCAACTGAAAAAGAGGCTAGAGAGTTAGCTGGAGAATTGATAGCATCAAAAAGATGGCCTCTTTATTTCTTTAAATCAGACACTTCAGGAGAAAAAGATTTTGAAGAGTTTTTTACAAATAATGAAATAATAGACCTAGAAAAGTTTGAAAATTTAGGAGTTATCAAAAGTGAGCTAGATTTTAATCCACAAATGCTGCAACATTTTTTGGAAGAAATGGACAAATTTCGTAGTCAATCAATTTGGGAGAAGGCACCATTAATAGATCTTTTCAATAAAATACTTCCTGACTTCAATCACATTGAGACAGGTAAATATCTAGATGGCAGAATGTGAAGATGCAAAGAATGTTTGATATTTTTTTTTCTTGTATAGCTCTCGCCATACTCTCCCCACTTCTTATTCCTATAATACTCATCTTAAGGTTAACTGGTGAGGGAGAAATTTTCTTCCTTCAAGGCCGCGTGGGAACAGGCGGTGATCAATTTAAGTTATACAAGTTTGCCACAATGCTTAAAAAAAGCCCAAGCATGGGAACAGGGACTGTAACTCTTAAAGATGATCCACGTGTACTCCCTGTTGGAAAATTTTTGCGTAAAACTAAAATTAATGAATTACCTCAACTTTTGAACATCCTCAAAGGTGATATGAGTATCATTGGGCCTCGTCCTCAGACTCAGCGTTGCTTTGATGCATTTCCTTTGGCATTTCAAAATGAAATTATCAAAGTTCGTCCTGGACTGTCTGGAATTGGATCTATAATTTTCCGAAATGAGGAAGATATGATGCTTTCGCACAATGATCCAGATAAATTTTATGATGAAATTGTAATGCCTTACAAAGGATCTCTGGAGGCCTGGTATGTTGCAAATCAACGCATACAATTATACTTTATACTCATCATTCTTAGTATTTGGGTTGTATTAGGCTTTAGTTCTACCTTGATCTGGAGACTATTCCAAGATCTACCTCCTCCTTCAAAAGTATTGAATAAATGGATCTAAAAGAAAATGAACTTAGCTTTAGTGACTATGAAGTTGTTGCAAGACTGCACTGTTACCATCTTAGTAAGGGGTTCTTGGCAACCTTAGGTGTTCCTTTTCTTGCTCTATTGTATGAAGCAATAGACAAAGACAATGATAGTGTTTTGCTTGTTAAGAGAGATGAAGACAATATTGTTGGTTTTGTGACAGGAGGCACTGGTTTAGGACCAATATATAAGCAACTTTTATTAAAGCCTCTTAGATTAATTTATTCTCTTAAATCATGTTTTTTATCTATTTCTAAGCTTTATAAAATTATGGAGGTACTTTTGCTAAATAAAGACAGCAAGACTTCATTAGATATTCCTAATCAAGAATTACTCTCGATTGTGGTCAATCCTGCTTATCATGGTAAAGGGCATGCTGAGAACCTATTCAATGATCTTTGTAAGCATTTCAGATATAAAGGTATAAAAAGTTTTAGTATCACTGTTGGTAAAAGCTTAGATAGAGCACATGCCTTTTATAGAAAGATGGGCTCCATTCCTGTAGGAGAAATGGAAGTACATAAGGGTGTTAATTCTATTATTTACATAAAAGATTTAAGTACATAAGACATGATGGAAAGCTTTTTTAGTACAAGATGGGTTGAAAAATATTATTATTCAATAAACCTTACTAAGAAATAAAATAGAATCGGGAAATATGTTAGTAAATTATTTGATAGCAACGACATTAACAGTAATTTTTTTCTGGTTCATTACATTTATTTTTCCTCGTTTTGGAATTGTTGATAGACCTGATGGAGTAAGAAAAATTCACAAAGGAGAAATAAGCTTGGGTGGGGGGATAGGTCTATTTCTTTCCACTACTGTTTTCATGTATGTTCTTTTTCCGGAATATTCAGTTGGCGTAAATCATAAATTTCAAGCACTATCTGTAGTATGGTTCACCTCAATTATTATTCTGGCAATGGGTTTTTTAGATGACATAAAGCCTTTACCCGCATCTTTTAGATTGATTATTCAAATCTTATCGAGCTGGCTAGTGATTATATTAACTGATGTATATCTGAGAGATTTTGGAAACCTCTTTGGCTTTGGCAATATTTACGTTGGAGATATAGGTATTCCTATAACCATATTTATGGTTGTCGGAGTTTGTAATGCGTTCAATATGTTAGACGGAATTGATGGGCTAGTTGGTTTAGTTGCTTTTTCTGCTGCCACAGTAGTTTCAATTCTTGCATGGATAAATGGAGAGAGCGGCGTCTTATTTTTAGGAAGTGTAGTTCTAATTATTTTTTTAGTTTTTAACCTTGGACTATTGGGAAGAAAAAGAAAGGTATTCTTAGGTGATTCTGGGGCAATGTGGGTTGGTTTCATCACTGCTTGGTTTTTGGTTACACTATCTTCTAGTGGAAATGAGTCAATCATTAAACCTGTCAATGCACTTTGGCTGGTTTCTATTCCTCTCATTGATGCTTTATCGACATTCCTAACCAGGTTAGCAAATAGGAAATCTATTTTTGCAGGCGACAGAACTCATATTCATCATCTGATGCTTGATGCAGGCTTAACCAAAAAAGCAGTTTTAATAATATTATTTTCCATTTCTATAATTTCTAGCACCACTCTACTTTTTTTTGTATCTCAAAAAGTCGAAGAATCTTTTCAATTTTTTGGATTTTTAACAATCTGGCTAGTTTACTACTTGATCATCAAATATCCTCTTAGTAAACACAATAAAAGAGATCATAAATCAAAATAATATGCACCCTTAAATTGTTTACTTATATAGATAACATAGACGACTTAGCTTTTCTTAATAAAGAGCTGTTAGGAAAACCTCATATAGGAGTTGATACAGAATTTAGGAGAACAAATAAAGAAAATATGTGCCTTGCTCTTCTGCAAGTTAATGATGGAGAAGAGGTTTATCTTATTGATGCTATATTTATCAAAGAGCCAGGCAATCACGCTAGTTTTTTATTTTCTGAGTCTGTGACTAAGATCTTCCACTCTTGTAAAGAAGATCTTGAAGCCATTTTTGCATGGACAAACAAAGAGCCTGTAAATGTTTATGATACACAGATAGCTAATTCGCTCTTGGAGGGAGAGTTCACCATTGGTTATCAGGGTTTAGTTGAAAAAGAATTAGGAATAATCCTAGAGAAAAATGAGACAAGATCAAATTGGATGAGAAGGCCTCTATCTGACTCTCAATTGAAATATGCATCTCTAGATGTTGAGTATCTAATCCATCTTTATGAAAGGCAAGTGAAAGAATTATCTAAGTCTTCAAAATTAGACTGGCTCTACCAAGACGTTGAAAGGTTATTGAAGCTCACATTTACTCCACTATCAAATAATAATGAATCAGAGAGGACGCTGACCAAAGCACAAGAGGTTGAGATGCTTAAAAAATTAAATGAAATAATTGAAAGGATATCTGAGAAAGAAAGGATTAATCAAACCTTGTTTTTTTCAAAAAAAGCACAAAAGGACTTCTTGAGGACAGTGTTTATTAAAGGATTGGACTTCGCCTGTGCGGATATTACTTCTTGGAGAAGTAAACTAATAAGAAATGATGTACTTAAAATACTAGGATGACTTTATGTTTTGGTCCCTTTACCTTATATCTTCATTTTTGATTAGCTTAACCTTAGCAAGGTTAAGTAAAAAATATTATTTTTATTTATTTATCATTCTTCTTGTTTTTTTTCTTACACCCACAACAATCGATCCTCAAGGTTTAAATTACGCACCCTCTTTTTTTACCTTTCTATTTAATATAATTTTTGAAAATAATTTGACAGCAAGAGTTTTAAGGCCAATATTCTTAACTTTGCCGATCTCTATCTTGTTTTTGTCATTGTATGCAGTCCTTAAAAGAAAATTCTTCTAGCTGTAAGTGCTTCAAGATCAAGAATACCTATTGCATTTTTGCCTTTTTGCATTCCCGCAGATTCACCTGGATTAAAATATAGAACGTCATTATTTATCTCTTTTCTATACCTATGTGTATGACCATGCAAGACAACATCAATGTCTTGATTTCTTGATAAAAAATTATCAATTAAGTTAGGTTCGTGAAAGATCGCAATATTTCTATTTCCAATATTTATACTTTTAGGGGGCTCTTGAAACTCAAAAGAGTATTTATTGGATATATCTTCGAGCCCTAGTTCGTTTCTATCATTGTTACCATAAACACCTATCAGTTTACAGTTTAAAGAAGAAAACTTTTCGAAGGTTTTGGCATTACAGATATCACCAGTATGAATTACAAAATCAACCTTTTCTTTATTAAAGAGAGCAATTATCTTCTTTATATTTTTAATATTATTATGAGTGTCACTTACAACACCAATCAACATAACGCTCTATACTTTTTCAAGAATATGTATGCCGCATGCACTTCCCAATCCAATGACATGAGTCATTCCTATTCTTGCATTTTCAACTTGCCTTTTTCCAGCCTCGCCTCTTAAGTGCGAACAAACTTCATAAATATTTGCTATGCCAGTTGCTCCTAAGGGATGGCCTTTAGATAGGAGACCTCCTGAAACATTCACTGGAATTCTTCCACCAAGTTCAACTTCACCTTCATCAATTAATCTTCCAGCTTCTCCATCTTCGCATAAACCTAAATTTTCGTAATGAAGCATCTCTGCAGTTGCAAAACAATCATGTAACTCTACAAGATCAACATCACTAGAATCTAGACCAGCCATCTCATAAGCTTCTGCTGCTGCTTTTCGAGTACAAGAATTTACATCTGGCATTACAAGATCTCTTTCTTGATAAGGATCGCTAGTCATTACTGAGGCTTTAATTCTTACAGCTCTTTGCATACCAAGTTCTTTTGCTTTCTTTTCAGAGACAAGCACTGCAGCCGCAGCTCCATCAACATTTACGGAGCACATAAGTTTAGTATTGGGATAAGAAATCATCTCAGCATTCATAACCTCATCCAAAGGTGTTTCAATTTGGTATCTTGCTTTTGGATTCATTGTTGAATGATGATGATTCTTAACAGAAATCTTTGCAAACTGTTCAAATGTTGTACCATATTGCCTTGCATGTTCCATGCCGGCCTCGGCGAATACTGCAGGCATAGTGCCTGATCCTAATAACCCTTCTTTTGGAATTCCGGATCCACTTCCAGAACCTCCAAGAAGACCTGTTCCCATTTGCTCTACACCAACAGCCAGTACCACATCATACAAACCTGCTTTAATAGAAGTCCAAGCTTCTCTAAAAGCAGTAGCTCCTGTAGCGCACGCATTAGAACAATTTACAACTGGTATGCCTGTCTGTCCTATTTCCTGCAATATTCTTTGACCAACCATAGCATTAGCTTGTCCAAGATTTCCACAATAGAAGGCTTCCATATTTCCAATATTTAGACCAGCATCATCTAGCGCCAGTAATGCTGCTTCGGCACCAAGATCCGGTACTGTTCTATCTGGAAATCGTCCAAACTTGATCATATCAACACCTAAAACGTATACATCACTCATAATTTTCTCCCTTATGTAATTGGTTTAAAGAAATAGCTGATATAACTATTTCCATCTTTATCTTTTCTACCTAAAGCATCGTCAAATATAACTTCTACTGGCATATCAAAATTAATCTTATCTGGATCTGGTTCACAATCTATCAGATTACCTTTTACTGTTCCTCCACCATCAAGATCAACTATCGCAGATATGTAGGGAACTTCTATTCCAGGAAAAGACCTAAAAACAATAGAATAAGAATAGAGTTTTCCAGTATTATTCAGCTTAATAGATTGCATAGAGTCTCGCGCAAAACAATTCGAACAAACATTCCTTTCTCCTAGAAAGATTGAACCGCACTCACTACATTTATGACCTTCAAGATAAGGTTCTCCGCCTTCCGGCAGCTTTAGATATTCAACAACAGGTAAACTCATTATTCCCCCTATAATTAATTCTAGTTTTATATATATTTAACTTAATTACAATAGCTGACTATGAGTTTTTGGAAAGCAGGAATAGGTGGGATGATTGGTTTCTCAATAGGAGGACCTATTGGAGGAATACTCGGCGCAATAATTGGATCAAAACTATCAGGTAGAGAGCAAGCTAAACCATCAATGAAGCAGAGAAATCAAGCTGCTTTTTTTACTGCTCTTTTCGCATGTTTCGCCAAAATTGCAAAGGCTGACGGCAAAGTAACTCGAGAAGAAGTAGATAAAGTTGATCACTTTATAAAGGAGAGATTCAAATTTCCATCAGATCAAAGAGTATTTGCTATTGAAATATTTAATCATGCAAAAGATGATCATAATTCCTTTCGAGATTATGCTAGCCAACTTGCTTCACTTTTGTCATCCGATAAATCAGCCTTGATAATGTTTTATGATCTTCTATTTGAACTTTCAATGGCAGATGACCATCTGGACCCTTCAGAAGAAAATCTTCTACTCGAAGCGATAGAGATTTTTCAAATTGATCAAGAATTTTTCAAAATTAATAAAAAGAAGTATGGAGGAAATATATCTGATGCCTATATCATCCTTGGAGTAACAGAAGATATGGCATTTAAAGATATAAAAATTGCTTACCAAAGAAAAAGAAAAGAATTTCATCCTGATACTTTATTATCAAAGGGTTTGCCTGAAGAATTATTAGAGAAAGCCAAAGAAAAATTTATTGAAATCCAATCGGCCTTTGAAGAAATAGAAAAGCAAAAAAATAAATAAAGATTTCCAATTTTATTTCCCTTATTATCTGTCTAGATGTCAGTAATTATTTCAGGTACAGGTCTATTCACTCCTAAAGAGTCCATAACCAATGACGAACTAGTCCAAAGTTTCAATCAGTACGTCATAAATTTTAATGAAGAATATAAGGATCAAATAGATTCTGGTGCTATCGATGCTTTAGTACCATCAAGCAGTGAGTTCATAAAAAAAGCTTCTGGCATTGAGCAAAGATATGTTCAAGATAAAGAAGGAATACTTGATGTAACTAGAATGAGACCTAAATTGAAAGAAAGATCTAATTCCGAGGTTTCTATTCTTGCTGAGATGGCAATAAAAGCTTCTGAGGAAGCCATAAAACAATCAGGAATAAACTCTTCCGATATCGATGCGGTCATATGCGGTTGTTCAAATCTTCAAAGAGCATATCCGGCTGTAGCTATAGAGGTTCAGCATGAACTTGGAATTTCTGGCTACGCATATGATATGAATGTCGCGTGTTCATCGGCAACATTCTCCATACAAAATGCCTACAATGATATTCAATCAGGTCTTGCGGATAAGGTCCTAGTAGTTAATCCAGAAATTTGTTCAGGACATTTAAACTTCAAAGATAGAGATGCACATTTCATATTCGGAGATGCAGCAACTGCCGTTATCCTTGAAAGAGATAGTAACTCCCAGTCTGCCTTTAAAATTCTTGGAACAAGCCTAAAGACACAGTTCTCAAACAATATACGAAATAACTTTGGATTTTTGAATTTACCTGAAAACTCTGACCCCAACGCTCCTGACAAATTATTCATCCAGAAAGGTAGGAGTGTTTTCAAAGAAGTTGTTCCTATGGTCCAGACTCATATTGCTGGTCATTTAAGTAATCTAGATATTGACATACAAGAAGTAAAAAGATTATGGCTTCATCAGGCAAATTTAAGTATGAACCAGCTAATTGCTAAGAAACTCTTCGGAAGAGAGCCTGACGAACAAGAAATGCCAATTATTTTGAATGATTATGCTAATACTAGTTCAGCTGGCTCTATAATAGCCTTTCACCAAACAAAAGGTGACTTTGTATCCAATGAAATTGGAGTTATAAGTTCTTTTGGAGCTGGATACTCAGTTGGAAGTGTAATTTTACAAAAGATTTAATATGAAATTTTTATCTAGAATTCATAATACATTGAAGAGCTTTGAAAGCTTGGAGTTTTTACCCTTATTCCTGATAAGGCTCTATCTTTTTTATGTACTTTGGTTTGCTGGGATAAATAAAATAGATTCTTTTGATAAGTTTTCGGGTTATTTGGGAACACTCGGAGTGCCCCTTCCAGATATATTTACTTGGTTAGTGATTGTCACAGAAGCTGGAGGCGCAGCATTAATTCTAGTAGGTCTATTTGTTAGGTGGTCTTCAGTTCCACTTTTAGTTGTTATGTTCTTTGCTGGATATCTTGTGCATTGGCAAAATGGGTGGCCTCATGAAGCAAATGGTATTGAATTTGCTGCTATTTATTCATTGATGCTTCTTACTTTATTATGTTTTGGCGGAGGAAAATATTTGAGCCTTGATTATTGGGTATCAAGTAATAAATAAATGGAACTATATCAGGCCTCACATAATCTTCTGGAACCAATAAGTAAGGTACATGAATGGATTAAAGAAGCTCAGCAAAATGGCGTTGCATTACCACATGCCATGAATATTTCCTCAATAAATTTTGATGGCAAACCGTCTTCAAGAATGGTCTTACTAAAGAGAATAGGCCAAGAAGGATTTGTTTTCTTTACTGACTATGATGGCAATAAGGGAAAGCAGATTATCGAATCACCATATGTTGCCTTAAATTTCTGGTGGGCGAAAACAAATAAACAGATCAGAATAGAAGGTAAATGCTCCAAAGCAAGCGAAGAAGAAAATGATGAATATTTTTCTTCAAGACCAAGAGGTTCGCAGATTTCAGCCTCTGTTTCCTTGCAAAGTGAAGAAATAGATACATATGAATCATTAGTTGACCGGTCTCAGGAATTTGAATCGAATAATAATGGAAGAGATATAACGAGACCACAAAGATGGGGAGGATTCATAGTAGAGCCAGAGTCCATAGAATTTTGGGTAGATCAAAAGAATAGGTTACACATAAGAGAGCTATATAAAAAACAAGGAAGTGAATGGAAAAAGGTACTTTTGTCGCCTTAAATCAAAATATCTATTACAATGTTTTTTTTTAATTACAAGTGACCTTTAGTATAGGTCACCACTGAATATGCCTTCTATAAAACTTCCAGATAATTCCATAAGAAATTTCGATAATCCCTTAAGTATCGATGATATCGCTAAAGACATTGGTTCAGGCCTTGCAAAAGCTGCTGTAGCAGGAAAAATCGATGGTAAATTAGTTGACGGGTCAGAAATTATTTCCAACGATTGCAGCGTAGAAATCTTAACAATAAAAGATGATGAAGGCCTTGAGATAGTCAGACACTCATGCGCACATCTATTGGCTCATGCCCTTAAACAGCTTTATCCAAAGGCCCAAATGGCAATAGGTCCAGTAATTAAAGACGGGTTTTATTACGATATCAAACTCGATAAAAATCTATCAGATGAAGACTTAGAAGCTATCGAGAAGAGAATGAAAAAGCTCGCTAAGACTAAATATGATGTCAGGAGAGAAGTAGTATCACAAAAAAAAGCTATCAAGACTTTCAAAGATAGAAATGAACCTTATAAAGTAAACCTAGCAGAAGAAATACCTGATGATGAAGTAATAGCGTTATATCATCATGAAGAATATATAGATATGTGCAGAGGTCCCCATGTAACCAATATGCGACACCTACAGGCCTTTAAGCTTACTAAAGTATCAGGTGCTTATTGGAGGGGAGACTCCAAAAATGAAATGCTTCAAAGAATATACGGAACAGCTTGGCCAAGTTCAAAAGACTTGGAGAATTACATCCTCCAGCAGGAAGAAGCAGAAAAGAGAGACCATAGGAAATTAGGAAGACAACTAGATTTATTTCATTTTCAAGAAGAGGCACCCGGTATGGTTTTTTGGCATCCTAAGGGATGGTCTATTTATTCGGCCTTAAAAGACTTTATAAAAATTAAACAAGACGAATATGATTATCAAGAAATCAATACTCCTCAAATTGTTGATAGAAAGTTATGGGAGGCTTCCGGACACTGGGATAAATATCGAGAAAATATGTTTATTACGGAAATCGATGATGATCATGCAAACGAAAAGAGAACAAATGCTCTAAAGCCAATGAATTGTCCTTGTCATGTTCAAATATTTAATCAAGGCCTAAGATCTTATAAAGACTTGCCTATAAGATTTTCTGAATTTGGTTCATGCCATAGATATGAAGCTTCTGGAACTCTACATGGCCTGATGAGAGTCCGAGGATTTACTCAAGATGATGGGCATATTTTTTGCACAGAGGACCAAATTCAGGATGAGACGAAAAAATTTATAGAATTACTGTCTGATATATATTCTCAATTAGGATTTGATGCATTTGAAATAAAACTTTCAACCAGACCCGAGATAAGAGCTGGTTCAGAAGAAGTTTGGGATAAAGCAGAGCTTGCATTAGAGAGTGCTATAAAAAACCTCAATTTACCTTATGAAATAGTGGAAGGAGATGGAGCTTTCTATGGTCCCAAATTAGATTTTGTTCTGATCGATGCTTTGGGTAGAGAATGGCAATGTGGTACTTTTCAAGCAGACTTCATTTTACCTGAGAGATTAGATGCTAAGTTTGTCGGTTCCGATAGTGAAAGATACCATCCTGTCATGATTCATAGAGCTGTTCTTGGTTCATTTGAAAGATTTTTAGGAGTTCTCATCGAACATTATGGTGGTGCACTACCAACTTGGTTGTCACCAATTCAGGTGGAAATTCTTAATATTACTGACAAACAAGCCGAATATTGCTCAAAATTAGGTGATTTATTGAAAAAAAATGGATTTAGGGCTCATTCGGACTTGAGGAATGAGAAGATCACTTATAAAATTCGCGACCACTCTATGCAGAAGACACCTTTTCTTTTGATAGCGGGTAACAGGGAGATGGAAAATAATACGATTTCTGTTCGAGCTAGAGGAGGAGAAGATCTTGGAGAAATGTCGATTGATAACTTCATCCAAAAACTTCAGAATGTAGTGGATGAGAAAATATAGTTAATAGGAGAATCACATAGCTCAAAGAAAATCTTTTAAGAAGTCTGAAAAACGCTTACCTATAAATGGTGAAATAAAGGCAGATAAAGTCAGACTCATTAGTGAAACGGGAGAACAATTAGGAATTTTAAGTTTATCTGAGGCTCTTAAGAAAGCTGAAGAAGCAGATCTAGATTTAGTTCAAATGGCTAAGGAAGGTGACCCTTTAGTTTGCAGGCTTCTTAATCATGGCAAACATATTTTTGATGCAAAAAAACAAAAGGCTGCTTCAAAAAAGAAACAAAAAAGACAACAAATAAAAGAAATAAAATTTAGACCTGTAACTGAAAAAAATGACTATGAGATAAAAGTAAATAAAATTAAAAGTTTTATAGAAAATGGAGACAAAGCAAAAATTACATTAAGATTCAGAGGCAGAGAAATGGCCCATCAACAGATAGGCATGGAGCTTTTAAAAAGAGTTGAATCTGATCTAGAGAGTATGGCGAGTGTTGAACAATTTCCAACTTTAGAGGGAAGACAACTAGTCATGATGATGGCCCCCAACAAGAAAAATTAATTATGAGTAAATTAAAAGTACATAGTGGAGCGAGTAAAAGGTTCAAGAGCACAGGTTCTGGGCTGAAAAGAAAAAAAGCCAATAAGAGTCATATTCTCACCAAAATGAAAACTAAAAGAAAGAGACAACTTAGAGGCACAACAGAGATAGCTAAAGGCGATCAACAGCTTGTCGATAAGATGTTAAAAATTAAAACTTAAGAGAAAATAATGGCAAGAGTAAAAAGAGGGGTCCAAGCAAAGGCTAGGCATAAAAAAGTACTTAAGCAAGCTAAGGGCTTCAGAGGTGCTAGGAGCAGAACATATAAGGTAGCAAAGCAAGCTGTTATGCGCGCTGGCCAATATGCCTATAGAGATAGAAGAGTAAAGAAGAGAGTGTTTCGTTCTTTATGGATTGTAAGAATCAATGCTGCTGCTAGAGATAATGGTATTACTTACAGTCAGCTTATAGCTGGATTAAAAAAGGCCAATATAGATTTGGACAGAAAAGTTCTGGCTAGTCTTGCTGTCAACGATAAGGAAGCATTTTCTTTAATAGCAGAACAAGCTAAATCAAATTTAGCAGCTTAATTAAAATTCTCTTAATAAGCTCCAACCTATTATTAGTATAATGGTCTAAAGTATAGTTAGATCATGAACTTAGACTCTCTCAAAAAGAAAATATCTGATTTAGAATCAAACGCTAAGACCGAATTCGGCTCGGCTAATGATAAGTCGGAACTCGATAATATTTATCGTTCTTATTTAGGAAAAAAAGGTGAAGTTAATCTTCTTTTGAAGTCTCTAGGATCTTTGCCTCAAGAGAAACGAAAGGAGGCCGGAAAACTCCTTAATAATTTAAAAGGTGATTTAGAGAAAAACTATGCTCTCACTAGCTCTTTGTTTAACGATAAAGCCAATCTATCAAGATTAGAAAAGGATAAGCTTGATATTAGTCTTCCTGGATTTAGCAATAAAAAAGGATCTATCCATCCCGTAACACGAACTATCCGTGATGTTTGCGATTTTTTTGAACGAATGGGTTTTGATGTCGAGGCTGGGCCTGAAGCTGAAATAGATTACTATAATTTTGAAGCTTTAAATGTTCCTGAAGATCATCCTGCAAAAGACATGCATGATACTTTTTACCTTAATAATGAGGGATTATTAAGAACTCATACTTCTCCAGTTCAAATAAGGACCATGGAAAAGAGTGAGGCTCCACATAGGATCATTTGCCCAGGAAAAGTTTATAGAAAAGACTCAGATTTAACTCATACTCCTATGTTTCATCAGATAGAAGGGCTTGTAGTTGAAGAGGGAGCCTCATTTGCTCAACTAAAAGGTTTATTGAATGATTTTTTAACTGATTTCTTTGGAGAAGAGGTCGAGTTGAGATTTAGGCCCTCATATTTTCCCTTTACAGAACCCTCCGCTGAAGTGGATATAAGATGGAAAGATAATTGGTTAGAGGTACTAGGATGCGGTATGGTCCACCCAAATGTTCTGAAGAGCGTCGGTGTTGATACTAAAAAATACAGTGGATTTGCATTTGGATTAGGCGTTGAAAGAATGGCTATGCTGAAATATAACATCCCAGACCTAAGGGCTTTTTTTGAAAATGATATTCGCTTTTTAGATCAATTTTAGTATGCAGTTTAGTAAGAATTGGTTGAAAGATTTCATTGATATAGATATATCAACGGAGACTATTTGCTCGCAGCTGACAATGGCCGGACTAGAGGTTGATGGTTATGAAGATGTAAGTTCCAAAATTACAGGCAAAGACTCAATTATTAAGCTAGACATCACGCCAAATCGAGGAGATTGTTTTAGTGTTCTTGGTATCGCTCGAGAGTTATCTGTAATAAATAATTTGAAATTAAGTTTGCCAAATATTTCTTCTATTGAGAGTTCCTTTAAAGATGACATAAAAGTAAAAGCTTGCGCAGAGGCACCATCTTATTTTGGAAGAACCATAAGAGATATTTCTATTAATTCTAAGACTTTGCCTTTAATAGCGGAAAGACTCAAATTCAGTGATCAAAAACTAATTGATCCAGTTGTAGACATCACAAACTATATTCTGCTTGAACTTGGACAGCCCTTACATGCATTTGATCGAGATAAACTAAGGGGAAATATAACTGTTAGAACTGCATTTAATAAAGAAAAGATTAAGCTCTTAGATGATCAAGAACTTGTACTTGATGACTCGTGTCTGATCATATCTGATGAACAAAGTGCAGTAGCATTTGCAGGGATTATGGGAGGAAAAGAATCTGCTGTGTCTGCCTCAACAAATTCAATATTCCTCGAGAGTGCTTTTTTTAAACCTTCCATAATAAGAGGTAAGGCTAGACGCTATGGCTTTCAAACAGATGCATCTCTTAGATTTGAAAGGGGAGTGGATTATAAAATACAAGAAATTGCTATCGATAGAGCCTCCACTTTATTGAGAGATACTGTTGGTGGGAGGTTTAGTGAAGTCACTTCATCAATTTTAAAGAATCAATTACCGAAACAAACAAAAATAAATTTAGATTTAAAAAAATCAAATGCTCTTTTAGGAACAAAGATTTCTAAACAAGTTGCTTTAAGATATTTTAAAGGACTAGGTTTTGCACCTGAAAGCTTAAAGAAAACCTCCATATCTGCCATTCCTCCTTCATGGAGATATGATCTAACTATTGAAGCAGATTTGGTTGAAGAGTTAGCTAGGCTTGAAGGCTATGATTCTCTTCCGCAATTATCACTAAGTCCTGTTTACAAAAAAATAGAACTAAACTCACAAAGTCATTTGAGTGATCTTTTGTCATCCAAAGGCTTCAATGAGATTATAAGCTACTCTTTTATCAGCAGAGAAGACCATGATCTTTTTGGCGAAGGAGTAACGGCTCTGGAAGTTGAAAATCCCATTTCTCAGAATATGTCTGTTATGAGAACAAACCTTGTTTCAGGTTTGGTGAGTACCTTTCTCCATAATCTCAATCATGGGCAAGATACTCAGAGACTATTTGAAATTGGAAATACATTCTCTTTAAAAAATATTAAAGAAGTTGCTGAAAAAAATACTCTTGCCGGTTTAATGTATGGAAAAGTTAATAAAGATAACTGGAAAGAAAAAGCAAAAGATATTTCATTTTATGATTTAAAAGGTGTTGTTCAAGATCTTTTAACAGAATTCAAAGGACCTAGTACATTCGAGAATTGTAAAATAGATTTTTTACACCCTGGCATGTCTAGCTTGATAAAATTAAATAATAAAATTCTTGGATTTATGGGTTCTCTTCAACCATCTTACTTAGATCGGTTAGGTCTAAACGAAGATATCTATATTTTCTCTATAGAACTTGATGGTCTTGAAAAAAATGTTTTATCCTCTTATAAAGATTTTTCAAAATTTCCTTCAAGCTCAAGAGATTTGTCCTTTATCGTAAATAAAAGTATCGCTTCATCATCTATTGAGAATGTTATTAAATCCTCAGCGGGAAAATTCTTTAAAGATATTGAAATATTCGATGTTTATGAAGGGCAAGGCATAGAAGAAGAGAAAAAAAGCATTGCAGTTTCAGTTTCTTGGCAATCAGCGAAACTGACGCTCAAAGATTCTGATATTGATTTCGCCGTAGAAAGAATAGTAAACTCGATGAAAATAGAATTGGGTGGAGAATTAAGAGTCTAGATGAATAGAACTATTACTAAAGCAGATATTGTCGAACATCTTCATGATGAGCTTGGACTTACTAAAAGTGAATGCAAGCAACTGGTAGAAGACTTTTTTCAAGAAATTAGAGATACTCTAACTAACAATGAAGAAGTTAAATTATCTGGTTTCGGCAATTTTGAATTAATAGATAAAAAAGCAAGACCTGGAAGAAACCCTAAAACGGGTGAAGATGCAATAATTAGTGCCAGAAGGGTAGTTACTTTTAGAGCAGGGAATAAACTAAGACAAAAAATGAATTCTTTTGATGGGTAAGGTACTAAATCAAGAGAAGAAATATTACTCCATTACAGAAGTAGCTGAACTTTGCAAAGTAAAAGCTCATACATTGAGGTTTTGGGAAAAGGAATTTAAGGATTTAAAGCCCTTTACTCGTAAAGGGAATAGAAGGCATTATCAAAAAGATGATATTGAACTTATCAAACAGATATATTCTTTGTTGTATGAAGACGGCTTGACAATTGCTGGAGCAAAAAGAAATTTAAAATCTTCTATTCAAGAACAGAGGAAAGATTTAAGAATTCAAAGTATGCTTGCAGATCTAGAAAGACTTCTTATCGAAATAAAATAATCGGGGCGTGGCGCAGTTTGGTAGCGCACCACACTGGGGGTGTGGTGGTCGCTGGTTCAAATCCAGCCGTCCCGACCATTCTTTTTATTATTGTAAAGTTACTTAAATCAGATATATTTATCTCTTGTTATCTTAAGGGAGAAAAAAATGACTATACAAGCAGTAACCACTTGGGAAGGTACACCACAAGCTTTAGAGATTTTGGTAGAAGCTTCGAAACAATCAGCCTCGATTCATGAATCAATGGGAGCAAAAAATCCTAGATTGTGGAGAGCCGGCGCTGGAGGCAACATGGAACAAGCATATTACTCAATAGAATTTGATTCGCAAGAAGCATATGGTAAATTTTCTGATGCTATGTTGAATTCTGATTGGTGGACCAATGCAATCGAATGGATCGGGGAACAACATCCAGATCTATTAAACTTAGGTACAACTATTTACTATGATGCTATCAGTAAATAATTTTTTATAAAAAGGAAAAAAATGAATAAAATAATTTTATTATTAAGCTTAATGCTATCTTATGGAATTTTCTCAGATGAACCTCTCAATAGAGGTACAACAGATGGTGCGTTTACAACTTTAATGCTGGCATCACCTGATATTGATAAATATATAGATACGCTGAAATCCAATACTTCTGCTTTCGCCACTACTGGCGCGTCTGATGCTGGAGTGTGTGTAACAAGATCGGGAAACGAATATGCAGGTCAGATGATGGTATGGAGTGCATTTTCTAGTGTTGAAGCAGCTTTAGCAGGTTCATTAAAATATGATCCACAAAAAGCTCCAGCAAGCTTTGCGGAATTAAGGGAGCCAAAGTATGGAGTAACATGGAAAGCAGCAAAACCATGGAGACTAGACCCTGGCTATGAAAGAGTTCAAAGAGTTAATTTACCTGCTGATAAACTTCAGGATTTCGTCTCTGCCATGAGTGATTTAGAGAAAGCAATTATTGAGGCTGGTCACTCAGAATTCTTTAATGGTGTTTTCATTCCAATCGGTGGAGGAACACATGAAGCTCAAACTTTGATGGTCAGAAGTGTTACTCCTGATGCTTCATCTTTTGGAAAACTCTTTGATGAGTATTTTGATGGTGAGGCTTCTTGGACTAATGAGTGGCTAGCTCTTCAAGCAGTAGGAGGCACTATAATTTCTGATAGTTTTGAAGAATGTGAACAGACTTATTTTACTAATTAGTTTTATTAAATAAAAAAAAGGGGCCTAGTGCCCCTCTTTTTTAGCTTTTAGTAATAACAATCTTCCCTTCGTCTATAAGTTTCTTTATAGCAACAGCTGATATACCAATCGAATTAAGTATTTCTTCTCCATGCTCACCTAGTTTAGGTGCAGGCCTTTTTATTTTGCTTGGCGTGCCTTCAAATAAAGCTGCGGGCCTTGCTTGCCTGATTTCTCCAAATCCTTCATATTTGTCCCTAAGAATGGTTTGATTGGCAATAATCTGTTCATGTTCCATTAATTCCATTCTGTCTAATAATGGAGCACTTGGCACACCTTCTGTTTGAAATCTATCTAATATTTCTTCACTGTCCCATTTTTTAATCTCATCACCTGTTATTTTTTTTCTTTCCTCTGAATTAATTACTCTAGCTGCTGAGGTGGCAAATCTTTCATCTTCTATGAGATCTTCCATATCGAGTGCACTACACATTCCTTTCCACTCAGCATCGGAGACAGCTCCGGCAGTTATATATCTATCTTTTGCTTTATAAATAAGATCTTGAGATCCCTGCAACTTCCTAACATCGAATTCATTATCTTTAAAAACTAAACCTGTCATTCCTTCGGGCCAAAAGAAAGCAACAACGGAATCAAGCATAGAGAGTTTGATATGTTGGCCTTGAGAATTTTTCTCTCTTGCATAGAGTGCTGAGGAGATGGCTTGAGCGGCAGTTAAAGATGTAACCTTATCAGCTATAACTATTCTGAACATTTTTGGCTCTCCAGAATTCCTATCGGCTTGAATGTCTGTGGCACCTGACAAAGCTTGAATAACCGGATCATAAACTCTTGACTGCGCATATGGACCTTTATTGCCGAAGCCGCTTATTGAGAGGTATATTAGATTTGGATTTATTTTTTTCAATTCATCATAACCAAAACCCATTCTATCCGTAGTTCCAGGCCTGAAGTTTTGCATAAAAACATCTGACCCCTTAGTTAGTTTGATAAGTACTTCTTTTCCTTCTTCCGATTTAAGATCAATTGCTAGAGATTTTTTCCCTCTGTTACAAGAATAAAAGGGGGCATTTACTCCATTATGAGGGGCTGCCATATGCCTAAGCTGTTCTCCTCCCAGCGGTTCTACCTTTATCACTTCTGCTCCTTGATCGGCTAAGATCATGGCTCCCATCGGTCCAGAAATCATACTGGTCAAATCAATTATTTTTACTCCTTCTAGTGGCCCCGTCATATCTTCGTTTTATAATTTATGTCAAAAGCAATTTTATACGCTTCTCTGTTTCTAGTAGCTTCATGATACCTTGATACATTCAATGGTAAATTAAATTCATAGGCTTCTGCCCAATCAAGGCATGTAGTGAGAAGAATATCAGCTAAACCGAAGTCATAACCGAATAACGTATCTTGGTTACCCAAGATATTTTCTATAATGGTAAGATATTTTTCAAAATAGTTACGACAACTTTCAACTACTTTTGGAGAATCTCCATATATATCTTTCAGATCAAAGTGCCTCCTCATAACGTACAGAGATGTTTCATCTAATTCACCATATATAAAATTGCACCACTCGTCTTCAAGAGCCATAGTCTTATCATCTTGAGGTGAGAAAATATTTTTTGAATTACTAATTCTTTGAAGATATCTACATATGGCTACACTTTCTGATAAGAGAAAATCATCATGTCTGAGAAGGGGTATTTTTTGTTTCTTATTGAGTTTTGTAAATTCTTTCGTTTGAGTCTCTCCGGTTCTTGGACCTATGGGAAAAAGCTTATATTTAAGATCTAATTCTTCAGCCATCCAGATTGGCCTGAGAGTTCTTGCAGTTCCAGCTCCCCAAATTTCTAAATTTAAATTCAAATTCATCTCCTAAAACTTTAATTTCATATTAGACGAATAATGAAAAAGAGGGAAATCAAAGAAAAAAAAACTTAAAAATATATTTAATAATTTTTCTCTTTACTACTATACAAATTATTTATACTTGTATATAATTACAATCAATATCTAGAGACGTTTAATTCTCCCCAGAAAAAAACCTCTCCAAGGTAAGCAATCTAGATATTAAAAGTAACTGAGAGACGTTTAATTCTCCCCAGAAAAACCTCTCCAAGGTAACTCGCTCAGTTCAAAAAGTAAGATGTAGCTGTCACCCATTTTTAGCTGCACTAGCAAAATTTAAGCTACATCTTACTATCTATGGTAGGTGGGGCTTTAAAATTAATTTTTGGTTGGGCGCAGCAAAAAGTTTCATCTACCACCCTTTACTCGGATATAATAGGTTAGACTACTATCTATGGACGATTCCAAGATACTAGAGTCTCTTAACTCCAGAAGTGCACCTTGTACAGATACCTTAGGTGCCAAAGTTACAAGTTTTTCCTCCGAACCTCCTTTCATAGAGATGGAATTTCAGGCTATTTATGATTTTACACATTCTGATGGGGAAGTAGTCCAAGGTGGATTCGTTACAGGTATGTTAGATGCACCTATGGCTCATTTATTGATGGGCTTATTTGACTTTAAGATTATCCCTATGACATTAGATATAAATGTAAGCTTTTTAGCTCCTACAAGACAGGGAAAACTAGTTGCGTCTGCAGATATTCTCCAGCTAGGAAAAAGCACTGCTTTCATGACAAGTAAACTCAAACAAGAGGGTGCTCTTGTAGCTAGTTCTACTTCTACGGTGCGATTAGTTCCTACTAAATAATTAACTAAACTCCAAAATCCCATGAAAGTCCATCATGATATCTATTTAAGATTTCTTTAGCTATCAAGATTCTATGAACTTCATCTGGTCCATCCGCAAGTCTTAATGTTCTGAAACCCTGATACATTCCAGCTAATGGAGTATCACTAGATACTCCTCTCCAACCATGCATTTGAATAGCTCTGTCAACAACTCTAGTTCCTGCTGCAGGTACAAATACTTTAATCGCTGAGATGTCTACTCTTGCATCACCTTCTTTGTCCATAATTTCTGAACAGTGAATCGTCATTAGTCTTGAAGCTTGAATATCCATATATGAGTCAGCGATAAATCCTTGAATGAATTGTTTTGTTTCTAATTTTCCTCCATGAACTTCTCGCTCAGTTGCGTATTTAACCATAATGTCAAATGCCCTCCACATCTGTCCTATAGTATTCATGCAGTGATATACTCTTCCCGCTCCAAGTCTGTCTTGGGCAGCCTGGTGACCAGAGCCTCTCGCACCTAGCGCGTTTTCAAGCGGCACTCTTACATTTTCATATTTTATTTCCATATGATCTCCACCAGTATGACCCCATATAGGAACAGATCTTACTTTCGTTAATCCTGGTGAATCTGTAGGTACAATAATTTGAGTCATTTTGGAATTAGCTCCACCTTCATCGCCATCATCTTCGGTCTTGCACATGACAACTAAAAAATCAGCTCTATTGCCATTTGACGTCATAATCTTATGACCATTTATTACCCATTCGTCTCCTTCTTTTACAGCTGTTGTTTTAAGTGATCTTGGATCTGAACCTGCCGAATCAGGTTCTGTCATTGAGAAACCCGATTCCATTTCTTGATTGATTAAAGGAATAAGCCATTTTTTCTTTTGTTCATCTGTTCCGTATTTAACAAGAATTTTCTGATTTCCAGAATTAGGTGCAATTACTCCAAATAATCTATTACCTAATGGAGACCAGGCAAGGATTTCGTTCATGTAAGCTAATTCTAGAAAGCCATTATCCATTCCGCCATATTCAGAAGGAAGATGAGGAGCCCATAAACCTTGTTTCTTTACTTCTTCGTTAATTTCTTCTCTGAGCTTTTTAGATTTATCTCCACCTGCATAGATAGTCGACTCATTGGGTATAATTCTATTTGCAACTATATCTGCTGTTCTTAGACGTATATCATTAATTTCTTCTGAAAGAGTGGGAATTGGTGATATTTGCATTTTCTATTTCCTTATTTACCTTTTAAGGTTATTAATTTACGGAACAAACTTTGCTCATGCAAGCATTAAAGTGTGGAAGTAAATAGTCCTTTTAATACTTATTAATGCTTATAATGAGGCAAAGTAGATATAGTTAAAAATATGGGAAAAGAAAAATCTGTATTGGTTTTGGGAGTAGGTCCCGATCAAGGTTTAGGGGTAGCTTTATGCAAGCAATTTGCTGAAGAGGGTTATAGAGTTTTTGGTTGTGGAAGAAGCCAAGAGAACATGGATGCTCTTAAGAAAGTAAAAGTCTCAAAAGGTCCTATTGAAGGAATAGTCGGTGATGTGACTAATCCAGAAGACGTACTTAATATTTTTTCTCAATTAGATGAAGCAGAGGCCAAGCTAGAATCTGTAATTTATAATGCAGGTAACAATAATGCTAAACCTTTTCTAGAAATGGATTTAGACTTTTTTCAGGACTTATGGGAGGTCTGCGCTAAAGGAGCTTTCTTAATTTCACAGCAGGCTATTCCAAGACTTTTAGACGGAGGAGGTTCACTTCTCTTTACTGGTGCAACTGCCTCTATCAGATCTAAACCTCCATTCACTGCCTTTGCAGCTGCTAAGAGCGCTGAAAGATCATTAGCTCAAGGACTTGCAAAAGAGTTTGGACCACAGGGAATACATGTAGCTCATGTAATTATTGATGGCATTATAGATGGAGACAAAGTGAATCTTAGGTTTCCTGATTTTGCAAAATCAAAAGGAGAAGATGGTAAGCTCAATATAGATAGTATTGCTGAAAACTTTTTAATGTTGCATAAGCAGAAGAAGAGTACATGGTCCTTTGAGATAGATTTGAGACCATGGTCAGAGAATTGGTAGATTAAAAAAATTAGGGGAGAAAATGAAAAAAATAATGGCCATAGGCTGCTTCTTGGCTTTCATTTACGGATGTGGAAGCACAAATGAAGAAGACTTACTAAGAAATATTTCGCAGGGACAATTGATAGGCGTAGAAGCCAATAATAATACATATGCTTGGAAAGGAATTCCTTTTGCGCAACCTCCATTAGAGGAATTAAGATGGAAAGCCCCTTTAGCTCCATTGAAGTTTGATTCAATATTTGATGCTTCAAAATTTGCTGACATATGTTTTCAAAGAGATGGGGTGATGACTGGAAATGAAGGCGGATGGTCAGGATCAGAGGATTGTTTGTATCTGAATGTCTGGACACCCGATTGGCCTAAGGTAGATATAAAAAGTAAAAAAGCGCCTGTAATGATGTGGATTCATGGAGGAGGAAATACCATTGGTTCTGCTGATACATATGATCCATCTCATATTGTCTCAAAACATAATGTAATCGTAGTTACAGTCCAGTACAGGATGTCTAATTTAGGGTGGTTTAGGCATCCTTCGCTCAGACAAGAAAATTCTTCAGAAGATGATAAATCAGGTAATTTTGGGACCTTAGATAACATTATGGCCCTTAAATGGATAAGCGAAAATATTGAAAATTTTGGAGGAGATCGAGATAACGTAACAATTTATGGTGAGTCAGCTGGTGGTCATAATGTAGCAGCACTATATGCCTCTCCCATAGCAGAGGGCCTATTTCATAAGGCTATTGTTCAAAGTGGGATACTCTCTCATTCTTCAGTAAATGATGCCGAGTCTTACTATCCAGAAAGTGGTATTTCTGGAATACAAAGCTCTAAAGAAGTAATCAATAGACTTATGTTAAGTGATGGCACTGTTGATAGTCTAGAGGAAGGCAGGTTTAAACAGGACTCAATGGATTTAAAGGATCTAGAAACTTATTTAAGAGCCAAATCACCAGAAGAGCTATTAATAGCTTATTCGGATGCGAGACCAAAAAAAGGTGGTATGACGAGAGCTTTTAATGATGGTTATGTAATAAGAAAAGAAGGTATTTATGAAACTTTTGTAAATAATAAGCTTCCAAGAGTACCCATTATGCTCGGTACAACCAGGTATGAAACCAAATTATTCAATATGCGAAATCCTGACTTTGTTAAATGGGGAGAAGGAGAGGGCTTTATCGCTAGAACGCTTTTGCAATTTGGTATTGATGAGCTTCCGTTAGAAATATTAAGACCAGATTATTACAATGCAATAAATCAATATGCCTCTGATTCATGGAAAGAGAGAGCAGTTGATTCTCCGTCACGAGATCTTATAAATACAGGTTATAAAAGTACTTTTGCTTATAGATTTGATTGGGATGAGTTACCAAATGTTTTAGGTATGGATTTTGCAGAACTCATTGGATCGGCTCATGCCATGGAATTATTGTTTCTATTTCCTGCCGGACTAGAAAATATAATAGTTAAAAATTTGGTTATCGAAGATCAAGAAAGTGTAACCAAATTATCTGATCAGATGATGTCATATTGGGCAGAGTTTGCTTACTCTGGAAAACCAGGCAAGGGAAGGTCAAATGATTTACCTGAGTGGACTGCATGGTCAGATCAGGGCAAATATATGATTTTGGATTCTGAGTTAGACCAAGGCCTTATCATGTCAAATGATGAAATTACTAAAAGTTCAATTGTAAGTAATTTAGAAAAGGATACTCGATTAACTTTAGTAGAGAAGTGTGAATCACTTTTTGCACTCACCTACGGAGAAGATCTACCACAGGAAACATTCGATGGTTTTAGTGACGGGTATTGTTTATCATTGGATTATTCAGAGTTACTTAAAAGGATTGAAGATAGAGGAGAAGATGATGACCAAGAAAGTTGATTTTTATTTTGATTTTGCAAGCCCAAATGCTTATTTAAGCCACAAGGTAATGCAATCTATTAAGGAGAGAACAGGAGCTGAAATTAACTACATTCCAGTTTTGTTAGGCGGCATTTTCAAACTCACTAATAACAAACCTCCAATGGAACAGTTCTTTGGGGTAAAGAATAAAAATGAATACCAAAATATCGAAATGCAACGTTTCATACAAAGGTACGGTTTGGATAAATTCCAAATGAATCCTCATTTTCCTGTAATTAGTTTACAAATTATCAGAGGTGCAGTGGCTGCTGATATGGATGGTTATCTCGAAGAATACATAGATAAGATTTTGATTCATATGTGGGAAGAGCCCAAAAAAATGGATGATCCAGAAGTTATTAAAGCTGCTTTCGAAGAGTCTGGACTTGATGCAGATAAATTGATGAATCAGATGCAAGATCCAGAAGTGAAAGCAAAATTAATATCAAATACTGAAGCAGCAGCAGAGAGAGGAGTGTTTGGAATACCCACCTTTTTTGTTGAGGATGAAATGTATTTCGGTAAAGATAATTTATGGCAAGTAGAGGAGAAACTTGGTGAATAAGCTTCTTACGCCTCTAGGTTTCACTAGAGGACCTGATATGAAGAACAGGTTTATGCTTGCTCCTTTAACGAATTCTCAGAGTCACGAAGATGGAGTAATGTCTGAAGAGGAATTCCATTGGTTAACGATGAGAGCAAAAGGCGGTTTTGGACTTACCATGACTTGTGCTTCTCATATACAGGCCATAGGCAAAGGTTTTCCAGGTCAAATGGGTGTATTTTCAGATGATCATTTAGAAGGTTTAACTAGATTAGCCAAAGAAATTAATGATCAGGATAGTGTTTCAATTGTGCAGTTACATCATGCTGGTATGCGTTCACCAAAAGAACTAATTGGTGAAGATCCGGTTTGTCCCTCAGATAATGAGGAGTTTTCAGCTCGCGCATTAACTTTAGATGAAGTCAAAACTCTTAGAGATGATTTTATTGCTGGAGCAGTAAGATCTGAAAAAGCTGGTTTTGACGGAGTCGAACTTCATGGCGCACATGGTTATATTATCTGTCAGTTTTTAAGTGACGAGGTAAATCTTAGAGATGATGAATATGGGGGCGATTTGGAAGGTAGAGCACGTTTACTCAATGAAATAATTGATGGTGTCAGATCGGAATGTGCCAGTGAATTTATGCTCGGTGTCAGATTATCTTCCGAAAGATTTGGCATAAAGTTAGGAGAATCTAAACAACTTGCTGAAGAGCTTATGTTGTCGGACAAACTAGATTTCTTGGACATGTCTTTATGGGATTCATTCAAAGAGCCTCAAGAAGAAGAATTCAAAGGTAAATCATTGTTACAACATTTTGCTGAACTTGAAAAAGGTAATACCAGATTAGGCGTTGCGGGCAATATCAGAACTCCACAAGATGCAACTCGTGCTATGGAAGAAGATATCGATTGGATAATGTTAGGCAGAGCCGCAATATTGAATCATAACTTTCCAGAACTTTATGCAGATAACCCAGAATTTGAAACTCCAGTCATTCCTGTATCTGTTGAATATCTAGCTGGTGAGGGTCTCTCCCCAAAATTTATCAATTACATGTCTAATTGGGGATTTGTTGATGGTTATGACGATAAAATGAAAGAAGCTCTTACAAAAGCTTAATTCAAAAAGCTATCGTCTTTCTCTACCATAAGGTCATATATAGGTTGGTAGCTTGCCCACATTCCAAAAGGTGAGCCCACCTGGCCTCTAGTCACTTCCGCCACATCATCAGGAATTCTTTGCATCTGTCCAACATTCTCTGCTAGTAGCTGAGATTGACAACAACGATCCATCGATAGGAATCCCCAGGCAGCTTCATCAACAGTTTTTCCAGTTGTTAAAAGTCCATGATTTTTTAATATAGCTGCCTTTTTATTCCCCAATGCTTCTGCAATTCTATCTCCCTCACTTGTCTCAAGAACAACTCCTGTAAAGTCATCAAAAAGGACATGGTTATCATAAAAAGCACAAGAATCTTGAGTTATAGGCTCTAATAACCTTCCCATTGTTGAAAAAGTTTTTCCATACATTGAATGAGAATGCGCTGCTGCATTTAGATCAGGATGGTTCATATGAAGTCTGGAATGGATGGCAAAAGCTGCATTATTTACTGGCTTATCTCCTATCACTATATCCCCATCATGACTTACTAATAACAAATCAGACACTTTCATCTGTCCGAAATGAACTCCAAAAGGATTCACCCAAAAATGATCCTTATGTTCCGGATCTCTTAATGTTATGTGACCTGCAAGCCCTTCATCGAAACCAAAGTGTGCAAACATACGAAAAGCACTCGCTAATCTTTCTAGACCATGTCTTCTTTCCTCATCAATAGAATTGAATTCAGGAGGATTTAAGTCACCTCTATTTCTTGGCTCCGTCTTGCCTTTTGTTACATCTATTTCCATCATTTGTTCTCCGATAAAGGTAATAAATTAAATTCAGCTAATTAATCTAGCATATTTGCTAAAATATAACTCATACTACAAAAAATATAAAAGAATTTCATGGCAATAAAGAACTACAGAATTGAAAAAGATAGCATAGGTGAGGTAAGGGTTCCAAGGAAAGCCCTTTGGGGAGCGCAAACACAAAGAGCAGTTAACAACTTCCCAATTAGCGGAATAAAAATGGATTTTCCTTTTACTAAGTCTTTCATCTGCTCTTTAGGGTTGGTCAAGGATGCAGCGGCAAGAGCAAATTTAATATTGAAACTTCTTCCAGCCAATAAAGCCAAAGCTATATCAAAGGCTGCTAAAGAAGTTTGGCAAGAAAAGCATCATAACGAATTCCCAATAGATGTTTTTCAAACTGGTTCTGGAACTAGCTCAAATATGAATGCTAATGAAGTCATTGCAAATCTAGCAGGCAAGAATTCTAAATTAGAGATAGGACCTAATGACGATGTAAATATGAGTCAAAGCAGTAATGATGTTATTCCAACTGCAATAAAAGTATCGGCCCATATGGATTTGACTAAAAAACTCTATCCAGCATTAGATAAACTCATAAGTGAAATTGAAAATAAGGCAGAATCTGTTCAAGGTATAGCAAAAACAGGTAGAACTCATTTGATGGATGCTATGCCAGTAGATTTTTCTGACGAACTTAAAGCGTGGTCGAGTCAGTTAACCGCTTCTCGAAAAATGCTAGAAGTGATAGAAGAAAGGTTTTTAGAAATGCCTCAAGGAGGTACAGCAGTAGGAAGTGGTATAAATGCTCACAAGCAGTTTGCAAAGATTTTTGCACAAGAGCTCACTAAATTGTCTGGAAGTAATTGCAAATTCGTAGCTAGTTCTAACTTCTTTCATGAACTCAGTGCACAAGATTGCTCTGTTCAACTCTCAGGTGAATTAAAAAATCTAGCAGTAATTCTGATGAAAATTTCTAATGATTTAAGGTGGATGAATAGTGGACCATTAGCGGGCTTGTCTGAAATTGAATTACAAGCACTTCAACCTGGGAGTAGTATCATGCCAGGCAAGGTTAATCCTGTCATACCAGAGGCCGTTACAATGGTTTCAGCCGATGTTATCGGCAATGATGTTTCTATTACGGTTGCAGCTCAAGCTGGAAATTTTCAATTAAATGTCATGTTGCCAGTTATTGCCTACAACTTACTGAAGAGTATTAATCTTTTATCAGGAGCGATGGATGTTCTAGCGAATAAAGCCATTAAAACTTTCAAAGTAAACAAGAAAAGCCTTGAAGCTTCTTTATCAAGGAATCCTATCCTTGTTACTGTTCTTAACCCAATTATTGGTTATGAAAAAGCTGCAGAGATAGCTAAGAAAGCCTACAAGCTGGGTAAGCCAATAATTGAAGTTGCAAAAGAAGAAACAGATTTGTCTGAAGCACAACTTAAAAAGTTATTGAATCCCTCGAAATTAACCAAAGGAGGAATTAGTAAATAGCTATGGAAGACTTACTCAAACAAAAATGTGTTGCTTGCAGAGCAGATGCTCCTAGGGTCACTGATGATGAGCTGCCAGCCCTCTTAAAAGAGATACCTGACTGGCAACCTATAACAAAAGATTCAGTTTTAATGCTCAATAGAGTTTTTAAATTTGATGACTATGAACAGTCTTTAAGATTTACTCAGAAAGTTGCTGCCTTAGCCGAAGAGGAAGATCATCATCCTGCAATTCTTTTAGAATGGGGCAAGGTCGAAGTTACATGGTGGACGCATAAGATTGGCGGACTCCATAAGAATGATTTTATTGCTGCTGCAAAGACCGATACCCTAAATACCTAAAATAAAAAGTTCAATTAACCTTTAGAATCATCTAATATCCTTGATTTTTTAAAACTACAAGATGGCACTCATTACAACTAATCCTGATTGGTTTGACCAAGCACTAGACAAAGAACACACAAGCAAGTTCGTTGAGGTTAATGGCGCATGCATTGAATACATGGAATGGGGAAATCCAGAAAATCAAAGTGTAATCATGCTCCATGGTACCAATGCTCATGCTCATTGGTTTAAATTCATTGGATCTATGCTCTCTGATAGATATCATTTTGTTGTCATGAGTTTTTCAGGTATGGGAGGAAGTGACTGGAGATCTTTTTATACAAGAGATACTTTTGTTGATGATGTTTGGGGAGTAGTCAAGGATACTAGGATGGAAAATCCGATAGTAGTAGGTCATAGTTTTGGCGGTATGGTCTCCTTAATAACTGCTTCAAAACATAGTCAAGATATGTCAGGTCTTTTGCTAGTTGATTTTGTGGTGAATAAACCTGAGGAACATCATGAATGGTATGAGGATAGAGCACCTGCGAGACCACCAAGAATTGTAAAAGAAAGAGAGGAGCTCATAAAAAGATTCAGATTAATGCCTCCTCAGCAATGCATAAATCAATATTTAGTTGATTACATTGCAGATCACTCTATTAGAGAGACTGAAAAAGGTTGGGCGTGGACATTCGATCCATCTGCTTATGATGGCTTGATTATAGGTTCAGATCACTCAAAGATATTATCTGAACTCAGTTGTCCCGTCGGCTTTTATTATGGTGAACATACTATTGAATTTAAAGAGGGTGAGTTGCAAACGATGAAAGATCTTCTTCCAGAAAATTCACCAATTTTTGGTTTAAGGGATGCACAGCATCATTTAATGTTAGACCAACCTTTACCTTTTATTGAGAACCTTGATCGACTGATTCAAGAACTCCTGACTAAATCTTCTTGAGGTTTTTTCATGAACCATATAATGAATATGGCCAACACAACCATGCCAGTAAGCATTAGAAAAGCATTTTCATAATTCCCATAGTATTGAAATAGAAGAGCAACACCCGGTGTTCCAATTGCCTGGAATAAAAAAATAAAAGGCTGTGATAATCCCCTTGAAGTTCCAAAGCTTTTTGGAGTAAATGTATTTCTGAAAAGAATATTACTCATTGGAAGTCCTGCCCCTCCACCAAATCCAAATAGGGCTATGACTAATGCTAATTGAGTAGGGCTCTGTGTAAAAGTAATCAACAGAAGACCTAATGCTTGCAAAAATAAAGATATAGTTACTGCCATCCTGGGATCAAGTTTCTTTTCAACCAACCATCCGAATATAACCTTACTCAACATGGCCGGAATAGCATACATTCCAAAGATAAATGCTGCCTGATCTGCCCAACCTCTCTCAGAAGCATAAAATGTAAGATGAGCAAGAATGGCCATCATAGAAGAAAATTGTAATGAGAAAACCGCTGTTAATATCCAAAAATTCCTATTCTTTAAGAGATCCTTAATTTGCCACTCAACACCAAAATTATTTTCTGGTTCAAGTCCTTCTATCTCTACTCCTCCATCTATCTCCTGACCAACATCTTCTGGTTTGTCTATAACAAGTAAGAAGATGAGGGGCGAAATAATTACTAATAAAAACAGACCAAAGACAAGATAGACTTCTCTCCACTCTAATAACAAAACATCCATCAAGAAGTATTGGGTTAGGTTAGGAAATATAAAGCCCGCAAAAGAAACACCAACAGCAGCGAAACCCAAAGCTCTTCCTGCCTGATTTTCAAACCAAGAAGAGACTAATTTTGATGTCGCTAGATTTCCCATGAGAGTCGCGCCTAAGGCAATAGGGAGTCCATAAATAAAAATGAAAGTGAAGTAATTAAACGTCAGGTAAAGTGACATCAAGCTGATCGAATAGATGAAACCTCCCCAAACAATTATCTTTTTTACAGAATATTGGTCTAGAAGTCTTCCGACTATTGGAAAAAAGATTGCAGAGCACATCATGAATATTGGGATGGTAAGAGTTGTAACAAATCTCGAAAGATTTAGCTCTTTTTCCAGGTGCAATTGAATAACTGGATAAGTTTGGAAAGCAAAACCAACAGCAAAGAAGTCGATGGCTATAGCTATAACCACCATACGCCATCCAAAGAAAGTGTTCATTTAAGGTTTTTTGAGGTTTAAGCTATTTTAACTCAAAGAGGAAAGAGTGTGTTCAGTTAACTCCCAAAGTTTTGATGCTTCGTCAGTATCTACTGCCCAATCAGCAACTCCCACATATCTTGCCGAAGGCCCATCCTCTTGTCTCACTGCTACATCACAATTCTCACAATAAACTCCACTCACATTATCTAGCATAGGGCTAGTAGCACACCAAAGACTGGTTGCTGCACCTTGAGTTGTAGATTTAAAGTTAGCAGCAGCCATTTCGGAAAGTTCTCCATCTTCTCCTAACCATCCCAAGGCAATCATTTCCTCTTTTTCCAAGTGTCTTTGTAGAGGTGTAAATATTCCACCCGGATGAACAGAGTATGTTTTTATACCTTCATTACTCATCTTGTTGCTAATTTCTACAGCTAGTAAGCTTGCAGCAGTTTTAGATTGTCCGTAAGCTTTCCATTTATCATAAGACTCATCAAAGTGAACATCTTTCCATTGAATACCAGACAATTTATGACCTGTAGAAGAGAGGGTTACGATTCTTGCCTCTGAAGATTTCATCATTATTGGAAGTAAGCCCTTTGTCAGAATAAAGTGACCTATGTGGTTTACTGCAAACTGCAAATCCCAACCTTCTTTTGTTGGCATCTGGGGACAAGCCATCACAGCTGCATTGTTAATTAAGATATCTAATGAACTACCCGTATTTTTATATTCATTTACGAAATGATTGACTGAAATAGGATCTGCTAGATCCATCTCCATAATATTTTCTTCTTCAACTATTCCAGAGAGTTCTTTTTTTGCTACATCAGTTCTTCTAGCCGGCACAATAACCCTTGCCCCTGCTTCTTTTAGACCTCTCGCTGTTTCTAGACCAATACCTGAATAACCTCCAGTAACCATAGCTACTTTTCCGTTAAGATCTATTCCTTTCAATACCTCTTTAGGTTCACTTTTAGCGCCAAATCCTGAATCTACAGGTTTTTGTTGTTCTGAAATCATAATTTTCCCCTTTTCTATACTATACCCCATCTCTAAAGAATCTTCGGTACTTGATGTAAATACCAACAAGTTCTGTATAATTTAAAAATGTTGCGTATCGTAGACAAAGCACTCACATTTGATGATGTTTTGTTGTTGCCTGATCACTCCGATATCCTTCCAAAAGATGTTGATCTAAAAACACGTCTTACTCAAAAAATTAACTTAAATATTCCATTATTATCTGCTGCCATGGATACAGTCACTGAATCTCGCATGGGAATAGCATTGAGTGAATTGGGTGGTATAGGAATTATTCATAAGAATCTTTCGATTCAAGATCAAGCCGCAGAAGTGAAAAAAGTTAAAAAATATGAAAGTGGAATTGTGAGAGATCCAATCACTATAAGGTCAGATAATAAAGTAGGTGAGTTGATCCAGTTGACTAACGAATTAAATATTTCTGGTATGCCAGTAGTTGATCATGGAAATTTGGTTGGAATTGTAACCAGTAGGGATTTTAGGTTTCAAGAGCAACATTCAGTTCAAGTATCAGAAATTATGACTCCTAAAGAAAAATTGATAACCGCGCGAGAAGGAGAAAGTCCTGATGTGATTAAGACTCTGTTACAAGTCAACAGAATAGAAAAAATTCTACTTGTTGATGATTCTTTTGCTTTGACTGGATTAGTAACTTTGAAAGATATTAATAAATCTTTGGATTTTCCTAACGCTACTCGTGATGAGGAGGGAAGATTACTTGCAGGTGCTGCAATTGGTACTAAAGCTGATACATTAGATAGATGCGAAGCATTAATTGCAGCTGGAGTTGATGTTCTGGTTCTTGATAGCGCTCATGGCCAATCTGAAGGTGTTTTGAAACAAATCAAAGCTGTAAAATCAGCCTTTAAAGATACACAAATTATCGGAGGCAATATAGCAACGGGTGAGGGTGCCCTTGCTCTAGTGGAGGCCGGTGCTGATGCCGTAAAAGTTGGTATTGGGCCAGGTTCCATTTGCACAACAAGAATCGTAACCGGAGTAGGAGTACCTCAAGTTTCTGCAGTTGCAGAAGTAACTAGTGCTTTGCAAAAAAAAGATATTCCTATCATCGCAGACGGTGGAATAAGATTTTCAGGAGATATAGCTAAAGCCATAGCAGCTGGAGGTCACACTGTTATGTTAGGAAGTGTGCTTGCTGGAACTGAAGAAGCTCCAGGAGAATTAGAGTTATATCAAGGAAGAAGTTATAAATCATATAGAGGCATGGGCTCTATAGGTGCTATGTCAGGTGATCAAGGTTCTTCTGATCGTTATTTTCAAGACAGCGCTGGAGCTACTGAAAAATTAGTACCGGAAGGTATAGAAGGCAGAGTTCCTTATAAAGGTTGGTTAGAAGCTGTTATTCACCAAATGATCGGTGGCCTTAGACAAAGTATGGGTTATACAGGCTCACATGATATTGAGTCAATGCGAACCAAACCAAAATTTGTTCAGGTTACTTCTGCCGGAGTAAATGAAAGCCATGTTCATGATGTTAGTGTAACTAAAGAGGCACCTAACTATAGAATGAGCTAATTTTATGGCACAGAATATTCTTGCACATAAAATACTAATAATTGACTTCGGTTCACAGTACACACAACTCATTGCCAGAAGAGTTAGAGAATTAGGTGTTTATTGCGAGATATATAGCTATCGTAGTTCTCTTAAATCTATTAAAGACTTTAATGCTAAGGGCATCATTCTGTCTGGAGGTCCTGAAACTGTAAAGCAAAAAGACTCCCCGAAAATACCAGACAAAGTTTTTGAGCTAGGTATACCTCTTCTTGGGATCTGTTATGGAATGCAAACTATAGCAAAGCACCTGAAAGGGAAAGTCGAATTAGCCGATAAAAGAGAATTCGGTCATGCAGATTTATCTCTCAAGAGCCAAGGTTCAGGACTATTTAAAGGTATCAATAAAAAGAAAATAAATGTTTGGATGAGTCATGGTGATCATGTTTCTAAGTTACCTAAAGATTTCAAGGTCTGTGCAAAAACTAGTAATAGCCCGATAGCAGCTTTTCATCATCCAACAAAAAAGATATTTGGTCTCCAGTTTCATCCTGAAGTGACTCATACTCCTCAAGGCAAAAAAATCTTAAATAACTTTGTGAGAGATATCTCGGGCTGTAAAGGTTTATGGAACTCTAAAAATATTATTGATAGAGCAATAAGTGAGATAAGAGAGAAGGTAGATGATCAAGAAGTACTTCTTGGTTTATCAGGAGGAGTGGATTCTGCCGTTGTAGCAGCATTACTTTCTAAGGCTATAGGTGATCAGCTAACTTGTATTTTTGTAGACAATGGCCTTCTTAGGTTGAATGAAGGTGATCAAGTCATGGAGACCTTCAAAGGGAAATTCGGTATCAAAGTAAAAAGAACTAATGCCGGCAAGCAATTTCTAAAAGATCTAAAAGGAAAGAAAGATCCAGAACTCAAACGCAAAGCTATTGGCAAAACTTTCATAGACGTCTTTCTAAAAGAAGCAAAAAGAAATAAAAAAATAAAGTGGTTAGCACAAGGAACAATTTATCCTGATGTCATCGAATCAGCTGGTACGAAGAATGGATCAGCGCATGTTATAAAATCTCACCACAATGTTGGTGGGCTACCTAGTTACCTGAATCTGCCTGTCATAGAGCCTTTGAAGGACCTCTTCAAAGATGAAGTCCGAAAAATTGGTTTAGAGCTTGGGTTATCCAAAGAAATATTGTTTAGACATCCTTTTCCTGGCCCAGGTTTGGGCGTCCGAATTCTTGGCGAAATAAAACGACCTCATATAAAGACTCTTCAATTAGCCGATGAAATTTTTATAAGTGAGTTAGTTAAAGATGGTTTCTATGAAAAGGTTAGCCAAGCTTTTGCGGTATTTTTACCAGTAAAATCAGTAGGAGTGGTCGGAGATGCAAGACGTTATGAATACATTATAGCTTTAAGGGCGGTTGAAACTATTGATTTTATGACTGCCAAGTCCGCAAAACTACCTCATTCTTTTTTAGAGAAAGTCTCTAACAGAATTATCAATGAAATACCTGAAGTTTCTCGTGTAACTTATGATATTTCTAGTAAACCACCAGCTACTATTGAGTGGGAGTAATGATGCGTACGCTAAAAATCAGCACCTATTTAGCAGCAGATTTAGAGACGGTTAAGAGTTATTTAATGACGCCAGCGCTACTCAATTATGTGGTGGCTGGTTTAATGAAATTCCATCCTATCGAACCAAATTTCTTTCCGTCAAAATGGGTTGAGGGGAAGTTCTCTGTAAAAATGTTCGCATTTCATTTTTTACCCATCGGAAAACAAATTGTAGGTATAGAATTTCCACAAAAATCCGATCATTGGGTTCTCAGAGATAATGGAAGTGGTTCTATAGCAAAAACTTGGGATCATCTAATTTTTTTAGAATCGGAGGGAGGCGGAACTCGATATACAGATGAGGTTTCTATCGATGCTGGTCTTTTCACATTACCAATCTATATCTACGCATTCATTTTTTACTCCTATAGACAAATGCGATGGCGGAAACTAGTAAATCTCAATTTTAGGGAGTTACAAAAGCAGAAATGAAGAACGAAACTTGTAAACTACTTGTAAACTCAGTTTTGCCCCTCGCAAACCCTTGCTACATAAGGCTTTGTAAAAGTGTAACTATTGAGTGGGAATAAAAGGATGATAGAGTTTTTGAGAACTATTTGGCGTCGTGAGGCATTTTATCCTTCTTATCTGATCGGAATCTGGATAAATCCATCCTTTATTATTCGTCGAGGATTAATTGACGGTTTGCGTGAAATTTCTCCATTTTTACAGAATGGAAAGCTTCTAGACATTGGATGTGGTAGCAAGCCGTATGAGGAATTATTTAAGGTTGAAGAATATTGTGGAATAGACATCGAAGTAAGTGGGCATAATCATGCTTCAAGCAAAGTCGATAAATTTTACGATGGCAAGGTAATTCCATACTCTAACGAAGATTTTGACCATGTGTTTAGTTCCGAGGTATTTGAGCATGTATTCAATATTGACGAGCTCTTATCCGAAACAAACAGAGTACTGAAACCTGGAGGAAAGTTTGCTTTTACTTGTCCTTTTGTCTGGGATGAACATGAGCAGCCTTATGATTTTGCGCGATATACTTCATTTGCAATTGAGCATATGTTGACTAAACATGGCTTTAAGCTTATCAAGCTAAAGAAATCGACAGGCTATATTGAAACAGTAATGCAGATGTTGTCAGTTTATCTTTATCAGAATGTGTTGCCGAAAAATAATTACATCAGAATTATACTTACTCCATTGGTTGTTTCACCAATTAATATCTTAGGTTTGATTTTAAAATTCATTCTGCCAAAAAATGACAATTTCTATCACAACAATATTGTATTAGCAGAAAAAGAATTTTCAGAATGATTAACGTCGAGGTAAACACATGAATCAAAATTCAAATGGCACAGTGAGAACAGAAACAGAAGGTAGCACTTTGATTATCGAAGTTGACCGGCAAGACAAGATGAATGGCTTTACTCCTGAAATGTTTGAAGGAATTACTGTAGCTCTGGAACTACTTGAAGAGGACTCGCAACTTCGGGTTGGTGTTCTTTGTTTTGCAGGAGATCACACTACGGCTGGACTAGACCTACCTCGTTTTTTTGGCCCGAATTCTGATTCTGCCCGAGATTCTTCACTTTCAGAAAATCGACCTGATGCCTTTGCCTTAAAACGCCGATGTACTAAACCTATCATAGCAGCTGTGCAGGGCATAACTTACACCATTGGTATTGAAATATTATTAGCTGCAGATATTGTCATCGCCGCAGATGATTGTCGTTTTTGCCAACTAGAACCCAAAAGAGGCTTGGCAGTTTTCGGAGGAGCGCACGTTCGATACATTCAAAGAGCAGGTTGGGGAAATGCAATGTACCACCTTCTCAGAGCTGATGAATTCGATGCAACTCGGGCTAAGGAGTTAGGGTTTGTGCAAGAGGTAGTATCTGCAGGATCACAAATAGAAAGAGCTAAAGAGATTGCAAGGGAGATAGGGCGGTGTGCTCCTATAGCACTTCAGGAGATAAAAAGAGCTTCTCAAGTTTATTTAGAATTGGGAGAGGCAGCTGCTTTTGAAGAAATTGACAATATGAGAAGAGTTACCTTAGCCACTGGTGATGCCAAAGAAGGTATGCAATCCTTTATTGAAAAGCGAGATCCAGAGTTTAAAGGTTCATGAAGTGTATATTTTAACAGTAACAAGGAATCTTAAAATTACTAACTTTTCTTACGCGACCATCTGAGAACCAATAAAAATAATACTATGAATATAGGAAAATCTAGAAAGGTGGTGTAGGTCAGCCAAAAGTCATCCGAGAAATTTTCTGCTACGAAATAGTTACTCAAAGCTCCAAAAACACCTGTGAAACTCATCCCTATGGCAAGCCTATTTTGATGGAGCGCTCCTCCGGGTATATAACGCTCGAACCTAGCACCGAAGTAAGTTCCTTGCCTGAACATTCCATCAAGAAAAAATACTAATGATATCATTAGCCCAAGCAAGGTTCCTTTCATTTGCACCCAGTATTCGTCTTGTAAAATAAGAGAGAAAATACCTGATATGAGTAACATGATTGTGCCAAAAACAGCAAAGCCGCCCAAAAGGTCAACCTTAACAAACCGTTGCAATAGAATAAGGCTCAAACCTGCAACTACACCCACCATTGTTGCAAAAACTAAATCTCCTGTGATTTTCCCAACTGTAAAAAATAAAGCTCCTAATCCTAGATCTGCATAAACAGAATACTTATTTTCTCTCCATTTATCCTTTTGGTTTTTTATATCTGAATTTTCCCCGTAAATTTTTTTAACTAATTTTTCGCCATAGCGAACATCCTCACCAGGGTGACTTTCATATACCATCTGCCCGTCTTCAATTACAGCGATACCAGTATTCCACCAGTTAAAATAGCCAGACTCAACATGAGCTTCTGATTTATCCAATGCTTTTAGAGAATGTATGAAAGTAGTAGTTCCTTCCATATAACTCATTGACTGTTCATCCATGAGGCTTTCATTTACATATAAGCTTGAAGAGACTTTCCTGAATGTTAAAGTCACCTTGACTAGACATTCATATCCTCGAAAGTTAAAAGGTCTAAAATAACTCCAAATTTCCATCTAGAGTGGAACAAATTACAGGAGTTGGGAAAATGCCATATAGGCAATAATTAACCAACCAATTGCAAAAATAGCAAATCTCAGTAAGACAATATTTATAGTAAGCTGAACAAGTGAATGTACTATTCTTACTATGACGAATGCCCATGCTAATTGAACCATCAAAGGTTCAATATTATTGATTAGTGCAATTGATAAAGTAACAACATAAAAAGCCACGGGCTGTTCAAAAAGATGATTATAGTTATCTGAAGTTCTCTCAACCCAAGCAGGCATCAATCCTTTTAAATCTTTTGTGTGCGCCGCATCCTGCGGGTCTTTTGTAAATTTTACTCTGCCATAGGCCATAATTGCGGTGATAGCAAAGGTCCATAGTATCAATATAAATACTGGTGTTAAAAGTGCTGTTTGATTCATAACCTCTCCATTTTCTAAATAATTGTATATTAATTATAAATTTAAATTTATTTATTGAGCCACATTTAGTGAGTGGTAATAAAATAAAGTTACAATAAATTTATATTCATAATATTAAGGAGAAAAAATGAAGAAATATATTTTTGCTTTAACTTTAATGTTTGCAGTTTCTGCACACTCATTTGAAGTTACCGGTGATAGTTTCACTGGAAAATGGAATATTGATTCAATTACTGTTGGTAAATTAGAAAGTACCATAAATTTATCCAGTCCAGATACAGATGTTGGTCAATACGGAAAAGTCTATCTTTCATATACTTTGACATCTAATCCGAATATTCCAAATTCAGGAACATGGATCGGTTATGGGAGAGGAATTAGCCCAGATGGTGTTCTATCAAGAGGTGATTTAATGGGTGTTTGGACTATGGATGGCACGAAAATAAACATTAAGTCAGTCGATAGTGTAACTGATGGTATAAATTTCCTAAGTGGAACAATTGACTTAATTGCAGGTGAGGCGGTATCAGAAGTATTTAAAATAGAGTAAGTCCTTCGTAAGAACAAAAGCGGCCCGGGCCGCTTTTGTTCTTATACCTCAAAATCTGTTGAATTCTTAAGCATATAAGCTGGACCATGAGTGAGATTAATGGCCGCATTTTCGCCGTATAACATTTCCTTCTGATGCCCAAAGTTTTTTCTATTATTCGCAAGGGGCGCTAATTCTTCGGCTTTTCTTTGAGCTGCTTCAGGAAGCTCTGCAACTGAACTTACACCTTGAACAATACCAGCTTTAAGAGCATCAGTTCCAGTCCAGCGTTTAGATAATTGGACAGTCTCAAAAAAAGCATTTGCAGGAATTTTATGTTTAAACAAGGCTAATTCTGGTCTTGGGATTGGTAGACCTAGCTGCATTTCATTCGCACATATAAATCCTCTATCTTCTCTCATAATCCTGAAGTCATGAGAAAGGGCAAACATAAAGCCTGCACCGAAAGTATGTCCATTGAGAGCACATACAGTTGGAATTGGTAATGTGATAAACCTTCCCATTAAATACATGAATTCTTCACCGAATACTTCTCTATCACCTCCATCTGGATGATCTTCGGGAGCTTGCATCCACTCTAGATCTAGACCATTTGAAAAAAACTTTGAATCAGTGGCAGATGTAATTAATGCTCCTGGACCTTCGTCATCTTCAATTGCATCCAAAGCTTTAGCAATTTCTCTTACGAATGTCGTATTCCAACGATTCTCCCCAGCATCCATTGTTAAAAAATAAATAGACTCTTTTTTTTCTAGTTTTATCACAATATTTCCCTGCAAAGTTTAAAGATCAAAACACTATACATAAAAAAATGACTGAAACTAAAGACAAACTTTTGTCAGATACTTTAATATCAATAACCTTATGACAATAAAAAAATTTAAGACAATTTATTTTATCTACAATGCTGATGGTGGATTATTGAATGAAATCAAATATTGGATCAATAAGAATCTTTTAAAAAAAAGGACTACTTGTGAACTTTGCGATATTTCTCATAGCAAGATCTTTGTGAGATCTGAATGGTTAGAATTTATAAAAGAACTAAAAAAAGAATACAAAGTAGAAGTCTTACATCGAAATGAAATCCCAGGAAGTTTTTTAGAAAAAAATTATGCTTTTCCTTGTGTCATTGGGGAGACAGAGCATGATCTTACAGAAATCATCAATAGTATTTCTTTTAGTTGTTTTACAAAAAATGAAGGTGTGAAAGAATTACGTGAAAAGCTATTTGAGAAAGTTATATAACTCTAAAGGGTTTTATAACTTCGCATATATATAATTTTAAATAAAATCTATCTCTAGCTAAAAAAAATGGATCCACTAACTCAAGGAACAGTAGGTGCCGCTTTCTCACAGTCATCTGCGGATAAGAAAAATATACTAAGGATTAGCGTTATTGGTTTTCTTGCTGGATTAGCTCCTGATTTAGATGTCTTGATTCAATCATCAACTGACCCAATTCTGTTTCTTGAATACCATAGGCAGTTCTCTCACTCACTTTTTTTTATCCCCTTTGGATCTTTAATTGTTGCAGCAATTATTTTCCCTTTATTTAAAAAATCCATGAATTTTAAGACTATCTATATAGCAAGTTTCTTGGGTTATGCGACCCACGGATTACTTGATGCATGCACTTCCTATGGAACTTTACTTTTTTGGCCTTTCTCAAATGAGAGAGTGACTTGGAATAATATATCTATAGTTGATCCTATCTTTACGATTCCTGTTTTAATCCTTATTGGAGCTGCAATAAAAACCAAAAGAAAAATTTATAGCTTTTTTTCAATTGGATGGATTATTTTTTATCTCTCCATGGGCTTTATTCAATATGAAAGAGCATTGTCGACGGCGAATGATCTTGCCGAGTCAAGAGGGCATAATCCTGAGCGCCTTACACTTAAGCCCTCTTTTGGAAATTTAATTTTGTGGAAATCTATTTATGAACACGAAAAGACTTTTTATGTTGATGCAATTAGAACAGTTCAAACGTCTACTGTGTGTTTGGGTGAGAGTATCAAGATTTTCGACTATCAGGAACATCTACCTGATCTTGATAAAGAGAGTCAGCAGGCTCTAGATATTGAAAGGTTCAGATGGTTTTCTCAAGACTATTTAGGCTTTGATCAAGAAAAAAGTCTTGTAACAGATGTTCGCTACTCAATGCTACCAAATCAAATTGAGCCAATGTGGGGACTAGTAATTGATGATCTAAGAGATAGAAATGAACACGCAACTTGGTGGACGGGCCGCGACTTAGATGAAAGTCAGTGGGATTTATTCATTAAGATGTTAGGCGGTAAAGATTGCAAAGTTCAATCTTGATATTAGAGATGAAGACGAAGTGTAAGGAGGATATACTTCAATTATAAAGAAGGGAATTTATGGAAACTATTAATGAATTAGCAAGAGAAACACCAATTATTCATCGAACAGAAGTATTAGTTGTTGGTAGCGGTCCCGGAGGTTTAGCAGCTGCTATCGCTTCAGCAAGAGCAGGAGCAGAAACTACCTTGCTTGAACGTTATGGTTGCTTTGGAGGTAATCTCACTCAGGTGGGTGTCGAAGGTTTTGCCTGGTACCGTCATGAAAAAACCGTTGATAGTGAAGGTATTGGAATAGAGTTTGAAGAACGTGCTAAATCTATGGGTGCTTCCAATCCTGAGCCTCAATCAAATAGTCACGCAATAGACGGTGAAGCATTTAAATTCGTCGCAGATGTTTTAGTTGAGGAAGCAGGTGTTACACCCATGTTACATAGAACAATGGTGGCAACTATAGTTGAGAATGCAGTCATTAAAGGTGTTATTGTTGAGAGTAAAGCTGGTCGAGAAGCAATCTTGGCAAAACGAGTGATAGATGCAACTGGTGATGCTGATATTGCCCATAGGGCCGGAGCCATTGTTCGCAAAACACCAGTTGAAGAAATGATGGCCGCATCAGTCATGTTTTCAATGAATGGTGTTGATAAAACTCGTTTTATTGAAGATGTAAAGTCTGATCCGCATACTTATAGTGATTGGTTTGGCCCAGGGTGGGGAATGAAGACATCCGGTAAAGAGGATGAATTATTTTCTCCCTATCTAAAAAAACCATTTGAACAAGCAATCGAATCTGGACTAATCCCTAAAAACCTAACTACCATTACCGGAACATGGGGTGCTATAAGTGAGCAGGGCGACCTAAGTTATTTGAATATAATCCATTTAGCAGGTCTTGATGCAACTAATCCGGATCACCTTACAAAAGGGGAGATGGAGGGTCGCAGGCAGGCAATGTTTGCCATAGAAGCACTGAAAAAATATAACCCAGGTTGTGAGGAGGCTAAATTGAGAAATTTCGGTATGACTCTAGGTATTAGGGATACAAGAAAAATTGATGCTGCATACAACATGACTGCTGAGGATGTTCATAACGAGGCTGAATTTGAGGACAGTATAGGAATTTTTCCAGAATTTATTGATGGTTATGGCGTACTTGTCTTGCCTACCACTGGGCGATACTTCCAATTACCATTTCGTTCTATGCTGCCAAAGGGCGTCGAAAATTTACTGGTTACGGGTAGATCTGTAGGAGGAGATAAAGGCTCTCATGCTGCAGTGCGTAATATGATGTGCTGTGCAGTTAATGGCCAAGGTGCAGGCGTTGCAGCGGCAGTTTCAATTCAGACACACTCCGATATCTCGGAAGTTGATATTAAAAAAGTCCAGCAAATATTGCTTAAACAGGGAGCCCGAATACATTAGTTTAAATTTATTTAAACCAGTTTTAATATGATTAACGACTACATAGAAAGACACTATCCTTTTGAAGGTTGCTTTAACTTCAGAGATATAGGTGGTTACTTAAATAACGATGGCAAGAAAGTAAAAAAAGGTCTTTACTTTCGTGCTGGCAGACAAGATAGGATGTCAGACAAGGATTTATCTAAGCTCTCCGATCTAAAGATCTCAACTCAAATTGATTTAAGAAAACCCGATGAGGTTTTGGACCAAGGTAGAGGTCCTTTAGAGGCTATGGGTGCTAAATATATAAACATCGCGGTCATACCTAAAGGCGGGAGTGACCAATTAAGCAGACTAGTTGGCGATACGGGTATCTCAGGAAAGAGATACTTAGGTTACTTAGAATTCGGTCCTACTTCTTGGCTTAGGTTATTTGGAATTTTAGCCGATGAGTCTAATCTGCCTGTTGTTTTACATTGTACAGCCGGTAAAGACCGAACAGGTGTTTCAACTGCCTTCTTACTTTCTATTCTAGGTGTTAGTCGAGATGTGATAGAGGAAGATTATTTACTAACTAACCTTGATACTGAAAGACAGGCAGACTTTATTGAGAGCACTGTTGGTTATCCCGATGGATACGATAGAAAAAAAATGATCAACGTAGCCGGAGTCCCTAATAATGCTATGAAAGATTTTTTAGATGGTATGGAGTCAAAGTGGGGAAGCGTTGTGGAGTATCTCAAAAAGATAGGAATCACCAAGAATCAGATGGATAAAATCCGTCAGAATTTTCTGGAAAAAATTTAAGATAGTTTTAATTAGGAGACATGATAAATAGTGAGCTACTCAATTTTTGTTAAAGACGGCACTGCTCAAGGCGTGGCAAAACAACGCTTAATAGAAACCATTGCGGGTTCTGAAAAGAGTATAATAAATGACCCATATGCCGATAAGTTTGTTTTAGGTTCCACTGTAATTAAGCTGATGGGTCACAGGTTAAACGTTTGGTTGAGCAGTAAACTTGCTCCTGGTTTTCATGAACATCTTATAGCACGCACACGTTTTATTGATGATTTAATAGAAAAGAGTGCAAAAGATGGTATAGAGCAATATGTTATTCTTGGGGCAGGATATGACTCCAGAGCTAATCGACTCAATCTACCACCTACATTGAAAATCTTTGAAGTAGATCAGCCTGAAGTCTCAGACAAAAAACTTTCTAAGTTGCCAAAGGATTTGCCAAATCAAGAGAATATCACTTATGTAAATGTAGATTTCTCTTATCAATCTTTAAGCGAACAACTTCTATATGAGGGATTTGATCGGAACAAATCGACAATTTTCACTCTTGAAGGTGTTTCGCAATACATTTCAAAAGAAGCTGTAAGTTCAACAATTAAAGAACTAGCAATGATTACTAAGGATTCTAGATCTATTTTCTTTATGTCTTATGTTAATGAACTTTTGGAAAAAGATCCTGTAGCATGTTTTGGTGAGGGTTATCCAAATCCTGTGAAAAAAGCCAACTTGATTAAAAACTTATCAGCTAAAGTTGGCGAGCCTTGGATATCTTTCTATAAAGATGAAGAGTTAGAAGGTCTACTTTTTGAAAATGGTTATACTGTAAAAGAAAATGTGACTTTAGGAGACCTCAACTCACTTTACTTCACTCCCGTGGGGAGAAAGCTCGAAGAACATCAAATATTCAAGCTTGAGCATTTTGTGGTGGCTGAGTCTTGAAGGAGTTCAAACTTAGTGCTTTCCAAATTACTGTCTTATTGATATAAAGCTACAGATTAAGTGAGAAAATATATTGTTAGTAAATGAAGAAATAAAGCTAGATTACTCAGATGTTTTGATCCGCCCTAAAAGATCAACCATGAGTTCTAGAGGAGAAGTTAATTTGGAACGTACCCATAATTTTTTATGGAGCAAGAAGAAATGGACTGGAATACCAATCATGTCATCAAATATGGACACAGTTGGTACACCAGCAATGCACAAAGTTTTATCTAAATATAAATTGATAACTTGTCCTGCTAAACATCATCTAAAGAAAGATCAAGATAAGTTCAAAAAAGGAAAAACCAACATATGTTGGTTTGGAGGCATTGACGATATAAACAACTTGGCTAAGGCCACCTCAGGCTTTATTGGTTTGGATGTTGCTAACGGATACACAATAAAGTTTGTCGATGCCGTGAAGAAACTGAGGGACAAATGTCCTGATGCAACAATTGCTGCGGGTAATGTTGTAACAGCAGATATGACTCAAGAGCTAATTTTAGCTGGTGCAGATATTGTTAAGGTAGGTATAGGGCCAGGGTCTGTTTGCACTACTAGAATAAAAACCGGAATTGGATATCCCCAATTAAGTGCCGTGATAGAGTGTGCAGATGCTGCTCACGGACTTGATGCGCACATCATAGCTGACGGCGGTTGTGTGAATTCAGGAGATATCGTCAAAGCTTTTGCTGCAGGAGCTGATTTTGTAATGCTTGGAGGCATGCTTGCTGGGCATGATGAGTGTGATGGCGAAGTAAAAAATGGAGTTATGAAATTTTATGGCATGGCATCTGAATCCGCTATGAATAGACATGGTAATCACAATGCTTATAGAGGAGCAGAAGGTAAGACAGTGGAAGTTGAATATCGTGGTAAAGCAGACGATACAATTAAAGATATACTCAGTGGCATAAGATCTGCTTGTACTTACGTTGGAGCAACTAGACTAAAGACTCTCTCTAAATGCACAACATTTGTTCGAGTCAATAGTACTCATAATACGATTTTCGGTAAGGAGTAATTTCCTCTTACAATTAAAAAAAAACATCAAATATTGACATAGTAGAAGTGCTTAAATCCTTAACTACCTTTATTTTAATTGTTTCACAAAGTTTCGTTTATACCGAATCTTCGGGAAATTTAGCTCAGTATCCACCCATGGGAGTGGATTTGAATATAAGCACTACTAAAGAAGGCTTTCCTCAACTTGTACCTTCAGAAATTTCTCTTTATACAGGTCAATATTATCGTTTAAATATCAATTGCCTAGATGTTAAAGATGACTTGACGGGTTGGAGAATTGAAATGCCTGAATTACTTAGAAATTCTCATCTAAGGCTTGTGACAGTCGGAGACATTGAGATTCATCTGCAAGGATTAAGTTTTAATGCGATTGAATGTGATGAGATTGGTTCAGCACATGTTAGCTTTGTTCCAATAAAGCCTGGTTCTTATCAACTTTATGTAGGAAATGTACCAAGTGCTGTAAGAAGGCCAATTGGCGAAGCAGGAATCCAAGAAAAAGGTAAATTTGTACTTAGTCGTTTTATAGTCAATTAAATCAATTACTAGGAAATTAAGCTAAAAAATTACCTGCAAAAGCTAAACCTAAGTAAAATACAGCTCTAATAAATTAAATTTAGAAAAATAAGGGGAAATATGGGGATATCTTACTTACCTGTTTCAGATCATAGATTTAAAAAGTCACCTTTCTTTGAATGTAATAATAGAGAAGATACTTTATATGGCATTTACAATAATAGACTCTATCCGATAAATTCAGGAAATGATGAAATAAAGCATTACGAGCATATGCGCTCAAAATGCTGCTTATACGATGTACCTGAAACGCCTTTAAAGATTACTGGTATAGACAGTATTGAATTTCTTAACATGTTATTCACTAGAGATGTCAGCAAGATAGCAGTAGGAAAAGCTGGCTATGCTATTGCTTGTAATCATAGTGGAGGCATTATGATGGATGGCGTCTTGATGAGGCCCAATGAAGAGGAATTTATTTACGTTCAAGCAAATGGAGACTTTTTGAATTGGGCCCAAGCCCTATTGGGTAATCTTGATGTATCCATTGAGGATTTCGATTCTTGGGTCTTACAAATTCAAGGACCCACATCTTTAGATGTTCTTGAAGCAGTTTGCGATATATCCATAGATGATTTTCCTTATTATGGAGTAGCCGAAGTAGATATAAATGGCAATTCTTTCTATATATCTCGTTCAGGTTGGACTGGCGAAAGAGGGTTTGAAATATATTCAAAAAATTCAGACTTTGATGGTGTAAAACTATGGAACTTTTTACTTGAGAAAGGATCACCTGCAGGATTAATGCCCTCAGATGTCTCATCTATGCACATAAGAAGAATAGAAGCTGGTATTCTTGATTATGGAACAGATATAGATCAGTCCCTTAATCCATTCGAATTAGGACTTGAGCGCTTAGTTCATCTAGATAAATTTGATTTTATTGGCCGAAAGGCACTTATGGAAACAAATCATAAATCTTTAAGGTTAAAAGGCTTGCTTTGTGTTGAGGCTCCATTAACTAGAGGAGATAAACTAGTAGAATCTGGAAAAGAGATTGGTTTTGTCAGCGCAGGCGCTTGGTCTCCCTATTTAGAATCTGGAGTTGGTTTGATACGGCTAGATGAAACAAAACCTTCTGACTACAAAGTGAAAGTCGTTACTTCGTCTGGTGAGTTTGATGCTAAAGTAGTTGACCTTCCGCTCTATGACAAAGAAAAGCTATTGGTAAGGTAATGTTAGAAAAAAAGGATTTTTTATTCACTACAGAAACAACACCTGATGTAAGTACCGATCTTTCTGGAAGTTCAAAAAAAATTAATGCTTTATTGGGTCTTGCTGATGCAGTAAATGTCACAGATTCTCCCAATTGTAAAACTCGCTTAAATAGCTTACTAGTAGCATCAGAAATTAAGAAAAGTGGTTTGGACGTTATTTTGCAATTAACAGGCAGAGACAGAAATAGGGTAGCTTTAGAGTCAGAACTTTTAGGTGCTTTATCGGTTCAGATTGATAAAGTTCTTTGTCTCAGTGGAGACCAGCCAGATGATGATGGACCAATGGCTGTTAATGAATTAAATAGTAACGGTTTGATTCAGCTCTGTAAGACTATATCTGAAGGATTTTTAACAGACGGCACAGAAATCAAAAACCCTTTACCATTATATTCAGGTGCTGCAGACGACCTATATGTACAGTTATCAAATCCAGATGCAATGAATTCTTTGGCTAGAAAGATGAAACAAGGAGCGAGCTTTATTCAGACTCAATACTGCTTTGACTTTGATGTAATAAAGCAATATTCAGAAAAATTAAATGACCAAGGTATATTCAAAGATCGAAAGGTATTGATAGGAATGGGACCACTAAAATCTGCAAAACAGGCAGATTGGATGAGGAAGAATCTCTGGGGGATAAATATTTCTGACGACATTCTTAATCAATTAGAATGCAGCGATAATCCTGAAGAGACAGGTGAAAAAATTTGTATAGATTTAATTGAAAAGATTATGTCTCTTCCTTGTATAGATGGAGTCCATTTAATGGGCCCGAACTGTGAAAAAGGATCTGCTAAAGTCATATCAAATTTTAAATAATATCTTTTTTTACAATGTCCACCGTTGCAAGAAGGTACAATAAATTGATGATTTGGTATTTTTAATTTAAGGTAAAACAAAAGCAGGCAATATTGAGAGGTAAGATGAAATCTTCTAACCAAGCAACACTAAAATTGGGAACTAAATCTGATGCAGTAAGAGCGAAGTTAATAAGTAGAACCGCCAAATGTGAATCGCTTGCTAAAAGAGGGCAAGCTGCTTTAGCACAAGAAGTTGTTCAGACTGTCGATTTACCTCATCCAATTTATATAGATTCAGCTGAAGGACCCTATTTAACTGATCTTGATGGAAATAAATATATAGACTTAACCGGTGGATTTGGTCCAAATGTTCTTGGTAATAAACCTAAACCAATTGAAGATGCGCTTTCTTCTCAAATTAAGAAAGGTTGGCATTATGGAATTCCTGGACAAGGACAAGCCAACTTAGCAGAATTAATAAAAGAATCTTCACCTTCTGTGGATGAAGTGATGTTTTGTAACTCTGGTAGTGAAGCGACTATGTTTGCCTTTCGCGCAGCCAGGGCTGTTACTGGCAAGAAGGTGGTAGCTTTATTTGATGGTTCTTATCATGGGATACACGATTATGCTTTGTTAAGAGCTGACTCAAAGAGTGAAAGATCAACACCCACAAGCCTTACCCTTGGATCAGGCATCCCAAATGAAGTTTCCCAAAATCTAATGATGATGCTTCCATATCGAGATAAAAATTCATATGAGTTAATCCGAAAGTATAAAAATGATTTGGCCATGGTTGTTATTGAGCCCGTTCAGAGCTCAAACCCAAGGCTAGATAGTCAAGAATTTTTAGAAGGTTTAAGAGATGTCTGTACTGAGTGTGATGTTCTTTTAATGTTTGACGAAGTCATAACTGGTTTCCGAATAGAGTATGGAGGATGTCAAGAATATTACAGCATAAAACCCGATGTGATTACATATGGTAAAGCTGTAGGCGGAGGAATGCCGATCGGCGTTGTTGCAGGACCTAAAAAAATTATGAATAGTTTTTCTGGAGCTGAAGATACTCCTGCAATATTTGCTGGTGGTACATTTAGCGGTAATCCTCTTACTATGGCTGGAGGTATTGGTGCTTTGGAGTATTTAAAAGAAAATAAAGAACATATATATCCTTATTTGCATGAACAGGGCGATCGGCTTGCTAAAGAAATCAATGAATTTTGTTCAATGTCTAAGATACCTGCAAAGTTGATGAATGCCGGATCTATGATGCATTTAATTTTTGGTGATAATGATATTAAATCATCCAGAGATATAGAAAGACGTCACTATCATTTAGAAAATGAATTTTATCTTCATCTCTTAGGCCATAATGTTATTGTTCCAGGCATCCACTTAGCATTCCTGTCCTATGCCCATACTCCAGAAGTAGTTGATCAAGTTATTTCTGCATTTAAAAACACCTTTGAGGATCTAAGGTCGGACGGATATATTTAAGAAATAATTGATTTAAAACAAGATTGATTTTGTAAAACATAAAAAATTAATGAACAACAGAGAAGACTCAGAAAATCCAACTTTTATAACACTTGAAGCAGCAGCAGAAATGAATACTGGAACAAGGATAACTTTTGTTCCTGGCGTCCAGGCCCTTTATGCTGAAGCACTCAAGAATATTTGTTTTGTAAAACAGATCGCCATAACACGTGTTTTACATCCTTTAATGGGAATAGATAAAGAAACTGGAGAGGATAGACAAGCAAATCTCTACAACCTGACTAAACAGACAAGTTTACCAACTATGTTCCATGAAGAAGAAAGGCCAAGAAATGTTTGGATAGAGCAACTCGCTCTTGCCGAGCAAATTGGAGCACCAGAAAGTCCTTCGATCATCCCAGAAAAGTTTGAACTTAGAGCAGAAATGTACGGACTATGCGCTATTATTCTTGCAGAGGATGGACTGGTTTGGAATATGAGAATCTTGAATGATGGTCCTTTAGGGAGAAAATATGGCTACAGCGAAGCTAACAGCTCATCGGCTCCTTCCAAAATCATAAATGCCCTAAAAGTTATTGATGCGAAATTAAAATCTCAAGAAAGACTTAATTCAAGGTTTCTGATAGGGGATGAACTCTCAGCAGTAGACATTTATTGGGCAACTATGAGCATGTGCATGATACCGGCAACCGAGGATATCATGCCCAAAACGAAACAAAATCAGGGTATGTTAGCTGGCTTTGAAGCAATCTCTAAAATACCAGATTTTGCTAATATAATTTCACCTCTAATGCGCGATCATCAAAGAAATATTCTTAAGACTTATTGCGAGACTCCCGCCATCCTGGGTGGTGACCCTTTATAGGTTTTAAATATGGAAGAACAGTTTGTTCACTCTGATATTTATATTAAAGAAATTTTAGAAGAGGTTAAGACTATAGCTCTTGTTGGAGCAAGTTCTAATCCAGAGAAAGATAGTTACAAGGTTATGAAATTCTTATTGGAAAAAAACTATGAGGTATATCCTGTAAATCCTAACGAAAAAGGGAAAAGTATTTTAGGTCAATATTGTTATGGTGATCTTCAGTCCATAGGGCTCCCCATAGACATGGTAGAAGTCTTTAGAAAGTCTGAAGAAGTTTTAGGCATTGCCAAAGAGGCAATCAATATTAGCTCAAAAGTTCTTTGGACTCAGCTAGGTATAATTGATAAAGAAGCTTTCAAAATAGCAAAAAATGAGGGCCTGAAAGTTGTCATGAATCGATGCCCCAAAATCGAATTAAAAAAATAGAAACTTATTTAGGGTCTAAAAAATGAAAAATGAAATGAATATACTCGTTAGTGATATCCCCAGAGAGGGCATTCTTCGCCTTGTCATGGATGATCAAAAGAGCGGCAACGCTTTATCGGAAGAAATGATGAGTAAATTAATAAAGGCAATAGAAAAAGCTTCAATTGATGACTCAGTTAAAGTCATAATTTTAGCCGCAGAGGGGTGCATATTTAGTTCAGGACATAATTTAAAGCAAATTACTGATGCAAGAGAGAAAAGTGAAGATGGTGAACCTTACTTCAAACAATTATTTGACCAATGCTCATCTTTGATGCAACTTGTAGTCAACTGCCCAAAACCTGTCATTGCACAAATATCTGGTATAGCTACCGCAGCCGGATGTCAGTTGGTTGCAACTTGTGATCTTGCTTATGCATCAAGCTCAGCTAAATTTGCAACACCGGGAGTCAACTTGGGGCTTTTTTGTTCTACTCCCATGGTAGCTCTTACCAGAGTAGTTAAAAATAAGCATGCTATGGAAATGCTACTTACAGGAGACTTTATTGACTCAATAAAAGCAAAAGAAATAGGATTAATAAATAATTTTTATGAAATCGATGAGTTAGAAAAAGAAACTATGGATATAGCATCCAAAATTGCCAATAAATCTTCAGTGGCTGTATCAACGGGCAAAAATGCATTTTATACTCAATCTGATTATGACTTAGCTGAAGCTTATGACTTCACTTCAAAAGTCATGGTGGAGAATTTATTAAAAGATGATGCTAAAGAAGGGATAGGTGCTTTCTTAGAGAAGCGTAAACCAAACTTTAAAAAATAACTTTGTCTTTTGTCATACTTTTTGAGAGTATTAAATTTTCCTGAGGGTTTGTGGAGGAAACTAGCTTTATTAGCTTTTTCATCCTTTTTTATCACTGTAGGCATTGATCATTTTATTAATCCAGATTTTTATCTAGCTATTATGCCTCCAATGTTGCCTTTGCATCTTGAGGCGGTATACGTAAGCGGTTTTTTTGAAATTCTGGGTGGTCTTGGCCTTTTACTATCTCGCTTCAGAAAAATATCAGGTTGGGGCTTATTGGCTCTATTAATTGCTGTTTACCCTGCAAATATTTATATGGCCATGACGCCAGAGTCCTTTCCTGAAATTTCAATTTTTGCGCTTTACTTTCGTCTTGCCTTACAATTTCTCTTCTTTTTCTGGGCCTACTCTTTGACTAGGCCAGCTTTCAATCCATCTAGAAATTATATTTAAATTTATGAGGTTATCACCATGATAGATTATTTTTTTGTATTACAATATGGTCAATGGCTAATATTAGTCATAAGCATTTTGGCCTTATATCAAGTAAGTTCGGTTAATCATGAAACAAGATTGAAAGGCTACTTAGTTACTGCCCTAAGTAGATTTTCAGGTGCTGTAATATTTTTATTTGTTGATCTATTTGCCTTTGTCATAGCTAATTTAATTCAGACTTATATAGCTTTAAGAGGATACTTTAAAAATAAAAATACTGGGGACATGACTAAAGAAAGTGATCAAGATAATGAAAAATTTTAAGAAAATTTTCAATTAGGAGGAGATGATGAATACAAATCTTTTATTTGAAATCGATGGCGCAGTAGCGATACTGACTATAAATGACGCACCTTATAATCGTATGTCTTTAGACTTTATGGACGCGTTAGAAAAAACTGTTGATAAGATTTCAAAAGATAATGCCATTAGGGCAGTAGTTTTAACAGCAGCTGGATTAGATAATTTTTCAGTAGGAATGAATCTTAAGCAATTCCAAGAAGGCATTGAAAGAAAGGGCAGTTCTGATGCCCTTTTTGATCAAAGGCTAAAAGTCATTGACGCAATTGAAAGCATGCACAAACCTTGGATAGTAACTTTGTTTGGCTACTGCCTTGGTGGTGGACTAGAAGTTCCTTTGGGCTGTCATTTTCGCCTTGCAGCTGATGAGGATGCACAAATAGGATTGCCTGAACTCGATCTTGGAGCAGTTCCTGCATGGGGTGGGAGTGCTCGTTTAGCTAAATGTGTTGGTGAAAACCATGCCATGGATATGATACTGAGATCTAAGAAGATATCTGGTAAGAAAGCCTTAGAAATAGGTCTTGTTCACGAAATTTATCCAATCGAC